>NZ_JAQIRJ010000013.1:0-179688 GCF_032601995.1 Klebsiella sp. 141153 | reverse complement strand
CCGATGGCGGCGAGGGTGTCCAACAAGGTGGGTCTGGAAGCGGACGGGCAGAACTTCCTGCTGATGCACGCGATGGGCCCGAACGTGGCCGGGGTGATCGGCTCGGCGATCGCCGCCGGGGTGATGCTCAAGTACGTGCTGGCGATGTAGGCCGGCATCCATCCCGGATAGCGGCTGGCGCCTTATCCGGGCTACCCGTCCGCTCCGGTTTGTAGCCCCGGTAAGCGTAGCGCCACCGGGGAGAGGTTCCCGGATGGCGGCTGGCGCCTTATCCGGGCGACCGGTCCGCTCCGGTTTGTAGCTCCGGTAAGCGCAGCGCCACCGGGGAGAGGTTCCCGGATAGCGGCTGGCGCCTTATCCGGGTTACCCGTCCGCTCCGGTTTGTAGCCCCGGTAAGCGCAGCGCCACCCGGGGAGAGGTTCCCGGATAGCGGCTGGCGCCTTAGCCGGGCTACCGGTCCGCTCCGGTTTGTAGCCCCGGTAAGCGCAGCGCCACCGGGGAGAGGTTCCCGGATAGCGGCTGGCGCCTTATCCGGGCTACCAAACCAGCGCCCGATTCAATGGTTTTGAACGGGCGTTTTTCTGAATTTTTTGGATCTGTGCGCCATCTGCAGGTACCCGGACCGCCAAACGAGGAAACTAGCCATTTAATGTCTATCGGCCCTATGTACACCCGAAAAATAACCCACTGGTTTGCGCGGCGGTCCTTTCAGAACCGCATCTTCCTGCTGATCTTATTTACCTCAACTGTCGTCATGCTGGGTATGTCCTGGTATCTAACAGATATTACCGAAGAACGTCTTCATTACCAGGTCGGGCAACGGGCATTGATTCAGGCGATGCAGATTTCAGCAATGCCGGAGCTGGTAGAAGCGGTACAGAAGCGCGATCTCGCCAGAATTAAAGAGCTTATCGACCCCATGCGTTCATTCTCAGACGCCACCTACATCACCGTCGGCGATGCCAACGGACAGCGTCTTTATCACGTCAACCCGGACGAAATCGGTAAATCAATGGAAGGTGGCGATAGCGATGAGGCGCTGTATAACGCCAAAAGCTATGTCTCGGTACGCAAAGGTTCGCTAGGTTCATCATTACGGGGTAAATCGCCGGTGCAGGACGCCACCGGGAAAGTCATCGGCATCGTGTCGGTCGGTTATACCATTGAACAGTTAGAAAACTGGCTCAGCCTGCAGATAAGCTCGCTACTGATCCCGATGGCGATTATCCTGCTATTGCTGCTGTACTGCGCTCGCCGCTTCTCGCTGCATATCAAAAAGCAAATGCTCAATATGGAGCCCCAGCAGCTCTCGCAGCTGCTCATCCAGCAAAGCGTGCTCTTTGAATCGGTGTTTGAAGGGCTCATCGCCATCGACTCAAATTATAAGATAACCGCCATTAATCAGACCGCCCGTCGTCTGCTTAATCTAAGCCAGCCGGAGCCCGTACTGATCGGTAAAAAGATCAGTAGCGTCATTGCGCAAGAGGCATTCTTCTACGATGCGCCGCATGAGAATAAGAAAGACGCGATCGTCACTTTTAATCAGATCAAAGTGATCGCCAGCCGGATGGCGGTGATCTTAAATAATGCCCCACAGGGTTGGGTCATCAGTTTTCGCAGTAAAGACGATATCAACACCCTCAGTCTGCAGCTCAGCCAGGTACAGCAGTACGCCGATAATCTGCGCGCCGTGCAGCATGAACACCGCAACCTGATCTCGACCATCGCCGGACTGTTGTTTCTTAAACGCTACGATCACGCGCTGGATCTGATTCAGCAACAGTCAGAAAGCCACCAGAAGGTACTCGATTTTATTGCGCGTAATTTCCAGGATAACCACCTTGCCGGGCTGCTGATCGGTAAATATTATCGGGCCAAAGAGCTTGGTCTTGAACTGGTATTCGACCCCGCCTGCTTCGTCGATATCCTTCCCAGCGCGCTTTCTCCCAGCGAATGGATCTCGATCGTAGGGAATCTGCTCGATAACGCCTACAATGCCTCGTTACGCCAGCCGCTGGGATCGAAGCAGATCGAGTGTTTAATAAATAGCGACGGTCATGAACTGATCGTCGAGATCGCCGACCAGGGATGCGGTATTGACGAGACGCTACGCGATCGCATCTTTGAGCGTGGCGTCACCAGTAGCGCCAGCGCCGAGCACGGTATTGGGCTCTGGCTGGTGCGCAGTTACGTAGAACAAGCAGGCGGCACTATCGTCGTCGAAAATAACATTCCCTTTGGCACCATCTTTACCCTTTATATCCCCCTGACCCGAGATGAACATCATGGATAGCATTACTACTCTTATCGTTGAAGACGAACCTATGCTGGCGGAAATCCTGGTGGATACCATCAAACAGTTCCCCCAGTTCAACGTAATCGGCATCGCGGATAAACTGGAAAGCGCGAAAAAGCTGATGCGTCTCTACCAGCCGCAGCTGATCCTGCTGGATAACTTTCTCCCTGACGGCAAGGGGTTGGATCTGATTCGCCACGCTGTCAGCACTAACTACAAAGGGCGAATCATTTTCATTACCGCCGATAATCATATGGAGACCATCAGCGAAGCCCTGCGACTGGGAGTATTCGATTACCTGATTAAGCCCGTACACTATCAACGTTTACAACATACGCTCGAGCGTTTCGCCCGCTACCGCAGCTCATTGCGTTCGAGCGAACAGGCCAGCCAGACCCACGTCGACGCCCTGTTTAATATCCAGGCTCGCGAGCACACTGAACCTGCTGACGCGCCGCTGCGCGGGATTGATGAAAGCACCTTTCACCGCGTGCTGCAGCTGTTCTCCGACCCGGAAGTCGTGCATACCGCCGACTCTCTGGCCCGCATCCTCGGCAGCAGTAAAACCACTGCCCGCCGTTATCTCGAACAAGGCGTTAAAAACGATTTTCTGGAAGCGGAAATCAGTTATGGCAAAGTCGGCCGGCCGGAACGCATTTATCGCGGCAAACATCCCTACCCTGAGCACGTCTGAAACGCTTATTCGAGGGTATAGCTGACGATCATCTGCCCTTTTTTCATTTTCAGCTGGCTGATGACGATATTTCCCAACGCCGCCAGACTAACGACATGGGTACCGCCACAGGGATAAGCTGCCAGTTCGCCGAATCCTACGGCGCGCAGACCATTAGCGAAGGTGATGCGGCGCGGTAAATCCTGCTTCTGCCACGCGCTCACCTGCGCCAGCAGCGCGCTGGCTTCCGGTAACGCGGCGCCAGCGCCGGCAGCAAACGTAATCCGTCCCTCTCCCGGCCAGTGATGCGCCTTCACCGGTCGCCAGCCGAACTGCTCGCCGGCCAGTCCCAGCAAGTGACCAGCAGAGTGCAAACGGGCATGCCGTTGCCGCACAGGCGCATCAATTCGTAGCTCCACCTCGCCTAACGGCAGCGGCTGGGCAACGATATGCAGGACACTATCGCCGCGCGTCGTGACCGCCATTACGGGCTGCTCATCGATCCAGCCGCGATCGGACGGCTGCCCGCCGCCCTGCGGATGGAACAACGTGCGATCAAGTTCAATGGCATAACCACCATCGGCTTCAGCGCTGCAGCTGATAATGTGTGCGCACCCTTCGGTGGCGTCGCTGGCGTAATAAATACGTTCAGTCATGATTGTTCTCCTCTCTGTCAGCACAGTATATTGATAATATTGACCGCGATAATGGCCTCCACAACCAATGCACTTTTGCTTTGAGAGCACAAATGAATCTGAACCTTCTCCCCGACCTCGCCCTCTTCGTACAGATTGTCGAACAAGGCAGCTTTTCCGCCGTCGCCCGTCAGAGCGGGATTACGCCATCCGCCGTCAGTCGCAGCGTCTCGCGGCTGGAACAGGAGATGCGCTGCAAACTGTTGCACCGAACCACCCGCAAGCTGCGGCTGAGCGATGCCGGGAAAGCGGTGTATGAACATGCGCTGGAAATGCTGGAAGCGGCGCGCCAGGCTATGGACTGCGCCGGAAGTACCCAGACGGTGGCGCAGGGTAAACTCACGCTGAGCGTACCAAAAGCCGTCGGGCGCTTTGTCATTCATCCGCTAATGATCGACTTTTTCAACCGTTATCCGCAGGTTGACGTCTGTTTACGTTTAGAAGATCGCGATCTCGACTTTATTGATGACGGCATCGATCTCGCGCTGCGTATTACCCATACCCCTTCCCCTGGACTGCATGGCAAACCGCTGATGCCGATTGTTCATGTCATCTGCGCCACTAAAGAGTACTTACAGCGCCACGGAATGCCGCGTACCCCGCAGGATCTGCGCGCGCATAGCTGTATCAGTCTTGGCGAAACGCCCGCCGACGCGCGTTGGAAATTTCGCCGCGAAGGCAAAAACGAAACGGTGCAGACGTACGGACGCTACGCCGCTAACCACACTGCGGTGCGTCTTGATGCGGTTAAACAGCATCTGGGGATTGGCAGTCTGCCACTGTTTACCGCCCGTGAAGCGCTGGCAAAGGGTGAAATCGTGCAGGTGCTGGCGGAGTGGGAGTTTATCAGCAGCTACTCTGGCAATCTGTGGCTGTTATGGGCGGGGCATAAGCATATGCCCGCCAGAATGCGGGCAATGATTGATTTTCTTAGCGAGACGGTTCCGGCGCTGAACGCAGGCAGCACATTGCCAAAGATAAAATAATAAACACCGGGAAAACGATCCCCGGTAAAAACCAGAAACCAGAGCGGCCAATATCATGCATCCGGCGAAAACCTACCGCCAATATTGGGATAATCATCGGTAAATGAAGCACAAAAGCCAACGGGAAGAGAAACAGACTCAAAACGCCATACCGGTAGTCATAAAGCGTAGCCAGATACCAGATGAGTAAAGGGGTTGCCACAATCAGGGCGTTGATAAGAAAAAATGACCAGAACTCACGGCGGTCAGAGCGTCCAACGAAATTAAAAGCCTGTTTCCAGCCTTTAAGATAGGCCTGTCCATAGGTCATGATATTCTCTCCATGAGAACGAATTAATGACAGCGGGGCACATCGGAGCCCCCTTCAAACCAAACACTCCTTAGCCTAAACAACGCTTCAGCATAAATTAATGTGCTGGCACAAGAAAAGATATATTAATGTTGAAAGGATTGCTGGCAGAGAAACACTGCAAGCATGACCAGATATTAATTAGCGAGGATTAATTGATTTCTATTATAATTAATAAGACCACCGGCCTTAATAATCTCCTGCTCCGACGAGGTTAATTTCTCCATATAAAGCGTTATCTGCTTCACAGGTCGATTATCGCTGACTACAAAAGCGGTGATATCACTAAACTCACCGGTTAGTGCGCTTTTTATTGCCGGGATATAGATAAAATCGCCGACCTCGAAATCAGGCGCCTCTTTCATCTGCAGCGGCAGCATCCCCCAGTTAATCACATTGGAACGATAGCGCTTGGTCGCATACTCCTGGCTAATATTGGCCAGCCCGCCAAGCACGCGCTGGCAGCTAGCGGCCTGCTCTCGCGCTGAGCCATCACCGGGTTTGACCGCATAGATCATGCTACCTATCTCAGTCTGTGCCGCGCTAATATTTTCCTGACCCGGTAGCAGACGTATCTGGGAAAATATATTTTCCAGCTGTGGATTTAAACGGCAAAGATCTTCACCCTTAACGCGTTGTTGCTCCATAACGGCAATTTTTTTAGCCCGCCCCACATACTGCGGATCGCGACGGGAGAGCGTAAATTCCGCCAGCCCCAGGGGGTTCGAACGAAACGATGATGTTTCCCCTGACGGTATCAGCTCGTCGGTAGTCGTTACCGGATCCATTATCTTTGCGGCGACCACTAACAGAACATTATCCGTTAATGCATTCATTTCCGGCCAATCTTTTATATTCGGGCCATAGATTAGCGGCTGCTGTGTAGCGCCTTTAACGAATCCCTGATAAATCCGGTTTTTATAGGGGGAAACATCAAATTCATATTCCGGAGCATCATGCCAGCAATCGAGCTCCGCCGCCGAGGTTAACAATCCCCCGTTAGCGGCCGTCGCGGCAATTGAACGCGCGTCCATCAATGCCACCGCCGACATCTGCCCATTTCCCGGCTTGGAACCTTCACGGTTCGGAAAGTTACGCGTCGTATGACGGATACTTAAGCCATTATGCATCGGGGTATCACCGGCGCCGAAGCAAGGACCGCAGAACGCGGTACGAATAATGGCGCCCGCACTCATTAAGTCATTGATCATTCCCTTCTTCGTTAACGCCATCAGCACCGGTTGTGAGGAGGGGTAAACTGAAAGCGAGAAAATATTATCGCCACAGGAGTGATGCCTCAGGGCATTCGCCGCCTGTACGACGTTGACATAGTTTCCCCCGGCGCAACCAGCAATAATGCCCTGCTGAACGCGTAATTTACCGTTCTCTATTTTGTCCAGCAGTGAAAGCTTCGCGCGTCCCAGCGAGATTTTCTCAGCTTCAATTTCAACCTGGCGTAAAATGTCCGGTAAATTCTGATTAAGTGTATCAATTTCATAGACATTGGCTGGATGAAACGGTAGCGCGATCATCGGCTTGATGGTACTTAAATCGATTTCGATACAACCATCGTAGTAGGCCATCTCTTTTGCTGACAGTGCACGATAATCTTTCTCTCTACCATGAAGGCGTAAAAAATGCCGCGTCTCTTCATCGGTCTGCCAGATAGAGGATAAGCAGGTCGTCTCAGTAGTCATGACATCAATACTGTTTCGATAGTCGGTCGACATACTGGCCACGCCGGGACCAACGAATTCCATCACTTTGTTCTTCACATAACCGTTTTTGAATACCGCGCCAATTAATGCCAACGCAATATCCTGAGGGCCAACGCCAGCGGCAGGTTTGCCAGTTAAATACACCGCGACGACATCGGGATAATCAATATCCCAGGTGTTTCCCAGCAGTTGTTTAACTAGCTCACCGCCGCCTTCACCGACGGCCATCGTCCCCAGCGCGCCATAACGCGTATGACTATCCGATCCCAGTATCATTTGGCCGCTACCAGCCATCATTTCACGCATATACTGGTGAATAACCGAAATATGCGGCGGAACGTAAATCCCGCCATATTTCTGCGCGGAAGTGAGACCAAAAATATGATCGTCGCTGTTAATGGTTCCTCCCACCGCACAAAGTGAATTGTGGCAGTTGGTTAAAACATACGGCAATGGAAAGCGGGTCATGCCGGAGGCTTTTGCCGTCTGGATGATGCCAACAAAGGTAAGGTCATGGGAGGTCATAGAATCAAATTTAATTTTTAATTTCTGTTCATCTCCCGAGTGGCTATGAGATGACAAAATTGACCATGCTATGGTTCCCTTTCGTGCAATCTCTTTGGCGACAGGATTGGCGCATTCCTGTTCTGGGATAATCCCATGCTGATGGGATAAATATACCCCACTATCATGTAATTTAATCATGACTTGTGTCCTTCAGATAGATTAAATAATTAGGCGATGCTTTTATCCGTATTATTACGAATAGAAAGGAAAAAATATCGGCAGTAAAATAAAGCTCACCACCACAGATATAATAATCAGCGGTAATCCGACCCTGACATAATCCATAAACCGATATCCTCCGGCGGAAAAAATCATCATATTCGCCGGCGTCCCCACCGGGGTCGCATAAGCACATGAACAACCAATGACAATAGCCATTAGCACCGCTCGCGGATCGGCCCCCATGGAATTCGCAATAGACAGACCAATAGGAATCAGCAAGGCCGCTGTTGCGGTATTCGACATGAAGTTCGTTAATACACAGGATATGATTAACACAGCACTTAACAGTAAGAACGGCGAAGCCTGTTGACCCAGCAGATCGATAATAGAACGGGCCATGATTTCACCCGCGCCAGTGGTTTCGAGTGCTTTCGCTAAAGCTAAAGTACCGCCGAACAGAAAAATCGTCTGTGAGTCAATTGACTGGTAGGCCCGTTTTTCAGTAATCACTCGCGTAACAACCAAAAATAAGGCGCCAATTGAACCAATAATTGCAATTGGCAAACCAATGACGCTCTCAAAAATCATGCCCAGTACGGTAAATACCAACACTAAAACCGCAATAACTTGCTTATATTTAGGACAGTCAACTTTCCTGCTCTTTTCTGCTTTTCCCTCGGTACGCACAGATTGTGCCGGTAACAATTTATAACCTATTGTCAAAAAGTAGATGATCCCGCAAAGCAGCATAGGGATACCCAGCTTGGCATACTCGAAAAAACCGAAGCGTTGCCCGACTTGTTCCAGCGCCGACTGGGCGATCAAATTACCCGGCGAGCCAATAAGCGATAAGTTTCCACCCAGCGCCGACGCAAACGCTAATGGCATCAACAAACGAGATTGCGCATAGCCAGACTTCACCGCGGCGCCGATAACTACGGGGATCAGTACCGCGGCCGTTCCCGTGTTAGACAGAAAGCCGGAGAGTATTCCGCAAACCAACATGATAATAACGATGAGTTGCTTCTCCGACCGAGCGTAACGGGTAACTATTCCTCCAATTTTATCTGTGACGCCAGTTTCGAATAAGGCGCCGCCAACCACAAACATGGCGACAAATAAAATGACATTCTGGTTAATAAACCCCGAGAAGGCCGTTTTCACATCAAACACGCCGGTTACGACCAGGACAATGCATACGATCATCGCGGTCGCCGCCAGCGGGATCTTCTCCCAAATAAACATCACAATTGAAAATAACAATAGTGACAATGTAATTGTTACTGGAGACATAAAAATGCGACACTCCATTTAGCGTTTTTAAAATATATCCTTGTTCCATGAACGCAGATTATAAAAAAGATTAAAATCAATAATTAATTTATTAGATTACCTTCCAGTACATTAATAACTCCCACCACCATACCCCGATGGTGATATGCAGGATGAACGTCAGCAGAGCCAATATACCGCCGACAATCCACCACGATTTAATATCATTATAACCAACGCCAAATATCACCGGGCCAGCGGCCCCGCCATAATGGGTGACCATACCGCCATACGAATTACTAAACAGCAGGGCTAATGCGGTTAACATCACTGGCGCACCGGAAACATTCGCCAACATAGCGAAGACCGGGACCATCGCCACAATATAAGCGCTGCCGGAGGCGAAGAAATAACGCACTAATATACTTAATGCTACGATAACGACAAAAGCCAGCGTGCTATGAGTGCCAAACGATATATTGTCCTTCAGCAATTCAGCTAACCACAAGAAAAAGCCCACTTTAGATAATAGTGAACTCAAGCCAATGATCCCGCCGTACCAAATCAGGGTATTCCATCCCCCTTTATTTTTTATCACATCATCCCAGGTGACGATTTTTAACACCAGCATCAATGCCATGACACAAATAGCTACCGTTGATTCGTTAACGCCAAGAGACTTACTAAATACCCAACCGGCTAATGCCATGACAAACAGACAGGAGAGCATTTTTTCACGTAAGGTCATCGGCCCTAAAGACTCAAGACCCTCTTTGGCAATTGCCTTATTATCCACTTTCTTTAACTCTGGTGGATATAACTTATAGGTAATGAGCGGTGTTAATAACAGCATAATAATGCCAGGTAATATTCCGGCTAATGCCCATCCGCCCCAGCTCAATTTGATATGACAAATATCTTCAATCATTTTGAGCGCCAGTATATTCCCAGCCATTGCGGTAAAGAACATATAACTGGTCGTTTTGGTAACCATATAGACGTTAATCATCAAATAATGGCCAACGCGTTTTGCCGTATGCTCCGGTTCCGAGCCTAACGCAACAGCCACGCTATTGATGATAGGTAAGACGATACCGCCGGCGCGAGCCGTATTCGACGGTGTTGCGGGGGAAAGGATGAGATCAAGAAAGGCGGTAACATAGCCTAAGCCAAGCGTGGAACTCCCTATCTTGCCAATAAGAATATAAGCAATCCGCTTACCTAAACCAGTAATAACAAAGGCGGCACTTAAGGTAAACGCTGAGAAAACCAGCCAGGTAGTTCCCGATGCATAGCCACTTAATACACTCGATGATTTTATTACGCCATCACCTAAATTGCCAATAACGACCATTGATGTGGCGACAGCGACTAACAATATTACCGGTTCAGAAAACGGCTTAATAACCAAACCAACAATCGCCGCCAGATAAATCCCTGATAGCACCCAAGCCAGTTTGGTCAATCCCGCTGGAGCCGGAAATAGACTAATAAGCAATGGGATGGCGACAAGCACTAATAGCTTGCATACTGTTTTTTTATCCATTTTGATCCCTTACCTGAATAAAATTATAGAAGAACACTGATTAAGTTATTCAGGGAGATAAACCATGCCAGAAAGAATCTTACGTGCGGTACGAATAACCGATGCGCGAATATTTTCAGGATTTCCATTCGCGTTACTTAAGTTCACCTCAATGCTGCCGCTAGGGTGTTCAACGCTAATTAATCCTTCACCAGACATTCGCGTAAGCTCATTAACCACGGTGTCGGCGATAACACAAGAGCTCGCCAGACCGATAGCGCCCGTAATCGCCAGAGACTTATGGCAGCTGTGGGGCATGAAATAACGCACGCTCATTGTTCCGCCGTGTTGCGGTGGAGCAACCAGTACCGGTTTAGGTATAACCATGTTGGATACATCGCCAAACCCCATTGCCGCGCCAGCTTGTTGACGTATAGATTCAAGACGCTGGAAAAATGCACTGTCCTTGTCTAATTCAGCAGCAGATTCATATCCGGTTTTACCGAGACTGTGTGCAGGGATAATCACCATCGGCATCGCCATATCAATACACGTGACGCGAATATCATCAAAAATATCGACCCGGTTACCGGTGGGGAAAAGTTGGCCCGACTTCGCCCCGGCGGCGTTTAGAAATGTCAGAGCAACGGGAGCCGCCTGCCCGGGAACGCCATCAATATGGGTATTCCCTTCATAAACGACCTGGCCGTTCGGTGTTTGAATGTCAGCATCGACAAAGGTATTGGTATTTACGTTTCTGATACGCACCCGCGTTACCGGTGAATTCGCCGCGATGAGACCTTTTTCGATAGCAAATCCACCTACCGCGCACAGCATATTGCCGCAATTAGGCGTGGTATCGACCCGCCGTTCATTGACAATGACCTGCACAAATAAATAGTCAATGTCTGCTTGTGGGCTGGACGATTGACTGACAATAGCCACTTTACTGGTTTGCGGGCTACCACCGCCAATACCATCAATTTCCAGTTCATGGCCAGAACCCATGATGGTTAATAACGCCTCATCACGTTTTTGAATATCTTCAGGTAGATCATCCGCTAAAAGAAAAGCCCCTTTTGACGTTCCTCCACGCATGAGAACACACGGAATTTGTTTCATAACACGCTCCTTACAAATATAGAAGAAAAAGAATAAATAAACGGGGCGTGAATTTAATGAACTTAATGCATTTAAAGTTTTTTATTTACTTTATTATTCATTAATCGCACAACCGTTCACCATCTGATTCTACTTGCAAGGCGGATAGTGATTGATAAAATATGAAAATAAGACTTATACCTACAAAACATTAATAATAACTATCGGCACGGTAATAATTAACAAGGCCATTCTACATATTAATAATTCATCTCAGATTACGGAGTAACAATGAACAATGAACTATCCGGTATGAAAGCCTTTGTCACTGTTGCCGAACTGGGTTCATTTAGCAAAGCCGCTGAAGTACTTAACCTGACGCAACCCGCCCTAACCCGAAAAATACAGAAAATAGAAAGTAATCTTAATACCCCGCTTTTCGAACGAACCACCCGAAAAATCATGCTCACCCAGGCAGGACAAATGCTCCTTCCTAAAGCGAAATCACTGATTGCCAGCCTAGATGCCGCCATTTTCAACATCAGCAATCTGACTTCGAATGTGCATGATACGGTAACGCTTTCTTGTATCCCGACGGCGGTATTTTATTTTTTACCACGTGCTATCGTTCAATTTAATCAGCGCTATCCCCACATCAAAGTTCGAATTTATGAACAAGGTATAGAAAATTGCATGACTTCGGTGAGAAAAGGCGAAGTCGATTTTGGAATAAATATGAACTTCATCACACATCCCGATATCGAATTTAGCCCGCTGGTCAACGAACCCTTCGTGCTGGCTTGCCGGCAGGATCATCCGCTCGCCAGTAAAAAATTAGTGGAATGGCGCGAGCTCGTCTCGCAGAGATTAATAGGCGTCAGACGCTCAAGCGGTAATCGGCAACTTATTGAAAGTTGCCTGCAGGATAAACCGTGGAGGTTAGATTGGTTTTACGAAGTCAGACATTTATCCACCTCTCTGGGTCTGGTCGAGGCGGGGCTTGGCATATCGGCTCTGCCCTGCCTGGCCATGCCGCATCACGCTAACAGCGCTGTCGTCAGCGTGCCGCTGGTTGAACCGGTCATCAGGCGCACGCTTGGCATGATTCGCGTTAAAAACCGTCCTCTTTCCGCGGCGGCTGAACGCTTCGCTTCATTATTGCTACTCATGTGGACGGATGAAGCGAGCGAGTTATGGTGTAATGTGGTCGATTCACACTAGCTTTACCTGTCACGGCGCGAGAGCGAAAACCTCCGCCGCCCAACGTTGAAAACCAGTGATATCCAAATCCAGCGCCACTTGGGCGTTGGCCGGTTGTCCCAAACGCCCTTCGATATCCACCACGGTGGTGCCGGCCGTCCAGGTCCCCTGCGTCTCCACCGCTACAAAGCAGGGTTTGAGCGTAAATAGATCCGGGCGAACCAACCACGCGATAGCGCAGAGATCGTGCATTCTCAGGCCGCTGCTCATACTGCCGCTGCGATAGTGGCTAAACAGTGCATGAAGCATTTTACCGGTTTGATTGAGCGTCGGCAGGGTTGCCAGATAGTCCGCACTCAGCAGCGCCTTATTGGTGACATCCAGTCCGCACATCACAATGTCCAACCCACTCTGGAAGACTTTCGCGGCGGCTTCCGGATCGATGGCGATATTGAACTCGGCGTTAGGGGTAAAGTTGCCGCGACCGGCCGAGCCGCCCATCAGCACCAGTCGACGAATATTAAACAGGCACTCAGGATACTGCGTAATCAGCAGAGCAATATTGGTTAGCGGGCCGATGGCCACCAGGGTTACTGGTTCCGGCGCGTGCATCAGCGCATCGCGAATTGCCTGAAAAGCCGGTTTAGCCAGCGGCTGGCGGTTATGCTCGACGAAATCATAGCCCTCCATGCCGGATTCGCCGTGCACCGAGGCGGCATCGCGCAGCGGACGCACCAGCGGCATCGATGCCCCTTGCGCCAGTGGTACATCAGCATTCCAGAAATGCAGCAACTGCAGCGCATTGCGGGTCGTCTTCTCCACCGAGACATTACCCGCGACCGTCGTCATGAGTTGCAAATCCAGCTGCGGTGAGAAGAGCGCGGCGGCGATCGCCGCCGCGTCGTCAATACCCGGATCGGTGTCGAGAATAATCGGTAAGCGCATGGTTTTCTCCCAAAAAAAATGCCAGACGTTAAGTCTGGCATCTTCTCATACTGATGGATGAAAGAACTTACTCTACTTCACGGACATCCACACGCAGCTCTTTCGGCACTTCAAAAACGATATTCTCTTCACGGCCTTCCAGCGGCACCGCTTCACCGCCGCCCAGCTCCTGCAGGCGGGCAATCACGTTCTGCACCAGGATATCCGGGGCCGACGCGCCCGCCGTTACCCCAACGCAGGCAGCGGATTTCACCCACTGTTCCTGAATATCGGTGGCATCGTCGATAAGATAAGCCGCTTTCCCCATCCGCTGCGCCAGTTCGGCCAGACGGTTAGAGTTAGAGGAGTTTTTCGAACCGACCACCAGCACCACGTCAGCCTGTTCCGCCAGCGCGCGTACGGCTTCCTGACGGTTAGTCGTGGCGTAGCAAATATCGTCTTTACGCGGGCCGACGATTTTCGGGAAGCGCTCGCGCAGCGCGTCGATAACGTCAGAAGTATCGTCGACGGAGAGCGTGGTCTGAGTCATAAACGACAGTCGGGCATCGTTTTTCACTTCCAGCGTCAGCACATCTTCCGGCGACTCAACCAGGTACATGCCCCCTTCCGGGTTATTGTACTGACCCATGGTGCCTTCAACTTCCGGATGCCCGGCGTGGCCGATCAGGATCGACTCTTCGCCGCGGCGGCTGGCGCGGGCGACTTCCATATGGACTTTAGTTACCAGCGGGCAGGTAGCGTCGAAAACCGTCAGGTCACGACTCTTCGCTTCGTTGCGTACCGCCTGTGAAACCCCGTGGGCGGAGAAAATCAGGATCGCGCCGTCCGGCACTTCGCTAATCTGTTCGATAAAAATCGCTCCACGCTGGCGCAGGCTATCGACGACGTAGCGGTTATGGACAACTTCGTGACGAACGTAGATCGGCGCGCCGTACAGCGTCAGCGCGTTTTCGACAATGCTGATAGCGCGGTCAACGCCGGCGCAAAAACCGCGCGGGTTAGCCAACAGGATCTGCATCTTACCCCTCCAGCGCCGGATCGACTTCCAGCACTTCAATATCAAAATGAACGGTACGCCCGGCCAGCGGATGGTTGAAGTCGACGGTGATGGAATCGCCGTTCACTTCGCGGATCACACCGGGCATTTCGCTGCCATCCATTGCGGTAAAGAGCATAATCGCGCCGATTTCCGGCTCGCCGGCGTCGATAAACTCGCGGCGAGAGAAGTACTGGATCAGATCCGGGCTAGGTACGCCGAAGGCGGCGTCAGGTTCCAGCGAGAACGTGGTTTTATCGCCGGCTTTCAGCCCCAGCAGATGCTGCTCCAGCCCTTCGGAAAGCGAGGCATCGCCAAGACGAAACAGCGCTGGTTTGCCGTTGCCGCGCGTGGATTCGGCGGTGGAGCCATCATCCAGTTTCAGCGTGAAGTGCACCAGCACCGCGCTGTTGCTCTGTACAGAGTTAGACATGCAGGTTTGCTCTTTTATATTGCCGCCGCTTGTTTGCCCGGTGGCGCTGCGCTTACCGGGCCTACAAAGGGCGATATATACTGTAGGCCGGATAAGACGCTTTAGCGTCGCCATCCGGCAATTTTTTATGATGTTTTTTTATCACTGGAAGGCAAGAAGCCTTCCAGTACAATCAGCGCCGCGCCAATGCAGATGGCGCTATCGGCAAGGTTGAAGGTGGCGAAATGCCAGTCGCCGACATAGAAGTCGATCATATCGACCACAAAGCCGTGCCACAGACGGTCGAACAGGTTACCCAGTGCGCCGCCAATGATCAGCGCGTAGGCAATGTTGTTCAGCTTTTGCGTCGCCTTCGAACGGTACATCAGCACCGCCAGCACCACGCAGATACCAACGGCAATCCCGGCGAAGAACCAGCGCTGCCAGCCGCCGCTGTCGGCGAGGAAGCTAAAAGCCGCGCCGTAGTTGCGCGCATAATGCAGATTAAGCGATGGAAACAGCGAAACCGTCTCCCCCAGAGCGAAGTTCTGGAGGATCAGGAATTTGCTGCCCAGATCGATAATCAGCACGGCTACGACGACCCACAGCCAGCGTAGCCCCGTTGAACAGATCGATTTACTCATCAGGCGAATTTACGTTGCTCGCCGTCACCGGCGACGTTACTGACACAGCGACCGCAGATTTCTGCGTGTTCCGCCACCTTGCCGACATCGCTGGTGTAATGCCAGCAGCGTGGGCACTTCTCGCCCTCGGCTTTGCTCAGGACCACTTTCAGCCCTTTCAGCAGATCGCTCTGCCAGGCATCAGCCGGCGCCTGTGCATAATCGGCAACGTTAGCGCCGGAGGTCAACAGGACAAATCGTAATTCTTCGCCCAGCGCGTTGAGCTTGGCCGCCAGTTCGGCATCGGCATACAGCGTAACCGCCGCTTCCAGAGAACCACCGACTTTCTTATCAGCACGCGCCTGTTCGATCACCTTATTGACTTCGCCGCGCACTTTCAGCAATTCATCCCAGAAATCGTCGTTCATCGCTTCGTCGTCGGCCAGGCCGAACAGGCCTTCATACCACTCGCCGGTGAAGACGTATTTTTCACGCTCGCCCGGCAGATAGCCCCAGATTTCGTCCGCGGTGAAGGACATGATCGGCGCCATCCAGCGCACCAACGCTTCCACAATGTGGAACAGCGCGGTCTGGCAGCTGCGGCGCGCCACGCTGTCCGCTTTCGCGGTGTACTGGCGGTCCTTGATAATATCGAGGTAGAACGAACCCATCTCGATGGAGCAGAAGCGCATCAGGCGCTGTACCACTTCGTGGAAGTCGTAGGATTCGTAGGCTTTGAGGATATCTTCCTGAGCCGCCTGCGCGCAGCCGACCGCCCAGCGATCCAGAACGACCATCTCTTCCGGTTTGACCATGTCTTTTGCCGGATCGAAACCGTTAAGGTTCGCCAGCAGGAAGCGCGCGGTGTTACGGATACGACGATAGCTGTCCGCGGCGCGTTTGAGGATCTCATCGGAGACCGCCATTTCGCCGGTGTAGTCGGTGGAAGCCACCCACAGACGCAGAATATCGGCGCCCAGTTTGTTCATCACGTCCTGCGGGCTAACGGTGTTACCGATAGACTTGGACATTTTGCGGCCCTGACCGTCGACGGTGAAGCCGTGGGTCAGTACCTGACGATATGGCGCTTTGCCTTTCATCGCCGTGGAGATCATCAGCGAAGACATGAACCAGCCGCGATGCTGATCGGAGCCTTCCAGATACATGTCCGCGGCGTGACCGGCGAATTCCGGACGCACATCAACCACCGAAGAGTGGGTAGACCCGGAGTCAAACCACACGTCGAGGGTATCCGGCACTTTTTCGTAGCTGTCAGCGTCATCGCCCAGGATGTCGCGGGAATCGAGATCCCACCATGCCTGGATGCCGTCAACTTCAACGCGTTTCGCCACTTCTTCCATCAGTTCGAGGGTACGCGGGTGCAGCTCGTGAGTTTCTTTATGCACGAACAGCGACATCGGCACGCCCCAGGTACGCTGACGGGAGATACACCAGTCAGGACGGTTGGCTACCATCGATTCGATACGCGCCTGGCCCCAGTCCGGGATCCACTGCACGCCCTTGATCTCTTTCAGAGACTGCGCGCGCAGGCCTTTCTGATCCATGCTGACGAACCACTGCGGGGTGGCGCGGAAGATGATCGGCGATTTGTGGCGCCAGCAGCACGGATAGCTGTGCTGCATTTTTTCCACGTGCAGCAGCGCGCCGCTGTCACGCAGCATCTCAACGATGATGTCGTTGGCTTTGAAGACGTTGATACCGTCCAGAGACGGGTAAGTACCTGGCAGGTAAGAACCGTCCGGGCCAACCGGGTTGGCGATTTCCAGACCGTATTTCTGGCTGATAGTGTAGTCGTCCGGACCGTGGCCGCCGGCGGTATGCACCGCACCGGTACCCGCGTCCAACGTCACGTGGTCGCCAAGGATAGCCGGCACGTCAAAATCGAGGAACGGATGCTTGAAGCGCATCAGTTCAAGTTCAGAACCTTGTACCGCCGCCAGGATGGTGTAATCCGCCACGCCAATGCGCTGCATCACGCTCTCAACCAGGTCTTTCGCCAG
Source organism: Klebsiella sp. 141153 (assembly GCF_032601995.1). Taxonomy (NCBI): domain Bacteria; kingdom Pseudomonadati; phylum Pseudomonadota; class Gammaproteobacteria; order Enterobacterales; family Enterobacteriaceae; genus Klebsiella; species Klebsiella sp. 141153. The sequence continues at coordinate 162,107 of NZ_JAQIRJ010000013.1, read as the reverse complement.
GATCAGCGCCTGACCGTCAACCTGCACCAGCGCATAGTCGAACTCAGGCGACAGAGAGATGGCGCGGTTAGCCGGCAGGGTCCACGGCGTCGTGGTCCAGATAACCAGCGAAACCGGGCCAGTGACGTCGGCTACGCCGAACTTGGCCAGTACCGCGGCTTTATCTACCGCGTGGAACGCCACATCGATAGACGGAGACGTTTTGTCATAATACTCAACTTCCGCTTCCGCCAGCGCGGAACGGCAGTCAACGCACCAGTGCACCGGCTTAGCGCCTTTATGCAGGTGACCGTTGCCGATGATTTTACCCAGCGCGCGGATGATATTGGCTTCAGTTTTGAAGTCCATGGTCAGGTACGGACGCGACCAGTCGCCCAGTACGCCCAGGCGGATAAAGTCTTTACGCTGGCCGTCGATCTGCTCGGCGGCATATTCACGGCACTTGGCGCGGAATTCTGCGGCGGTGAATTTCTCGCCCGGCTTACCGTATTGCTGCTCGACTTTCAGTTCGATCGGCAGACCGTGGCAGTCCCAACCCGGAACGTACGGCGAGTCAAAACCCGTCAGTCCTTTGGACTTAACGATAATGTCTTTCAGAATCTTGTTAACCGAGTGACCAATATGAATGCTGCCATTCGCATAAGGAGGGCCATCATGCAGAATGAAGGTTTTTTTGCCTTTTTTCGCCGCACGGATGATGCCGTACAGGTCATCATCGGTCCAACGCGCCAGCATTCCCGGTTCGCGTTTGGCGAGATCGCCACGCATCGGGAACCCTGTTTCCGGCAAATTCAGGGTGGATTTATAGTCACTCATCAGATTCTCGGTTCCGTTATTTCGGTTTGATAAATACCAGTAGGATTATCCCTGCCTGGTGAGCCCAAAGTACTCGCGGGCCGTTAACTCATCTCGTGCGATTTGCGCTTTTAGCTCATCCAGCGACGCAAAACGCTGCTCGTTACGTATTTTTTTACGCAGTATTACATCTATATGGCGACCGTAGAGGTCCATTACAACGTCCAGAAGGTGAACTTCCAGCTGCTGTCGCACGCCGGAGACCGTTGGACGAGTGCCAATGTTGGCGACGCCGGGTAATGGCTTATCGCCGAGCCCTGCCACTTCTACCGCAAAGACCCCTTTAACCGGGGAAACCTGACGACGCAGCGGTAAGTTCGCCGTCGGGAAACCTATAGTGCGCCCCAGCTCATCGCCGTGGACGACGCGACCAGAGATGGTAAATGGATGCCCCAGCAGGTTTTCCGCCTGCGCGAGGTCATCGTCGGCCAGCGCCTGACGCACCGCGGTGCTGCTAATACGTACGCCGCCTTCACAGAAGGTCTGAGTGCTGGTGACGTCAAAACCGTACTCCGCCCCGGCCTTCTGTAATAACAAGAAATCCCCCTGACGACCAGCGCCAAAGCGGAAATCATCCCCCACGGCAAGGAACTGCACGCCAAGCTGGCGCACCAGCAGTTCGCTGATAAAATCTTGCGCCGTCAGCGCGGCGAAACGCCGGTCGAAACGGACACACAGCACGTAGTCGACGCCGCTTTCCGCCAGGTAGCCCAGCTTTTCACGCAGCCGCGTGATCCGCGCCGGCGCTTTATCGGCGGCAAACAGCTCCAGCGGCTGCGGCTCAAAAATCATCACCACAACCGGCAGACCGAGCTGGCGGCCCTCTGCGCGCAGGCGCTGCAGCAGCGCCTGATGTCCGCGATGCACGCCGTCGAAATTTCCAATGGTCAGCACGCACCCGTGCGGGGCCTGACTGAGATTATGTATGCCGCGTATCAGCTTCATGTCTGGCTCAAAACAGTGAAAATCGTCCGAGTATACCTTGTACAACAGGCGACGTTAACCAGCGATTGCACCTCGATTACGAAAGTTCCTGCTAATTCATTCACTCAGCGTAAGAATGCAGGAAAAACTATACGCGGCCGTCGATTTTTATGGTGGAAAGACTGTATTCGACTACAACAAGCTGGTAGAATCTTGCGCCATCACTACGTAATGAAGCCTCGTTATCTTAAACGGCGCTTATTTGCACAAATCCATTGACAAAAGAAGGCTAAACGGGCATATTCCTCGGCCTTTGAATTGTCCATATAGAACACATTTGGGAGTTGGACCTTGGCTAATATCAAATCAGCTAAGAAGCGCGCCGTTCAGTCTGAAAAGGCTCGCAAGCACAACGCAAGCCGTCGCTCTATGATGCGTACTTTCATCAAGAAAGTATACGCAGCTATCGAAGCTGGCGACAAAGCTGCTGCACTGAAAGCATTTAACGAAATGCAACCAATCGTGGACCGTCAGGCTGCTAAAGGTCTGATCCACAAAAACAAAGCTGCGCGTCATAAAGCAAACCTGACTGCACAGATCAACAAACTGGCTTAATCGCCCGCTTGCTGAACTTTGTTAAAGAAACCCGCGAAAGCGGGTTTTTTTATGTCTGTTGTTCGTCTGGGCCGACCTCTGCCGGCCATAGTCGCGCTTAACTTTGCGGCTGCGCAAACAGCGATGAATAATCGCGATTGCAGATACGCTGTACCGCAGGATGCTGAATCATTCGTTCGGCAAAAATAGCGTGATACTCCTCCATCACGTTCTCCATGCGCCCGATTTCCACAATCGACTCATCGGCATAAAAATCGTGAGCATAGAGGGTTGGCGCCACAAAAATCGCGTTGTGCGCCGCGCCGAAGGCTTTCATGAGCGCCGCATCGTCGAACTCGCCGAGAATTTCCACCTGTAGCCCCTGCGAATTAAACCAGTTCAGCAGCTTGCGCCCGAGCATTGAACGACGGCCGGGAATAAGCAGGCGACGCTCCTCAAGACAGGCGGGAAACGCTTTTTCCGGCGGCGGATTCATACACCAGAAGCTGACCCCGCACTCGCCGATTTTCACCGAGAACAGCCCTTCCTGCTGAGTAGAGTCAATTGGGCAATCGGAGATAATCATATCCAGCTTATGCTGGCTCAGTTGCTCCAGCAGCATCTCGTGGGTGGATTCAAAACAGCGCAGATGAATTTGCTCATCTTCCACTACTGCGGCATCCAGCACGCCGCTCACTAACCGCTTGGAAAGCGCATCGGCGACGCCGACATCAAATAGCAGGTTCGACTCTTTGCGGTAATTGACGATATCGAGCATCTCCTGGCTCAGCGTAAACATGCGATCCGCGTAGCGAAATACCAGCTCACCCAATTCGCTCGGTTCCAGACCTCGCCCTTTGCGTTTAAAAAGCTTTCCCTGCAGTCGCTCTTCCAGCGCTTTTATTTGCCCGGTGATCGTCTGCGGCGTCAAATAGAGCGCCTCGGCGGCGCCGACGACCGAGCCTTCACGGTAGACGTGCCAAAAGTAGTACAAATGGTTGTAATTGATATGCGACATGCATCCCTCCCTGATATGTCCGGGAGAGCCCACAGGCCCTCCCGATGAAGTTACACGCTGTGAGTAAGATCCGTTTCGCGCTTACGCAGAATCATGTAGCCGATGACGGCAGACAGGATAGACCCTATCAGAATGCCCAGCTTAGCCCAGTTGATCAATCCGGGATCCACGCTGCTAAAAGCGAGCGTGGCGATGAAAATCGACATGGTGAAGCCGATTCCGCACAGTACGCCGACCGCCATAATCTGCGGGAAGCGGGTTCCTGGCGGCAGCGAGGCCCACTTAAACTTCAGCGCCAGCCAGCAGAACAGGCTGATGCCAAGCGGCTTACCGACAAACAGCCCGGCGATAATCCCCAGCGGCAGCAGTGAGGTCAGCCCCGCGAATGTGACGCCCTGCAGCGAAACTCCGGCATTGGCAAAAGCAAACAGCGGCAGGATAAGAAACGCGACCCACGGATGCAGCACATGTTCAAGCTGCTTCGCTGGCGATTTGCCATTCTGCTCCTTCAACGGAATCATAAAACCGACGATAACCCCCGCCAGGGTCGCATGTACGCCGGATTTCAGTACCGCCGTCCACAGCACCGCGCCTACCAGTATATAGATACCGGTGCGCCGCACGCCGCTCAGATTAAGCGCCGCCAGCACCACAATCGCGCCTGCGGCGACGGCCAGCGATAGCACCGATAGATCGTTGGTATAAAACAGCGCAATAATAACGATCGCCCCAAGGTCATCGATGATAGCCAGCGCCATCAGGAAAATTTTCAGCGCCGTTGGTACACGGTTGCCTAATAGCGCCAAAACGCCAAGCGCGAAGGCGATATCTGTCGCCGCCGGGATCGCCCACCCTTCCCGCGCAACGGGATCCTGGGCATTGAAGGCTAAGTAGATAAGCGCAGGCACCACCATGCCGCCAATCGCGGCAACCACCGGGAACACCGCCTGACGGCGACTGGCAAGCGCCCCCTGGATCATCTCACGCTTAACCTCCAGACCAATTAACAGGAAAAACACCGCCATCAGCGCATCGTTGATCCACAACAGCATGTTTTTGTTAATTTCCAGCGCACCGACGCGCAGCTGTACCGGTGTTTCCAAAAAAGCATGATACAGACCGCTGGTGACGCCGCTATTGGCCATCATCATCGCCAGCGCGGCGGCGCAGATTAAGATAATGCCCCCGGAAGCATCGCTACTGAAAAATCGTTGCAGATGTTTCACTTTTACTCTCACCTTGTTGGTCAATAACTCGATAAAAGTATGATACAACCGCTAACACATCGAAAAAATCAGATTTAAGTTGCCATTACACTCATTTTTTCCGAGCTATAAGCACCTCTCGTTAATCATAGACCACCCGTAGCAGGGTGAGCTGCTTGTCGGTATCGAGATAGCTTTTTTCCACCGTCGCGTAAGCTGAGGCCAGCGAAGTCGTGATATTTTCCACAATCACGTGGCGTTCGATGCGATCGGCGCGCTGGCAAAAAATCTCGCTACTTTCCGTTTCGTTCCAGCAGCTTTCAGTAACTACGTTGCCAAAAAATTGGATATTACCGACAGTGTGCGCCCGCACGCCGCCGATCGTGAACAGTGAAATGGCCGCCAGCCCTAACCAGCGTTTCTTGAATTGCATACGCGAAATCCTCGGTCGGAGGAAGCAGATAACCGGGAACCGCGCCCCGGTCGCTGAGACTTAGCCTTTAGCTTTCTGAATCGCCATCTGCAACGCATCCTGCGACGTACTGCCCGGCACTACCGAGATACGACCGGCGTCCGGAGCGGCAGCCTGCGGCATGACCACAAAAGCCGGAGTACCGGAAAAGTTCATATGTTGAGCCAGCGCCTGATTGCTCATCAGCGCGTCATGCACCGCCCCGCTCTGCTCGGCGGTTTTTACCGCCGTCATTTGCGGCTGGGTGAGATAATGCGACGCCAGCGTGTAAACATCCTGCTCGGTTAACTGCCCCTCCACTTTGCCGGTAGCGTACAGCGCATTATGCCAGGCCAAATATTTCGTGCCGCCATCCTTCAACCACACTTGTTCACCGACCCTCGCCGCCAAACCTGACACCGGCCAGCGGGGTGAAAAAATCGGGAACTCTTTAAAGATAAAACGCGTGTCAGGATTGGATTTCACGAGCTCCTCCACCACGGGCGACATCTTGCTGCACCAGGAACACTGGTAATCAAAAAACATCACCACCGCTGCTTTGGCATCCGCCGGGCCAACGGAGGGAGAGCTATCGCTCAGCAGTTCAGAGCGGTACTGCAGCGCCAGCTGCGCATAAGCCTGCTTCTGGGCGACCTGCTGGCGCTGATGTAGCGTTTCGCTGGCGGCAATCAGGAATTCCGGATGATCCGCCAGATACGTCGCCACCGCTTCGCCGACTTTATCAGGATGGCTGGCGATATAGGCTTCAGCTGCCGGTCCAATATCGCTGGCAGCTGGAGTGGTATTCGCCGCCAGTACGGAAAAAGAGATGACGCCGCCAAGCGCCATGCACACCGCCGATTTACAGGAAAGTTTGCGCATTATTGAGTTCTCATTATTAAGTTCAGGGGATGCCCACAGGGGCTGAGTAAAATCGTCATCACCGTTGCGCCGTTACCGTAACCGGCGGCATTACTCCTCCGGCATCGTTGAGACTTTGCCAGCGCACGACGCAGCGTGTCGCCAGTCGACACCACGACGTGCGGCGGGTAGAAAAGGGCGCGACCACCCCCGCGGCGTCTATAGGCGCACCGTTGACGCGGGTTGAAAAGAGGGTGACGTAGTAGGGCCCGGCATTGCGTACCGTCAGACCATCCGCCGTTAAGTTCCAAGCTAATTGGCGATAAGCCTGCTGCGGATCGCCGGTTAGCCCTACGGGCCGATAAATCAGCTTTAACGCCGAGCGAAAGGCCATCTGCACGCTATTGACGCCGGTTTTTCCCGATGGAATAGCGGCAATACTCAGGGTGAACAAAGTTTCACGATCCTGCGCCAGCGCCTCGCCGCTCCACGCGACACGTAGCGTGTTCTCCTGCCCTGCGCGCAATAAGAAGAGCGGCGGCGTGACCACGAATGGCGGTTTACGGGGTGACAAATTATCAGCGCCTGGCCAGCGTCCACCGCTCAGCACGTGGCTGTCCACCAGCCAGTCGCTCTCAGAGGTATTGCGTAGCGGAACGCTCAGCGTCGTCCGCTCAGCGTGATAAATAAAACGCGTGCCGCCAATCACCACGCCCGCATGACCTATTCCAAAGGGCAACAGCCAGAGCCAAAACCAGCAGAAAAATCGTCTATTCATAACTCAGCACAAAAGTCGCGGAAGCATCGGCTACACCCGGCGCCACCGGGGCGCCATCAGCCACATAGCGGGCATAAAACTGTAAACGTTGGGACGCAGCGCCCGCGCTTAGCGCCTGCACATCGCTTTGCGCCCCCGGCGCGATCTGTTGTTTGTTCTTGTCGTATAACGCAATCCCGATACCAGAGGCCGCGTTCGCTCCACTATCCAATGCGAAAAGGTCGCCGCTTTGCGAGTCGCTGACGCCGTTAAAGCTCAGCGTTACGCCGCTGGCGGTGCTACCGCAATTTTGCAGCGTGATTGAAAATGGCTGCCATTCCGCGCCGGCCCCCGTTTGATAAAACTGGCGGTTGCTGACGGTTCCCATATCGACCTGAATGTTTTCAGAATCCGGCGACAGCGTGCAGGTGTTGTCGGTAATCGTTCCCGTCACATAAACCCTCCCGTCATGCGCCAGCGCGCCGCTTACCGCCAGAAGAAGCCCACAGCAGAAGCACAGTTGTTTGATCATTGCCGCTCGCCTATTCATATTGCATATCGAAATACATCACCGCCGTCGCATTGCCGGAGGTCACGGTTGGTCGGGTAGATTTGTAGCGGATATAAAACGATAAGGTGTTGCGGCCCGTTTTCAGCGGATAGACCACCGAGCTGGTGTTATTGATGCTGACGGCATCCTGGTCCTCATCAAGGATCTCCACGCCAACGCCGCCAGCCAGCATTTTTTCGCTACCCATCCCGGTGTCACTCAGCGCCAGTAACGCCGGGTTGTCGCTGTCGGCAATGCCGGTAAACCAGATTTTGCTGCCGGTAATGCCCCGCGAGCAGTTTTTTAGATTGATGTTGAACGGCTTGAACTTCGTCGTCGTACCGGTAGAGGGGAAATCCTCCACCGAGAACTGACCTAAATCGATACTCTGGCTGAGGCTGGAAATTTCGACATCGCAGGTTTGCGCGACAATCGTGCCGGTAAATTCCAGGTTGTAACCGCTATCGTCGGCGTAGCAGCCGTTACCGCACAGCAGGATAAGTAAGATAAAGTACTGAAACAGGCGCATTAATCGAAATCCACCCGTAAGTTAGCCAACGCGGTAAAAGCGCCTTCCGCCGGCGTCTGGCCGGTGGTGCTGACCGGATACGCTTGCAGGGAAAGGGTCGCCTGTCCGTTTTCATCGGTAGTAAAAGGCTCGACGCTGCTGGCGTCATTGGGTGTTAATACCGTGCCATCGCTGCTTTCGACCACAACGCCAACATCAGGATTATCGGTGGCGATAGCCTGGCTTAAGTGGCTATCGGCGGTGGCTATCAACCGCAGACTCAGGCTAACCTGTGAATCCACCCCACTGCACTTCACCGGCACGGTGAATCTTTTATTACGGACACCGGTTGGTTTTTCTCCGACGCGATTGAAACCGCCGCTGTACAGTGAGCCAAAATCAACGAGGATGGTTTGCCCGGCGTTAATCTCGCAGCTTTGCGGCACGGTCACGCTGCCGCTGTAGACAATGCTGTATACCACGGTACTCAGCGGATCATCCCCGGTGGTGGTGACATAAACGTTAAACATGGTCTTCGGTTCGATATTTACCGTGCCAATAAATGGTTTAACCACCTTAAGCTGAAATACCAGGTTTGAATCATGTACCGGGAATGGTGAGCCATTGTTAACGTTGGCGTCATAGCCCATATAGACATAATCCATTGGAGGATAAAACACCCCGGCCGCCGAGTCTTCGATGCGCATCGCCCCTTCAAGATAGGTGCCATCCAGCTGCATATATTTCCAGTCGCCGTTGGTTTCCACTATCGATGAAGAAGCGACATACGAACGAAACGTCCGCCCGGAATCTGAAGAACCCGCAGGGCAAATCGCCTGCACGTTTACATCCTGGTTTTTACTCAGCTGAGTGGTCGAACCGGCCTGATTTTGCGCTGCCGTCAGCGTCGTCGTCAGGTCATAATCGACCGTCGCAGGCGAGCCATTGGTATTCTGGCAAACGGCTGCCAGACTACCGCGGGCCAGCAGCAGCCCCATTAACAGAACAAGAAAAGAGACAGGCTTCATTTAGCGACATTCCAGATGCTGACGCGCCAGCGGTTGGCTCACGTCGGGGAGATGATAATGAGTGAGGCATTGTTGGTCGGGCTGCGGCCCCCACTGCGCTTTCAGCGTGCCCTGCGGGCTAAGGCCGGAAAGATACACTTCACCGTCGTCGCCAACGATGCCTTCTTCAGGCGCGCCAGCAATAGTGACCGTGGCGCCGAACGGTAGCGGTTTTCCTTCATGGTTTAGCGTCAACAGCGCGCGCTCGCCGATTCGAGCGGTAAAGTTCGCCAGCACCAGCGCCCCTTGGGTGGGAACGACATTGATCACCGCATCATCAATATCGACATCGTCTTTTAGCGAATTAACGTCCAGCGCCATGCGGTTCTGGCGATAGGTCGTGGCATACGGCACCACCGCATAGCCGCGACCATCGGTGTGGATCCCCGGCTGATCTTCGATATTAACGTTGCCAGCCCCCGGCACGGCGATAAGAACATTGGTATCGCCCAACGGCTGGCTGAGGGTAAGACCATGAGCATGCGCGACCATGCCGCCGCTGAGGCCATAGTTCAGTTGTCGATAATCGCCATGATTGCTGTTGTTGTAGCCGACATTCAGGTTACCCTTCGCGCCATCGTATTCCAGGCTGGCGGAACCGCTCTCGCCAACGCCCTGATTCTGGTAGCCCTGCTGCACGCTGTAGCTCAGATTGTTTTGATCCAACAACGTGCCGCTGATACCGCTATTTTGCGTTACGCCGCCGTGTCCATCGCTACTGGTGGAAAACGTCGCATAAACGTTATGACGACGCTGGGTGATATCGTCGCCGTGGGTAAGCCACTGGCTGAGCGGTAGCGAGATATTAAGCGCCAGAGCCTGGTCGCGTTCCTCCTCGCCGGGCGCGCGGCTGCTGCTATATGACAGGCTCCACGAGACCCCGGCCAGCGTGTCGCTGTAGCCAATTTGCAGTAATTTATTGCTTTCATCGGTGTGCCAATAGCTCTGTTGGCTGCCGGTGATGTACAGCGAGCCAAAATGCCCGAACTGCTGAGAGATATTGACCTGTACCTTGCCGCGTTTGGTGTAATAGAGGTTGTATTCATCGCCGGCATCGCGCTCGCCGTCGTCGTCCTGCTGGCCGTTATAGCCTGACATTCGCTTCCACGCAGTATCATCGAGCGTATAAAAACCAGAGGTCGAGTAGCGATAGCCCAACAGTTGAAAATGGGTGCCCAGGTCGTTCAATGATTTGGCATATAAAAAGCGCAGCGATTGTCCCTGATGTTCGCTCTCATCCGCCAGAGTGCTGTAAGCCTGGGTAAGATCGACAGAAATCGCTCCCCAGTCGCCGAAGTTAGCCCCTGTACCCAGCGCCAACGCGCGGTAATCGGAGGCAAACTGCGTTCCGCCGTACAGCGTAAAGCCGTGCGGCAACCCCCACATCAGGGTCGCCTGGCCGAAACTCACATCCCGCTTCTGGCTGCTATCGCCGCGATAGGTCGCCGCAGTGGCGGCGTATTTCACCCGCCCCTCGCGTTGCAAAACCGGTACGGCGGCATAAGGGACGCTATAACTGGAAATGCTGCCATCGGACTCCTTGAGCTCGACGTTGAGATCGCCGCTGGAGGAGGTCGGATAGAGATCGTCAATAGTGAAGGCGCCAGGCGGTACATAGCGCTGGTCGATGGTGTAGCCATTCTGGCGAATCGTCACCTGGGCATTGCTTTTCGCGATGCCGTGGATAGTCGGCGCGAAGCCTTTCATGCTGTCCGGCAGCATATTGTCATCAGACGCCAGCTGTAGCCCGCGAAACGGCAGGCTATCGAAAACGCCTGCAGGGGTATAGCTGTCGCCTGCCGTCAGTTCGCCTTTTAACTTCGCTACATCACGTTCAATGTAGGTGCTGATGTGCTGCAAGTCGCTTTTATTCTGCTGATTACCGCTGTTGTAGTTCCATGTCGAGTAATCACGTAAACGCCAGGCGCCAAGATTTAAGCCGCTGTTAAGCCCCAGGAAGTAGCTGTCGCTATTGGTGCCGCCAGCGCTACGGTCCCGGCTATTCGCGCCGGTAAACGTATAGTTGAGCAGCAATGCATTGATACCTTCATCCCAGTTTTGCGGCGGAATATAGCCCCGCGCCCGGGTGTTCAGCGCCGCCTGCGGAATGCTGATATTCAGCCGCTGCTGATTAAAGTCAAAAGCGCTGGAGGCGGCAGGGATCGCCGCCGCGAGATCGACGCAGTCCCCCACGCTTGCCTTCGCCAACGGTGGAAACGCGCTGATATTCACGTTCATGCCGTTGAGCATTTCGGGCGTCAGGCAGGCGCGTAGACCTGAGCCATCGGTAGCTTGCGGGTTCGCGCGAAAAGCGATATCGCGCGTCGTCAGCAATGCGCCATTAAGGTAGACATCGACCCGATAAACTCCCGGCGCCTGACCGTTACCCTCAAAATGCGACAGGTCAGCGATTTTCGACGGGTCGTCAGATAAAAAGGCAGGGTTAAAATAGTTTTCCGCCCAGCCGCGCGGCAGCGTACATACGCTTGCCGAGATTAGAGCCAGGCTGATAAGCGCAGGTAGTCTACCCACCGTCAACTGGCGAGCGGCGACATCGAGTTTCAACACAATCTTACTGGCTCAGACAGGTTTGCTGCGGCGTGGTGGCGCCGAAATCGTTAATCGACTGGAAAGTCACCTGCCCTGTTCCGCCGTGCAAGTTTATCTCGCTTTTCGGCGGCACCATCGCATTGGCTAATTTCTGCCCGCCCACATGAATATCAACCAGCGAGACATAATACGGGGAAGGATTGGCGATACTCAGGCGGTCACCGGCACGCTGACAGCGTAACATTCCCGGCGCGTCTACCGAGGCAACAGACAAGTGTTTAGGGCGAATAAACAGTTTAATAACGCTTTGCGTGGCGATTTGCAGTGAATTAGCCGCCAGCTTACTTTTATTAACCGAAGGGATGGCCTTACTGTTGAGATAAAAGACGCTTTCGCGATCTGTCGGCAACGAGGGGCCAACGTACATGATACGCAGCAGATTTTCTTTTCCCGGCTGAATGACGAACAGCGGCGGGGTAACGACAAAATCTGCGCTTCTGCCGCCATCGGCGTTCGCCACCCACGACTGGATTAAAAATACATTATTGCTGGAAGAGTTAATCACCGGCAGAGAAACCTGCTTATCGCCCTGCGGATAAATAACTCGGGTCGAACCCAGCGCTATGCCACCCGCATGGGCCAGTTGAGTCATTCCCAACGCCGCCAGCAGCAAGAACGAAAATAAAATCGGGGTAATTCGCGTACTCATTATTTGATAACCAGGGAGAAGATGAAATGCATCCCTCCGCTGACAACAGCGGAGGGATGCGGATACCAATCAGGAATAGACCATACTGAAGGTCGCGGTTGCCGCAACGTTACCCGCCGTGGCCGCGCCGGTAGCGACATAATCCACGCTCAGCGGCACGGTGTTTTCACCATCAATCAGGGTGATGGTGCCGGAGGTATCGCCGATATTCAGAACCTGCCCATCCGGGCCATATAACTGCAGCGCAACGTTTGTCGCCGCACCCGCGCCAGCGGTGTTCGCCAGCGAACCTGCGAGCGTGCTGTCCTGCTGACCATTAAAAATCACCGCCGCATTCTGGCTGACCGTGGTGTCGCAGTCCTCCAGTTTGATTGAGAAATCTTCTTTCTGATTGGCAACCATTCCAGATGCCGTCAGTTTGCTGGTGCGAACCTGGCTCAGGATTACGGTCTGATCGATAGAGTCAGCGGAAACGGAGCATGCGGCATTCACAACCTGCCCCGTAAAATTCACCGTACCGCCGGAGACCGTCGTGGTGTCCGCATTCGCAGCGCAGGTCATACCGCTCGCCGCCATGGCAGTTATTACCATCGCTAAAAGATGTTTTTTCATAAATAACCTTTTAAATACACAAGTCGAAAATAAATTAATAACGAATTTTAGTACCGAGCCCTCTTCACAGAGATCTCATGCTGGTACCGGGCGCAAAAACGTTAAAAGTTGTAGCGTACAGAAATACTATATTCAATGAATAGCAAGCCCTGCACTGATTTATAAGCGCTAATAGAGAATAAATTTCTGCCGTTATTTAATTATTATAAATTGGCCAGGGAGTTGCAATCTACAATGACTGTTTTTATAGGACCTTTCTTAACTACATGTTTTTCCAGGAAATAATTTCTTGAATCTGTTATTTAATGCAGTCTTTAGTAGGCCAGAGGCAGTTTCTTAACCCCTAACAAACGTCCGCCATCTATATTGATATAACCGCCCTTGCGCAATTCAGAAAGTAGCTTCATAGTACGACTTCGCGATATTCCGGTTCGTCGTTGAATAAAATTCAGAACATTAATACTCTGGCGATATTCGTCGCTATAGGCGGCAATTTCGATTAATAACGCACGAACCTTGAGATAAGAGTCAACGCCAACCAGTTCCCGATCGCGAACGTTCATCACCATCAAACGATAGGCGAGAAAACGGGCGACATCGTGCCAAAGATTGCACTCATCCGTGACCTTAATGAAATCCGCTAGCGGGACCGCGCGACCACAGCATTCTGTTTCAGCAATCAAAAAATGTTCCGGGCGGGTAGGAACATCGTAGGTGACGCCGTAGCTATCAATCAGCCCTGCAATTGACGGAGCAAAAACCGATAACACATTCAACCCTCTGTCGCTGCGACAAATAGAGAAGATGCCGGACTCCAGCAACACAATGCGGCTGCTCTGCTCGGTATACAGCGAAAATTCTTCACCCGGCTGCACGATGAAAGGCTTACCAAATGGCAGAAGTGCAGAAAATAAGGCATCAATCGCAGCATGAGGTTTAGCCTGTTGAGAGAAAATATATGAGTGCAAGGCATTCTCATTATCATTTTCGAAACCATTTAATTTCATTATATCTTCATTAAATATCCATAATCATATGAGAAATAAAGATATACACACATTCGTTAGCCTGCAATTAATAATAAATAAATATTAAATATAGTATAAATGTATGATGAAAGCACAAATAATCAATCATTTATCAAATAAGATAATCCTCAAACAAATAACCAACAAAGTTCTCAAAATATCATTAATCATTTTTAACATCAGCCGTTCATGACAAATGAAATTATTTTTTATGATATAACAAGAAAGTGAAAAGGCAGCGATCCAGAATAGTACCTATGCTGAATCACCGCCTTTACGCTACATGGAATAAAGCTCAATTAATTAAAATAGCGCGGGGCCGCGTAGTACCCCGCCATTTTCTCCGCTAACCAACCGCCATCTTCACCGTTGGAATGAATGGTAGTGATACTGACTGTAGAACCTCCGCCCCACAGCACGGCAAAGACGTTATAGTCCGGCAGATTTAACGCCTGCATTTGGCTCCAATCGTATCCGCCATCCCGGCGCAGAAAATCGCCTACCGTCGCAACACCATACGTTGTGCTGTTCACCGCGGTATTTAACAACGCCGGAGTAATGGCGTTGATATCGCTGCCAATCCGCGAATCCCCCATGAAGAACGTCCCGCCGGATGCAAAATGCGCCGCAGCGATTTTACTGGTTCCCTCAGCCACTGTCGGCATATGGCCGCCCGGGATCTGCCACAACATCGCTGGTTTCTGCAACGCTCTGGCCGTCTCCTTCACCATACCCAGATAGTTAAACCAGCAGGTGGCGTTCCAACCGTAGTGGGCTAAGGCATCCGAGCTGAAGCAGTCGCGTTCGAATTTATCAAATACGATAAAGTCTGGCGCATAGTCGCCGCTGTACACGCCCAATTCATTAATGAATTCAGCAATCGCCGCCCCTTGTTCAATCGGTGCGGCATTGGCGCGCAGCAGCCAATCTGCCGTGCCCGTCGCCCAGACGTTAGTCTGCCAACCAAAAGCGATATCAGGCGCGAACTGGCGAACGATATAGTTAATCGCCTGCACGTAGCCATACAAATCGTTGCTGAAGGTCGGCAGTGCCGGCGCGCTGAAACCAGGAGTCGCAGGGAGCGCGTTAATCGCCGCCGCCAGTTGTACATTCACCTGCACGCTATTGGCTTTCCGCAGCGCGGTATAGCCATAAGGCTCCTGCTGCATAGCGCCCAGGAAGTCCGGATTGAGGACGAAGGTTGCCGGAACCGGATGCTGCTCATCTTTCCAGGATTGCGCCGCCAGACACTGGGTAATGAAGTTACCAAAGTGATTGCGTAAACGTTGTTCATCCTGCAGATCCGATACCGCGCTGCCGCCGCTGGCATTGGCGGTATAGACCACCATTACCGGCATTACCGCGCGGCCCGCTTCGGCTTCGATCTGGCGAACCAGCGGCACCGTTTTGTGGATCGGTAGCGAAGCATAATCCAGGAAACCATCGCCATTGCTGTCCACTTCCGCCGCCGGGATCGGATCGCCGCCGCCATCAAAACCATCATATTTAAACAGCGCGCTGCAAGGCACATTGCGATACAAATCAACCGTCTCTGCCGCATTCACCGTCACACCGCCGTGCGCCAGATAATTCGGCCACCCTTTTACCTGCAGCGGAACGCCCTGGACAAATTCAAGCGCGACACTATTAACGCTTTGCAGTAAACGCAATGGCGAGCCGATGTCGCAACGCCACGGCGTACCGGCAATATACACATCCGCTACCTGTACGCTATATTCCCCGGCGGCCAAACGCAGCGGCAGCTTCTGCTGGCGAGCGTCGCTTTGCAGCACGAAACTATACTGATAGCTGCCACAGCAGAAACGATAACGCTGCGCGGCCGTCCCCTGCGGTAAGCCTAATACCGTCACCGCGACCTCAACAAAGCTGTCGCTCGCAACGGGCGTTTTTTGTAATGCCACGTTAACCTGCGCCGTCGTGTCGACCTTCGGCACAATGGTTGCGGCCTGCGCCGCGGTGGTGAGCAACTGGTTGTTCATCGTCGTCGGCTGCAGACAGATAGCATATTGATGATTGGCCAATAGCCGGGTAACGCGCTGTGGTTGATTCGCCATCAGCGTCAGCGTTCTTTCACACACGCCTGCTTCCGACCATAGCTCAACAACGACTTCCGCGCCCGCCAGATCATCGTCCGCCAGCAGCAGATCGATCGCGGCAAAAATTACCGGCGGTTGATAAGCAATCTGACAGCGCTCAACGGCATTACCTGCAGCAAGCGCCAGCGTATAGCATTCTGTAACGGGCGAAATTCTCATCTCATCGTTACACAGTTCCAGTGCCGTAATAACGTAGCTACCGGCGCTCAGATCGCCAATGGTCAGCGTCGCGCCCCACTCTCCGGTAAAGCGCTGCTGGCGGCCATCAGAGTATTGCAGCTCAATTTCCGGCTTCAGCGAGGTGCTCTGCGCCTGCGTCGGGAATTGCAGAATAATTTGTCCCTGGCGTCCAGGGTCGTGAGCCAGCGTCGCCGTCAGGTCACTCAGCACGACGGGCGTTTGCGTGGCCGAAAGATAAAACTCCAGTACCGCCGATTTACCAGCAGCCAACAGATACTCGCCGTCATTATTGATTGTGATGGTATTTTTTTCTGTCGGCCAGCCACCGTCGCTGGCTAGCGTTACCGCCTGGTTACCCATCATGGTGCCGCTAAATGGGCTGTACGGATCGGGATGCGCTGTCGCCGT
The DNA here is from genome assembly GCF_032601995.1 of Klebsiella sp. 141153. Taxonomy (NCBI): domain Bacteria; kingdom Pseudomonadati; phylum Pseudomonadota; class Gammaproteobacteria; order Enterobacterales; family Enterobacteriaceae; genus Klebsiella; species Klebsiella sp. 141153. The sequence goes on along the minus strand of NZ_JAQIRJ010000013.1, from coordinate 145,713 downwards.
GAAGCCTAATTTCAACTGATTAATATCGACGGACTGCGAATACTGATTCGTCAGCGTCAGGGCTATGCGTTGATACCAGCTGGCGGCTTTTACCTCCCCGGAAACCAGGGTCAGTCCTGCGCCGGTAATCGCCTCATCGGCGGGCGCTTCAGGTTCAACTTCATCAGCAGAATCATCCGCGGGTATTTCAGGTTCTGGTTCAACTTCATCAGCGGTGTCATCCGCCGGTTCTTCAGGTTCTGGTTCAACCTCATCTGCGCTATCGGAAGCCGCCAGAGTCAGGGTGAAGGTAGATAATTTTACCGGTACCTGGGTGGCCGCCAGGCTAAAGTATAGGGTACCGCTTTCCCCAGCCTGCAGCAGCAGCTCACTGCTGTTGTTTATAATGATTTCATTGAATTCCAGGGTTCCCTGAGCGGTATCACGCAACGTTAGCGAACGATCCCCTTTCAGCGTACCTCCTGTATTTCCCCACGGATCCGGATGCCCGGAGGCGGTAAAGCTAATTGCAGCCTGGTTCAGATCTACCGGGCGGTTACTTTCGTTTGTGAAGGTTAACGTGACTTTCTGATACCAGCTATTCACATCAATCCGGCTATTTTTAATTACAACGGTCATCAACTCGATTCCTCATTCCCTGGTGGAAAAAAGCCCCGGTAAACCGGGGCTTTGTCATGGAGCCCATACCTCGTTAAGCGCAGAAATATTAGTAAGCGCCTAAGTCAGTCCATGCGCCGCTCTGACCGCAGTTCAGGTCAGGCTGGTCGCCCTGGGACCACCATTTCACCTGGTAGTTGTGACCTTTCCAGCTCACGGTTTCGAAGGTACCCCAGCTTGCGCCGTACACGGTGTTGGCATCCCACAGCGCGTGAGGCGCATCCTGGCCTGCCGCATCATCGGAAGAGGAGTCATCTTCAGCCGGTTTGGTATCTTCGTCAGGAAGCGGAATAACGTCGGTTTCATCTTCTTCATCAGCCGGTTTTGGTTCAACCTGGGCAGCAGCCGGAACCGCAGTCAACACAAAACGCTGCTGAGTGGACGGTTCGTTGTAGCAGTCACGAACGAATAAGGTGAACTGGAACGCCGTTTTCGCGCTGACCTCAGGCACGACGAACTCAATCACTTCCGCCGTTTTATCCGCGACGCTAATTTCTGACGGCACGCCCCAGCTAAAGGTCAACTCGTCTTTATCTTCATCGGAAGAACCGGCGCCGGACAACTGAACGGTAGAGCCGCCCACAACCAGCAGCTCAATAGCCGCTTTCGGCGCATGATTGACGTCCGTTTTCTGATCGTCTTCTTCAGATTCATCTTTTTCAACATTGATGCCTTCGAAGTAGAACGGGTCCATATCGATAGTTTCAGACTCAATTTCATAACCCAGACCTTCACGAGCCGCGTTCAGCAACACGCCGTTGTCCTGGTCGATAGTCCAGGTGAACATGCCGCCCAGACCCAGTTTCGCCGCGTATTCGCCTTTGGCTTTGACGCTGCGCGGAGTATCCAGCGACATAAACAGTTTGGATTCCGGGTTGTACAGATAGTCAGCGTCAGCCACCCGATCGGTATAAACGTTGAAGCCATTACGACCCTTCTGGTTTTCCAGATCCAGGTAGTTGTAGATCACGTCATACCATTCATTGGTACCGGACTCGAAAGTACCGGTGGTATCGCCGTTACCTGGGTTATAGGTGCCTTTCAGCGGAGACAGCGACTCCAGCTCAACGTTACGGCCATTACGGGTATAGCCGGCATAACCAATGTTGATATTTTCAGCCGGGAAACCTTCGGACAGCAGATGCTCCACAATAGTGTTTACACCCCAACCGCCCGCTTCCAGCGCATTCAGGTTAGTATGATGGGCAACGGTTTCCGCCCACGGGGTGCCGAAGAAGTCATAGGTCATCAGGTTGATGCCGTACAAGCCCGCTTTCATCAGCGCTTTCACGTTGGAGTAATCAAACGTCTTCACGACCGCGGAGCTGGCGATGGAGATTTTCACATTGCTCAGGTTGGCGGAATCGAGTTGTTTACGCAGTTCGCCAATCAGCAAGGCGTAGTTTTCGCCATCTTCCGGACCGCAAGGGTTACCGGCGCCTTCGGCATTCGGATATTCCCAGTCGATATCCACTTCGCTGAACATCGGGAACTGTTTGAACAGTTTCACCACGCCTTTGGCGAAGGTTTTACGGGCGGAATCAGACGCTGCGGTTTCATGGAAACCGTTGCTCATGGTCCAGCCGCCGATGCTCATCGACAGTACCAGGTTGTGGCCCTGCTGTTTCGCTTTCGCCTGCAGGTCACGCAGACCTCCGAGCAGGCCTTTGGTGTTCTCCTGGGTTACGGTTTTCGGATCAACGTCCCAGCCGCTAACGCTATGTCCAACGTTGACGTAAGACTGGAAGTCGCCCCACGGGTCGAGGAAGGTCGGTTCGTACTTCACTTTGCCGCACTGCTCTGCCCCTTCGGCCACCACATCGCGATACAGACCATCCACTTTATGGAAGCCGGTTACGCCGACGAAGCCAACGATGATTTTATCGTAAGCAGTCGGGGATATATTGGTCAGGTCGTAGCCGCGACCGCGGTTATCTTTAGAGTCGTCTCCTTGCAGGCGACCATCATACTGAGACCAGTCGGTATAATAGCCAAATACCTTCGGCTTAGTGGTTGCTGCTTTATATTTGTTATAGACCGGCTTTGCGACACGCGCTGAAGTATAGCTATAGTTGCTGACTTCAGTTGCTGGATTAAAACCATCAGCGGCGTTGCTGGTTTCGGTAAGAGTATCGCCTTTAATCAGTTTGCTGGTAGCCATTTTAAATTTCCTTTTAAGTTTAAAAATTATCGCAGTTCGTTCTGCGAGAGCAATAATCCATTGCGCATTAAAAATTAGCTAATCACAAACCATCAGTAATTCATCAACGCCAGATAATTATCGTACTGAGACATCGATGAGGAACATCAGCCCAACATCATCGGGTCTAACAGGCTACCAAACCCACCTGAAGAGTAAAAAACAGACAGCATATTAAGTATGATTTAGGTAGTAATTAATTGTCATTTAACTTACATGAGATTATGTGACAAAGGTCTCCCCAACAAACAACACTACAATAAAACCGATGACAAAAAATGGATTAAGCCATTTCTTGTGCAATATATTCATCGACGACAATCAGGATGTGCAAATCTAAAGGAAGACGTTATGAAAACTTATCTCATCAATAACAACTGCATCTACAACGAACAGAAATATGAACTAAGAACGAGCTCAAATTCGCAAGTTATTCGAATGACAGCAATGCGTTCTAAATGTCTTAGCTTCATTATTGAAAACGCTCATCTGGAGATTATCGAACGGCAGAAAATCGCCAATGAGTTATGGGGTAGCAGAAGTCATTTTGTGAATGATGCCAATCTAACGCAGATACTGTATTTAATCAGACGAGATCTCAAAGCACTCGGTATAAACGATCTTTTCATCACTATCCCGCGCCAGGGGCTGCAGGTAAACAAAGACATCGCCATTGAGAAAGTCGAATCCAGGAAACCGAAAGTCAGAAATCAGTTTTTCCGTAAAACCCTGGCGGCTCTCACCACCGTCTTTTCCGTCACGCTAGGTACAATGATGTACATGCACATTCATTAATTCAGGGAGAATAAAATGAATCCAATTATTGATGGGATCCTGGGGCTGGAAGGCGGCTATAGCGCCAATCCAAAGGACAAAGGCGGAGAAACTAACTGGGGTATCACCGAAGCAACGGCGCGAGCGCACGGTTATCAGGGAAAGATGAGCGAGCTTTCTCACAATGAGGCCTATACGATTCTGGAGACCGATTACTGGATCAAACCCGGCTTCGATCAGGTATCGCAACTCTCCTGGTCGGTAGCATTTGAGCTGTGCGACGCTGCGGTGAATATTGGTCCTCACCATCCCTGCATGTGGCTACAGCGCTGGCTTAACGTGATGAATCGCGAGCAGCAATACTACCCGGATATAAAAACAGATGGCAACATCGGCCCGCTAACCCTGAATGCGCTGAATGACTATTTGACGCGACGAGGTAAAGAAGGAGAACAGGTGTTAGTCAAAGCGCTGAACTGCAGCCAGGGGGCTTATTACCTGGAGATCGGCGAAAAGCATCGACAAAATGAAGAGTTCATTTACGGCTGGATTAAAAACCGGGTGACATAGTTGACGCGCGCGCATCGGTAATAAAAGACTCAAGGATGAGCCTTTTATTACGTAGTAATACTACTTAAGCTTAGTACCACCAAGCGTATTTTTTACTTTCTCGCCCAGTATTTTTAAAATTGGACCGGCAAAAACGCCGCCTAATCCTGCGGCTAACAGTACCATATTAAAGCTAAATCCTTTTTCGATTGCGAGAGCGCTAAGGAGAAAACTGGTAAAACAAGATATCACCACCTGGGTCAGGCAGTTCATAATTCCCTGATGCGTTTCGCTACTCTCTTCCTTATTTTTACGGAGAAGGAAACTGACGAATCCACCCCAGGCGCCGATAGAAATAATGGTTAGAAGTATTTCTACTTCCAGTAATACAACTTCCGTTGTTTCTAAATGATTAGGTATAGACATAATCGCTCCTGCATCACTAAAGTTAAAAAAGATTCATCAGGAGTGTAAGTGGCGCAGTAGGGGAAAGGTAATCAAAGAATATCAAGACTAACCACATCATCTTAATGACGGTAAGATGATGGAACTTACCGTCTGAATGATGACAGCGTATGTAACATGGAAACCGTTTCATTGATCGCTGATATATTTTTGCTATTTTTGTTCCATGAAGCATAAACCTGCACGGACTTGAACATTAACTCTGGTGGCGGTTGGATAAAATTTATATCGTATTTACGCTGATTTTTATAAAATAGCGCCAGCTTTAAAGGCAATAACGCAATCAACGCGGTTCTTTCTACCATGCCAACCAGCCCGGTGATAGAGTCGCTGCAATAGCCCATGGTACGTGAACCGTCATAATAAACATCATCTTTAAATAATCCGTTATCAGTGATGATGGAAGGCGAGGAAATGCCGGGTTGATACATGGCATGGCGGGAAGAGTAGAACTGATGCAAAGAAAGCTGCGATAGTTCGCTGAATAAGTGACTTTTGGCACAAATACAGACGAAATTTCTGAAGCTATCAATCATTTGATTATCGAGCCCGGGCTCAACCAGCGGCTCAGATCCGATCGATAAATCGCATTGCGCCGTCAGTAAAAGCTCTTTAGCTTTATCGCGGCTAATATTGCGGGATGAAAAATGATTGATAACGCCCTGTTCAAAAAGCGCGCTACCGTACAGTTGGGAAAGGTAATAACTTTCAATGAAGTCGCTACCAAGGATCGTAATCCGGGTATCATCATCCTTGTTTTCTGTCAGAAAGGTATTATCGACAAGCAACATGGCCTGGCGAAAACTATGGTGGATCTCAAGCGCTTTCGCCGTTGGCAGTAAACCATCTTTACTTCTGACAAACAGCTCCTGGTGATAGAAGTTTTGTAGTCGTCTTAATGCCAGAGAGACCGCAGCAGGTGTAATGGCCAATTTTTTCGCCGCCTTCGCGGCATTACCTGCCGAAATGACAGCGTCAAGAACCTTGATTAAATTATAATCAAAGCCCTTATTGGCACCTTTCGATCCCATCCACTGTCAGCCTCTTTTATCGAAAAAAGCAATATAGATAATACTCAAAATAAATCAAATCCGGACATGTTAAACAAAGTATAGCGTTTTCCGCCAGCGACCGAAGTTGGGATAGAAAAAAGCCTGAACAAAAATGTTCAGGCTTGTGCTAATAACGTGGGTAAACGCAATTAACGCGTTAAATCATCGAAGAATTTTTTCACGCCATCGAAGAAGCTTTTGGAACGCGGGCTGTTTTTCTCCCCCGTCGGACCACCGAAAGTTTCCTGCAACTCTTTAAGCAATTGCTTCTGCTTATCGTTAAGACCGACCGGTGTTTCAACCACCACGCGACACAGCAGATCGCCCTGAGCACCGCCACGAACGGACTTAACGCCCTTGCCGCGCATGCGGAACAGTTTGCCGGTTTGCGTTTCGCCAGGCACTTTCAGGTTAACGCGGCCATCCAGCGTCGGTACTTCAATCTCGCCGCCAAGCGCAGCCATGGTGAAGTTGATCGGTACTTCGCAGTACAGATTATTCCCCTCACGCTCGAAGATCGCGTGCTGTTTGACCTGTACCTGAACGTACAGATCGCCCGCCGGAGCGCCATGCTCGCCGGCTTCGCCTTCGCCAGCCAGACGAATGCGATCGCCGGTATCGACGCCAGCCGGGATTTTCACCGACAAGGTTTTGGTTTTTTCAACGCGACCGTGACCGTGACATTTATTGCACGGATCTTTAATCAGCGTACCGCGTCCCTGACAGTGTGGACAGGTTTGCTGAACGGCAAAAAAGCCCTGACGCATCTGGACCTGACCGGAACCGTGACAGGTTGGACAGGTCTGCGGCTGAGTGCCGGATTTGGCGCCGCTGCCGTGGCAGACATCACACTCTTCCAACGTTGGAATGCGGATTTCTTTGGTAACGCCGCGGACCGCTTCTTCCAGCGTCAATTCCATGTTGTAACGTAGATCTGCGCCGCGCGCCGCGCGTTGACGGCCACGACCGCCGCCGAAGATATCGCCGAACACGTCGCCAAAGATATCGCTGAAATCCGCGCCGCCGCCGAAGCCGCCGCCGAAACCGCCGCCGCCCATGCCGCCTTGTTCAAACGCGGCGTGGCCGTACTGATCGTAGGCTGCACGCTTCTGGGCATCAGTCAGGACTTCATACGCTTCTTTGATTTCTTTAAATTTGGCTTCGGCCTCTTTGTCACCCTGGTTACGGTCCGGGTGATACTTCATGGCCAGGCGCTTATACGCCTTTTTGATTTCACGCTCTTCCGCTGTTTTGGAAACGCCTAAAATCTCGTAATAATCTTGCTTTGCCATTGGTGTTTTTCAGCCCCTTAACATGCGTGCACGGGCGGAGAGGAAACCTCTTCGCCCGTGCCAGTGTTTTACCCGTTCAAAGGGCGATTATTTTTTGTCTTTCACTTCTTCGAACTCAGCGTCGACAACATCGTCGTCCTTCGCGCTGTTCTCTTGCGCGTCAGCACCGCCAGCCTGCTGCTGTGCATGCTGCTGCTGAGCGATTTCCATCAGCTTCTGGGAAGCCTGGGCCAGCGCCTGCATCTTCGCTTCGATGTCCGCTTTATCTTCACCTTTCAGGGAAGCTTCCAGCGCGGTCAGCGCAGACTCGATTGCAGTTTTGTCATCAGCCGGCAGTTTGTCGCCTGCTTCTTCAACCTGCTTACGGGTGCTGTGCAGCAGATGGTCGCCCTGGTTACGGGTCTGAACCAGCTCTTCGAACTTACGGTCAGATTCAGCGTTAGCTTCCGCTTCGCGAACCATTTTCTGAATTTCTTCTTCATTCAGACCGGAAGAAGCCTTGATGGTGATCTTCTGCTCTTTACCGCTGTTTTTATCTTTCGCGGAAACGTGCAGGATACCGTCAGCATCGATATCGAAGGTTACTTCGATCTGCGGCATACCGCGCGGCGCTGGGTTAATACCATCCAGGTTGAACTGACCCAGAGATTTGTTATCAGAAGCGCGTTTACGCTCACCCTGCAGCACATGGATGGTTACCGCGGACTGGTTGTCTTCCGCAGTAGAGAACACCTGGCTGTGCTTGGTCGGGATAGTGGTGTTTTTGCTGATAAGCGCGGTCATCACGCCGCCCATGGTTTCGATACCCAGCGACAGCGGGGTAACGTCCAGCAGCAGAACGTCTTTAACTTCACCAGTCAGAACACCCCCCTGAACCGCTGCGCCGATAGCCACAGCTTCATCCGGGTTAACGTCTTTACGCGGTTCTTTACCAAAGAACTCGGCAACTTTCTTCTGCACCATCGGCATACGAGTCTGACCACCAACGAGGATCACGTCGTTGATATCGGAAACGGACAGACCGGCATCCTGCAGGGCAACTTTCAGCGGCTCGATGGAACGGTTAACCAGATCTTCAACCAGGCTTTCCAGTTTCGCGCGAGTCACTTTAATGTTCATGTGTTTCGGACCGGTCGCGTCTGCGGTGATATACGGCAGGTTAACGTCGGTCTGCTGAGCGGAAGACAGCTCAATTTTCGCTTTTTCTGCAGCTTCTTTCAGACGCTGCATCGCCAGCGGGTCGTTGCGCAGGTCAATGCCCTGCTCTTTCTTAAACTCGTCAACGAGGTAGTTGATCAGACGAGTATCGAAGTCTTCACCACCCAGGTGGGTATCACCATTGGTTGCCAGCACTTCGAAGGTTTTTTCGCCGTCAACTTCGTCGATTTCGATAATAGAAATATCGAAGGTACCACCACCGAGGTCGTATACCGCGATAGTACGGTTGCCGACTTCTTTATCCAGACCGTATGCCAGCGCAGCGGCAGTCGGTTCGTTGATGATACGTTTGACTTCCAGACCCGCGATACGGCCGGCATCTTTGGTTGCCTGACGCTGAGCATCGTTGAAGTACGCAGGTACGGTGATAACAGCTTCAGTTACCGGCTCACCCAGGTAATCTTCAGCGGTTTTCTTCATTTTCTTCAGCACTTCAGCAGAAATCTGCGGCGGCGCGGTTTTGGTGCCTTTCACATCAAGCCATGCGTCGCCATTATCTGCGGCAACGATTTTGTACGGCATGATGGAAACGTCACGCTGAACTTCTTCATCCTGGAAGCGGCGACCAATCAGGCGTTTAATCGCAAACAGGGTGTTTTGCGGGTTTGTCACTGCCTGACGTTTAGCCGGCTGACCAACCAGAGTTTCACCATCCTGGGTATAGGCAATGATAGAAGGCGTGGTGCGATCGCCTTCGGCGTTCTCCAGCACGCGAGCGGTAGTGCCATCCATAATCGCTACACAAGAGTTGGTAGTACCCAGGTCGATACCAATAATTTTACCCATCTAAACGTCTCCACTAAAAATTCGATCAACATGTGGTTGTGAACCTGTAATAAGGGCGAAACGTGCGGTTTCAACTACCCTGACATCATTTTTTTTCAGGTTCTTCACTGCGGTTGACTACAAGATGGGGTCGCGCTGGTTTTCATCAAGGGGCAGGCCAAAAAAAATTTTTATGGCAGAGCACAGGTGCGAGAGCGAACAACATGCCAGACGGACAAAATAGCCGTCATAATCCATACAAAAAAATAAATAGTAAATAAGAACATATTCACTGGATATCGCACGAGTTCGCCAAAGAGTTCGCCATTATCGCCGCGAAAGGTAAATTGCTGAAAAATACCCCGCCAGATCATAGACAGCCTCTGCACGCCTCATTATTATGCCGCGCCCCACCGCAAGTGGCGGGGTAATGCTTCCCTTTCTAATCATTATTTTGAGGAATTATGGGCAACACTAAGTTGGCTAATCCGGCACCGCTGGGCCTTATGGGTTTCGGCATGACCACTATTCTGCTTAACCTGGCGAATAGCGGCCTTTTCGCATTCGATGTAGCTATCCTGGCGATGGGCATTTTTTACGGCGGCATTGCGCAAATTTTTGCCGGCCTGCTCGAGTATAAAAAAGGCAACACCTTTGGTTTAACCGCTTTTACGTCCTACGGCTCCTTCTGGTTGACGTTGGTCGCGATCCTCCTGATGCCGAAAATGGGCCTGGCTGATGCGCCGAATCCGCATTTCCTGGGCATGTATCTTGGCCTGTGGGGTATCTTTACGTTGTTCATGTTCTTCGGCACGCTGAAAGCCGCGCGCATGCTGCAGTTCGTGTTCCTGAGCCTGACGGTGCTGTTCGCGCTGCTGGCGATTGGCCACCTGGTTGATAACGAAGGCATTGTTAAAATTGCCGGCTGGATCGGCCTGGTATGCGGCGCGAGCGCTATTTACCTGGCGATGGGTGAAGTGTTGAACGAGCAGTTCGGCCGTACCGTCCTGCCGATTGGCGAGCCACGCTAATGGCCTGCCGCCGCCCACAACGCGGGCGGCGGCGTTAAATTTAACGCTGCAGTTCTCCTTGCGGTAAAACCGCCTGCGCCGTCAACCCCTGACGCAGCCAAATACCCAGACCCAGCCCCATCAGCGACAGCGCCAGTACGTACCAGGCCGGCGCCATCGGCGAAACCCCCATCAGCATCGTGACGGCAATCGGCGTCAGGCCGCCGAAAATGGCGTATGACAAATTGTAGGAAAACGAGATGCCGGTAAAACGCACTTCCGCCGGGAAGGCGCGCACCATTACGTAAGGTACCGCCCCCACCACGCCGACACACAGTCCAACCGTGCCATACAGCAGGAACAGCCGCTGCGGGCTGGCGCCGGAAAGGTGGTAAAAGGCCCAACTGGCCGCCGCTAACAGCAGGCTACCGACGATAAAAGTGCGGCTGGCGCCGAATCGGTCTGCCGCCAGACCGGCGAGTAAACAGCCAATACACAGCATAATCGTGGCGATGCTATTGGCCTGCAGGGTAATCGCCGGCGCAAAGCCATAATGTTTTTGCAGCCACACCGGCGACATCAGGATCACCACTACCACCCCGGCGGAAAGCAGCCAGGTGAGTAGCATCGAAACGATAACGGCCTTCTGGTGCTTGAGCGCCACCGCCTTCACCGGCAGCTCCTGCGCCAGCGCTTTGCGCTGTTGCATCTCAAGAAATATCGGCGTCTCCTGCAGCCAACGACGCAGGTACATGGCTACCAGACCGAACACGCCACCCAGCAGGAAAGGAATACGCCAGCCGCCGTCGTGGATACCCTGCGGCGTCATGCTGGTGTTGATAAGCGTCGCCACTACCGATCCCAACAGGATCCCAACGGTCAACCCCGCGGTCAGGGTGCCGCAGGCGATACCGATGCGTTTTTCCGGGACATGTTCGGCTACAAAGACCCAGGCACCCGGCACTTCACCGCCAATCGCCGCCCCTTGTAAAATACGCATGAGCAGTAATAGCAGCGGCGCAACGATGCCCATTGAGGCATAGGTCGGCAGCAGGCCGATCGCCAGCGTCGGCAGCGCCATCAGCAGAATACTGAGGGTGAACATTTTTTTGCGACCGACCAGGTCGCCAAAGTGGGCCATGATAATGCCGCCAAGAGGGCGCGCCAGATAACCCGCGGCAAAAATACCGAAGGTCTGTACCTGACGTAGCCATTCCGGGATATCCGCCGGGAAGAATAGTTCGCCGACGACGGCGGCGAAGAAGACAAAGATGATGAAGTCATAAAACTCCAACGCCCCGCCGAGGGCGGCCAGCGTCAGAGTTTTATAATCTTGTCGATTCAGTGCTCGGGTGTGTTGTGACATAACTGACGTTTCGTCCGCAGTAATATTACGCAATGTGTAAAGTAAAAAACACTATACCGTAAATAAAACAGCACACCACCGGCAATACAGGTTATATCAGCAATGCATTAAATTCAGGATAAAGTTTCACGCCGTGCGCTTTTCGGGCGAAAAGCTGCTACAACGCTCGCTTCCGTCTCCACATACGGCCCCTCAAGCAACTGTACACAATAAGGTACACTTGCAAAGACACCATGCACCAGCACTTTACCTTCAGCGTCTTTCACCCCTTCGAGGGTTTCCTGAATGGCTTTCGGCTGGCCTGGCAGGTTGAGGATCAGCGCCTGCTTGCGGATGACGCCAACCTGCCGGGATAGGATAGCCGTCGGCACAAAGTGTAGGCTAACCTGGCGCATTTGCTCACCGAAACCGGGCATCACACGATCGGCAATGGCTAAAGTTGCGTCCGGGGTCACATCACGACGCGCCGGGCCGGTGCCGCCGGTGGTTAACACCAGATGACAGCCCATCTCGTCAACCAACTCGCACAGCGTCTGTTCAATGATGGGCTGTTCATCGGGAATCAGGCGAGTCTGCAGTTCAAAGGGCGTTGTCAGCGCACGCGACAGCCACTCTTCCAACGCAGGAATACCTTTGTCCTGGTAAACGCCGCTGGAGGCGCGGTCAGAAATAGAAACTAAGCCGATGCGTAATTTATTCATATTCATTCCGTTCAAATAGTGCAATTAAGCGGAATGATACACGCTGGAGAGAATTACAGACAGGATTCAAAAGAAGTAGCGTGACCGGCAGCCCGGTCACGCTGGGATGATTACAGCAGGTCGCCGATCATTTTTTCCAGTTTTTCCTGGTCGATGGCAAACTTACGGATACCTTCCGCCAGTTTGTCTACCGCCATCGGATCCTGGTTGTGCTGCCACAGGAACTGGGATTCAGTAATGCGTTCCGGACGCGCTTTCACTTCGCCGCTGAACGCCAGTTTACGTTCGATAGCGCCTTCGCTTTCCGCCAGCTCTTTCAGCAGCGCAGGGGCGATGGTCAGACGGTCGCAGCCGGCCAGCTCAAGGATTTCGCCAACGTTACGGAAGCTTGCGCCCATTACCACGGTTTCATAGCCGTGCTGCTTGTAGTACTCGTAGATTTCGCTAACGGAAACCACGCCCGGATCTTCTGCCGGCGCGTACTCTTTCTTATCCGTGTTCGCTTTGTACCAGTCGAGGATACGGCCAACAAACGGAGAAATCAGGAAGACGCCCGCTTCGGCGCAAGCGCGAGCCTGAGCGAAGGAGAACAGCAGGGTCAGGTTACAGTTGATGCCTTCTTTTTCCAGCTGCTCGGCGGCGCGAATACCCTGCCAGGTCGAAGCCAGTTTGATCAGAATGCGATCGTTGCCAATACCGGCATCGTTATACAGTTTGATCAGGCGTTTTGCTTTAGCGATGGAAGCGTCGGTGTCGTAGGACAGACGGGCATCAACTTCAGTAGAAATACGGCCCGGGATCAGTTTAAGGATTTCGAGACCGATGTTCACCGCCAGTTTGTCGGAAGCATCGATAATCTGCTGTGCGCGATCGCTGCTCTGGCTGCGAGCCCAGGCAACAGCGTCGTCAATCAGCTTACGGTACTCAGGGATCTGAGCCGCGCCGAGGATCAAAGAAGGGTTGGTGGTGGCATCCTGAGGCTGATACAGCTTCATTGCCGCGATATCTCCGGTGTCAGCTACGACAGTGGTGTACTGACGCAGAGAAGTCAATTTATCCGTCATGATAGTGTTTCTCTTAAACAGCAGTTAAGGGGATGTAACCGGTCTGCCAAGATGATAACACGCCATAGGGTCAGCGCAACCGCCGACAATGCAAGAGCGCAGAGTGTGATAAACTCGACATATTAATTATCTGAATGCTAAAGGATTGTCACCGGAGTGGTAGCGCTTACACCGCGCGCCGGCATGGACAAGAGGACGTTTAATGCCTGATTTTCTCTCGTTTATCAATGAAATACTCTGGGGCTCGGTAATGATTTATCTGTTACTGGGCGCCGGTATTTGGTTCACCTGGCGAACGCAATTTGTGCAGTTCCGTTATATTCGTCAGTTTGGCAAAAGCCTTAAAAAAAGCCTCCGCCCGCAGCCCGGCGGCTTAACGTCTTTTCAGGCGCTGTGCACCAGTCTGGCGGCGCGCGTCGGCAGCGGTAATCTGGCGGGCGTGGCGTTAGCGATTGCCGCCGGCGGCCCCGGCGCGGTGTTCTGGATGTGGGTCTCCGCGCTACTCGGTATGGCCAGTAGCTTCGCTGAATGCTCGCTTGCCCAATTGTACAAAGAGCGCGATAGCGCAGGCCAGTTCCGCGGCGGCCCGGCGTGGTATATGGCTCGCGGCCTTGAGATGCGCTGGATGGGCGTGGTCTTCTCGATTCTACTTCTGCTTGCCTACGGGGTGATTTTCAATACCGTGCAGGCCAACTCGGTGGCGCACGCCATGGCCTATGCCTTCGATTTTCCGATGGCCGCCGTCGGCGCCGCGCTGGCTGCCGCGACGCTGTTGATTATCGTCCGCGGTTTACGCGGCGTGGCGCGATTGATGCAGTGGTTTGTCCCGCTGATGGCCATGCTGTGGGTCGGCGCCAGCCTGTTGATTGGCCTCTGGCACTTCTCCGCCCTACCCGCGGTCTTTGAAACCATCTTCCGCTGCGCTTTCGGCTGGCAAGAAGCAGCGGCGGGCGCGGTGGGCTATACCATCAGCCAGGCGCTTACCGGCGGTTTCCAGCGCGGGATGTTCTCCAATGAAGCGGGGATGGGTTCCACGCCAAACGCGGCGGCTACCGCGGCTTCATGGCCGCCGCATCCGGCGGCGCAAGGCATCGTCCAGATGATTGGCGTCTTTATTGATACCATCGTTATCTGTACCGCCAGCGCGGTGATTATCCTGCTGGCGCCGCGCGAAAACCGCGATAATGTGGTCAGTGGGATTCAAACCATGCAGCACGCGATGGGCGATCTCATTGGCAGTTGGGGTCCTGGTCTGGTGGCTGCCGTACTACTGCTTTTCGCTTTCAGTTCGATTGTCGCCAATTATATTTATGCCGAAAATAATCTGATCTTTCTGCGACTCAATAAGCCGCTGCATATCTGGACGCTCCGGGTCATTACCGTATTCATGGTACTGGCAGGCACTCTGGTAAGCCTGCCGGTGGTCTGGCAATTGGCGGATATTATTATGGCGCTGATGGCTATCACTAACTTAACGGCGATTTTGCTGCTGTCGCCAACGGTACGGATCCTCGCCAGCGATTATCTGCGCCAGCGAAAACTCGGCGTACAGCCGGTCTTCGATCCCGCTCGCTATCCGGAAATTCAGCAACATCTGGCGCCAGGCGCCTGGGATGAGATACCGCGTGAATAGCGCGGTAATCGCAGCAATCGCTCCCACCGTACTCTTTTTTTGTTAAAATTCGTCGAAATTCCCTGCAAGGACTGGATATGCTGATTCTGATTTCACCTGCTAAAACGCTCGATTATCAAAGCCCGCTGGCAACGACGCGCTATACCCAGCCCGAACTTCTGGAGTATTCTCAACAGCTTATCGGTATCGCCCGTAAGCTGACAGCGCCGCAAATCGGTAAGCTGATGAGCATTAGCGACAAGCTTGCCGACCTCAACGCCACCCGTTTTCACGACTGGCATCCGGACTTTACCCCGCAGAATGCCCGTCAAGCGATACTGGCCTTCAAAGGCGACGTTTATACCGGCCTGCAGGCTGAAACCTTTAGCGAAGCGGATTTCGATTTCGCCCAGCAGCATCTGCGTATGCTATCCGGGCTTTACGGCGTGTTGCGTCCGCTGGATTTGATGCAGCCTTATCGTCTGGAGATGGGCATCAAGTTGGAAAATCCGCAGGGCAAAGATTTGTATCATTTCTGGGGCGATGTCATTACCGATAAGCTCAATCAGGCGCTGCAGGCGCAGGGCGACGATATCGTTATCAACCTGGCGTCCGATGAGTATTTTAAATCGGTAAAACCGAAAAAATTGCTGGGACAGTTGATTAAGCCGGTATTCCTCGATGAGAAAAACGGCAAATTCAAGGTGATCAGCTTCTATGCCAAAAAAGCGCGCGGCCTGATGAGCCGCTTTATCATAGAGAACCGTTTAACCCGTCCGGATCAACTGCAGGAGTTTGATAGCGAAGGTTATTTCTTTGATGCGCAGGCATCGGAGAACGGCGAACTGGTGTTTAAACGCCACGAGCAGTAAGCCTGAATGCCCCCGGTATGGCGCCGGGGGCGGCACGATTAGTCGTCGTGGTGATGCCGCTCGTGGCCATGACCATGATGGCCTTGATCGTCATCGTCATCGCGATCGTGGCGGCGATAATCATCATGCGGACGCCAGCGGTCGTCGCGCCAGTCATAATGGCTCGCCCACCAGTCATGATCGCGCCAGCGATCGCCGTCCCAGTAGCGTCCATAATCATCACGGTCGCCGATTTGCAGCTTCACCGCCGGGATCAGGGTAATTTCATCTGCATGAACCAACGCAGGAGCGACCAGCAGCAGAGAAAGCGCCAGCAAAACAGGTTTCAGTATTGTCATAAGCAACCCCTTCTATTCGCCCCCATTATGGGTCGATAACAAAATATTAACCCTGCAAAACTACCCTGTTTATTCTCCGCAATCTGAATTTATGCTCTTCCGCATTTATTGGTCAGTTATACACAATCTCTCCATTTTCGGGCGTAAAAAAACCGGGCGCGGAACCCGGTTTAACGAACAGCGGAATGGCAATGCTAGCCCATCATCAGCTTACGCAGCGCGGCGAAGTCGGCTGGGAGATTGTGCGAGAGCAGCGGCAGGTCGGCGCGGTCGGCCAGTTCTTTCGGCAGCGGCAACGTCTCCTGTAGGATCTCTTCTACGCTCTCTTTGAATTTAGCCGGATGCGCCGTTCCGAGGAATAACCCATACTCTCCCGGCTGCAGCTGGTCGCGCAACGCGCGATAGGCAATGGCCGCATGCGGTTCCGAGGTATAGCCGATGGCTTTCAATTCACGCATGGTCGCTTTAGTGGTTTCATCATCCACCGCAGCATAGCCCAGTTCATTCAGACGCCATATTTTACGGCGGAATAACTCCTCCACGCGCGGCCAGTTGTTCGGTTGGCTGACGTCCATCGCGTTAGACAGGGTCGCCTGCGTCGCCTTCGGCGCCCAGTTGCCATCCTGCAGGAAGCGCGGCACGGTGTCATTGGCGTTGGTCGCGGCAATAAAACGCTTAATCGGCAGCCCCAGCGATTTCGCCAGCAGGCCGGCAGTAAGATCGCCGAAGTTGCCGCTTGGCACCGACACCACCAGCTGATTGCGGGCTTCCTGCGGCAATTGCGCGACCGCCTCGAAGTAGTAGCAGATCTGCGCCAGCAGGCGGCTGATGTTAATAGAGTTGGCGGAGTTGAGGCCAAGCGCGACCTTCAGCTCTTCATCGTCAAACGCCTGCTTAACCAGCGCCTGACAGGCGTCGAAGTCGCCGTCAATCGCCACGGTTTCGATATTGCCGCCCAGGGTACAGAACAGCTTCTCCTGCAGCGGGCTGATCTTACCGCGCGGATAGAGGATAACCACTTTGACGTTCGGCAGGCCGTAGAAGGCGTGCGCCACGGCCGCGCCGGTGTCGCCGGAGGTAGCGGTCAGAATCGTCACCGGCTTATCGCCCGCGATATGCGTCAGCATTTGGGCCATAAAGCGGCCACCAAAGTCTTTAAACGCCAGCGTCGGACCGTGGAACAGTTCCAGGCAGCCGATATCATCCTGTACTTGACTTACCGGCGCCGGGAAGGCGAACGCCGCGGCAACGCGGGCCTGTAGTTCATTCTGCGGGATCTCGTCGCCAATAAAGGCCGACAGGATTTTCGCGCTGCGGTTCACGAAATCCTGTTCCAGCATTTCGTCGATTTCGGTCAGGTTGAATTCCGGCAGATCGTGCGGAAAGAACAGCCCCTGTTGTTTGCCAAGCCCTTGCGTCACGGCCTGCGCGAAGCTGACCTGTTCGTTATGATCTTTTAAGTTATACAGTTTCATCACTTATCCCACTACTCGAGCGCCCGCCGTGTCCAGCCGGCAAATATGAACGAAGCCTTCCTGATTTTGCAGATAATGCGCGGCCAGCCAGTCGGCGACGCGCTGCGCGGTGTCCGGTTTATCGCACAACGCGAACAGCGTCGGGCCGGAGCCGGAGATACCGCAAGCCTGCGCGCCGATCTCCATCGCCGCCTGACGCGCTTCACTGAAGCCCGGCAGCAGTTTGGTACGGTACGGTTCGGCGATAACATCTTTCATTAACTTTGCCGCCAGCTGCGGCTGACGGCTATAGCAGGCGTGAATAAACCCTGCAAGGTGACGACCGTGGGCGATACAGTCCTGGCGGCGATACTGCGCCGGAAGAATCGCACGCGCTTCGGCGGTAGAGACCTTAATCCCCGGATAGGCCAGCACCCACAACCATTCATCAAAACCCGGGATCTGCTGGCTGATGATGCCATTTTCTTCGATCATCAGTTGCATACCGCCAAGGTAGCACGGCGCCACGTTATCATAGTGAACGCTGCCGGAGATGCGCCCTTCCATCTCGCCCATCAGCGCCAGCATTCGGGTTTCATTCAGCGGCTTACCACAAAACTCATTCATTGCCACCAGCGCGGCGACCACCGAACAAGCGCTGGAGCCAAGGCCCGAGCCGATCGGCATATTTTTTTCCAGGGTCATCGCCACCGGAACCGTTTTACCGATCTCGCGGCAAAAGGCTTCCCAGCATTGATAAACGATATTTTCCTGCGGCGCCGACGGTAATTTGCCGGCGAAGCGGCCTACATTACGTAGGCTAAACTCCGCCGCCGTCTCTACCGAGACGTTATCCCCCAGCAAGGTGCCGTCAACCGGCGTCACCGCGGCTCCCAGCACATCAAAACCGACGCTCATATTGGCACTGGAAGCCGGGGCGTATACTTTGACCATCTTAAACTCCTAACTTCCATGACAGGGTGCGTAGCAGGTCGGCGAACACGCCAGCCGCCGTCACGTCATTCCCCGCGCCATAGCCGCGCAGCACCAGCGGCAGAGGCTGATAATAGTGGCTGTAAAATGCCAACGCGTTCTCGCCGTTTTTCACCTTGAACAGCGGATCGTTGCCGTCGACTTCGGCGATTTTCACCCGGCAGACGCCATCTTCTTCAATATTGCCGACGTAGCGTAAGACTTTACCCTCGTCGCGCGCTTTAGCAACCCGCGAGGCGAATTGATCGTCAAGCGTCGGCAGTCGCGCCATAAAGCTTTCGACATCGCCGCTGGCGTCGAAGTCGGCAGGCAGCGCAGGCTCAACGATAATATCCGAGAGCTCCAGCTCGCGCCCGGTTTCGCGGGCAAGGATCAGCAGCTTGCGCGCCACATCCACGCCGGAAAGATCGTCGCGCGGGTCCGGTTCGGTATAGCCCATCTCGCGCGCCAGTTTAGTGGCTTCAGAAAGGCTCATGCCCTCATCCAGCTTACCAAAAATAAAGGAAAGCGAGCCGGAGAGGATCCCGGAAAAATGCACCAGCTCATCACCAGCGTTCAGCAGGTTCTGCAGGTTTTCAATGACCGGCAGACCCGCGCCGACGTTGGTGTCGTAGAGGAACTTGCGCCGCGAGCTGCTGGCGGCGTGACGCAACTGGTGATAGTAATCCAGCGAAGAGGTATTGGCCTTTTTATTCGGAGTCACCACATGGAAACCTTCACGCAGGAAGTCAGCGTACTGATCGGCCACCGCCTGACTGGAGGTACAATCGACGATAACCGGGTTCAGCAGGTGATACTCTTTCACCAGACGGATTAAACGGCCCAGATTAAAGGGCTCTTTCGCTTCCGCGAGTTCGCTACGCCAGTTTTCCAGATTCAAGCCATGGACGTTCGTCAGCAGCGCCTGTGAATTGGCGACGCCGCATACGCGCAGATCGATATGCTTGCCCTTCAACCAGCTCTGCTGGCGCTTAATCTGTTCGATTAACGCGCCGCCGACGCCGCCGACGCCAATCACGAAGACTTCGATGACCTGGTCGGTGTTAAACAGCATCTGATGCGTGACGCGCACGCCGGTAGTCGCGTCGTCGTTGCTGACGACCACCGAAATTGAACGCTCGGAAGAGCCCTGGGCAATCGCCACGATATTAATATTGGCGCGCGCCAGCGCGGCGAAGAATTTCGCCGAGATACCGCGCAGCGTGCGCATTCCATCGCCCACGACGGAGATGATCGCCAGCCGCTCCATGATTGACAGCGGCTCCAGCAGCCCTTCTTTCAGTTCGAGATAAAATTCCTCTTCCATCACTCGCTTCGCCCGCGCGCTGTCGCTTTGCGGCACGCAGAAGCTGATGCTGTATTCCGAAGAAGACTGGGTAATCAGCACCACGGAGATACCGGCGCGGGACATGGTGGCGAAAACGCGCGCCGCCATACCGACCATGCCTTTCATTCCCGGCCCGGAAACGTTGAACATGGCCATATTGTTAAGATTAGAGATCCCTTTTACCGGCAGGCCGTCTTCATCAAGGCTGGCGCCGATAAGCGTACCCGGCGCCTGCGGATTACCGGTATTTTTAATCAGGCAGGGGATCTGGAACTGGGCAATGGGAGCAATAGTGCGCGGATGCAGCACCTTAGCGCCGAAATAGGAGAGCTCCATCGCTTCCTGATAAGACATGGATTTCAGCAGCCGCGCATCCGGTACCTGACGCGGGTCGCAGGTATAAACGCCATCAACGTCGGTCCAGATTTCGCAGCAGTCGGCGCGCATACAGGCTGCCAGCACGGCAGCAGAGTAATCAGAACCATTACGCCCGAGAACCACCAGCTCACCCTTTTCGTTACCGGCGGTAAAGCCGGCCATCAGCACCATGTGGTCTGCCGGGATTTGGCTGGCGGCGATACGGCGGGTAGATTCAGCAATATCAACAGTGGATTCAAGGTAGTGGCCGACGGCCAACAGTTTTTCGACCGGATTAATCACGCTGACCTTATGGCCGCGCGCTTCCAGCAGCGCCGCCATGATAGCGATAGAGAGCTTTTCACCGCGGCAGATCAGCGAGGCATTAACGCCGTCCGGGCACTGGCCCAGCAGGCTGATACCGTGCAACACGTGTTTAATCTGCGCGAATTCCTGGTCTACGAAAGTTTTCAGCTGTGCGAGCGGGAAGCCTGGTTGAATGTCGGCCAGTCCCTGCAGCAGGTCGGCAAAAATGCGTTCAGCGTCGGCGATATTGGTAAGAGCGTCCTGACCGCTAATGGTTTTTTCAATCATTGCGACCAGATGGTTGGTGATTTTCGCCGGGGCAGACAGCACGGTCGCAACCTGCCCCTGCCTGGCATTGCTCTCCAGGATATCGGCAACCCGCAGAAAACGTTCTGCATTTGCCACTGATGTACCGCCGAACTTCAACACTCGCATGGTTCTTACCCCTTGATCTCTTGTCAAAAAAAAAGCCCGCACTGTTCAGGTGCGGGCTTTTTTCTGTTGTTTCCTGTACGCGTCAGCCCGCACCGTTACCTGTGGTAATGGTGGTGGTGATAATGGTGGTAATCATGCCGATGCGATTCATGGATGTTGTGTACTCTGTATTTTTATCTGTCTTGTGTCCTGCCTATATTGGTTAAAGTATCTGCCTGCTTAAGTCAACGAATTTCTAAATTGGCGACTTTTCAACCAACACCGTCATTACGCCACAGCGCCCCGATATTTCCGCCGCATTGCCAGACGGTTGCTGTTGAAATTAGTACATTCAACCATAAAAATTACTTACAACAGGATTTTATTCAGATAGTTTTTTTTCAATATCATGCAGCAATCGATGCAACATGGCGGTGTCGCGCTGTTGTAACAGGCCGATCCGCTGCTGTAGCCAGTCGGCCAGTTTTATGTCGTCATCGACACCCAAGCGTCCAAGTAGCGAAAGCGTCCGCTGACGTAGCGCCTGCAATTGTTTTTCGTCGGTTTCAGGCGCCTGAACCGCAGTCTGCTGCTGCAGCGAGCTCAGCTGATAGCAATACACCATTACCGACTGCCCAAGATTCAAGGAGGGATAATCGGCGACCATCGGCACGCCGGTAAGCACATCGGCCAGCGCCAGTTCATCGTTAGTTAATCCGGAATCTTCACGGCCAAAGACCAGCGCCGTATGTTTCATCCATTGCGCTTTTTCTTCCAGCAGCGGTAGCAACTGCTGCGGCGTGGCGTAGTAGTGAAAACGCGCGCGACTGCGGGCGGTAGTGGCGACGGTAAAGTCGACATCGTGCAGGGCCTGCTCAAGCGTCGGATAGGTTTTTATATTATCTAAAATATCTCCCGAACCATGCGCAACCCAGCGCGCGGCGGGCTGCAGATGCGCTTCGCTATCGACAATCCGCAGTTCGCTGAATCCCATGGTTTTCATCGCTCGCGCCGCCGCGCCGACGTTTTCAGCCCTCGCGGGGGCCACTAAAATGATCGATAAACGCATTATGCTTCCCTTATCCACTTACGCGGCGCGACTCTGCGGTCTCCCCCATTTTACGCGGCGAAAATTTACAAATTTGCAACAAAAATCACTAAAAATGAGCTTTATTACTCTTAAAAAAAACTAAACTGTTCACATTGGACACCAATACGGAGTATGTTAACAGAACGCATTTATCCATATGTTTGGCAATGATATTTCAGTTTTCATTTGTCTACGGGCTTTGGATTCATTGCATTTATTAATTCATAGCTGCAACTAATTGAGCTGTGTAAGAAATGTGACGATAAATCGCAAATCGATGCAATGATTTCACAAGACTGTTAACGTGCTACAATTGAACTTGATATATGTCAACGAAGCGTAGTTTTATTGGGTGTTCGGCCTCTCTTAGCCTGTTATGTTGCTGTTAAAATGGTTAGGATGACAGCCGTTTTTGACACCGTCGGGTCCAGAGGGAAAGTACCCACGACCAAGCTAATGATGTTGTTGACGTTGATGGAAAGTGCATCAAGAACGCAATTACGTACTTTAGTCATGTTACGCCGGACATGTTAATTTGTGGCATGTACCAGGCAGGTCAGGGACTTTGGTACTTCCTGTTTCGATTTAGTTGGCAATTTAGGTAGCAAACATGCAGACCCCGCACATTCTTATCGTTGAAGACGAGTTGGTAACACGCAACACGTTAAAAAGTATTTTCGAAGCAGAAGGTTATGATGTATTCGAAGCGACCGATGGCGCGGAAATGCATCAGATCCTGTCTGAAAATGATATCAACCTGGTGATCATGGATATCAACCTGCCAGGTAAAAATGGTCTTCTGCTCGCGCGTGAACTGCGTGAGCAGGCTGACGTCGCGCTGATGTTCCTTACCGGCCGCGACAACGAAGTTGATAAAATTCTTGGCCTCGAAATCGGCGCCGATGACTATATCACTAAACCGTTTAACCCGCGTGAACTGACTATCCGCGCGCGTAACCTGCTCTCCCGTACCATGAACCTGGGTACCGTGAGCGAAGAGCGTCGCAGCGTTGAGAGCTACAAGTTCAACGGTTGGGAACTGGATATCAACAGCCGTTCATTGGTGAGCCCAAACGGCGAGCAGTACAAGCTGCCGCGTAGCGAATTCCGCGCGATGCTGCACTTCTGCGAAAACCCGGGCAAAATCCAGTCACGCGCAGAGCTGCTGAAGAAAATGACCGGTCGCGAGCTGAAGCCGCATGACCGTACCGTGGACGTGACCATTCGTCGCATTCGTAAGCATTTCGAATCCACGCCGGATACTCCGGAAATCATCGCCACGATTCACGGTGAAGGTTACCGTTTCTGCGGCGATCTGCAGGAATAATTCTGGTTATCCCGCAGCTATAATGCAAAAACAGCGCCTTCTGGCGCTGTTTTTTTATGCTACTTTTACTTCCAGATACGTAGCGTGTCGTCATCCTTGCTTTGCGGTTTTTCCGGTTTGCTCTGCGGTAGAGATAAGGCATACCAGTCCACGCGGCGGGTCAGGAACATCAACGCGCACAGCGCCAGCAGTAGCACCCCGGTGCCGAGCAGCAGCGCGCTATCCTCAGAACGCAGCAGTAGCCACATCACGCCATCCAGCAGCAGCAGCGCCACGACGAATAACAGACTATTACGCCACCCTTTCAGTACCGCCTGTAAATAAATACCGTTGATTACCGCGCCAATCAGGCTGGCTATCGCCCAGGCTCGGGTAAAGCCAATATGCTCAGAGAGCGCCAGCAACACGAGGTAGAACATCACCAGCGATAAGCCGACCAGCAGATACTGCATCGGGTGCAGACGACGATGCGTCAGGCTCTCGAAAACGAAGAAGGCCATAAAAGTCAGTGCGATTAACAGGATGGCGTATTTAGTCGCCCGGTCGGTGAGCTGATATTGATCGGCCTGCGACATCACGTCCACGCTAAAGGCGGGTAAACGCGACCACTCAATATCGGTGTCATCGGCGAAATAGTTGCCCATATTGTTGGCAAACCAACTGCTCTGCCAGTGCGCGCTATAACCCGAGGCGCTCACTTCGCGTTTCGTAGGCAGGAATCTGCCAAGGAATCCTGGATGCGACCAGTTACTGGTTAGCTGCAGCTCGCTGTTGCGGCCCAACGGTACAACGGAGAAGCCGCCGGTACCGTTAAGATTGAGGGTAAAAGCAATATCCAGCGGTTTATTGTCTGCGTTTAACGCCGGCATCGGCATATGAATACCTACCCCGCCGCCGTTCAATCCCAATCCCGGTTCAACGGTCAGTGCCTTACCGTCAATTACCGGCGCGTTGATCACGCCGATGCCGCGGGCATCGCTCACGCTAAGCACTAAAAACGGTTTTCCTAAATTGATATTTGCCTTTTGCAGCTCTTTCAGCCGCGAAGGATCGAACTGCGCCTGAATTTGCAGGGCATTATGCCAGACCTGCCCACTGTATATGCCGACTTTTCTCGACTCCACATTTTGCACACCGTTAACCGTCAGCGTTTCCGGTAGCCAGTAGTAGATCCAGCGACGCTGATATTCGACCTCTTTTTGGTTCTCCATACGAAATAGCGTCTCGGTCACCGGGATAGCAACCAGCGGCCCCGTCAGCTTTTGTGAACCGCTGGTACTGTGCTCTATCGCATCCACTACATCGCTGCGATAGTCCGCACGCTCGCTAATAAGCGCTCTGACCATCATCAGCGGCACGGACAACAGCAAAATACAGCCCAACAGCGTACTAATTTTCCAGAATAATGGTGATTTCATCATAGCCTTCTCCCTATCGTGATGGGCTCACTGTAGGGCGGCTATGTGCAGTGTGTTTGAAGCTATGTGAAGGGACGGTGAAGTTGTAGCGTCGCGACAACGCCGCCTTCAGGGCGATTACGCAGGCTAATATCACCCTGATGCAGACGCGCCACCTCACGCACAAACGCCAGTCCTAAACCGCTGCTCTTATGGCCATCTTCCCGCGGCAGCGAGTAAAAGCGTTCAAAGAGGCGCGCCAGCGCAAAGTCAGGAATACCGCGACCGTTATCCGTCACGCTTAGCTGCGCCTCTTCGTGGCACGTCTCCACCGCCAGAGCGATTTCACCGCCGCGGGGGGTAAAGTCAATCGCATTATCGATAAGATTGCCCAGCGCCTGCGCCAGTAGTTCGCTATCGCCATTCACCGTTACCCCGCTCTTCTGCCAGCGCAGGGTGATGGCTTTCGCCTCCAGAGCAATGTCGCGTTCATCCGCCAGACGTTGGAAAAGCGCATCAACCGAAACCAACTGCGGCGTTATCTCCAGCCGATTTTCCAGCCGCGCCTGTTGCAGCAGTTTTTCCACCAACAGCTGCATGCGGGTATTCTGCGCAAGAATATTTGCCGTGAAACGCGCGGCGACCTCAGGCGGCGGCCCCTCGCGCAAGATCTCCGCCGCACCGCGGATCGCCGCCAGCGGGCTTTTGAGTTCATGAGTGAGATCGTAGACATAGTTTTCGATCGCGTTCTTGCCTTCTAGCTTCACGCGCATGCTCTCCAGCGCCTGCGCCAGCTTGCTTAACTCGCTACTGCCGACGTTCGGCAGAGGCAACGGACGCTCGGCAGTCACCGAATCAGCGTAACGCACCAGTTTGCCAATAGAGAAGTTAATCCACCAGACCATCCCGGCGCCGATCAGTAAAGCAATCCCCAGCAGCGCGCCACCGGCCCACAATATCCGCCGCTCGCTGCGTTTAATCACCGGCGTCATTGCCAGATTAGGTTTACCGACGCTGACCACGCCGATGATACGCCCGTTATCCATCACCGGCGCGGCAATGTACATGACGGAGCTATTATCATCATTGGGGTCACTGCGCGAACTGCGGGCGCCGTACTGGCCGCGCAGGGTCAGCCAGACGTCATTCCAGCGCGAATAATCCTGGCCAACCGCCTCCCCGCTGGAGTCAAACACCACTTTCCCCTGAGCATCCGTCAGATAGACGCGATACTCATTGCGCATTTTCCTGATACCGCTGATATTGGCGTTGATGGGCTGCTGATTAAGCGACTGAAAGGCCTGCGCCAGCCGCCCCTGCTGCGGATTTACCGAAAGAAGATCCTCCCGGGCCAGCGCCGCCAATAGCGTTGCGGTATCGTTAAGCGTGCCTTCCGTTGCCCGGCGCACGCCCGGTTTGACTTCCTGCACAAAGATAGAGAGCACAAACCACGCGGCAATGCCGACAATCAAGAAATACCCCAGTAACAGGCGCATCCCGATACGCATCAATAGCCCCCCAGGCTATAGCCCAGACCGCGATGCGTATTAATCGGGTTAATATCAGGATTCACCGCCCGCAGCTTGGCGCGTAGGGTTTTGATATGGGTATCGACGGTACGATCGATACTCTCGTAAGCATCGCTCCACACTCGCTCCATCAACTGCTGGCGAGAGAACACGCGACCGGGGGCGTTAATGAGGGTTTTCAACAGCAGGAATTCGTAACGCGTCAGGCTCAGCGGTTGACCATACCAGCTATTTGTCATCGCCAGCTCATCCAACACGAACTCGCCAACGCGCACCACCGGCGAAGGGGTAGAAAATTTCTGCAGGCGACGCAGAACGGTACGCACCCGCGCGCAGACTTCGCGCGGCGAAAACGGTTTGGCGATGTAGTCGTCAGCGCCAATTTCCAGCCCCAGCAGCTTATCAACCTCTTCGCTGCGTGCGGTCAAAAACAGTACTGGCAATGCCTGATGGCGCGCCAGCAGTCGTCGGCATAGTTCAAAGCCGCTAATATCCGGCAAGCCGACGTCGAGGATCGCTAAATCCGGGCTCTGATGCAGCGCCGCATCAAGCGCGGGCAACCCGCGCTCGAAGACGGTCACGTCGAATCCTTCCTGCTGCAGCATGTAAACAAGGGTATCGGCGATACTCTGTTCATCCTCAACTAACCAAATCCGTGGCTGTTGCATTGTGACTCCCGTTTATTTATTCCACGGCATGATCGGCACGGCGCTGATGGCATTCTTCGGCGAGCCGTCGACCACTTTATCCGAATAGGTCAGGTACACCAGCGCATTGCGTTTAGCGTCATAGAAGCGTACGACCTGCAGTTTTTTGAACACCAGCGAGGTACGTTTCTGGAATACCACATCGCCCTGGCTTTTGCCGTTTTTGATTTTATCCGTCAACTCAATCGGCCCGACCTGCTGGCAGGAGATGGCGGCGTCTGAGGTATCTTCCGCCAGCCCCAGCCCGCCTTTAATGCCGCCTGTTTTTGCCCGGCTAATATAGCAGGTGACGTTTTGTACATCGGGATCGTCGAAGGCTTCGACCACGATTTTATGATCCGGCCCCAGCCATTTAAATACCGTATCGACGGAGCCGATTTGCTCGGCGTGCGCCAGTTGGCCTGCGGCCAGCAAGAACAAACCTGCCACTAACTTCTTGTATTTCATATTGTTACCATTTCTTAAAATTCCGCTGCGTGATAATCACAAACGCTGTGGAAAAGGTTTAAAGATCACAGCTTTACAAAATTACCAACGATATCCACCAGATAATCGCATTTATAAGCAAAAAAAACACTGAATGCTAAAACATCAAAAAATGCTATTATCCGCTACCTTAATATAGGTACCTGAGTTTAAAGGATGGGGACATTTTATGGATCAAGCTGGGATTATTCGCGATCTCCTGAGCTGGCTGGAAGGTCACCTGGATCAGCCCCTCTCGTTGGATAATGTGGCGGCGAAGGCAGGTTATTCCAAGTGGCATTTGCAACGTATGTTTAAAGACGTCACGGGTCAAGCTATCGGTGCCTATATTCGCGCACGCCGTCTCTCCAAATCCGCCGTGGCGCTACGCCTGACCGCACGCCCGATTCTCGACATCGCGCTGCAGTATCGCTTCGATTCTCAACAGACGTTCACCCGCGCCTTTAAAAAACAGTTTAATTTGACCCCAGCGCTCTACCGCCGTTCTCCGGACTGGAGCTCGTTCGGTATGCGTCCGCCGCTGCGGCTCGGCGAATTTACCATGCCGAAGCATGAGTTTGTGACCCTGAGCACCACGCAACTGGTCGGCGTGACCCAAAGCTATACCTGTAAGCTTGAAGAGATTTCTGAATTCCGTAACCAGATGCGCGTTCAGTTCTGGCGCGAATTCCTCGGCAATGCGCCCAGCATTCCGCCAACGCTGTACGGCCTGCATGAACCGCGTCCAAGTCTGGAAAAAGATGACGAACAGGAGGTGTTCTACACCACCGCGCTGACGCCGGAGATGGCGAACGGGCACCTGCATAACTCTCATCCGGTGATTCTGGAAGGCGGCGAGTATGTAATGTTCACTTACGAAGGATTAGGCACCGGGCTGCAGGAGTTTATCCTGACGGTATACGGCACCTGTATGCCGATGCTGAACCTCACCCGCCGCAAAGGCCTGGATATTGAGCGCTTCTATCCGGAAGATGATAACCGGAACCAGGCCACGCCAATTCAGCTGCGCTGCGAATACCTGATTCCGATTCGTCGTTAACGCTGTAGTTCGTCCATCGCGGGGGCATCGAGATGCGAAACGTCCCCCGCGGTCTCCACCACCCATCCTGACGCCAGCCACGGGCTCTGCTGATAATCAACGCGTGAAATCGAACAGTTGCGCAGGCGCAGACGGCGCTCCGCATAAGCAGGCAGCCCGAGGATTGTGCTCACCAGACAGCCCAGAGCCATCCCATGACTCACCAGCAGCGGCCGGCTACCTGGCGGTAATTCCAGACAGGATGATAGCGCCGCGCGCATACGCTCGCTCAGCTCCTGCATGGATTCGCCCTGCGGTATGCGCCCATCCGGCGTACCGTTGACCAACTGACGGCGCCAGCCCTCTTCTTCCTCACTAAGCGAGTCGATATGGCGCTTCTCCAGCACCCCCATATCCAGCTCGCGCAGGCGCGGATCGGTAACGACGCCGCAGCCGCAGGCTTCAGCGATAATTTCTGCCGTGCGGCGGGTACGTCCGAGGTCGCTGGCGATAATATGGGTGATCCCCAACGTTCTGGCGCGCTCGCCCACCTGCCATGCCTGGCGCTCGCCGTGAGCGGTCAGTGGGCTATCGGACTGGCCTTGAATACGTCGCTCGGCGTTCCACTGCGTTTCACCGTGGCGAACAAGGTATACCTGTAACATGCTTATTTTCCGTTCTGAACCCTTCATCAATCGACGATCGGCGCTATCGGCTACCGCCAGAGTGATTTAGAGTATACTGCGATGACGTTAATTAATTCTGAGTTGTTTTGATTATGCACCATGTTGTCTCAGCTACCACTAATCCCGCCAAAATTCAGGCAATTCTGCAGGCTTTTAACGAGATCTTCGGCGAAGGATCCTGCCACATTGAGTCCGTCGCCGTCGAGAGCGGCGTGCCGGAACAGCCCTTCGGCAGCGAGGAAACGCGGGCTGGCGCACGAAATCGCGTCGCTAATGCCCGTATCGCGCAGCCGCAAGCCGATTTTTGGGTGGCGATAGAAGCCGGGATCGATGAAGGCAGCACCTTCAGTTGGGTGGTAATTGAGAGCCAGCAGCAGCGCGGCGAAGCGCGCTCGGCAACCCTGCCGCTGCCGGAAGTCATTCTTGCGCAGGTTCGCGCCGGGGAAGCGCTGGGGCCGGTCATGTCGCAGCATACCGGTATCGATGAGATAGGCCGCAAAGAGGGCGCTATTGGCGTCTTTACCGGCGGCAAGCTGACGCGCAGCAGCGTCTACCATCAGGCGGTCGTGCTGGCACTCAGCCCATTCCATAACGCTATTTATCGTTAAGCAGGGTCTGTTCCAGCCACTGGCGTAGCTCTACCGGCGCCGATTTCAGGCTATTCGAACCGCGGGTAATGGTGGCAATACCGGCGCCGAGTTCGTTTTTCAACTCGCGCTGGCTCATCTCGCCGCGCAGCAACTCTTCAATAATACGCACCCGGGTGCCCAGCGCTTCGCGCTCGTCGGGCGTCAGCATCAGCTGCAGTAACGGCAGGTGAAGGTCTTCGGCGTAAGCTTGCTGCAGCAGCGCCACGAAACGTAGCCACTCCTGATGACGTTGTTCGGCCACGGCCGCTGAATAGGGAGATTGTTGGGTCATGTTACGTCGCCATGTTGAGACGGGCAGCCAGGCTGCCCGTCGAATGTACTCATCAACGAGTACAAAGAATAACATACTTCCGAACAATCAGTAACGCTGTTGCCATTCGGCGTCGCTCAGCAAGTTATCCTGCTTGCCCATAAAGTAGCGGTAATAGGCATCGTAAGAGAGGACGTTTTTTACATAGCCGCGGGTTTCCGAGAACGGAATACTCTCGACAAATGCCACCGCATCGATGCGCCCGGCGCTATTGCCCTGCCAGGTTCGCACGCGTCCAGGCCCGGCGTTATAGGCGGCGGAAGCGTAAATACGGTTATTGCCGAACTGCTGGTAGACGTACTGCAGATAGCTGGTACCAATGTTGATATTGGTTTCCGGATCCAGCAGCTGCGACGGACCGCTATAGCCAGGAATGCTGAACATGCTAACGGTATGTGTCGCGGTGCCCGGCATAATCTGCATCAAGCCGCTGGCGCCGACCGGTGAACGCACTTTCGGGTTCCAGGCGCTCTCCTGACGCGCAATCGCCATCGCGTAGCTCTGCGGAATATCTTTGCCGCTAATATAACGCGCGAACAGATCGTTGTACGCCAGCGGGAAGCGCTCTTCCAGCTGATCCCACAATTTACCGGCGATCGTCGCCTGTACGCTAAGATCCCACCAGTGTTGATCAAAAGCGTAACGCGCCAGCTGCGCCTGCTGCGATTTGGTCCGGCTGCTCACCAGGTTCGCCCATTCGCTGCGCGCGGTGTTGTCCATGTTCCAGTACATCAGCTCGCGAACGCGCGCCATCTCAGGGCCAGAGGCCAGCGCCGGGTCGATAGTGCCGGAGGCTTTATCAATGCGGAAGGTGTACTCTTCGCCCAGACGCTGAGCGGCAACCATCGGATAGAAGCCGCGCTGCTGCATCAGCGAATGCAAGATGGCTTTCGCTTCGTCATCGCGCCCGCGCTCCAGCAGCAGATCCGCCTGCCAGTAGCGCCACTCGTCTTTCTCTTTCGCCTCCATCGGCAGACGCGCCAGCCAGGTGTTCAGCCCATGACGATCGCCGTTGCCGAGCGCCATACGAACCCGGCGTTCCACAAGCGGGGTCGATTGCGAACGCATGATCGCGTCATCGCGCCACTCCGCCTGCGCTTCGGTCACATCGCTGCCCATCAGGCGCCAGGCGACGATATCGCGCAGCTCCTGGGTTTGATCCTCATTCAACTGCTGCGCCTGCACCAGCGATGGGATCATCAGACGGGCGTTTTCCACATCCTGACGCGCGACGCTGGCAAAAGCGACCGCCGCCATCTGGCGGGTAAAGTCGGTGGCCCCGGTGGTGCGGGCAAAGGTCATCACGCTATTAGGATCGTTGGCCAACGCCACCACTGCCGAAGAGATGCTCTGATAGTTTGACGGCATCTGCTGAGCAAGCACGCGGACCAGGCTGGTATTGCCGGCCTTCATCGCCAGGCGGATTCGTTCGAGATAGGCCAGCGGATCCTGCTGCCCGGAATCGCGCCATGCGCTAAACAGCGGATCGCAGGCATTTGGCTGGCTCTTACCGGTCAGCCACAGCTCTTTCGCCCCGCTCCACGCTTCCTGCGATTGGCCGACGCTGAGTTTAGCGTAGTAGTAGTTACACTGCGCTTCGGTTGTCGCCGGTTTATCCGGGCTGAACGCCAGTAAGCCTCGCCAGTCGGTACGCCGCGCCAACTCATTAACAAAGCGTGATTTCAGCGAACGCGCCGCCGGTAGCGTCGGGTTCGCCGCAATGAAATTAGTGACCACCAGCGGCGGCTGGTTCATCAGGTCATCGGTAATTTGTCGATATTGCAGGTAGGGATACAGCGGATAGCTGCTGAGCGTGGGCATCAACTGGTTGACGACATCCATCTGGCGGTTGTCCCACGCCTGTTTAATTTGAGCATAGCGGCTGCGCTGTTCATCCAGTGAATCCGCATGCGCCAGCTGGCTTAGCGTCAGCAGACTCACGCCAGCAGCCAGAAGACGCCATGCCGTAGTTTTGGCTTTTTCCACAAGCTCTTCCTCTAGTTTGGTGCATCACCGCGGCATCGTGCCGCTTCAAAAAAATCAGGTATTGCTTAGTTATGCTAATCAGACAACTGAAAACATGCCATGTCCTGAACATTTTTTTACGCTTCTGTGAATCCTGTCGCCTCGCTGGGATTACCGCGCGAAAAAGGCTACACTTCGCCTTTGAACTATCTATCAGAATAGAAAGAGGCGAAGTCCAACGTGGCTCAATTCGTTTATACCATGCATCGTGTCGGCAAAGTGGTTCCGCCGAAACGTCATATTTTGAAAAATATCTCCCTCAGTTTCTTCCCTGGCGCGAAAATCGGTGTTCTCGGTCTGAACGGCGCCGGTAAATCTACCCTGCTGCGCATCATGGCCGGTATCGACACCGAGATCGAAGGTGAAGCGCGCCCGCAGCCCGGGATCAAAATCGGCTACCTGCCGCAGGAGCCGCAGCTGAATCCGGAGCACACCGTACGCGAATCCGTTGAAGAAGCGGTCGCCGAAGTGGTTAACGCGCTGAAAGGCCTGGACGAAGTTTATGCCAAATACGCCGAGCCGGATGCCGACTTCGATAAGCTTGCCGCGCAACAGGGCAAGTTCGAAGAGATCATCCAGGCGCACGACGGCCATAACCTGAACGTGCAGCTGGAGCGTGCGGCCGATGCCCTGCGCCTGCCGGACTGGGATGCGAAAATCGCCAATCTTTCCGGTGGTGAACGCCGCCGCGTCGCGCTGTGCCGCCTGCTGCTGGAAAAACCAGACATGCTGCTGCTCGACGAACCGACCAACCACCTCGACGCCGAGTCCGTCGCCTGGCTGGAGCGCTTCCTGCACGATTTCGAAGGCACCGTAGTGGCGATTACCCACGACCGTTACTTCCTCGATAACGTCGCCGGCTGGATCCTCGAGCTTGACCGCGGCGAAGGTATTCCGTGGGAAGGCAACTACTCCTCCTGGCTGGAGCAGAAAGATCAGCGTCTGGCGCAAGAAGCTTCCCAGGAAGCCGCGCGTCGCAAATCCATCGAGAAAGAACTCGAGTGGGTTCGCCAGGGCGCGAAAGGCCGTCAGTCTAAGGGCAAAGCCCGTCTGGCGCGCTTTGAAGAGCTTAACAACGTCGAATACCAGAAACGTAACGAGACCAACGAACTGTTCATTCCGCCAGGAGCGCGTCTGGGCGATAAAGTTCTGGAAGTCAGCAATCTGCGCAAATCTTACGGCGACCGCGTACTGATTGACGATCTGAGCTTCTCCGTACCGAAAGGCGCTATCGTTGGTATCATCGGTCCGAACGGCGCGGGTAAATCCACCCTGTTCCGCATGATGTCCGGCCAGGAACAGCCTGATTCCGGCACCATCACGCTGGGTGAAACCGTTAAGCTGGCCTCTGTCGATCAGTTCCGTGACGCGATGGACAACAGCAAGACCGTTTGGGAAGAAGTGTCCGGCGGCCTGGATATCATGAAGATCGGCAACACAGAGATGCCAAGCCGCGCCTACGTTGGCCGCTTTAACTTCAAAGGCGTCGACCAGGGCAAACGCGTTGGCGAGCTGTCCGGCGGTGAACGCGGTCGTCTGCACCTGGCGAAGCTGCTGCAGGTCGGCGGTAACGTACTGCTGCTCGATGAACCGACCAACGACCTGGATATCGAAACCCTGCGCGCGCTGGAAAACGCCCTGCTGGAGTTCCCGGGCTGCGCCATGGTTATCTCGCACGACCGCTGGTTCCTTGACCGTATTGCGACCCACATTCTGGATTACCAGGATGAAGGTAAAGTTGAGTTCTTCGAAGGTAACTTTACCGAGTACGAAGAGTACAAGAAACGCACCCTCGGCGCCGATGCGCTGGAGCCGAAGCGTATCAAGTACAAACGTATCTCAAAATAAAATACAAAAAGGCAACGCAAGTTGCCTTTTTTAATGTTTGCTCCCTCTCCCATTGGGAGAGGGCCGGGGTGAGGGTAAGGTAAATGTAAAAAGGCAACGCAAGTTGCCTTTTTTAGTGTTTGCTCCCTCTCCCATTGGGAGAGGGTTGGGGTGAGGGCTACAGCCCGCAGAGCTTCTACCCCTGCTCGCCCATCAGCTGCTTCACCAGCTCAACGCAGCGCAGGAACCGGGCGTCGTAGTCCGACTCTTCCACGTGGACGAACTCGATGCCGTTTTCTTTCAGCAGCGACACCAGCAACGTCTGAAACTCTTTGCGATCTACCGAACTACCGAGGCTACGCAGCCCATCGGCCACCCAAGGCGTGTTGTTCTCCAGCAGGATCACCAGATCAAAGCGGTATTCATCGATTAACGCCTGCACGAACGGATGCTCGCGGCCTTCGTACTTCAGGCAGAAGGCCTGAGTGCTGACGAAGTCGGTATCGATAAACGCCACCTTATTGGCATACTTCACCGCGAAATCAATGTACTGTGCATGCCCCAGCGCGATTTTATCGTAATCGGAATACTGCAACGCCATTTCATCGCCGCCGAGGTGTGAAAAGACGTAATCGCGGCCGTATTCCCAGGCGCTGGTGGTATTGAAGATATTGGCGAGCTTATTCACCAGCGTCGATTTACCGCTCGACTCGCCGCCGAGGATCGCCACCGTACGCACAAAGAACGGTTTTACTTCGGTCGGAATATATTCCCAATAGCGGAACGGGTTTTCGCGGATCTGGCCGCCGCTGATACTCATGAAGGTTCGCTTCGGATCGATAAGCACGGTTTCGATCCCCAGATGCTCCAGATACTGCGGCGCATCGGCCTCTTCCGAGGTGTAGATCCAGTTAGGTTCGATCCCTTTCTCGCTCATGAAGGCGCGGATCCCGCGGCTCCAGACGTCCCAGCCGTGCGGGTACGGCTCCATCCCCTCTTCGTTGAAGGCGTGGATGCGAATGTTTTTTTGATATTTAAAGGTTTGCAGCAGCCAGCGCAGACGATCGGGAACCGTCGGCTGTTGCGACATGGCGCTCTCCTCGAACAGCTCGCGGTCACGAGTGTCGTCATAGCCCATGATGATATGAAGCTCATCGACCTGGCTACAGGCGCGCTGAATCAGGTAAATATGCCCGGTATGCAGCGGATAAAATTTACCAAAAACCACCCCGACGCTTTTCTGTTTGCGCGGGAATTCAAGGCCGAGGAAGCGGTGTAAGGCTTCGAGCTTCTGGGCGCTCGGGCTTTTGATTTTCGCGTTTAATAGCTGACTGAGATAACCTTTGGTCATCCCGCTGGCTTCCGCCACCTGCTGCAGCGTACAACCCTTTTGCTTAATGGCGTTTTTCAGATAGTCGAATGACGACATAGTTTATGCGTGCCTCCTGCAAACTCGGGTTTGATACCCGTCATACCCTGAAGTATGACGGGTATCATTATAAGTCGTCAAAAACGCTCAGCGCATCGGCCAGTTTTTTCACGCCAAAGATTTGCATCCCTTCCGGCGCTTTTTTAGGCACGTTTGCCGCAGGTACGATGGCGCGACGGAACCCGTGCTTCGCCGCCTCGGAAATACGTTCCTGGCCGCTTGGCACCGGGCGAATTTCACCGGCTAATCCGACTTCGCCAAAGACCACCAGATCCTGCGGCAACGGGCGATCGCGCAGGCTCGAAACCATCGCCAGCAGCAGCGCCAGGTCGGCGCTGGTTTCAGTGACTTTGACCCCGCCAACCACGTTAACGAAGACGTCCTGATCGGCCATCTGCAGGCCGCCATGACGGTGCAGCACCGCCAGCAGGATCGCCAGACGGTTCTGCTCCAGGCCTACCGCGACGCGACGCGGATTAGACATCATCGAGTGATCGACCAGCGCCTGGATCTCAACCAGCAGCGGACGGGTGCCTTCCCATACCACCATGACCGAGCTGCCAGAGGTGACTTCATCGCCGCGGCTGAGGAAGATGGCGGAGGGGTTGCTGACTTCGCGCAGGCCCTGCTCGGTCATCGCGAAGACGCCGAGTTCATTGACCGCGCCAAAGCGGTTTTTATGGCTGCGCAACGTGCGGAAACGGGAATCCGCATCGCCGTCCAGCAGCACCGAGCAGTCAATACAGTGTTCCAGTACTTTCGGACCGGCCAGCGAGCCATCTTTGGTGACATGGCCGACCATCACAATCGCCACGCCGCGAGTTTTGGCAAAGCGCGTCAGATAGGCCGCGGTTTCGCGTACCTGGGCCACGCTCCCCGGCGACGACTGGACATCAGCCATATGCATCACCTGGATGGAGTCGATGACCATCAGCTGAGGCTTTTCTTCATCGGCGATCTGGCAGATTTGCTCGATGCTGGTCTCCGAGAGCATATTCAGATTCGCCGTCGGCAGCCCGAGACGATGCGCGCGCATCGCGACCTGCTGCAGGGATTCTTCCCCGGTGACGTACAGCGTTTTCATTCCTTCCGCCAGCTTGCAGAGCGTTTGCAGCAGCAGCGTCGATTTCCCGGCGCCGGGGTTGCCGCCGATTAGAATGGCGCTACCCGGTACCACGCCGCCGCCGAGCACGCGGTCGAACTCTTTAAATCCGGTGGAGAAACGCGGCAGCGCCTCCAGGCTTATCTCCGATAGCTTCTGTACCTTCGACACGCCGGCATTACCGGCGTAGCCTGACAGACGCTCGTTTCTCGCCACCTGCGGCGAGGCGGCGATGCGCATCTCGGTGATGGTATTCCAGGCATGGCAGGCGCTGCACTGCCCCTGCCAGCGCGGATAATCCGCACCACATTCATTACAGACAAATGCGCGTTTTGGAGCTTTCGCCACGTTAACCTCTTACTTTTGATTCATGCTGCCGGAGAGAATACAGAATACCCCCATCAGGTCAGCGTGGCGGATGGTGACTTCCGCCTGTTCATTGACTTTTGGTTTCGCATGATAGGCAATGCCGAGGCCTGCCGCCTTGATCATCGGCAGATCGTTGGCGCCATCGCCAATCGCCACGGTTTGCGCCGGCGGAATCTCATATTTTTCCGCCAGTTTACGCAGAGTATTGGCTTTATATTTGGCATCGACAATGTCGCCGATAACGTTGCCGGTGAGCTTGCCGTCCATGATTTCCAGCTCGTTGGCGAATACCGCGTCGAGATGCAGCTTATCGCGCAGGTATTCGGCAAAGAAGGTAAAGCCGCCGGAGGCGATGGCTACCTTCCAGCCCAGCGTTTCCAGCTTCAGCACCAGTTGCGTCAGCCCCGGCATCAGCGGCAGCGCTTCCCGCACCTGCAGCAGGATGTTCGCGTCGGCGTCTTTCAGGGTGGCGACGCGCTGGCGCAGGCTGGCGGTGAAGTCGAGCTCGCCGCGCATCGCGCGTTCGGTCACTTCCGAAACCAGCTCGCCGGTGCCGGCAAGCTTAGCAATTTCATCGATACATTCGATCTGAATCGCCGTGGAGTCCATATCCATCACCAACAGGCCCGGCGTGCGCAGATGCGGGATTTTGCCCAGCGGCGCGACGTCCAGCCCGGCTTCATGGGCCAGGCGTGTGGCGCGCTGCGTCAGCGAGCCCGCCAGGCGAATCACCTGATAGTCTTCCACGACCCAGGAAGAGACGATAACCAGCGCCGCGCCGAGTTCGCGCTGCCACGCCGTCAGCCGACGTTTATCGAGACCGCGACCATACAGCAGCCAGCCGCTGCGCCCGGCGTGATAATCCAGCGGCATGACCTCGTCGCCGCTCAGGGAAAGCGGCAACCCAGGCCACAAGGAAACATCTTCGGGCAGGTCGCACCAGGTCAAACTGTTAGGCATTACGGCTCCACATCTCTTCATTCAGGCGAGGAAAATAACGCATGAGGCTACCTTGTAACCAGCGCTTCTGGCAACATTAAGCTGCAAATTTTCAAAGGTGGAATATGGTACGAGCAAAACTGAAATTCCGACTGCATCGCGCCGTCATTGTTCTGATCTGTCTCGCGCTTCTCGTCGCGCTGATGCAGGGCGCCTCGTGGTTCAGTCAGAATAGCCAAAAGCAGCGTAATCCGCAGCTGGAAGAGCTGGCGCGGACGCTGGCGCAGCAGGTTACGCTGAACCTGGCGCCACTGATGCGCAGCGAAACGCCCGACGAAAAGCGCATTACCCGCTTGCTGGAACAGCTGACGGATAAAAGTCGGGTGCTCGATGCCGGGGTATATGATGAACAAGGCGATTTGGTGGCTCGCTCCGGCGAAAGCGTTGATGTGCGCGACCGCCTGGCGCTGGATGGCAAAAAAGCCGGCGGCTACTTTAACCAGCAAATCGTCGAGCCGATCCTCGGCAAAAACGGCCCGGTCGGCTATCTGCGCCTGACGCTGGATACCCACACGTTGGCGACCGAGGCGAAACAGGTGGATAATACCACCAATATCTTACGCCTGATGCTGCTGTTGTCGCTGGCCATCGGCGTGGTGCTGACCCGCACGTTGCTGCAGGGCAAACGTACCCGCTGGCAGCAATCGCCCTTCCTGCTCACCGCGAATAAGCCCGTCCAGGACGAAGATAAAGATTAACCAGACAAGGATATCCTATGCCGACGCTCCGCCTGCTGCTCTCCGACTCCTACGACCCCTGGTTTAACCTCGCGGTCGAAGAGTGTATTTTCCGCCAGATGCCGGCCACCCAACGGGTGCTGTTTCTGTGGCGCAACGCCGATACCGTGGTTATTGGTCGCGCGCAGAATCCGTGGAAGGAGTGCAATACCCGGCGCATGGAAGAAGATAACGTGCGGCTGGCCCGACGCAGCAGCGGCGGCGGCGCGGTATTCCACGACCTCGGCAACACCTGCTTTACCTTTATGGCGGGTAAACCGGAATACGACAAAACCGTCTCCACCGCTATCGTGCTGGCGGCGTTGAATTCGCTCGGCGTAACGGCTGAAGCCTCCGGGCGCAACGATCTGGTGGTCAAAACCGACAACGGCGACCGCAAAGTTTCCGGGTCCGCCTATCGCGAAACGATGGACCGCGGTTTTCATCACGGCACCCTGCTACTGAACGCCGACCTAAGCCGTCTCGCTAACTACCTCAATCCGGACAAGAAAAAGCTGCAGGCCAAAGGCATTACCTCAGTGCGCGGGCGCGTAGCGAACCTGGTTGAGCTGCTGCCGGGTATCACCCATCAGCAAATTTGCGAAGCCATTCAGGAAGCATTCTTCAGCCATTACGGCGAGCGGGTAGAGGCGGAAGTCATATCGCCGGACAATACGCCGGATCTGCCGAATTTTGCCGAGACCTTCGCTCGCCAGAGCAGCTGGGAGTGGAACTTCGGTCAGGCGCCCGCTTTCTCCCACCTGTTGGATGAGCGCTTTCGCTGGGGCGGCGTCGAGCTGCATTTTGACGTGGAAAAAGGCCATATCACCCGCGCCCAGGCTTTTACCGATAGCCTGAATCCGGCGCCGCTGGAGGCGCTGGCGGCACGCTTAGTCGGCTGTCAGTATCGGGCGGAGGTCCTGCAGCAGCAGTGTGAGGCGTTGATTAGAGATTACCCTGAGCAGGAAGCGGAACTGAAAGAACTGTCGGCGTGGATGGCCGGCGCGGTGCGCTAATAAAAAAGCCCGCTGCGCTTAGCGGGCCTGGGAAACCGTAGGCCGGGTCAGGCGAAGCCGCCACCCGGCACAACAGGCCTTACTCTTTATCGCCCAGCAGTACGGATTCCAGCGCGATTTTGATCATATCGTTGAAGGTCGTCTGACGTTCAGCGGCAGTGGTCTGCTCGTGGGTACGAATATGATCGGAAACGGTGCAGATGGTCAGCGCTTTCGCGCCGAACTCCGCCGCGACGCCATAGATGCCGGCCGCTTCCATTTCCACGCCCAGAATGCCGTATTTTTCCATCACGTCGAACATAGACGGGTCCGGCGTATAGAACAGGTCAGCAGAGAAGATGTTGCCGACGCGCGCGTCAACGCCCAGCGCTTTCGCCGCGTCTACCGCGTTACGCACCATGCCGAAATCGGCAATCGCCGCGAAATCATGGTCTTTGAAACGCAGACGGTTGACTTTAGAGTCGGTGCACGCGCCCATGCCGATAACCACATCACGCAGTTTGACATCTTCACGTACCGCGCCGCAGGATCCAACGCGGATGATTTTTTTCACGCCGAAATCGGTGATCAGCTCTTTGGTGTAGATAGAGCAGGATGGGATACCCATACCGTGGCCCATCACGGAGATTTTGCGGCCTTTGTAGGTACCGGTGAAGCCCAACATGCCGCGCACGTTGTTGACTTCACGCACGTCTTCAAGGAAAGTTTCGGCAATGTGCTTCGCGCGCAGCGGGTCGCCCGGCATCAAAACTACGTCAGCGAAATCGCCCATTTCTGCGTTAATGTGTGGGGTAGCCATCGTTTTATCCTTATATAAATTGTTCGTGCCTGATGGCGGCTACGCCTTATCAGGCCTACAAAACGTATTCAAATACCCTAAAGATTTCGCGGTGTAGGAAGGCGACGAATTCGTGAATCCCCGGAGCATAGATTAACTATGTGACCGGGGTGAGCGAATGAAGTCAACGCATCTACAGCGCGAAAGACAACGGGTATTACAGCATGTTTTTACCGTACGCCATTGGCGACGTACCAAAGTATGTCGCCAGGGTCTGGCCGATATCGGCGAAGGTTTCGCGGTGGCCTAACGAACCTGGTTTCACTTTCGGGCCATATACCAGCACCGGAATGTGCTCGCGGGTGTGGTCGGTACCGGTCCAGGTCGGGTCGCAGCCGTGGTCGGCGGTGAGGATCAGAATGTCGTCCTCCCCAACCAGCTCCATCAGCTCCGGCAGACGGCGGTCAAACAGTTCCAGACCCGCCGCGTAGCCCGCGACGTCACGACGGTGACCCCAGGAGGAGTCAAAGTCGACGAAGTTAGTGAAGACGATAGTCTCGTCGCCCGCTTCCTTCATCTCTTTGATGGTCGCGTCGAACAGCGCGTCCAGCCCGGTGGCTTTCACTTTCTTAGTGATACCGCAGTTGGCGTAAATGTCGGCGATTTTACCCACGGAAACCACGTGGCCGTTTTTCTCGTCGACCAGCTTCTGCAGCACGGTCGGCGCCGGCGGCTCGACCGCCAGGTCGTGACGGTTACCGGTACGCTGGAAGTTACCGGCTTTGTCGCCGACAAACGGACGCGCAATCACGCGGCCAATGTTATAGCCGCCTTCGGTCAGTTCTTCACGGGCGATTTCGCACAGCTCATACAGCTTGTCGAGGCCGAAAGTCTCTTCGTGACAGGCGATCTGGAATACCGAGTCAGCAGAGGTATAGAAAATCGGTTTCCCGGTTTTCATATGTTCTTCACCCAGCTGGTCCAGAATCACGGTACCGGAAGAGTGGCAGTTGCCGAGGTAGCCCGGCAGGTTCGCGCGCTTAACCAGTTTATCCAGCAGTTCCTGCGGGAAGCTGTTTTCATGATCGCTGAAGTAGCCCCAGTCAAACAACACCGGCACGCCGGCGATTTCCCAGTGGCCAGACGGCGTATCTTTACCGGAAGAGAGTTCATGCGCCCAGGCGTAAGCGCCAACGACTTCAGCATTACCGTCCATACCGGCGGCAATTTTACCGGTAGAACCTTCATGCGCTTTCACCAGGCCCAGGCGGGTCAGGTTAGGTAAATTCAACGGGCCTTTACGACCATTGTCAGCTTCACCTTTGGCGCAGGCTTCCGCAATGTGGCCCATGGTATCGGCGCCCACATCGCCAAAGCGGTCAGCGTCTTCCGTTGCGCCAATCCCAAAGGAGTCCAGCACCATAATAAATGCACGTTTCATCTTGTTCTCCATACATCATGCGCTGCAAAAAAGCGATCAGATCAGTATATCGCTACTTGGTGATTCGGCGATAGACCGTCGGTGTAATTTCTGGGGCTTGAGCGTCCAGTTTAATTGCCGCTTTCACGGCTTTGGCCGCCTCCTGCCAGCTGGATTCATCTTTCGCATGAATCACCGCCAGCGGACGTTCGCCATCGACTTTATCGCCAAGGCGCGCCATATCAGTAAAACCAACGCTGTAGTCAATGGTATCGGATGCCTGACGACGACCGCCGCCCATCGACACCACCGCCATCCCCAGCGCGCGGGTATCCATATCAGAGACAAATCCGGCGCCTTCAGCATAGACCGCTTTGCTCAGCATTGCCGTCGGCAGGTATTTCGCATAGTTTTCGACAAAGTCGTTCGGCCCTTTCTGCGCCGCCACCATGCGGCCAAAGACTTCCGCCGCTTTACCGTTATCCAGCACCGCCTGCAATTTCGCGCGCGCCTCGGCGTCATCCGCCGCCAGCTTGCCGGAAATCAACATTTCCACGCACAGCGCCATGGTGACGTCGTACAGACGCGGGTTACGGTATTCCCCGGTCAGGAACTGTACCGCTTCGCGAACTTCAACGGCGTTACCTGCGCTGGAGGCCAGCACCTGGTTCATATCGGTTAACAGTGCGGTCGTGCGCACGCCGGCGCCGTTGGAGACGCCAACGATCGCTTCGGCAAGCGCTTCTGAAAGCTCATAAGTCGGCATAAAGGCGCCGCTGCCGACTTTAACGTCCATCACCAGCGCATCCAGACCTTCCGCCAGTTTCTTGGCCAGGATCGATGCGGTAATCAGCGGGATGGAATCCACCGTCGCGGTAATATCGCGGGTGGCATAGAAACGTTTGTCAGCCGGCGCGAGCGAGCTGGTCTGCCCGATGATCGCCACGCCGACATCTTTAATAATTTCGCGGAATCGCGCGTCGTCCGGGAAGATATCGAAGCCCGGGATCGCTTCCAGTTTATCAAGCGTACCGCCGGTATGGCCGAGGCCGCGCCCGGAGATCATCGGTACGTAACCGCCGCAGGCGGCAACCATTGGCCCCAGCATCAGCGAGGTAACGTCACCCACGCCGCCGGTCGAGTGTTTATCAACGATCGGGCCGTTGAGGTTAAGGCTTTTCCAGTCGAGAACGGTCCCTGAATCCCGCATCGCCATGGTCAGCGAGACACGTTCCGGCATAGACATATCATGGAAGAAGATGGTCATCGCCAGCGCGGCGATCTGTCCTTCAGAGATAGTATTATCGCGGATGCCGTTGATGAAAAAGCGAATTTCTTCATCGCTTAA
Source organism: Klebsiella sp. 141153 (assembly GCF_032601995.1). Lineage (NCBI taxonomy): Bacteria > Pseudomonadati > Pseudomonadota > Gammaproteobacteria > Enterobacterales > Enterobacteriaceae > Klebsiella > Klebsiella sp. 141153. The sequence continues at coordinate 102,698 of NZ_JAQIRJ010000013.1, read as the reverse complement.
TGCATGACCATCACGTTTTTTACGAATAATTTCTTGTGCGAGAAACACGGTAACCTCCCAAATGGTATCAATTGCCGGATGGCGACGCGAACGCCTCATCCGGCCTACAGGCATCAATTCGTAGGCCGGATAAGCGCATAATCATCCGGCATATCAAGGGATTAGTAGCTGCTGGCGCTCTTACCGTCGCCGTGACCCAGGGCTTTCAGCAGGCTAGCCAACAGGCTTGATGCGCCAAAACGGTAGTGACGGGAATCAGCCCAGTCGGCGCCGAACAGTTCATCGGCAATCGCCAGGAACTGCTGCGCGTCTTCCGCGCTGCGCACGCCGCCGGCAGGTTTGAAGCCAACGGTTTTCTCAACGCCCATATCGCGGATGACTTCCATCATGATGCGCGCGCTTTCCGGCGTCGCATTCACCGGCACTTTACCGGTAGAAGTTTTGATGAAATCCGCGCCCGCTTTAATAGAGATTTCAGATGCCTTACGAATCAGCGCCTCTTCTTTCAGCTCGCCGGTTTCGATGATCACTTTCAGCAGCACATTCGCCGCCGCACAGGCGTCTTTACAGGCTTTCACCAGATCAAAACCCACCTGCTCGTTACCAGAGATCAGCGCGCGGTACGGGAAAACCACATCCACTTCATCCGCGCCATAGGCGATTGCCGCGCGGGTTTCCGCCAGCGCGATATCGATATCGTCGTTACCATGCGGGAAGTTGGTCACCGTCGCGATACGGATGTCCGGTGTTCCTTGCTCATTCAGCGTCTTACGGGCAATCGGGATAAAACGCGGGTAAATGCAGACTGCAGCGGTATTGCCCACCGGGGTTTTTGCCTGATGGCACAGCGCGATCACCTTCTCATTGGTGTCGTCATCATTCAGGGTGGTCAGATCCATCAGTTTCAACGCGCGCAGGCTGCTTGCTTTTAAATCAGTCATTTCATACTCCGACGGCGTGTTGCCGGTTCAATAGTTTGTTCACCATGCGAGCCTGTTACTATTGTAACATCCGCTCGCCATTACACTTCGACATTCATCACAGTTAATGAAAACTAGTTACTAATTTGCATTACTGTAACGTGACCCAAATCACAATTACCTACCATTTACTTCGATCCTCACCGTGAGGTCCTGTTTAAGCATAATTGGCAAATCGAAGCTCATGATGATGTTATTATTCTAACATAACGAAACGTATTATCTCGACGTCGTGGCGCACAAATTGTGCAATACCGGGACATAAAAACACTTTCGTATTGAAATTTAATAGATTTTATATTTACCAAAAATGATGGGATTGTCACAATCCGTCAAAACCGGGACGATTTTGTCCAGAATGTGGGGCGTTAGAGGGTTAGCGCGGTAAAGAGGCTTTTGGTATTCGCCAGTAGCGCCGCTTCAATTTCCTGCGCCGGTTCCGCGCGCAGTTCACAGAGCGCGTCAAAGACGCGGGCCGCCTGTTCCGGGCGGTTCGGCTGCCCCTGAAAACCATTGAGCGGCATATCCGGAGCATCGGTTTCCAGCAACAGCGAAGAAAGCGGCAGACGCGCCATGACATCACGAGTTTTGCTAGCGCGGGGATAGGTAATGGTGCCGCCGACGCCAATCTTATAGCCCAGCTGTACAAAACGTTCCGCCTGCTGCAGGCTGCCGGCAAAACCATGCACCACCCCAGCGCGCGGCAGGTTATGTTTTTTTAGCAACATCGCCAGCTTATCGTGGGTGCGCCGCGAATGCAGGATCACCGGCAAATCGTAACGCTTCGCCAGCCGCAGCTGCGCTTCCAGCAGCGCCTGCTGGCGATCGAATTGCGGATCGTCGCGGTAGAGATCGAGGCCAATCTCTCCGACGGCCACGAGTTTCGGATGACGCTGTGCAAGATAGCTTTCCAGTTGCGCTAATCCGCGGTCATCATGCTGTTCGATAACAATAGGATGCATCCCTAGCGCGGCATACAGCGGCTCGTGTTGCTCCGCCAGCGCCAGCACGCGAGCAAAGCGCGCGGCGGATATCGACGGCACGATAATATGCCCAACGCCGGCCTGCGCCGCCCTCGCGATACTTGCGGGTTCATCCTCTGTAAACGGGGGAAAATCGAAGTGACAGTGGGTATCAATAAAGCGTAACGTCACGCCAGATCCTCGTTATTAAAGCTGGGGTCATTAGCCTGCGGCGCGGTGATAATCGCCTGTTGCGGCGTTTCGTTAGCCACCGGCAGCGGCGGCACCACCACCGGCGTCGGCCTTGCCACACGCGGCGCATGGCGTAACAGCGGCGGTTGCTCGGTCAGCAGTTTCCCTACCGTGGCAAGGAAGTAGCGGCCGCACTGGCGCCCGGTTTTATAATCTTCCAGCAGCGCCGGCAGACGGCTGCCAAGCGCCATACTGCGCAGCGGCCGCTGCGGATAAATTTCGAATATCCGCAGTTTACCCGGCGGTTTTTCAATAAACTGCTGCGTCGCGCGATAGGTGGTTTCGTGGTGCTGTACCAGGTTCACAAAAGGCTGCAGGCTGCTTTCTCCCAGCCAGCGTTCCATTCGTTTAAACCACTGCGGGGTGTAGAACATCTGCGAAGGGACGGTACGGATCACCACGATAGTCTGCGCGCCGCGGCGCGCCGCCTCCTGCACAGGGATCGCATCGCTGACGCCGCCATCGAGATAATTCACGCCATCCAGCAGGACACCGCTACGGTAAAAACCGGGAATGGCGCTGGAGGCGCGGATCAGGTCGAGCCAGGTCTGGCGGGTGGGGGAAAAATAGTTTGCCGTGTAGTCGTCACCGCGGCAGGCGCACATCCACAGCTCTTTACCCAGCGCAAACTGCTCCTCGGCATAGTTCATCGCCAGCGGCATTTGTTGCGAAGTGGAATCGACCAGCCAATCGAGATCGATAAGATTGCCGCCGCGAACAAAGCGCATCGGGTCGAAAAACTGCCTTGAGGTGGTATAACGCGTAATGACTTTGCGGGCGTAGCCCTGCTGATTACAGATATAAGCGGAGATGTTTTGCGCGCCAGCGGAAGTGCCAAGCATCAGGTCGAAAGGGTTAAATCCGGCGCGCATGAATTCGTCCAGAACCCCGGCTGTGAAAATACCTCGCTGACCACCGCCTTCGCACACCAGAGCAAGTTTGCCTGGACGGAAGGGTTTTACCGCTAACGGGGCAATATTGCCCAACGTCACGGGAATGCGCTGCCCCACCCTGCTTTCCTGTTTGTTTATTTTCTGTCATTAAAGTAACGCAAATTGTCGTCCCCTGAAACCGCAAAAGCCAGTCACATTGACTGGCTTTATGTAAGACGTTATGTCATCACTGCGCGGTTATTGATTCACGCCTTTCGGCACATCGCCTCTAGGGTCGTTTTCGACCGGTAAACAGGCTGACCAGGAAAATGATAATACCGACAACAAAGACGATTTTAGCCGCCCACGCCGCGGTACCCGCCAGACCACCAAAGCCCAATGCGGCGGCAATCAACGCGATGATCAGAAAAATAATGCCCCATCTAAACATACTGTTCTCCTTACCATATGATTAACGGTCGCTTTTCTGCGCGCTCAGGCCGCGCATACATCAACCCTGCGTACAACTCGCTCAGCGGTCTCGCCGCTGGCGAATATCTTTTAATGAATACCCTTACTGCACTTTAAGATCGTTCTTCACGCTCTTAACACCGGTTACCGCTTTGGCAATGTCTGCCGCGCGATCGACCTGCTTGCTGGATTCCAGCGTCCCGGAGAGATGAACTACCCCGTTGCTGGTCTCCACCGTAACCTTACGCGACGGAACGATATCGTCCGCCAGCAGTTTGGCTTTGACTTCGCTGGTGATTGCGGTGTCGCCAGCATAGCCCTTCAGGCTGGCTGATTTTTCCCCCGCCACGGTCAGCTTATCGCTTACCGAACTCACTCCTTCGACGCCTTTCGCCGCGCTGACGGCCTGTGATTTTTGCTCAGCGCTCTCCACGGTCCCGCTTAAGGTCACGACTTTGTTTTCCGTTTTCACCGAGATATCGGTGCTACGGATACTTTTGTCATCAATCAGCGCCGCTTTAACACGGGCGGTGATCGTGCTGTCATCCATAAAATCGCCAACCTTGTTGATCGATTTATCGACGCTTTCTCCGGCGCTGGTCGCGGCAGCCTTCGCGCTATCGGTTGCGGTGGTTTCCGCATAGGTCGAGGCGCTTATCAACGCTGAGCCTAAGAAGAGAGGCAGCAATAGCCTGGCGCTCTTTAGTCTGGTCATTGGTATGCCCTCACGATGTCTGCTTTGGTAAAACAAATGGCTATTTATTCAGCCAGGTTTCTGAAAAGTGCTTAATAAATATAGTAGATGAGCGGAGATGCGGCGGAGGGTTTGAATAAAAAAGCTACGATTTGCGCAGATTTAAGAACTTTCTATGGTAAGGATGAAGGCGGACAAAACGGGCTGGAGCGCAGCATCGCCGCGCTCCAGAGAGATATTAGTGCTCGCGCGTTTTGCGGAACACCACATCAGGATAACGCTCTTGCGTCAGGTTCAGGTTAACCATCGTCGGGGCGATATAGGTCAGATTATCGCCGCCATCCAGCGCCAGCTGAACTTCGTTCTTACGCTTGAACTCTTCGAATTTCTTCACGTCAGTTGATTCAACCCAGCGCGCGGTGGCCACGTTGACGGATTCGTAAATCGCTTCAACGTTATATTCGCTTTTCAGACGCGCAACTACCACATCGAACTGCAGCACGCCGACGGCGCCGACGATCAGATCGTTATTAGCAATAGGACGGAAGACCTGTACCGCGCCCTCTTCAGAGAGCTGAACCAGCCCTTTCAGCAGCTGTTTCTGCTTCAGCGGATCTTTCAGGCGAATACGACGGAACAGTTCCGGCGCGAAGTTCGGAATACCGGTGAACTTCATCATTTCGCCCTGGGTAAAGGTGTCGCCAATCTGAATGGTGCCGTGGTTATGCAGGCCGATAATATCGCCCGGGTAGGCTTCTTCAACGTGCGAACGGTCGCCCGCCATAAAGGTCAGCGCGTCGGAAATCACCACGTCTTTGCCGATACGCACCTGACGCAGCTTCATGCCTTTCTCGTATTTGCCGGAAACCACGCGCATGAACGCCACGCGATCGCGGTGTTTCGGGTCCATGTTGGCCTGAATCTTAAACACGAAGCCGGTGAATTTCTCTTCTGCGGCCGTCACTTCACGGGTATCAGTGTTACGCGGCATCGGCGCCGGCGCCCACTCCACCAGGCCATCCAGCATATGATCCACGCCGAAGTTGCCTAATGCGGTCCCGAAGAACACTGGAGTAATTTCGCCCGCCAGGAACAGATCCTTATCGAACTCGTTCGATGCGCCCTGTACCAGTTCCAGTTCATCGCGCAGCTGCTGCGCCAGATCGTCGCCCACCGCGGCATCGAGTTCAGGGTTATTCAGCCCCTTAACCACGCGCACTTCCTGAATGGTGTGCCCTTTACCGGTCTGATAGAGGTAAGTTTCATCTTTATAAAGATGATAAACCCCTTTAAACAGCTTGCCGCAGCCGATAGGCCAGGTAATCGGCGCGCAGCCGATTTTCAGCTCATTTTCGACTTCATCCAGCAATTCCATCGGATCGCGGATATCACGGTCGAGTTTGTTCATAAAGGTGAGGATCGGCGTATCGCGCAGACGAGTAACTTCCATCAGCTTGCGGGTACGATCTTCGACGCCTTTCGCCGCATCGATAACCATCAGACAGCAGTCAACCGCCGTCAGGGTACGGTAGGTATCCTCGGAGAAGTCTTCGTGCCCCGGGGTATCCAGCAGGTTAACCAGGCAGTCATGATACGGGAACTGCATCACCGAGGTGGTAATCGAGATCCCACGCTGCTTTTCCATTTCCATCCAGTCGGATTTTGCATGCTGGCTGGAACCACGGCCCTTCACGGTACCAGCGGTCTGAATCGCCTGTCCGAACAGCAGCACTTTTTCAGTGATGGTGGTCTTACCGGCATCCGGGTGAGAAATAATGGCAAAAGTGCGGCGTTTGGCCACCTCTTGCAGATAAGGAGACAACGTCATAATTCAATCTTCTAAGTAAACGCGGCAATGGGCCGCGCATGTGGAATACGAAAAATTGCGGCTATTTTACCCATCAATGGGGGGGAGGCAATTAGTGTTTACACAGGAGTTGCTCCAGTTCGCTTAAAGAGGTCACCGTCCAGTCGGGCTGCAGGTCTGCCGGCAGCGTTTGCTGGTGCGCATTCAGCCAACAGGTGGCAAGCCCGGCGTTGACGCCGCCGCGGATATCCGACTCGGCGGTATCGCCGACCATCAATACCCTGTCGCGCGACGGATTACCCGCCTGCGCCAGCGCATAATCGAAGATACGCGCATCCGGCTTCGCGACGCCGACTTCCTCAGAAATAATCAGCAAATCAAAGTGATCGCGTAGGCCGGTACGCTCCAGACGAGTCTGCTGCAACGAGGTAAAACCGTTGGTGATGATGCCCATTTTTACCTTGCCCTGCAGCGCATCCAGCAGCGATACGGCGCCCGGCAGCGGCGCGCAGATTTCGGCCATCGCATTCATGAAAGCGTCGTTCAGTTCGCCCGGGGGGACGTTCAAACGTTCCGCCCAGCTATCAAAACGCTGATGCTGTAATTGTAGCGAGGTGATGGCGCCGTTTTGATAATCCACCCACAGCGGCTTATTAACGGCCTGATAGTCCTGAAAATCTTCGGCGGTAAATGTCACGCTATAGTCGAGAAACATCCGCTGTAAGCCGCTGAAAGAGTCAAACGTAAACAACGTTTCATCGGCATCAAAGAAAATCCAGTCCCATTTCATCGTTTCACCTTGTCTTACATACTGATTGGCAGAGCCATGATAATTGCGTCCTCACGCCCATCGGCCGTAGGGTAGTAATTGCGGCGGATAGTCGCCTCGTTAAAGCCTAAGCTTTCGTAGAGCGCGATGGCGGCGACATTCGATGCCCGCACCTCCAGCCACAGCGTAACGACGCCGAGTTTTTCGACTTCATCAATAACATGTTCCAGCAGTTCCCGTCCCAGGCCGCGGCGCTGGTATGCGGGGTCGACGGCGATGTTAAAAAGCGTCGCTTCATCAAGGACAATTTGGGTGATGGCAAAGGCCGCCATTTCCCCATCAACTGCTAGTTGGTAATTCAGATAACGTTCACCCTGATTGCTGGCAAAGGTTTGTTCGCTCCACGGAAAAGCGTGGGCGCGTTTTTCGATTTGCCAGGCTTTGGATAAATCAGCCGTGCTGAGGGTAGAAATCGTGTTCATGTGCGCAGATTTGTTGCCAGAGCGCGATGCGAGCCGGCACGCTGCTCTGAAGTTCATCAAAAACGGGCGTCGAGACCTGGGCGCCCGCCAGCGACAGCGGCGTCTCGCAGCCCAGTCGCCAGCTGTTGCAGCGGCTATTTTGCGGCAGCATAGCTACCCGGTCCGGCGTAAGTTGCAGCACCTGATCGGCATTAATCGAGAGCGCGCGCAGAATATCGCTAATTAGCGGTTCAGTCAGCGACGGCGGGGTTTCCGCCACCATCACCAGACGAATATGTTCAGGAAGCGAGATAGCGATTTCGCCCTGCAACGCCCCCGGGCGACGCAGCGACCACTGGGTAATCCCCAGTTGCTGTAATTGCCAGTCTCGTCGGGAAGTCATAGCGAAACACTCCTGTTAAACAAGCGCGCAATATAGCAAATCCGTCGTATCTGCGCCAACAAACTACTATAATCGGCGCCAGTCTTATTGAAGGAGTGTTTCATGTCAGCTTTTACCCCGGCAAGTGAAGTCTTGCTGCGCCACAGTGATGATTTCGAGTCCGCCCGCGTTCTGTTTGCCGGTGACCTGCAGGATGACCTGCCTGCACGTCTGGATACCGCGGCCAGCCGCGCTCATACCCAACAATTCCACCACTGGCAGGTCCTCAATCGCCAGATGGGCGATAACGTTCGTTTTAGCTTAGTCGCCGAGGCCGCCGACGTCGCCGATTGCGACACCCTGATCTACTACTGGCCGAAGAACAAGCCGGAAGCGCAGTTCCAGCTGATGAACCTGCTCTCTCTGCTGCCGGTGGGGATCGATATTTTCGTGATCGGCGAAAACCGTAGCGGCGTGCGTAGCGCCGAGCAGATGCTCGCCGAATACGCGCCGCTGAATAAAGTGGATAGCGCCCGCCGCTGCGGTCTCTACCACGGCCGTCTGGAAAAACAGCCCTCCTTCAACGCCGAACAGTACTGGAACGAGTACGCGCTCGATAACCTGACCATTAAAACGCTGCCGGGCGTGTTCAGCCGTGACGGCCTTGATGTTGGCAGCCAACTGCTGCTGTCGACTCTGCAACCGCATACCAAAGGCAAAGTGCTCGATGTCGGCTGCGGCGCTGGGGTGCTGGCCGCGGTACTGGCCAGCCATTCGCCGAAGGTACGCCTGACGCTATGCGACGTCAGCGCTCCGGCGGTCGACGCCAGCCGCGCGACGCTTGCCGCGAATGGTTTTGAAGGCGAGGTTTTTGCCAGCAACGTCTTCTCTGAGGTCAACGGCCGTTTTGACATGATCATCTCAAATCCGCCATTCCACGACGGCCTGCAAACCAGCCTTGAAGCGGCGCAGGCGCTGATCCGCGGCGCGGTCCGCCATCTGAACAGCGGCGGCGAACTGCGTATCGTCGCCAACGCCTTCCTGCCCTATCCGCAGGTGCTGGATGAGACGTTTGGTTTTCATGAAGTGATCGCCCAAACCGGCCGTTTCAAAGTTTACCGCACGGTGATGACTCGCCAGGCGAAGAAATAATCTTCGTTTCTCATCGGCGGCATGCTCGACGTGCCGCCGGTACTTCCCTACGCTCTGAATAGCCCATTTTTGCAGCAATCGAGAAAACCTGCATAATTAACTATTGACGTGTCGCCGAAAACCACTAGAATGCGCCTCCGTGGTAACGATACTTTTATAGTGTCGATGGTATGCGAAGGTGGCGGAATTGGTAGACGCGCTAGCTTCAGGTGTTAGTGTCCTTACGGACGTGGGGGTTCAAGTCCCCCCCCCTCGCACCATAATCCACGTTGATATCGCTCGCACTGTGCGAAGGTGGCGGAATTGGTAGACGCGCTAGCTTCAGGTGTTAGTGTTCTTACGGACGTGGGGGTTCAAGTCCCCCCCCTCGCACCAACGAGGCGATATCAGATTAAGAATACTGTGCGAAGGTGGCGGAATTGGTAGACGCGCTAGCTTCAGGTGTTAGTGTCCTTACGGACGTGGGGGTTCAAGTCCCCCCCCTCGCACCAATATTCTTACCCTTCTGTGTTTTATCCCATCAGCTTCAAATTCAACATTATCAGCATCATTCCACCGATCAGCGCTACGCTTGACGGCAACAGTACGAAATGACGCAACTGACGGTGCCAGATCATTGCCGCCGATAGTAGTAATCCCAGAGCAATCATCACGCGCCAGGCTTCTACCGGCAGGCCAATTATGCCTAACGCCATCACCAGTACGCCCGGCAGCAGAATTCCCCAACCACTCCCTAAAGCTCGCTGCAACATGGTTTCGCCTCTCACAACGATAATGATAACCAATGTCATATGATAATTTTTATCATTTGTCATGCCGAGCCGTTTAACTTTTATTACTCTTGCACTCAGGAGTAATGACATACATTCACTGAGATGATAAATTAAGCAAATTAAATCTATATATTAAATTGTCTGATCATTTGCGCTGATAGCCTTATATTACGTGTTGTTTTATATTTTTCCCCTTTGGCAGCCATCATCTTGAAACTTAACTACTAATAATGATAGTACCAATATGACTGCACAAACCTGGCGGGCTCATTACGAGCAAAAATATCAGTATTCCTTACGACTTTTTTTATTACTTAATTGTGTTTCTGCCGCTCTGTCGCTGCTCAGCCCGCTGTTTACCATTGTCACCGTCACGCTACCGTGTGCGCTGATATGCGCGGCCAGCCTGGGCCTCTTGTTATGGAATTGGAAATTCCCACAACAGAAAATAAATATTCCTGTTATTTCTCTGTTATTTGGCATGCTATGGGCCTGGCACATCGTAATAAAAGCCTCATTGTTACCGCCACCGCATTTTAACTTCCTGGTTATCGCCTTATTAAGCATTCTGTTTATTGGAACTATCGCTTTTTCTAACAATATCATTGCCTTTACTCTACATTCCCTACCCACTTTTATTGTGTGTCTGGCGCTGGCTGGCGGAGAACAATGGATGCGGATGTTTTACTGCTTTGTCCTGCCGGTTGCCGGAATTACGTTGCAGAACATTATGCAAAAGCGCAGCGATAATTTTACCCAAGGGCTAATGGATAAACTGCTGCAAGAGCGTAACACCCTGAACGATCTCAGTATGCTTGATCCATTGACCGGCCTGTATAACCGTCGTGGCCTGCAAAACCGGCTGGATAACATCCTGACAGTGGATTCGCGCGAACATTTCATCCTGCTGTTGGATATTGATCACTTCAAAGCCTACAACGATAACTATGGCCATATGATGGGCGACCAGGCGCTAATTCAGGTATCGGCGGCGATTCGTAATTCCGTGCGCTCACGCGATATCGTTGCTCGCTTTGGCGGTGAAGAGTTTATGGTGGTACTGACCAGTAGCACGGCGGAAACCGCATTCCAGACAGCAGAGCGTATTCGCCAGCGGGTTTACGATTTAAAAATCGCACACCGTTTTAATGAAAGCGTCGCCACCAATGTCACCATCAGTATCGGTATGACTCCGTTGGTGAATGGCGATATCGACAGTGCGATAAAACGCGCCGATAGCGCGCTATATGAAGCCAAAAACCAGGGGCGTAATATCATTCTCGCCAACTAACCCCTCCAGCCCGCCGCGAGGGATATGCGGCGCTGACAAATCGCTTGCGCTCCCTGCAACGAACAACTAGTATCAGCAATCATTATCATTTAGATTTGTATCTGGAAATCTGATGGCTTACCGTACCTTCTCCTTCAGCGATGAAATCATCTGGCGTGCGCCGCTTGCGCCCGTCGAGCATGCATTGGCGAATGCGGTACGGGAAAAGATCGCGGCGGTACGCCCGCATCTGCTGGATTTCCTGCGTCTGGATGAAGAAGCGCCGCCGCGTGCTCTAACCCTCGCGCAATGGTCGCAACCTACTACCCTTACTTCGCTGCTGGCCACCTATTCCGACCATATTTACCGTCACCAACCCAGCCAGCCGCGCGAACAAAAACCCCTGCTTTCACTGTGGGCGCAGTGGTATATCGGCCTGCTGGTACCGCCGCTGATGCTGGCGTTACTCACTGAAGAACAGGCTATTAGCCTTGAACCGGAGCATTTCCGCGTTGAATTCCATGAAAGCGGGCGCGCGGCCTGCTTCTGGATTGACGTGCATGCCAACCATGATGCGTTGACGCTTTCCGCACAAGCGCGTATGGATATGTTGGTCAATAAAGCGCTGAAACCGGTGGTGGAAGCGCTGGAAGCGACCGGCGACATTAACGGTAAGCTTATCTGGAGCAATACCGGCTATCTGATTAACTGGTATCTCGGTGAAATGAAAAATCTGCTTGGCGACGAGCGGGTGAACGCGTTACGTCAACACTGTTTTTTTGCAAAGCAGCAGACCAGTGGCGAGGATAACCCGCTGTGGCGAACGGTGGTCTTGCGTGAAGGTCTACTGGTACGCCGAACTTGCTGTCAGCGTTATCGCCTGCCGGACGTTCAGCAATGCGGCGACTGCACGTTAAAGTAATCATCTGACGGGCGGCAATATGCCGCCCGTTGTTATTTTACGCGGTCTGCTCGTTCTCCTGCGCCGCGCGCTGCGCCTCTTCAGCTTCCTGCGCCAGCAGCTGCTTTTCGTACACCTTAAAAAACGGGAAGTAGATGATAGCCGACACGCAAGCGAGAATAACGACCAGGATCGCCGCACGGAAATCCCATCCCAAAGCCCATGCGCCGCCAATCGGCGCCGGCGCCGTCCACGGCACAACGGAGATAACACGGCCGATCAGATCTAACTTCATGGCCGCCCAGGCAATGACTGCGTTAACCATCGGCGCCAACAGGAACGGAATAAAGAATACCGGGTTCATGACGATGGGCGTGCCGAAGATAACCGGTTCGTTAATGTTAAACAGGCTTGGCACCACGCTTAAACGACCGATCGAGCGCAAATGCGCAGAACGACTGCGCAAATAACAGAACACCAGCCCCATCGTGGCGCCGGAACCGCCAACGACAATAAAGAACGTCCAGAACGCTTCCATAAAAATATGCGGCAGCGGTGCGCCCTGCGCCAGTGCTTGCTGGTTCATCCCCAGATTAGTGAGCCAGAACATCTGCAGCATACCGGAGACTATCGCCGCCCCGTGAATCCCGGCAAACCATAGCAGGTGGCCAATCAAAACAGCCAGTAAAATAGCCGGTAATGAATCTGCGGCAGAGACCAATGGCTTAAAGATAGCCATGATTGCCTGCGGGATCAGCATGTCGAAATGATGTTGGATAAACAAGCTCAGCGGATAAAGCGTCAGTACCACCACCAGAACTGGGATCAACAGATCAAATGAGTTTTTGATCATCGGCGGCACCTGATCCGGCAGACGGATCCCGATGTTGTGCGCCTTTAAGAAACGCATCATCTCTACACAGTAAATCGCCACCAGGATCGCGGTAAAGATCCCGGTGCCTCCCAAACTATCAACCGGCAGATTACCATTGGTTTTTGGCGCAGCGATCAGCAGGAACGCCATGATCGACAGCATGGCGCACATGAAAGGATCGAGCTGGTGCGCCTTTTCATAATGTTTGCCCAGATTGTAGGAAATTGCCGCGCAGATATAAATGGACATGATGCCCATGGTCATATCAAAAGGCGTCAGAATGCGTCCTTCGAACTCTTTGGCTAAATCCAACCAGGCACGGGCGAAGCCCCAGGTGGTATCCGGTGAAAAAGGCGGATAAGCGAAGACTAAGAGAAAGGAACCTACGATCATAAACGGCATGGCCGAGATAAATCCGTCACGAATAGCCATGACGTGGCGCTGCGAAGAAATGCGCCCGGCAACGGGACTTATATAGTTCTCTACAAAGCGAAATATCAGATTAAACGCAGCATGGTTTGCAGACATAGCAGCCCTCCTGACAGGCTATCGAAACAGGCCCAACAACGGTAATCTTGCCGCTATGCTGAAATTAACTGCCTACGGACTGTGGCTGACCGGGATGTCAGGTCGCCATATTGTCAGCAGGAACATCTCATGCGCGGCTGTTAGTTATCTTTGGAACAGGGAGTTACCCTGTCAGTATTCATCGACGAGCGCGATCCTGCAACCGGTTACAGTAACCGGTTGCGGCGATTGTGAAGAAGATCCAGAAATCGGAATAATTCCTGATTATCCATCGACAATATTTACAGATTTCCGGCCTTGTGACAGATTTAAGCGGATAACTACCAGGAGAACCCCATGAGTCTGCAGTCCGTGAGGCAGTTTTTTGCTGAACATGCCCCCGATATTGAAATCATCGAGTTGAATCAAAGTACGGCGACCGTTGCGCTTGCCGCCGCCGCGCATCGTGTCGAGCCGGGGCAAATCGCTAAGACTTTATCTTTAAAGGTAAAAGATCGGGTTATATTGATCGTCGCTAAAGGCGATGCTCGCCTTGATAACAAGAAGCTGAAAGACGCCTTCGGCGCAAAAGCGCGGATGCTCAGCAGTGATGAAGTTGTTACGCTAACCGGCCACCCCGTCGGCGGCGTCTGTCCGTTTGGCCTGGAAAACCCTCTGCCGGTCTATTGTGATGTTTCACTCAAGCAGTATGCCGAAGTTCTACCGGCAGCAGGTGCCATTCATAGCGCGGTACGAATTTCGCCTGAGCGCATGGCACAACTGACAGAAGCCGACTGGGTTGACGTCTGTCTGTAAATTGCCAATTATTGCGCCAGGCACATTCCCTGCCCATCGTCGTTATTCGCCGGCAGACACAGCAGAATGTCCGCCGCGCTGAGCAGGCCAATATCAGAGTTAACGCCCAGTTTGGTCATCGCGTTAAATTTATGTGCGCGAATAGTTTTGATATTTCTATCAAGCTGGGTAGCGATTTCGGGCAACGAATAACCATAGGTCATATAACGAAGTATCGTATGCTCCGTCGGGCTAAGAATTTGCCCGCAGGAGCTATTGCTACGCTCCAGAATGCTTTCTTTATCCAGCGGCGCCTGCTCGATCAGCTGCAGTAAACGCTCCTGCAAACGAGTAAGACAAGATGATTTATTCAAAATAGTTTGCGGGCTTGAAGGTGTCAGATGACTGATCAGACGCATTTCCGCAGTATTATCCGCCAGTACAATTCGCTGTATTTCGGGGCGTGTTTGCGCTATTTCATGTAAAAAAAGCAGGCTTTCCAGACGAATACGTCGACTACCGGAAAGGGAAAAGATAACGGCGATAAAGTTTTTGGAAGCGAATTCACGCTTTAAGGCCTGAGTATTTTTATAAAAATGAATGCTATATTTTTTACCTGCTTCGTTATCTAAAATATAACGAAGCGCCATTTCAGTCATTGCGCATTTTTCTACGATAGCGACACATCGTGTTGTGAGATTTTTTTCCATTCCGTGTTATCTCCATAGGCTGAATACAGATTCAGTTCCTTCATTCCTTGAGCGCTATTGATCCAGGCATACATTTCTGCATTACTGCGTAACGACAGTCGGCGCATGGCGCTATTTTTCTGCGCGCTTATCGTTTTATTGCTTTTTTTCAGCAAGGCAGCAATTTGGTTAATTCCCCACCCTTTTGCCAGTAGCCGCAAAACTTTACGCTCTGAAAAGGTTAAGATGACCGTATCACTAGCATCATCACCTAAGTTGTCCATCTCGGGTGAAAAAAGTGTCTGACTAATTCTTTCGGCAGAAGCTTTACCAGCACGGATGACCTCGATGAAACGTTTAACCGGCTCGCTATCAGAAATCAGAGAGCTTTCCGGCCGCATCAAAAACTCAACTGCCAGTGGAAAGCAGGAGTGACCAACCATAAAGATCCAGTGAATGTCCCGGTATTGATTCATTAATGAATAATAATGCTCACAAATATCTCGCGGGTGTTCAATGTGACCGGAGAGGTCGACGAGGACCAGCACGGCGCGCCGAAGCTGAAGTAGCGTGAGTTCATCCTGTGAAGCACAGAAACTCAAATCGTAATCAGGGAGATGCTCCCTTAAAATAGCGTTCAAACCCGATTGCATAACCGGTATTCTACTAATGATGACGCCAAACTTACCTTGTCCTGGCAACATAAAACCTCCACCTCCTGTCAAAGATTCAAACCCAAATAAGTAATGGATTAATGGCTACAATAATATTATTTGCCAATTGAATCTTTATCGTCCCTGGCGGGCATGACGTATGCCCTGAACTTCATTCCATAACCATGAGAGATATATTAGCATTACTCTCACCAGCGATTTACCCTAACACAAAATGATGTCATCAATAAATTAGAAAAAATTAAAAGCCTCATTAGTAAAATTACCTTTAAAATTAAATAAATAACTTATTTAATTTCTTTCCTAAATGCTTTCGGTGAGATCCCGCTATAGCGCCTAAAGAATCTCGAAAAATAAGCAGCATCAGTAAATCCTAAATAATCAGAAAGTTGGGTGATAGTCATGCTGGTATATTGTAGGTTACGCCGTGCTTCTAACATTAAACGTTGATGTAATACGCCTAATGCGCTGCAGCCATGAAATTCACGACACAAATAATTTAAATGCGTTGTGGAGAGCCCCACTAGCCTTGCATATTCAGCCAGCGGCAGATGTTCCCGATAGTGGCTTTCAATCAGACGTGAAAAATGCCGCATGACGCTGCGCTTACGCTCTGCTTTGTCCTCTGTCATTGGTGTCGGCTGGCACTGGCGATTTAACCATACCAATAGTGCTCCCAGCAGCGAATGCAGCATCATTTCGCGCGCATCATGCTCCTCGCAATACTCTTCACGCAAGGCGGTAAACAGTGAACGAATATGGCCGCGGGAGCGTTTCACCGCCACGCACTGCGGCTGCGATAGCACATCAAGCGTACGCCCAAACTGGTTTTCAAAGCGGCTCAGCAACGGCTGCGACAGCGACAGGACAAACCCTTGGGTACCGGGCGAGAAACGAAAGCCGTGGATGCATAATGCCGGCACGACCTGAATACAGGCTTCGGTCATCACCCTGGTGACGCCTTCAATTTCAATTTCAGCACGCCCCTTATGCAGATATAACAGCTGTACCATTTCGGCATGTTGATGTACGCGGATATGCCACTCATAAAGGCTGCTGCGCTGCAAAATGGATTCGCAATGCAGCAGATCCGGCGTCGGCCAACCGCGCTCTTCGCCATACAAGGTAAAAACGGGAATCGTGTTCGCGGTTAACATGGTCTCTCCAGTTTTCGTTTGTCGTTACGTGACGCGCTCCATCGGCAACCCCACATAGTTTTCGGCAATGGTCGTTAGCCCAGCGCGAGAACCCAGATAGTAGCGGCGGTCGGCGGCCTGCATTTTTTTATCGAATTCATTCTGTTCAGGAAAGTCGTGCAACAGGCGAGTCATAAACCAGCTGAATCTTTCTCCTTTCCACACGCGATCGAGAGCAAAGCGTGAATAGCTGGCGATCAGGTCCTCGCGGCCATGGTGATAATATTCGCGCAGGATCCGCCATAAATAATTGACATCCGACGCCGCCAGATTCAGCCCCTTTGCGCCGGTTGGCGGCACGATATGCGCGGCATCGCCGACCAGAAACAGTCTGCCGTACTGCATCGGCTCAACGACGTAACTGCGCAGCGGCGCAATACTTTTCTCAAGTGAGTGACCAGTCACTAACTTATTTGCCAGATCCTCCGGCAGACGGCGTTTTAGCTCATCCCAGAAGCGTTCATCAGACCACGCCGAGACGCTATCGCTTAGCGGTACCTGCAGGTAATAGCGGCTGCGGGTGAGTGAGCGCTGACTACACAATACAAACCCGCGTTCATGATGGGCGTAAATCAGTTCCGGATTCACCGGCGGCGTATCCGCCAGCAAACCTAACCAACCAAACGGCCACACGCTTTCATACTCTTTGAGAATGTCACGTGGAATGCTTTGCCGCGAAACGCCGTGGAAGCCATCGCAACCTGCAATAAAATCGCACTCCAGGCGACATTTTTCGCCGCCGCTTACGTATGAGACTGCCGGCCGATCGCTTTTAACATCTTCGAGTGCAACCTCGCTAACGCCATAAATAATCGGCGCGCCGCTGTCGCGTCTTGCCGCCATCAGGTCACGGGTAACTTCGGTCTGACCATAGACCATCACGCTTTTACCGCCGGTCAACTCGCTGAGCGGTACCGGCACTCGTTGGCCTTCAAATAAAAACTCTACGCCATGATGAACCAGCCCTTCCGCGTCCATTCGCTTTGCCACCCCTGCTTCGCGCAGTAGCTCGACGGTACCATTTTCCAGTATCCCGGCGCGGATGCGCCCCAGCACATATTCCGCACTCTGACGCTCAAGGATAACGGTATGAATACCAGCATTATGCAGCAGTTGGCCCAACAGCAGCCCCGACGGGCCCGCGCCAATAATGGCAACCTGTGTTCTCATAGGGTACTCGCTCTCGAAAGTTAATTATTTGTTTGTTTTTTGTTTATTAAAAGTTCACAGATGCATTTTTGATAACTCAAACGGGAAAAAGAAGGGATGAATGGCGGTAAAAATTGCACTTTCCAACGAAGTGACGAAAGTGTGGCGCGGTTCAAATTTCAGCCAACGCCATTGATGGAGCAATTTTTGCACATTGTTTGATCCCGCACGCCGCACAACGGGGTGGAGTTCAGGTAAAAGTATCAATAGAGACGCGGACAGCAGGTACTTATGCAGGTAGATAAATCAGAACAGCGCGCCATCACCCGGCTGTGTATTCAGTGTGCCCTTTATTTACTCCAGCACGGCGCGGAAAGCGCGCTGGTGGAAGAGCTTTCTACCCGCCTTGGGCGGGCATTAGGCATGGATAGCGTTGAGAGCGCCATCTCTTCTAACGCGATTGTGCTAACGACGATTAAAGATGGTGAATGCCTGACGTCCACGCGCAAAAACAGCGATCGCGGAATTAACATGCACGTGGTGACGGAGGTACAGCATATCGTGATCATGGCCGAACATAAGCTGCTGGATTATAAAGACGTCGAGAAGCGCTTCGCGCAAATTAAACCCCTACGCTACCCGCGTTGGCTGCTGGTGTTGATGGTTGGCCTTTCCTGCGCCTGCTTTTGTAAATTGAACAACGGCGGTTGGGATGGCGCGGTGGTCACCTTCTTTGCCAGCACCGTCGCCATGTATATTCGCCAGTTGCTGACCCATCGATCCATGCATCCGCAGATTAATTTCTGCATTACCGCCTTCGTCGCCACCACGATTTCCGGGCTGATGCTGCGCCTGCCGGCATTTAGCGACACGCCGACTATCGCCATGGCCGCCAGCGTGCTGTTGCTGGTTCCCGGCTTTCCGTTAATTAACGCCGTCGCCGATATGTTCAAGGGCCATATCAATACCGGGCTGGCCCGCTGGGCGATCGCCAGCCTGCTGACGCTGGCGACCTGTATCGGGGTGGTGATGGCAATGACCGTGTGGGGGCTACGCGGATGGGCATAATCTCTTTTCTTTTCGACCTGGCGCAGGATATGGCGCTGGCGGCCATCCCTGCTGTCGGCTTTGCGATGGTGTTCAACGTCCCACAGCGCGCGCTGCGCTGGTGCGCATTACTGGGCGCTATCGGCCACGGCTCGCGGATGGTAATGATGAGCGCAGGCTTCAACATTGAATGGGCCACCTTTCTCGCCGCGTTACTGGTCGGCAGTATCGGCATTCAGTGGTCGCGCTGGTATCTGGCGCATCCGAAGATATTTACCGTCGCCGCGGTGATCCCAATGTTTCCGGGTATTTCGGCCTATACGGCGATGATCTCGGCCGTCAAAATCAGCCATTTTGGTTATTCCGAGGAGATGATGATTATGCTGCTGAGCAATTTTTTAAAAGCCTCCTCCATCGTCGGGGCGCTCTCTATCGGGCTTTCTATCCCTGGGCTGTGGCTGTACCGCAAACGCCCGCGCGTGTAACCGGCAGCGCTGCTTCCTGGCCTCGCACTATGCTACTATGTCAGCAATTCCCCCACTCTTTGCTGTTCAGAGTTGAGATAGCGTTATGTCTTCACGAATTTTAACCACCGACTTTTGCGGTCTTGACGATTTCGTCGAGAACCACGCGGCCAGGCTGCAAAAATCAGCCAGCGGCGCCGTCGCCGTGTTTGCCAATAACGCCCCGGCGTTTTACGCGCTGACGCCGGAGCGCCTGGCGCAGCTGCTGGAGCTGGAAGCGAAACTGGCGCGCCCCACCAGCGATATCGCGCTGGATGCGCAGTTCTTTGACGAGCCGAGCGCCGCGCCCGTCGCCGTGCCGATGGGTAAATTCGCCATGTATCCCGGCTGGCAGCCGGATGCCGATTTTCAACGTCTGGCGGCGTTATGGGGCATCGCCCTGACGCAGCCGGTCACCCCGGAAGAACTGGCCGCCTTCGTCGCCTACTGGCAGGCGGAAGGCAAAGTTTTCCACCACGTGCAGTGGCAGCAAAAGCTGGCGCGTAGCGTGCAAATTGGCCGCGCCAGCAACGGCGGGCAGCCGAAGCGCGACGTAAACACCATTAGCGAACCCGATAACCAGATCCCGCGAGGTTTCCGAGGATGAGCATGAAAAACGTTGGCGATCTTATGAAGCGCCTGCAAAAAATGATGCCAGCCCACGTGCAACCGGCGTTTAAAACCGGCGAAGAGCTGTTGGCCTGGCAAAAAGAACAAGGCAAGCTGCGTTCGGAGGCGCTGGAGCGGGAAAACCGGGCGATGAAAATGCAGCGCACCTTTAACCGCTCCGGGATCCGCCCCTTACATCAAAATTGTTCATTCGATAATTACCGCGTCGAAAACGACGGGCAGATGATCGCCTTGTCCCGCGCTCGTCAGTACGTTGAAGAGTTTGACGGCAACATCGCGAGCTTCATCTTCTCCGGCAAGCCGGGCACCGGTAAAAATCATCTTGCCGCCGCTATCTGCAACGAGCTGCTGCTGCGCGGTAAATCGGTATTAATCATCACCGTCGCCGATATTATGTCGGCAATGAAAGATACCTTCAGTAATCGGGAAACCAGCGAAGAGCAACTGCTAAGCGACCTGAGCCGGGTCGATCTGCTGGTTATCGACGAAATCGGTATGCAAACGGAATCGCGCTACGAGAAAGTGATCATCAACCAGATTGTCGATCGTCGCTCCTCCTCGAAACGCCCAACCGGCATGCTGACCAACAGTACGATGGACGAAATGAACAAACTGCTCGGCGAACGCGTCATGGATCGCATGCGCCTCGGCAATAGCCTGTGGGTGAACTTCACCTGGGATAGCTACCGCGATCGCGTTACCGGTAAAGAGTATTGAGAGATTTCCGAGCTCAAGCGGCGTTATACTGAAGAGATTCTTAAGTAACGACGAAGAGTACGTTTATGAAATCTTTGCAGACAGCTTTTTGCGCCGCTATCGCAGCCGGCGCGGTGATGGCGGCCCCCACCTACGCCGCCTCCTGGCAGGACTCACTCAATAGCGCCGCCAGCCAGCTCAGCAGCAGCAGTTCCCAACAGAGCGGCGGCGGTATGTCGATGTCGTCCTTAACCAGCCTGCTCAACGGCGGCAACCAGGCGCTCACCTCCAGCAGCATGAACAATGCCGCCGGCGTTCTCTCTTACTGCGCACAAAAAAAACTGACCTCGGTCACCAACGCCGACAACGTGAAAAACCAGGTACTGGATAAGCTTGGCCTGAGCACGCCGGAGAAACAGAAACAAGATACCGGTTATCTAGAAGGGCTACAGGGATTGCTGAGCAGCAATAACGGCCAGCAGTTGAATCTCAACACCCTCGGCAGCAGCCCGCTGGCTGAAAAAGTGAAGACCAAGGCCTGTGACCTGGTGCTGAAACAGGGCGTTAATTTCCTGTCTTAAATTTCCCCGCCGATGCCGCGTTTGGCGCTTTAGCGTTGCCAGCGCGGCCGCAATCGCTATTTTTACTTTTCTGCTCCTGTTTTCCGCGCTATGACAGGATGAGACATCGTACAAAAAAGAGGCTTTCTAAACCAATTCTGAATCACAGCACACTTTCATGACACTACAATTGCAGCAGAAAGACGCTGCCATTACAGTGTAGCGTGAAAATCGATCTATCCGGCCAGCCCGCCGCTGGCGCACATGAGGGTTAGCTGTGTCAGAGTTGTTATCCATCGCCTTGTTTCTCGCCTCGGTGGTGATCTATGCCTGGAAAGCCGGTCGCAATACCTGGTGGTTTTCTGCCACTCTTGCGGTGCTGGGGCTGTTTGTTGTGCTCAATATCACCCTCTACGCCAGCGACTACTTCACCGGCGACGGTATTAACGACGCGGTACTTTATACCCTGACCAACAGCCTGACCGGCGCGGGCGTCAGTAAATATATTCTGCCAGGTATCGGTCTGGTGCTGGCGCTGGTCGCCGTATTTGGCGCTCTCGGCTGGATATTACGCCGTCGCCGCCATCATCCGCATCACTTTGGCTACAGCCTGATTGCGCTGGTACTGGCGCTGGCCTCCGTCGATGCCAGCCCGGCGTTCCGCCAAATCACCGAACTCGTGAAATCGCAGTCCCGCGACGGCGATCCGGACTTCACGGCTTACTACAAAGAGCCGTCGAAAAGCATCAACAATCCGCATCTGAATCTGGTCTATATCTACGGCGAGAGCCTGGAACGCACCTACTTCAATAACGAGGCTTTCCCGGAGCTGACGCCGGAACTGGGTAAAATCAAAAGCGAAGGGCTGGATTTCAGCAACACCGCACAGCTTCCCGGCACCGATTACACCATCGCCGGTATGGTCGCTTCCCAGTGCGGTATTCCGCTGTTCGCGCCGTTCGAAGGCAACGCTTCCGCGGCGGTATCCAGCTTCTTCCCGCAAAATATCTGCCTTGGCGATATCCTGAAAAACTCCGGTTACGAAAACTACTTTGTGCAGGGCGCCAACCTGCGTTTTGCCGGTAAAGACGTTTTCCTCAAATCTCACGGTTTCGATCACTTGTTCGGCGCGGAAGAGCTGAAAACAACGGTGGCCGACCCCTCCTACCGCAACGACTGGGGCTTCTACGATGACACCGTGCTCGACGAAACGTGGAAAAAGTTCGAAGAGCTCTCCCAATCCGGCAAACGCTTCTCGCTGTTCGCCCTCACCGTCGATACCCACCACCCTGACGGCTTTATCTCGCGCACCTGTGAGCGCAAACGCTATGACATGGATGGCAAAAAGAACCTCTCCTTCAGCGCCGTGGCCTGTAGCCAGGAGCACATCGCCGCGCTGATTGAAAAGATTAAGGCCTCGCCGTACTTCAAAAATACGGTCATCGTGGTCTCGTCCGATCATCTGGCGATGAAAAACAGCGCCTGGGATTATCTGAACAAACAGGATCGCAGCAATCTGTTCTTTATCCTGCGCGGCGACCAGCCTCAACAGGATGTGCTGGCCGTGAAGCGTAATACCATGGATAACGGCGCAACGGTGCTGGATATTCTCGGCGGCGATAACTATATCGGCCTCGGCCGCAGCAGCCTTTCCGCCGAATCGCTTTCAACCATTTTCATGAATATGAAAGAGAAAGTGCTGGCCTGGAAGCCGGATGTCATTCGTCTGTGGAATTTCCCGAAGGAGATTAAGAGCTTCAGTATCGACTCGCAGAAGAACATGATCGCATTCTCCGGTAGCCACTTCCGTCTGCCGCTGCTGCTGCGGGTCTCGGATCAGCGCGTCGAACCGATTCCGGAAAGCGAATACTCGGCGCCGCTGCGCTTTCAGCTGGCGGACTTCGCCCCGCGCGACAACTTCGTATGGGTCGACCGCTGCTACAAGATGGGCCAACTGTGGCGGCCGGAACTGGCGCTGTCCACCGACTGGTGCGTCTCTCAGGGTCAACTGGGCGGCGAACAAAAAGTACAGCATGTCGATAAGCCGCAGTGGCAGGGCAAAACCGCCTTCAAAGATACCGTCATCGATATGGAGCGCTATAAAGGCAACGTCGATACGTTGAAAATTGTCGATAACGATATTCGCTACAAAGCCGACAGTTTCGTGTTTAACGTCGCCGGCGCGCCGGAAGAAGTTAAACAGTTCAGCGGCATCTCGCGACCTGAGCTATGGGGACGCTGGTCCAACGCCCAGCTCGGAGACGAAGTGAAGATTGAGTACAAAGAGCCACTGCCGGAAAAATTCGACCTGGTGATCACCGCCAAAGCCTTCGGCCCGAACGCCAACCAGCCGATACCGGTACGCGTCGGGAAAAGTGAGCAAGTACTTACTTTAGCCAATGAAGTGACCACCACAACGCTGCATTTCGACAATCCGGCGCGCAGCAACACCTTAACTATCACTCCGCCGGAACCGCAGTCCACCAACGAAGGCAACATTGTCGGTCACGCGCCGCGCCAGTTAGGCATTGGCATGGTGGATATTAAAATCGTCAGCCGCGAAGGCTAATACCCGTAGCCCGGCTCCGCCGCCGGGCTAGTTCAACGGCAGGCACATCTCGTACTGCTGCAGCGCCAGCGGCGCATAGCCCGCCGATTTAAACAGCGGCGTGAAGGTTTCCGGGATGGTCACCGAAGTGCTTAGTCCAGGAAACTGTTGAGCCAGCGCGAGCAGCATTTCTCGCCCCAGCCCGCGTCCGCGCGCCGCCGGCGTCAGCCATAAAAACTGTAGCTGGGGCTTGCTGGCGGTGGTTGCCAGCACGGCGAAGGCCTGCTGCTGCAGCGTCAACGCCCGACAGGGCAAGGTAATAAAGGTCAGCGGATCCAGCAGCCACGGCAGTTGCCCTTCCTGCTCCAGGCTTGCATGACGCAGCAGGCTCAGCAAATCGTAATCCTCCAGGGTGGACTCACGCGGGTCCGCTTGCACCGAGCTGAGATAGCCGCACAGCCCGTGACGCACGGTAAAACCCAATGACTGATACAGCGCCACCGCCCGGTGATTATCGCGGATCACTTCCAGCCACATTCGCTGTACGCCCTGAGCGCGTAAATCGGCGATAAGCGAAGCCATCAATTGTCGCCCTCGTCCTTTGCCGCGAAAGCCGGGATGAATAGCAAAAGCCGCCAGCCGCGCATCGCGCCCGCGGCGGGCGATGAGCCCGATAGCGGCCGGTTCATCTCCTGCCAGCCACACTTTAGACTGCAACAGGTTTAACCCTTCGGCGCTAAAGCGCTGTACAAACAGATCTACCGACATCGACACCGGCACCAGATAATCGGCAAAGCAGTCATTCAAAATCGTAGTCAACTGCGCGCCGCTAAACTGGACGGCAGGAACGGCGGTGAACTCCATGCATTTCTCCCTGAGGCTGCTATGCTGAGGCAATGAAAACTAACACTATAAACCCCACCATCACTTTTCGCCTGACCGAAGAACGCGATCTGCCGCTGCTGCCCGCGCTGGAACGTTCGGCGGCACAGTCCTTTGCGCGCATTCCCGCTTTCGCCTGGCTGGCGGAAAGCCCAGTGATGAGCGTTGAACAGCACCGGCAATACCTGGAAACCGGCCACAGTCTACTGGCGCTCGCTGACGACAGGCCCGTCGGTTTCCTGCTGAGCGAGCCGCTGGACGATGCGCTATTTATTGTAGAAATCTCCGTCCATCAGCAGTGGCAGGGCCAGGGCATTGGCCGCGCCTTGCTTAGCCAAACTATCGACACCGCCCGCCGCGACGGCTTCCCGGCGGTGACGCTCACCACCTTTCGCGAGGTGCCGTGGAACGCGCCCTTTTATACCCGGCTGGGCTTCACCATCCTCAATGAACTGCACCTACCCGAAGGGCTGGCGGCGAAACGCGCGCTGGAAGCAGAGCACGGCCTGACGGCGGAAACCCGCTGCGCGATGCGCCTTGATTTTTAACGCCGCGAGAGGCGCCGCGCTGATTTTGTCACCGGTATATGGTACAAAGTACCATTCCCAATACATAACCTGATACCCGGAATGGCCTACTCGATCGATATCATCTCCTGCATCACCGACCGCTTTATGGCGCTGACCGCGACCGAAAAGCGCATTGCGCAGTTTATTCTCGACGACGTCGCCGCCGCGGCGGAAATGCCGATTGCCGAACTGGCGCGCCTGACCGACACCAGCCAGGCATCGGTGACGCGCTTTGCGCGTGCGCTGGGCTGTAAAGACGTGCGCGAACTGAAAATGAAGCTCGCCCAGTCGCTGGCCATTGGTCAGCGCTTTATTCTCGATGTGCCGGATCTGGAAGGCGTACAGGGAATTTATGAGTCGATCATCAGCGTGCTGGAAACCAACCGCCGGGCGCTGGATCTTGCGGCGCTGAAACGCGCGGTGGAATGGATTAGCGACGCCCGTCAGGTGCTTGCGCTGGGTATGGGCGGCGGTTCGACCATCTGCGCGCAGGAGATCCAGTATCGCTTGTTCCGCCTCGGGTTACCGGTAGTCAGCCAGAGCGATGGCCTGCTGGTACGCATGATGAGTTCAGCGGTGACGGCGAAAGATGTGGTGATTGTGCTGTCGCTCGGCGGCTATACCAAAGAGATGATCGAAAGCGCCGCCATCGCCCGGCAATACGGGGCGAAAATTGTTGCCATTACCCCGCCGGAAACGCCGCTGGCGGCGCAGGCCGATATCGTGCTGCCGCTACTGGTGAGCGAAAACGACTATATCTTTAAGCCCAGCGCTTCACGCTATGCGATGCTGGCGATGGTAGATGTGTTGGCCACCGAGCTGGCGATGGCCAATAAACCGCAGGCGAAAGACCGTCTGCGCCGCATTAAGCTGGCGCTCGACGACCACCGTGACGGCGTCGACCGACTGCCGCTCGGCGATTAATCGCCGCAGGCGGCGATAAAGCGTTGCGCCTGCTGGCGGGTACGCGCCAACGGCTGCCCGGCGCGGTAGAGGTCGCTGCCTAATCCCGCCCCCGCGCAGCCCGCCTGACGCCAGCTGTGCAGATTTTCCGGCGTCACGCCGCCTACCGCCAGCACCGGCACCTCCGGCGGCAACACCGCTTTCAGCGCGCGGATATAGTCCGGGTCGAATGCCGATGACGGAAAGATTTTCAGCCATTGCGCACCGGCATCCAGCGCGCTAAACGCCTCGGAGGCCGTCGCGCAGCCGGCGCACACCAGCATCCCCTTATCTACCGCGCGGCGGATCACCGCCGGGGCCGTATTGGGCGTCACGATAAGCTTCGCCCCGGCTTCAGCCAGAAAATCAACCTGTTCAACCTTCAGCACCGTCCCTGCGCCAATCACCGCCCGCTCGCCAAACTGGCGCACCATCGCTGGAATACTCTGCTGCCAGTCCGGCGAGTTAAGCGGAATTTCAATATAGCGAAAACCCGCATCGATTAGCGCGGCGATATGCTCCGCCGCCTCATCGGGTTGAATACCGCGTAAAATCGCCACCAGTTTAACCTTGTCCATCTATCATCCTCGCCATACCCGAAAGAAACGCCGCCTCGCCGGAACAACAAGAAACGGCCAATCCGCGTGCCGCCATCGCCTGCTGATAACGTGCGCTGAGCGAGTGCTCACCAACCAGCACCACGCGGCTGGCGCGGTAGCGTTCGCTAAAGGTCGCCACCTCCGCGCCAATCAACAGCCCGGAGAGATAATCGCTCACCGAAGTTGCCGCCAGCGCCCCTAACACCCGCGCGGCGCGAGCGCTGAATAACCCGTCCAGCAGCGCCGGCTGATTTAGCCCTTTTTCCATACCGAGGGCGAAAGCGGCGTCATCAGGTTGTTGTGCCGGCAGTTGCTGGCCGAGCAGCGAATGGTTAAGCAGCAGGTGATGCAGTTCGCCGGTCATCGCGGTGGCGAACTGGCGCACCACGCCGTTCTGCACCTGCACCCATTTGCAGTGGGTGCCGGGCATCACGTAACACTCCGCGGGCATCCGTTGCCAGGCCCCCAGTAGCTGGGTCTCCTCGCCGCGCATCACGTCGTACTCTGCGGCCTGCGCTACTTTCAGCCCCGGCACGATCCACACTTTTTCCGCCACCTCATGTAACTGACCGTTGAGCGCCTCCAGCGCCAGCGGGCAGGCCAGATAAGGCACCGGTTGCCAACCGGCATCGCTACCGATCATGCCTGCCATCACCACCGGCAGTGCGGGGTCGCCGCGCCACGGCGCCAGCTGCTGCTGAAAAACCGCTTCGGCGCGTTGCCCGTTCAGGCGCGTGATGCCGTAAGGCAGCTTCAGCTTGTCGATGCATTCGCCATCGCGCATCCGCCATGCCCGCAGCTGCGTAGAGCCCCAATCGACGGCAATATACTCGTTCATGATGGCCCCTTACCCGCGTGAGGTATGACGTTTGCCAATTGGCAGCGGCGGCGGCGTTGGGCGGCTTTCACGTTCGTGGGTAATCATTTCCAGCGCCTGCTCGCGGCTCAGGCTGCTGGCCGGGGTCACTAACGTCACCACAACCGAAGCCACCAGGCTCGTCAGTACCGCCGGAATACACGGGTTGCCCCAGAACGCCAGCCAGTCGCTATCCACCAGCACCGCAACCGATGCCCCAGCGCCGCCGGCCAGCGCAGCGACCGCGCCCTGCCAGTTAAAGCGTGTCCAGAAACGGCCAAGCATGGTGCAGATAAACATCCCGGACATAATCATCGAGATCATTTTGGTGATATAGCTGATGATGTCGTTGGAGGTCAGGGCAAACAGCAGCGCCAGCGCAATCACCAGAACCAGGAAGATCCGCGACAGGCGAATCGCTTTCTCCGGCGCGGGCATATGGCCAGTCACCAGGGTGTAGAGGTCGCGCAGCATAATGGACACCGCGGCGATGGCATCAGAGCTGCCGGAAGACATATTGGCCGACATGCCGGCAATCAGGATCGCCATCGCCAGCACCGGCGGCAGCACCTGGGTGGCAAACAAGAAGGCGAAGCCGCTGTTCTCCAACTGCGGGTTCATGGTCCATACCGCCATACCGATGATCGCCGGCAGGAAGGAAAATCCCAAATACAGCAGGCCGGTAATCGTGAAGGACTGACGTACCGAAGAGACGGTCTTCGCCGAGTAAATACGCTGGCGATAAGAAGGGGTCGCCAGCACGCCGACGCCGATCACCATCGCCAGCGATAGCGCCGGCAGCACGCCTAATTTATCGACCGCGAACAGGCTTTGCGCCGCCGGATCGACGGCCTGCTGAATATGGCTCCAGCCGCCAACGTGATGGACTGCGAGTACCGCCATTAAAATAAAGCCGACGAACAGCACGATCGATTGAATAGTATCGATCCACACCACCGCGGAATAGCCGCCAATACCGACATAAACCACAAAAGCCAGCGCGATAATAATTTTCGCGACATTAATATCAATGCCGCTGGCCCACGCCAGATATAATCCGCCACCTAATATATGCGCTCCCAGCCAGCCGATAGAGGCAATAAAAATAAGTATCGCGACGAGGTTTTTAATTATTTTACTGCCGCCGGTGTAATACGACATTTCTTCACTCATGGTCATGAAGCGAAGTTTACGTACCGGAGCGAATAACCATGCCACCAGCAGAATCCCCACCGCGCCGCCGAGGCCGTAAAGCATCCCGGCCCAGCCGTTGCTGTAGCCAAAGCCGACGGCGCCGACGCTGGAGCCGGTGCCCACCATGGTGCCGACCGTCGAACCGAGAGTGAGGATCATCGGCAGCGAACGGCCGCCAAGTAAAAAGTCTTCGCCGGTTTTCTGTTTGCGCGAAACGTACCAGCCTAAGGTAATCATCGCGCAGGCATAAACGGAAAACCAAATCATAAATGACATATTATTCATGGCTCACATCCAGACGTAATAAATAATATTCGTGCCGCTGAATATTATGAGTTAACAGGAACCATGCCTGAAAAAAGGCATAGCGAACCCAGTGGCACCGATTTATTTATTCACTCTGGTGCCGATATCACACTTTTTTGATGCTCCCTCCCGCAAAGGGAGGGATTTATTTTTAGGTTTCGGGCGTTATTGTCGCGCAGCGTTAAAACAGGTCACATCCACTTCTACTTTACAATCCACCACCAGGTCCGCCACGCAGCAAATGCGCGCTGGCGGATTATCGCCAAAGAACTCGCGAAAAACCTTATTGAACGACTGAAAATAGCGCGCGTCGGTGAGGATCACTTTCACGTGCACCACGTCCGCCATGCCGTAACCTGCTTCGCTCATGATGTCGACGCAGTTCTGGATCGCCAGCCGCGATTGTTCGACGATGCCGCCTTCCACGACTTCGCCATTTTTCATCGGCGTCTGCCCGGAGACATATAGCCAGCCGCCCGCTTCCACCGCGCGGGCGAACGGCAGATGCTGACCGCCGGTTCCGGTACCGCCTTCCACGCCATAACGTTTGATACTCATACTCAACTCCTTAGTCCATCCGACGGCGCAGGAAACGCCCTGCCCGCCCGGTAATTTTCTTATCACTGCCGTAGCTCATCACACCGTTGACCATCACCGCCTCAATGCCGTCCGCCGGGCGTTTCGGGTCGGAGAAACTGGCGACATCGCGCACCGTCTGCGGGTCAAACAGCACCAGGTCGGCGAAGTAGCCAATTTTCACCAGCCCGCGATCCGCCAGCTGGAAGCGCGCCGCCGACAGCCCGGTCATCTTGTGTACCGCGGTAGTCAGCGGGAATAGCTGCTCGTCGCGGCTATAGTGACCAAGTACCCGCGGGAAGGCGCCCCACAGGCGCGGATGCGGCATCGGATCGTTCGGTAGCCCGTCAGAGCCAATCATGGTGACCGGATAGCGCATCACCCGCCGTACATCCTGCTCATCCATGTTGTAGTAGATAGCGCCCGCCGGCATCAGCCGCGCCGCGGCCTCGTGCAGGCTCACCTGCCACTCATCGGCGATCTGCTGCAGCGTTTTCCCCGCCTGCTCCGGCTGCGCTTCGGACCAGGTGATCACGATATCAAACTCATCGGTCACCTGTTTCATATCCAGCGTCGACGAGCTGGCGGAGTAGGGATAACAGTCGCAGGCGATATCCTGCTGCTGGCGCATCTCATCGAAAAACGCCAGCGTCTCTTTGGTACGCCCCCAGTTTTTCGCCCCGGCGCACTTGTGGTGAGAAACCACCACCGGCACGTTGCCGTGACGGCCGATACGGAAGGCTTCGTCCAGCGCCTCAAGAATCGGCTCGAACTCTGAACGTAAATGGGTGGTATAGACACCCTTCCCGGCGGCTAGCTCTTCCGCCAACGCCATCACCTCTTCGGTGGTCGACTGGAAGGCGCTGGCATAGGCCAGCCCGGTACTGAGCCCTAATGCCCCCTGGCGCAGCGCATCGCGTAGCTGTACGCGCATGCCGGCGATTTCCGTCTCGTTCGCCGGCCGAAACAGATCGTCCATATGGTTATTGCGCAGCGCGGTGTGACCGATTAACGTGCCGACATTCAGCGACGGCCGCGCCGCTTCAACCGCATGGGCATAAGCCTCCACGGTGGGATAGATAAAGTGCTGCTGCTCGCCGAGGAGATTCATCGGGTCCGGCACTTCGCCGCGCATAGTGGCGGTCGCCGCGCTAATCCCGCAGTTGCCGACGATCACCGTCGTCACCCCCTGGCTGAGCTTCGGCAAGTACTCAGGCATGCGGATAACGTTGATATCATCATGGGTATGCACATCAATAAAGCCCGGCGCCAGTACCCGCCCCTGGCCATCAATTTCCTGCTCCGCCGCGACGTCCAGCGCCGGGGCGATAGCGATTATTCGGTCGCCCTTCACCGCCACATCGGCACGGTATTGCGGCCCGCCGCTCCCGTCGGTCACCGTGACGTTTTTGAAAAGCCAGTCAACTTTCATAGCAATTACTCCCTTTCGACATGCCGATAAGTTAACCATTTACAAGCGCAAAAAACAGTGGAAAACTACGCAAAACCCAGATCATTTTGTGATACTTTTATTCAAAACAAATAACATTTTTATATTAAAAATATATTTATCAAATAGTTATAACTGATACCCAGCGACTAACCGATTATAAACCCTGAAAGGATAGTGTTATGAAATACCATTCAGCACCGCTCATCCCGCACAAATCCGCCCTCATGTCCGCGCCGGCTAATCTGCTGTCGGAAGAGGTCTGTCTGCCCGCCGCGCTGTTAAAAAAGTCGGCGCTGGAAAACAATATTTCATGGATGCAGCGCTATGCCGACGCCCGCGGCGTGTCGCTGGCGCCGCATGGTAAAACGACAATGACGCCATGGATATTTCAGGCGCAGCAGCGAGCGGGAGCGTGGGGGATCGGCGTGGGTAGCGCCTGGCAGGCCAGCGCGGCGATGACCAGCGGCATCCAACGCGTCCTGATGGTCAATCAGCTGGTCGGCAAGGCCAATATGCAGGTGGTCGCGCAGCTAAAAGGGCACTATCGGGCAGTGGATTTTATCTGCTGCGTCGATAGCGAGGCCAACGTACGCGCCCTCTCCGCATTCTTCGCCGCCCAGGGGCAAACGCTGGATGTGCTGATTGAACTTGGCGTGCCGGGCGGGCGCTGCGGCTGTCGTAGCGTCGATGACGCGCTGGCGCTGGCGCAGCGGGTAAGCGACCTGCCGGGGTTACGGCTACGCGGACTGGAATTGTATGAAGGAGTGCTGCACGGCGACGATCCGCAACCGCAGGTGGAAGCGTTATTACAACAGGCCGCGGCGCTTGCCTGCCGCATGGAGCCGCTGGTTGACGGCGAATTTATTCTCACCGGCGCGGGCACAGTCTGGTATGACGTGGTGTGCAACATCTGGCTGGCGGCGGCAAAACCGCGCCGCTGCCGTATCGTTATTCGCCCTGGCTGTTATATCACCCACGATCGCGGGATCTACGATCTCGCACAACAAGAGCTGATCGCCCGCGATCCGATTGCCTGCGATCTCGCCGGCGATCTCACTTCAGCGCTGGAGCTGATGGCGATGGTGCAATCGGTGCCGGAGGCGGATCGCGCGGTGGTGAATTTCGGCAAGCGCGACTGCGCTTTCGACGCCGGGCTGCCGCAGCCGATCGCCCATTATCGTAACGGCCTCCAGTTAGCGCTGCACGCGGAGTCGATCGTCAGCACCGGCATCATGGATCAGCACTGCATGCTGCGCCTGGCGCCTGGCAGCGATGTGCAGGTCGGCGATATTCTGCTGTTCGGCACCTCGCACCCGTGTCTGACCTTTGATAAGTGGAAGACGTTGCTGCTGGTCGATGACGACTACAACGTGCTGGACGAGCTCGACACGCTGTTTTGACCGGCATCCCGGGTGGCGGCGCTTCGCGCCTTACCCGGGCTACGCCGGCATGTGATTTGTAGGCCCGCGCAAGCGCAGCGCCGCCGGGCAATAACCGCGGGTAAAGAGCCAATTTCGCGCCGGGTGGCGGCTGCGCCTTACCCGCCCTGGCGCAAGGCGCAAATCTCATCATGCAATGAACGGCTGATGACTACCCCCTGCCGCTCACTCTGCTGGCGGCAGGCGAAACGCCGCTCGCCCGGCAGCCGCGCGCCCTGAACCTGCATCGCATTGAACAGCGTTTCGGCGCGCTCCAGCTGCTCTTGTGCCTGCGCGCCGAGAAAGCGCTGCGGATCCAGCGCCAGGATAAGCTCGCCGCCGTAGGGGAGACCGCCCGCGCCGTTATCCCACGCCAGCGATTCGGCGCTGGTCATATCGCCGATAAGCGGTCCGGCCAGCAGCTCGACCATTGCCGCCAGCGCCGAGCCCTTATGGCCGCCGAAGGTTAACATCGCGCCGTTCAGCACCTCCGCGGCATCGGTCGTCGGCTGTCCCTGACTGTCGATTCCCCACCCTTGCGGCAGCGCTTTGCCGGCGCGCTGATGCAGCTGGATCTCGCCGCGCGCCGCGGCGCTGGTCGCCATATCAACAATAAACGGCAGCTTATCCCGCCGCGGCCAGCCAAAGGCGATAGGGTTGGTGCCGAACAGCGGACGCGTGCCGCCCGCTGGGGCGACCCAGGCGTGGCTTGGCGTGCAGGCCAGCCCCACCAGCCCTGCCTCGGTCAACGGCTCAATATCGGCAAACAGCGCGGAAAAATGGACGCAGCGGTTAATCGCCAACGCCGCAATGCCGCTGTGCCGCGCCTTCTCCAGCAGTAACGGCAGCGCGCGCTCGTAGGCCAGCAGCGAAAAAGCGCCGCCGGCGTCCACCCGCGCAATCGCCGGCGCCTGATCGTGGATTTGCGGCTCGGCATCAGGCGATACCTTGCCTTTACGCAAGGTATCGACAATGCCCAACAGCCGCCACAGGCCGTGGGAAGCGCAGCCGTCGCGCTCCCCGGCGGCCACATTACGTGCAATGGCCGCCGCGTGGTCGGCGCTAAATCCATTGGCGCTGAGTACCTCCAACGCCAGGTCATAAGCTTCAGGTAACGATAGAGTTACCGACTCCATACTGTTCTCCTTTACTCTTCTTCGTCTCCGCTAAAGTTAGCCTGCGGCAGGCAGCTGCGCGCGCCCCAGTAGTAAATCCCCAACGACATCGCCGCCACCAGCACCGTATCCCAGGGGTGACCTATGACATTAAGCCCACCGAAGCTGCCCAGCCAGGAAAAGAGGATAATCAACGCATAAAAAACGATCAGCCACAGCGACGATTTCACCTGCTGCGCCAGGCTCACGGTATGTTCCGGCACCTTACCTTTGCACATCACATAGACGACAAACATCACGATTTGCAGCCCCAACAGCCACGAGAGCGTATTCCAGCCGGACCAGTAGACAATCAGCGCCGAGATCATAAACGATACCGGGCCGATAATGCCGAAGGCGCGCACGCGGAACGGCCGCGGCAGATCCGGCGCGTTGCGGCGCAGCCCGGCGGCGGTTACCGGGGCGATGGCGTAGCTCAGCACCAGGGCAGCCGACACCACGCTAATCAGCTGTTCCCAGGAGGGGAACGGCAGCGTCCAGAAAATCGACAGTCCAAAAGTCAGCCATAGCGCCGGGCGCGGAATCCCGGACTCTTTATCAATATGGGTAAAGGCTTTAAAGAAGGTACCCGCCTTCGCCCAGCCGTAGATCACCCGCGGCGTCGCGTTCATATAGATATTGCCGGTGCCGCTCGGGGAGATGATCGCATCGCTTATCACCATAAAGGCCAGCCAGCCCATGCCGAGGGTAATAGCGATATCGCGATACGGCAGCGAGAACTGTTTGCTCACCTCGGCCCAACCGCCGCTTAGCATCTCGGTGGGGATACTGCCAAGGAACGCCAGCTGCAGCAGCACGTAGATAATCGTCGACAGCACCACTGATAAAATCAACGCGATAGGGATAGTGCGCTGCGGCTTTTGCACTTCGCTGGCTACCGAGATAATCGGCGTCAATCCCAGATAAGCGAAGATAATTCCCCCCGCACTGATCGCCGCTTCCACCCCGGACATGCCGAATGGCGCAATACCCTGAGCGTGCAGGTTCTCCGGTTTAAAGAAGGCGAATAGCGTCACCACCACCAGCAGCGGCACCAGAAACTTGAGCACGCTGATGAAGTTGTTCGATCGGGCGAAGGTCTTGACGCTGTAGTAGTTCAGCGCAAAGAAGAAACAGAGCAGCAGGAACTGCACCACCCACCCCAGCAGCGTCGGCGAACTGGAACCCGGCTGGGTCAACGCCGGAAACCAGGCCGCGGCATATTGCCGGGCGGCGACGATTTCAATTGAGATCAGGCTGGAGAAAGCGATCAAGGTGATGAACCCCAGCAGATAGCCCATCAGCTCACCGTGGGAAAAGACCGGGTAGCGAATAATGCCGCCGGCGCGCGGCAGCGCCGCCCCCAGTTCGCAGTAGACAATCCCCAACAGCAATACTGCAAAACCGCCGATCACCCACGACGCGATCCCGGCCGGACCGGCGATGGAGGCCACGTGGCTGGCGGCGAATAACCATCCGGAGCCGAAAATCGCGCCCAGGCCGATAAACGTGAGATCCGTTAGGGTCAGCTGTTTTTTAAACTTACCCGACTCTGCAACGCGGGTTTGACTATTATGCGTAGAGTGAATGGTCATGGTGATGCCCTTGCGTCAATGAGAGGAGGAAATCGCTTCCCGGGTCCACTGGCCGTTGACCAGGCGCAGCAGGTTCAAAGGGTTCGCATCCTGCAGCGCCGGCGGTAACAGGGCGGCGGGCGCGTTCTGCAGACAGACCGGGCGCAGAAAGCGTTCAATCGCCCGGCTGCCAACCGAAGTCCCGCGCGCGTCGGTGGTCGCCGGCCACGGGCCGCCGTGGACCATCGCATCGCACACTTCCACGCCGGTGGGATAACCGTTAAACAGTACCCGTCCGGCCTTTTCGCAAAGCAGCGGTAGCAGGCTCGCCGCCAGCGGGCCATCATCCGCCTCGGCATGCAGCGTCGCGGTGAGCTGCCCCTGCAGCGCTTTCACCACCGCCTGCAGCTGGGCCACGTCGTCCACTTCCACCAGTAGCGATAACGGGCCGAAAACCTCAGTCTGCAGCAGCGTATCCTGCGCCAGTAGATCCTCGGCCTGAGCCTGCCACAGCAGGGTCTGCGCCTGCCCGGCGCCGGCGGCGATGCCGTTCGCCAGCTTCTCGATACGCGGGTGCGCCGCAAGCGCCGCCACGCCCTGATGGTAGTGCTGAAGGGTCGGCGCATTGAGCAACACCTGCGGCGGAGAGCCCGCTACCGCCGCGCACAGCGCCGACTTAAAGCGTTCCAGCCCGGCGCCGCGCAGCGCCAGAATCAGCCCCGGACGGGTACAGAACTGGCCGCCGCCGAGGGTGAATGACGCCACCAGCTCGTTTGCCAGCGCCTCGGCCCGCGTCTGCAGCGCCTGCGGCAGAATAATCAATGGGTTAATCGCCGACATTTCAGCAAACAGCGGGATTGGCTGCGGGCGCTGCTGCGCCAGCTGATACAGCGCCTTACCACCGGCCAGCGAACCGGTAAAGCCAACGGCCTGAATCGCCGGATGGCAGACCAATTCGGCGCCAATATCGGTCCCGAAAATCATATTGAATACGCCGCCGGGTAAACCGCACCGCACCACCGCCCGGACGATCGCTTCAGCGGTCAGCTCGGCGGTGGCCATATGGCCCGGATGGGCCTTCACCACCACCGGGCAGCCAGCCGCCAGCGCCGAGGCGGTATCGCCGCCGGCGGTGGAAAAGGCCAACGGAAAGTTGCTGGCGCCAAACACCGCCACCGGCCCTAACGCCAGCTGATACTGGCGCAGGTCCGGGCGCGGCAGCGGCTGACGGTCGGCTAAGGCGGTATCAATACGGGCGGCGAAGATATCGCCGCGCTGAATCACGCCAGCAAACATTCTCAGCTGGCCGCTGGTGCGCGCCCGTTCACCCTGCAGCCGCGCCAGCGGCAGCGCGGTCTCCTGCCCGGCGATAGCAAAAAACGCCTCGCCCAGCGCATCCAGTTCATCAGCAATGGCGTTGAGAAAGCGCGCCCGCTGCTGCGGCGTGGTTTGTGAATAGACGGCAAAGGCCTGCTGCGCGGCTTCTGCGGCCTGAGCGGCTTCCTCGCGTGAAGCCGGATAAAAGCGGTGGCCGGTGGCTTCGCCGTCCACCGCCCGCAGGCTCAATAGCGTCGCTTCACCGCTGGCAATGCGGCGTCCGGCAATAAACTGCCGTCCCGCCGTGGTCTGAGATGCATTCATATTGACTCCTGTGCTCAGAGGCCGACATCCGGCAGCGTCGGACGAGTCGCCAGCGCCTGTTCAACGATCGCCACTACCTGTTGGCGCGTTTCGCCTTCCAGCGCCAGACGCGGCGGACGAGTGATCGCGCTGCCGCGACCCAGCAACTCTTCACACAGCTTGATGCACTGCACCAGATCCGGACGCGCATCGAGATGCAGCAGCGGCATGAACCAGCGGTACAGCGCCATCGCCTCTTCGTAACGCTGCTGACGGGCGAGACGGAATAACGTTTCCCCTTCGCGCGGGAAGGCGTTGGACATCCCGGAGATCCAGCCTTCCGCGCCGACGGCGATGCTTTCCACCACCACGTCATCCAGCCCGGCAAACAGCACGAAGCGGTCGCCAACGGTGTTACGCAGGTCGATAAAGCGGCGGGTATCGCCGGAGGAGTCTTTAAAGCAGACGATGTTGTCGCAGTCGGTCAGGGTGGCGAGAATGTCCGGCGTCACGTCGTTTTTGTAAATCGGCGGGTTGTTGTAGACCATAATCGGCAGGTCGGTAGCGCTCGCCACGCTGCGGAAGTGGGCCGCGGTTTCATGCGGTTTTGAGGAGTAGACCAGCGCCGGCATCACCATGATCCCGTCGACGCCGACGCGCTCCGCCTCTTTCGCCATTTTCTGGGCAAAGGCGGTGGTGAACTCGGCCACCCCGGCGATGACCGGAATTTTGCCGCCGGCGGCATCCTTCGCCACCTCGATAATCTGCAGTTTTTCATCGGTGCTCAGCGAGGTGTTTTCACCTACGCTGCCGCACACCACCAGCCCGGAAACGCCATCTTTCACCAGGTTTTTCATCACCGCGTGAGTGGCGTCTAAATCGAGGGAGTAGTCGCTACGAAACTGCGTGCTGACCGCCGGGAATACGCCGCTCCAGTGAATCGCTTTTTTGCTCATGCTCGGTTCCTTGTCGTCATTTTGTTAAATCAAAGTGAATTAATGGTGAATATTCACTGACAGATTGACGTGTCGCGGAACCGGCGGCTTGTCGGTTTTCCCTCAATACGATGACGAAATTAGCACAGTCGGCAAAAGTGTGAGCCAGCGTTTATCCGAGCAGCGTGAGGCGAAAATCGCGCGGCGTCGAGCCGGTCATCGCCTTGAACTGGCGGCTAAAAGCGCTGTGATCGGTATAGCCGCACTGCAGGGCGATATCGGTAATCGGCGTATCGCCAGCCAGCAGTTCGGTGGCTTTTTCCAGCCGCACTTTGTGGATCATCTGCCGCGGGGTGAGATGAAAGATCCGCTTGCAGTAGCGTTCGATCTGCGCAATCGACATCCCGCTTAAGGCGGTTAACTCTTCCATGGCGATCGGCCGGTGATAGTGGCGGCGGATATGATCGTCGACGATCGCCAGCCGCTGCCATGCCGGATGGCGGGCGTGGGCCTCCTGCAGATCGTGCGAGATCCCGGCCATGCCGATCACCTGGCCGCTGATATCGCGTAGCGCCAATTTCTGCGTCAGGCACCAGCCGCGCTCGCGGCCATTGTAGAGATGCATTTCCAGCTGATCGCGCAGGGTCACGCCTTCCCGTAGTACCCGAAGATCCTGTTCGGTATAACCCTGACCCAGCGCGGAAGGAAAGACATCGGCGGAGGTTTTGCCCAGCAGCGAGGAGACGCTTTTGAAACCACAGCGGCGGGCCAGCGTCAGGTTCGCCAACAAATAACGCGCCTGGCGATCTTTGATAAAAAAGACCACATTAGGAATGGCATTGAGCAGGGGCGCAATCAGCGCCAGCGCATTCAGCAGCGCCGGCATATTTTCCGGCCGCTGGCGCGCCAGCCCTTCGCAGATCTGGCTCAGCTCATCGACGGCCAGCTCAGGTTGGTTAACCGCGCGCGGCGGCGCCGCATCAGAAACACCGATCATAAGGCCTCCTCATGGTAAGTGACCGAGGGATATTTATTCACTTTCCGTTAACACCACAAGCAGCAAGCGCTGGATTTGCGATCCTGGATCCGCTTTACGCCTTCCCCTGATTTAGCCACTGGCGCAATGGTCACTTTCGGTTTACCACAGCATTAAGCAAATGATTAATAAGAAATAACTATGTGAAATAGAAATATACCGCGCTCAGTACTATGCAGATTTCGTCATTTTCTCTGACGAAAGCGCTCAAGCAGGCCGGGAAAGGTTGCGCCAGCATGATGAAACATGTTGTTAACTTCCGGAGAGTCTGATGACCGCGCCACGCCCCCCTATTACGCTGAGAGCTATCGATTCACATACCGGCGGCGAACCGACCCGCCTGATCGTTGACGGCTTCCCCGACCTCGGCGACGGCAGCATGGCGGAGCGCCGCGACCGCTTCGCCCGCGACTTCGACCATTGGCGTCAGGCGGCCATTCTCGAACCGCGCGGCAATGACGTACTGGTCGGCGCGCTGCTGTGCAAACCGGTCTCGGCGGCGGCTACCGCTGGGGTGATTTTCTTCAACAACGCCGGTTTTCTGAATATGTGCGGCCACGGCACTATCGGGCTTATCGCCTCGCTGGCCTGGCTTGGGCGTATCAAGCCCGGCGTACATCTGATTGAAACGCCGGTCGGCGACGTAAGCGCCACGTTGCACGACGATGGCAGCGTATCGGTGCAAAACGTCCCGGCCCGTCGCTGGAAAAAACAGATCCGCGTTGAAACCGCGCTGGGTCCCGTCATCGGCGAT
Organism: Klebsiella sp. 141153; assembly: GCF_032601995.1. Classification (NCBI taxonomy): domain Bacteria; kingdom Pseudomonadati; phylum Pseudomonadota; class Gammaproteobacteria; order Enterobacterales; family Enterobacteriaceae; genus Klebsiella; species Klebsiella sp. 141153. The sequence continues at coordinate 63,216 of NZ_JAQIRJ010000013.1, read as the reverse complement.
ATTGCCTGGGGCGGCAACTGGTTTTTCCTGATTAACGACCACCCGTTCGCCATTACCCCCGAACAAATTCCACAGCTCACCGACTACGCCTGGGCAGTGCGCGAGGGGCTGGAAGCCGCGGGGATCCACGGCGACGACGGCGGCGTTATCGACCATATCGAACTCTTCGCCGATGACGATACCGCCGACAGCCGCAGCTTCGTACTCTGTCCGGGAAAGGCCTGGGATCGCTCGCCGTGCGGTACCGGCACCAGCGCCAAGCTGGCCTGTCTGGCGCAGGATGGCAAGCTGCAGCAGGGGGAAATATGGCGTCAGGCCAGCATCATCGGCAGCCAGTTTACCGCCAGCTACCAGCGCACCGCTGAAGGCATCATCCCAACGATCCGCGGCGAAGCCTGGGTCTGCGGCGATAACCAATTGATCCTCAACCCTGACGATCCCTTCTGCTGGGGGATCGCGCCGTGAAGCAGAGCGATGTCATCGTGATCGGCGCCGGGATCATCGGCGCCGCCTGCGCGTGGCAGCTGGCGAAGCGGGGGCAGAGCGTGACGCTTATCGATAACGGTCAGCCCGGCGCCACGGCGGCCGGTATGGGCCATCTGGTGTGCATGGATGATGACCCCGCCGAGCTTGCCTTGTCGGCGTGGTCGCTGGAACGCTGGCGCGCTATCACGCCACGGATGCCCGACAATTGCGCCTGGCGCGGCTGCGGCACGCTGTGGCTGGCGGAAAGCGAAGAAGAGATGACCGTCGCCGACGAAAAACAGCGGCGGATGGCCGGCCATCAGGTGCACAGCGAACTCCAGACTCCGCAGCAGATCGCCGGGCGCGAGCCGCTGCTGCGCGGCGGGCTGGCCGGCGGGCTATGGGTGCCGGGCGATGGCATCGTCTACGCGCCGAACGTCGCCCGCTGGTTGATTACCGATGCCGGAGACCATCTTACCTGCCTGCGCGACAGCGTACAGACGATTGAAGAGCCGCAGGTGCTGCTCGCCAGCGGCCAACGGCTACAGGCGCGAGCGATCGTGGTGGCCTGCGGCCTTGAAGCCAATGTGCTGTTAGCGGAAAACTGGCTGCGACCGAAAAAAGGCCAACTGGCGATTACCGATCGCTACCGGCCGCGGGTGCATCATCAGTTGGTTGAGCTGGGCTACGGCGCCAGCGCCCACGGCGGCGGCACCTCGGTGGCGTTTAACCTTCAGCCGCGGCCCACCGGCCAGCTGCTGATTGGCTCTTCGCGTCAGTTTGATAACCGCGAGCGCGAGTTGGATCTGCCCCTGTTGGCGCAGATGCTCGATCGCGCCCGCCACTTCGTGCCGGCGCTGGCGACGTTGAATATTATCCGCTGCTGGAGCGGTCTGCGCGCCGCCTCGCAGGATGGCAACCCGCTGATCGGCCCGCACCCCGCTCGCCGTGGCGTATGGTTAGCGCTGGGCCATGAAGGGCTGGGCGTCACCACCGCTCCGGCCACGGCCGAACTGCTGGCGGCGCAGATCCTCGATGAACGCTGCCCATTGGCGCCCGACGCCTGGCTCCCGGCTCGTTTGTGTCAACAGGAGGCGATTGCATGAAGGCCACTCTCAACATCACCGTCGATGGCCAGCCTCTGACGGTGCCGGAAGGGATCAGCGTGGCGGCGGCGCTGGCGTTGACCGGCGACCCCACCACCCGCCAGGCGGTTAACGGCGAGCTCCGCGCGCCGTTTTGCGGCATGGGCGTCTGCCAGGAGTGCCGGATCGCCGTCGATGGCCTACGGGTGCTGGCCTGCCAGACCCTGTGCCGGGCCGGTATGCAAATAGAAAGGAGCCGCGATGAACACGCTGCGCTGTGACATTTTAATCCTCGGCGCCGGCCCCGCCGGCATGGCGGCCGCGCTCTCCGCCGCCGCCTGCGATAAACAGGTCATCATCCTCGACGATAACCCCGCCCCTGGCGGACAAATCTGGCGCGCGGGTCCGCAGGCGACGCTACCCGCCCTGGCCCGGCGCTACCGCGACGCCATCGCCGCGTCTGCCGCCATCCGGGTAGTGAACGGCGCGCGGCTGATTGCCCGCCCCTCCGCGCACAGCGTGCTGTTTGAAACCGCCGACGGCGGCGGCGTGGTTTACTGGCAGAAACTGATCCTCTGCTGCGGCGCGCGCGAGCTGTCGCTGCCCTTTCCCGGCTGGACCTTACCCGGCGTGACCGGCGCGGGCGGCCTACAGGCGCAAATCAAACATGGGCTGTCGCTGAAAGGTGAAAAGGTGGTGATTGCCGGCAGCGGTCCGCTACTGCTGGCGGTGGCGGATACGGTGAACAAGGCCGGAGGCGAAGTGACGAATATCATTGAGCAAGCGCCGCTCCCGACGCTGCTGCGCTTCGCCAGCGGTCTGTGGCGCTGGCCGCAGAAGCTGCGCCAGTTAGCGACGCTGGCCCCGAAAGGCTATCTTAGCGGCGCGCAGGCGATCCGCGCTCACGGTACAACGCGGCTGGAAGCCGTTACGCTTCGCCAGCGCGGCATCGAGCGGACTATCGCCTGCGATCGGCTGGCTATCGGCTACGGGCTGATACCCAATATCGAGACGGCGCTGCTGTTCGGCTGCGCCACGGCGCAGGAGGCGATACAGGTTAACCGCTGGCAGCAGACCAGCATCGAGGATATCTACGCCGCCGGCGAGTGCACCGGTTTCGGCGGTAGCGAGCTGGCGCTGTTGGAGGGCGAAATCGCCGGTTTTGCCGCCGCCGGGGCCAGCCGTCAAGCGCAGGCGTTATTTGCCCGCCGCGCCCGCTGGCAGCGTTTCGCCGCAGCAATCAACCGTACCTTCCGGCTGAGGGAGTCCTTGAAAAACGCCGCAACGCCGGAGAGCCTGCTATGCCGCTGCGAAGATGTGCGCTGCGGCGATGTTGACGCCGCCGGGGGCTGGCCGCAGGCCAAACTCACCCAGCGCTGCGGAATGGGCGCCTGTCAGGGGCGCACCTGCGCCGCCAGCGCCCGCTGGTTGTACGGCTGGCCGCTACCGCAGCCAAGAGAACCGCTGGCCCCCGCCCGCGCGGAAACGCTTATTGCCCTCGCCCGGCCGAGCGCCGAGCCTTAACCGCTACTCTTCTTCATCACCGCGCGCGGCAGGGACGCCAAGCGCAATAAACTCCTCCAACAGCGTGGTCAGCTGGCGCATCTTTTCCGCCGTAAACTGCGCTTCTATCTGCCGGTAGGCCTCTTCCACCTGCGCCTGGGCGCTCTCATACAGCGCCAGCCCGGCGGGCGTTAACGACAGGTAGAGCTTGCGCTGATCGTTGACCGGTTTTAAGCGCAGCACTAAACCGTCGCGTTCCATGCGCGTCAAAATCCCGGTCAGGCTGGGGCGCAAAATGCAGGCGCGCCAGGCCAGGTCGTGAAAATCCATCGATGGGTTTTCCGCAAGGATACGCACAATACGCCACTGCTGTTCGGTCAGGTTGTGGCGTTTAACGATCGGCCGGAAATGGCCCATCGCCGCTTCTCGCGCCTGCAGCAGCGCAATGGTTAATGAATCATGCATGGTATCCCCTCAACAACGCTAACCAAAACTTATTAACACTTTAATAATTAGCCCTAATCCTGCCATGTACAACCGGTTTCTGCACCTGAAAAGTACCAGTCGCTATCAAAAATAAATATATCTAATTGATATATAAGATATAAATAAAAAACATGTAAATATTGTGTTAATCCGATCACAAAACATTCACTTCTATTTGCCAAACCTTCGCGCAAAGAATAAAAGATGATCATTAACATATTAATGAAATCCCTTCGAATCCGAAATCAGTACCAGAGGAGTGGTGAATGAAAGGTACCATCTTCGCCGTTGCGCTCAATCATCGCAGCCAGCTCGACGCCTGGCGCGAAGCGTTTCAACAGGCCCCCTACAAGACGCCGCCGAAAACTGCGGTCTGGTTCATCAAACCCCGTAATACCGTGATTGGCGATGGCGAAGCCATTCCCCATCCGCAGGGCGAGACCGTACAAAGCGGCGCGACGGTGGCGCTGATTGTCGGCAAAACCGCGCGTAAAGTGGCGGCGGAAGAGGCGGCGAACTATATCGCCGGCTACGCGCTGGCTAACGACGTTAGCCTGCCGGAAGAGAGTTTTTATCGCCCGGCGATCAAGGCCAAATGCCGCGATGGCTTCTGCCCCATCGGCGCGCTGTCGGCGGTGCGCAACGTCGATAACCTGACCATCATCACCGAAATCAACGGCCGCGAGGCGGATAGCTGGCATACCGGCGATCTGCAGCGTAGCGCCGCGCAGCTGCTGAGCGCCTTAAGCGAGTTCGCTACCCTCAATCCCGGCGACGCGATCCTTATCGGCACGCCCCACTCCCGCGTCACGCTGCGCCCCGGCGACCGCGTACGTATTCTCGCCGACGGTTTCCCGGCGCTCGAAAACCCGGTTGTCGCAGAAGGAGAGCTGGCATGAAACAGGCACGTATTGAATGGCAGGGACAGGTACGCGACGTGCTGGTCGATGAACGCGACCAGGTGCGCCTGCCCGATGGCACGGTATTGAAAGAAGGCGAATTCCGCTGGCTGCCGCCCGCCGACAGCACGCTGTTCGCGCTGGGGCTCAACTACGCCGACCACGCCAGCGAGCTGGAGTTTAAACCGCCAACCGAGCCTTTGGTATTCATCAAAGCGCCGAACACTTTTATTGGCCACCAGCAGCAGTCGGTACGCCCGGATAACGTCGAATACATGCACTACGAAGCCGAACTGGTGGTGGTGATCGGGAAAACCGCGCGCCGCGTCAGCGAAGCCGAGGCCATGGACTATGTCGCTGGCTATACCGTGTGCAACGACTACGCGATCCGCGACTATCTGGAAAACTACTACCGCCCGAACCTGCGGGTGAAAAGCCGCGACACCCTGACGCCGATCGGCCCGTGGATCGTCGCCAAAGAGGCGATCCCGGATCCGCATAATCTGGCCCTGCGTACCTGGGTCAACGGCGAACTGCGCCAGCAGGGCACCACCGCCGATCTGATCTTCAGCATCCCGTTCCTCATCGCTTATTTAAGCGAATTTATGACCCTGCAACCGGGCGACATGATCGCCACCGGCACGCCGAAAGGGCTATCCGATGTGGTGCCGGGCGATGAGGTGATCGTTGAAGTCGAGGGCGTGGGCCGCCTGGTCAACCATATCATCAGCCAGCAAGCGTATGAGGAGACACTGTCATGAAAAAGATTAACCATTGGATCAACGGTAAAAACGTTGCCGGCACAGACTATTTTCATACCACCAACCCGGCCACCGGCGAGGTACTGGCTGAAGTCGCCTCCGGCGGCGAAGCCGAAATCAACCAGGCGGTAGCGGCGGCGAAAGAGGCCTTCCCGAAGTGGGCTAACCTGCCGATGAAAGAGCGCGCGCGCCTGATGCGCCGCCTGGGCGATCTGATCGATCAGAACGTCCCGGAGATCGCGGCGATGGAAACCGCCGATACCGGCCTGCCTATCCACCAGACCAAAAACGTGCTGATCCCGCGGGCGTCGCATAACTTCGAATTTTTCGCCGAAGTATGCCAGCAGATGAACGGCAAGACCTATCCGGTCGACGACAAGATGCTTAACTACACCCTCGTGCAGCCGGTTGGCGTCTGCGCGCTGGTGTCGCCGTGGAACGTGCCATTTATGACCGCCACCTGGAAGGTGGCGCCGTGCCTGGCGCTGGGCAATACCGCGGTGCTGAAAATGTCCGAGCTGTCGCCGCTGACCGCCGATCGTCTGGGCGAACTGGCGCTGGAAGCCGGGATCCCGGCTGGCGTGCTCAACGTGGTGCAGGGCTATGGCGCCACCGCTGGCGACGCGCTGGTACGCCATCATGATGTGCGCGCCGTCTCCTTCACCGGCGGCACCGCCACTGGCCGCAACATTATGAAGAACGCCGGCCTGAAAAAGTACTCCATGGAGCTCGGCGGAAAATCGCCGGTGCTGATTTTTGAAGACGCCGATATTGAGCGCGCGCTCGACGCCGCGCTGTTCACCATTTTCTCGATCAACGGCGAACGCTGCACCGCCGGTTCACGCATTTTCATTCAGCAGAGTATTTATCCGGAGTTCGTCAAGCGCTTCGCCGAGCGCGCCAACCGCCTGCGCGTAGGCGATCCGACCGATCCGAATACCCAGGTCGGCGCGCTGATTAGCAAGCAGCACTGGGAGAAAGTGTCCGGCTACATTCGCCTCGGTATCGAAGAGGGGGCCACCCTGCTGGCCGGCGGCGCGGATAAGCCGTCCGATCTGCCGGCGCATCTGAAAGCCGGCAACTTCCTGCGCCCGACGGTACTGGCGGATGTCGACAACCGCATGCGCGTCGCCCAGGAAGAGATTTTTGGCCCGGTTGCCTGCCTGCTGCCGTTCAAAGATGAAGCGGAAGGGCTGCGCCTGGCCAACGATGTGGAATACGGCCTGGCGTCGTACATCTGGACCCAGGACGTCAGCAAAGTGCTGCGTCTGGCGCGCGGTATTGAAGCCGGAATGGTGTTCGTCAACACCCAGAACGTGCGCGACCTGCGTCAGCCGTTCGGCGGCGTGAAGGCCTCCGGCACCGGCCGCGAAGGCGGCGAGTACAGCTTTGAAGTGTTCGCCGAAATGAAAAACGTCTGCATCTCGATGGGCGACCATCCGATCCCGAAATGGGGAGTCTGATATGGGTAAGTTAGCGTTAGCAGCAAAAATCACTCACGTGCCGTCGATGTATCTGTCTGAGCTGCCGGGGAAAAACCACGGCTGCCGTCAGGGCGCGATCGACGGACATAAAGAAATTGGCAAGCGCTGCCGTGAAATGGGCGTCGATACCATTATCGTGTTCGACACCCACTGGCTGGTCAACAGCGCCTACCACATCAACTGTGCCGACCATTTCCAGGGCGTCTACACCAGTAACGAACTGCCGCATTTTATTCGCGACATGACCTACGACTACGACGGCAACCCGGAACTGGGTCACCTGATTGCCGACGAGGCCGTCAAGCTTGGCGTACGCGCCAAAGCGCACAATATTCCGAGCCTGAAGCTGGAATACGGCACCCTGGTGCCGATGCGCTACATGAATAGCGATAAGCATTTCAAAGTGGTGTCCATTTCCGCCTTCTGTACCGTTCACGATTTTGCCGACAGCCGCAAGCTGGGCGAGGCCATCCTCAAGGCCATCGACAAATATGACGGCACCGTGGCGGTGCTGGCCAGCGGTTCGCTGTCGCATCGCTTTATCGACGACCAGCGCGCCGAAGAGGGCATGAACAGCTATACCCGCGAGTTTGACCATCAGATGGATGAGCGCGTGGTGAAGCTGTGGCGCGAAGGCAAATTCAAAGAGTTCTGCACCATGCTGCCGGAGTACGCCGATTACTGCTACGGCGAAGGCAACATGCACGACACGGTGATGCTGCTCGGCCTGCTGGGTTGGGATAAATACGACGGCAAGGTGGAGTTTATCACCGAGTTATTCGCCAGCTCCGGTACCGGCCAGGTTAACGCCGTGTTCCCGCTGCCGGCGCAGGCGTAAGGAGGCCCCATGCCGCATTTTATCGCCGAGTGTAGCGACAATATCCGCGAACAGGCCGATTTACCGGGGCTGTTCGCCAAAGTCAACGAGGCGCTGGCCGCCACCGGCATCTTTCCGATTGGCGGTATTCGCAGCCGCGCCCACTGGCTGGATACCTGGCAGATGGCCGACGGCAAGCAGGATTACGCCTTCGTGCATATGACCCTGAAGATCGGCGCCGGACGTAGCCTGGAGAGCCGTCAGGAGGTGGGCGAAATGCTGTTCGCGCTGATCAAGGCCCACTTTGCCGCGCTGATGGAGAGCCGTTATCTGGCGTTATCGTTCGCCATGGAAGAGCTCGACCCGACGCTGAACTACAAACAGAACAACGTGCACGCGTTATTTAAATAATACATCGAGGCTCAAGCAGGTAGCCCGGCCGAGCAACGCGACGCCGGGGTTTGCTCCGGGCCACCCCGGGGTCGGCGTAAACGCCTCGCCCGGGCTACTCGATTGTGCACATTTCCGGTAATGCCACAGGAATCACTATGCTCGATAAACAGACCCGAACCCTGATTGCCCAGCGGCTGAACCAGGCCGAAAAACAGCGTGAACAGATCCGCGCGATCTCGCTGGATTATCCGTCGATCACCATTGAGGACGCCTACGCCGTCCAGCGCGAATGGGTCGAAATGAAGATCGCCGAAGGCCGCGTGCTCAAAGGCCACAAGATCGGCCTGACCTCTAAAGCGATGCAGGCCAGTTCGCAGATCAGCGAGCCGGACTACGGCGCGCTGCTCGATGATATGTTCTTCCACGACGGCAGCGATATTCCCACCGACCGCTTTATCGTGCCGCGTATCGAAGTCGAACTGGCCTTCGTGCTGGCCAAACCGCTACGCGGCCCGAACTGCACGCTGTTTGATGTCTACAACGCTACCGACTACGTTATCCCGGCGCTTGAGCTTATCGACGCGCGTTGCCACAACATCGACCCGGAAACCCAGCGTCCGCGTAAAGTGTTCGACACCATCTCCGACAACGCCGCCAACGCCGGGGTGATCCTCGGCGGCCGGCCGATTAAACCGGACGAGCTCGACCTGCGCTGGATCTCCGCCCTGCTGTATCGCAACGGCGTGATTGAAGAGACCGGCGTCGCCGCGGGCGTGCTTAATCATCCGGCCAACGGCGTGGCCTGGCTGGCCAACAAGCTGGCGCCGTACGATGTCCAGCTCGAAGCCGGGCAAATTATCCTCGGCGGCTCGTTCACCCGCCCGGTCCCGGCGCGCAAGGGCGATACCTTCCACGTCGACTACGGCAACATGGGCGCCATCAGCTGCCGCTTTGTTTGAGGAGAGCAACATGAACAACGCATTTAAAGAGGCGCTCAAGGCCGGGCGTCCACAAATCGGCCTGTGGCTCGGGCTGTGCAGCAGCTACAGCGCCGAACTGCTGGCCGGCGCGGGCTTCGACTGGCTGCTGATCGACGGCGAACACGCGCCCAACAATGTACAAACGGTGCTGGCCCAGCTTCAGGCCATTGCGCCCTACCCCAGCCAGCCGGTGGTGCGCCCGTCGTGGAACGATCCGGTACAAATTAAACAACTGCTGGATGTCGGCGCACAGACCCTGCTGGTGCCGATGGTGCAGAATGCCGAAGAAGCGCGGCTGGCGGTCAGATCCACCCGCTACCCGCCAGCCGGCATCCGCGGCGTCGGTAGCGCGCTGGCCCGCGCCTCGCGCTGGAATCGCGTCCCGGACTATATCCACCGGGCCAACGACGCCATGTGCGTACTGGTACAGATTGAGACCCGCGAAGCGCTGAAAAATCTGCCGCAGATCCTCGATGTCGACGGGGTGGACGGCGTGTTTATCGGTCCGGCGGATCTCAGCGCCGATATGGGCCACGGCGGCAATCCGCAGCACCCGGAAGTGCAGGCCGCCATCGAAGATGCCATCCAGCAAATCCGTCAGGCCGGCAAGGCGCCGGGGATCCTGATGGCCAATGAACAACTGGCGAAACGCTATCTCGAACTGGGCGCGCTGTTCGTCGCCGTCGGCGTCGATACCACCCTGTTGGCCCGCGGCGCAGAAGCGCTGGCGGCCCGTTTTACCCACACCGCAACGACCACAACCGATAACAATAAATCCGTCTATTGAACGGATAATGTGGAGCGCAACATGACTACCTCTACCCTGCAACACAATGATAATAAAGCCGTTGAAGTAGAAAACCGGGTGATCAAAAAGCTGTTCCGCCGCCTGATTACCTTCCTGTTTGTTCTCTTTGTTTTCTCATTTTTGGATCGAATTAATATCGGTTTCGCCGGCCTGACGATGGGCAAAGATCTCGGCCTGACCTCCACCATGTTCGGCCTGGCGGCGACGCTGTTCTACGTCACCTACGTGCTGTGCGGGATCCCCAGCAATATCATGCTGGCGAAAGTCGGCGCGCGCCGCTGGATTGCCGGGATCATGGTGGTCTGGGGGATCGCCTCGACCTGTACCATGTTCGCCACCAATCCACATACGCTATACATCCTGCGCATGCTGGTCGGCATCGCCGAGGCCGGCTTTCTGCCGGGGATCCTCGTCTATCTGACCTGGTGGTTTCCGGCCTACCATCGCGCCCGCGCCAACGCCCTGTTTATGATCGCCATGCCGGTGACCATGATGCTCGGCTCGATACTTTCCGGCTATATTCTGGCGCTCGACGGCCTGTGGAACCTGAAAGGCTGGCAGTGGCTGTTTCTGCTGGAAGGCCTGCCGTCGGTGGTACTCGGCGTCGTCACCTGGTTCTTCCTCAACGACACGCCGGATAAAGCCAACTGGCTGGACAACGAAGAGAAACAGGCGCTGAAGGCGATGATCGATCGCGAACGGGAACATGCGGCGATCGTCCCGGCCTCGCCGCGCTCCACGCTGCGCGAAGTACTGACGCCGGCGGTGCTGATGTATACCCTCGCCTACTTCTGCCTGACCAATACCCTCAGCGCCATTAATATCTGGACGCCGCAGATCCTGCAGAGCTTTAACACCGGCAGCAGCAACATCATGATTGGCCTGCTGGCGGCGATCCCGCAGTTCTGCACCATTTTCGGCATGATCTGGTGGAGTCGCCGCTCCGACCGCCGCAAAGAGCGCAAGATGCATACCATCCTGCCCTACCTGTTCGCCGCGGCGGGTTGGCTGCTGGCTTCGGCAACCCACCACAGCCTGATCCAACTGATCGGTATTGTTATGGCCTCGGTGGGATCCTTTACCGCGATGGCCATTTTCTGGACCACCCCGGATCGGGTGATCAGCCTGCAATCGCGCGCGGTGGCACTGGCGGTGATCAACGCCATCGGCAACGTCGGCTCTGCCGTCAGCCCGCTGTTGATCGGCATATTGCGCGATACCACCGGCAGCTTTAGCTCCGGGCTGTGGTTTGTCGCCGGGCTGCTAATCGTCGGCGCGCTGGTGCTCAACCGCATTCCGATGAGCCAGCGCGATGCCGCCGCCGCCGCGCCGGGCTTAGCGGCGCAAAAAGGCCACTAAGGAGCGGGTATGTGTCAGCATTCAATCGCCAACATCGATATCAATAAAGATTACGACGAGAGCCTGGGTACCGAAGAGGTGCACTATCAGTCGTTTGCCCGTATGGCGGCCTTTTTTGGCCGCGACATGCAGGCGCATCGCCACGACCGCTATTTTCAGATGCACTTTCTTGATACCGGGCAGATTGAGCTGCAGCTTGATGACCATCGCTACTCGGTGCAGGCGCCGCTGTTTGTGATAACGCCGCCTTCGGTGCCGCACGCCTTTATTACCGAGTCCGATAGCGATGGTCACGTGTTGACGGTGCACGAAGAGCTCATCTGGCCGCTGCTGGAGGTGCTTTATCCCGGCACGCGGGAGACCTTCGGCCTGCCGGGGATCTGCCTGTCGCTGGCGGATAAACCCGACGAGCTGGCGGCGCTGGCGCACTACTGGCAGCTGATTCGCCGCGAATCCACCGCTCAGCTGCCGGGGCGCGAGCATACCCTGGCGCTGCTGGCGCAGGCGGTATTTACCCTGCTGCTGCGCAACGCCAGGCTCGACGATCATGCCGCCAGCGGCATGCGCGGCGAGCTGAAATTATTCCAGCGCTTTAACCAGATGATCGACAGCCACTTTCATCAACACTGGACGGTACCGGATTACGCCAACGAGCTGCATCTGACCGAATCGCGGTTGACCGATATCTGCCGCCGCTTCGCCAACCGCCCCCCGAAGCGGCTGATATTCGACCGCCAGCTACGCGAGGCGAAGCGGCTGCTGCTGTTTTCCGATAGCGCGGTCAATGAGATAGCCTGGCAACTGGGGTTTAAAGATCCCGCCTATTTTGCGCGCTTTTTTAGCCGCCAGGTCGGCTGCTCGCCAAGCAGTTACCGGGCGCAAAAAGTACCGGTGTCGTAATACCCCGGCGGCGCCGCGCTTGCCGGGGCTACGGTCCATAGGGCCTGTCAGCGCCGCGCCGCCCGCCAAAAGCTGCAGAGATCACAAAATTCACTCCCGCCTGAAAAGTACCCGCCGTTGTCGCAAACGTCCCTTCACGACAAGCGCAATAACCGCTTCAATTAAACAACAAAAACAAAACATATATTTAACATCATTATTCCGATAAATACTGAAGAGGCCCCTATGAAACCTGAAGATTTCCGCGCCGACGCGAAACGCCCGTTAACTGGCGAAGAGTATTTAAAAAGCCTGCAGGATGGCCGCGAAATTTATATCTACGGCGAGCGCGTGAAGGATGTCACCACGCATCCGGCCTTCCGTAATGCCGCGGCTTCTGTCGCTCAGCTGTACGATGCGCTGCACAAACCGGAGATGCAGGATTCCCTGTGCTGGGGCACCGATACCGGTAGCGGCGGCTACACCCATAAATTCTTCCGCGTGGCGAAAAGCGCCGACGATCTGCGCCAGCAGCGCGACGCCATCGCCGAGTGGTCGCGCTTAAGCTACGGCTGGATGGGCCGCACCCCGGACTACAAAGCCGCCTTCGGCTGCGCGCTGGGCGCCAACCCGGCGTTTTACGGCCAGTTCGAGCAGAACGCCCGCAACTGGTACACCCGCATTCAGGAAACCGGCCTGTACTTTAACCACGCAATCGTCAACCCGCCGATCGACCGCCACAAGCCGGCTGATGAAGTGAAGGACGTCTACATCAAGCTGGAAAAAGAGACCGATGCCGGGATCATCGTCAGCGGCGCGAAAGTGGTCGCCACCAACTCAGCGCTGACCCACTACAACATGATCGGCTTCGGCTCCGCGCAGGTGATGGGCGAGAACCCGGACTTCGCGCTGATGTTCGTCGCGCCGATGGATGCCGAAGGCGTCAAGCTTATCTCCCGCGCCTCCTATGAGATGGTCGCCGGTGCGACCGGCTCGCCGTACGACTATCCGCTTTCCAGCCGTTTCGACGAGAACGACGCGATTCTGGTGATGGATAAGGTGCTGATCCCATGGGAGAACGTACTGATTTATCGCGACTTCGACCGCTGCCGCCGCTGGACCATGGAAGGCGGTTTCGCCCGCATGTACCCGCTGCAGGCCTGCGTGCGCCTGGCGGTAAAACTGGACTTTATCACCGCCCTGCTGAAGCGTTCTCTGGAATGTACCGGCACCCTCGAATTCCGCGGCGTGCAGGCCGACCTTGGCGAAGTGGTGGCGTGGCGCAACATGTTCTGGGCGTTAAGCGATTCTATGTGCTCGGAAGCGACGCCGTGGGTCAACGGCGCATGGCTGCCGGATCACGCCGCGCTGCAGACCTATCGCGTGATGGCGCCGATGGCCTACGCCAAGATCAAGAACATCATCGAGCGTAACGTCACCAGCGGCCTGATTTATCTGCCGTCCAGCGCCCGCGATCTGAACAACCCGCAGATCGACCAGTATCTGGCGAAGTACGTGCGCGGCTCCAACGGTATGGATCACGTTGAACGTATCAAGATCCTCAAACTAATGTGGGACGCGATCGGCAGCGAATTCGGCGGCCGTCATGAACTGTATGAAATCAACTACTCCGGTAGCCAGGATGAAATTCGCCTGCAGTGTCTGCGTCAGGCGCAGAGCTCCGGCAATATGGACAAAATGATGGCGATGGTTGACCGCTGCCTGTCCGAGTACGACCAGAACGGCTGGACGGTGCCGCATCTGCACAATAACGCTGATATCAACATGTTGGATAAGCTGCTGAAGTAATTCACAGCGGGAGGTCATAATGCAATTAGATGAACAACGCCTGCGTTTTCGCGATGCCATGGCCAGCCTGTCGGCGGCGGTTAACGTTGTCACCACCGCAGGCGAAGCCGGCCGCTGCGGCATTACCGCCACGGCGGTTTGCTCGGTGACGGATACGCCGCCATCGGTAATGGTTTGTATCAACGCCAACAGCGCGATGAACCCGGTCTTTCAGGGCAACGGCAAGTTGTGCATCAACGTGCTGAACCACGAACAGGAAATCATGGCCCGTCACTTCGCCGGGATGACCGGGGTGACGATGGAAGAGCGGTTTGCCCTCAGCGGCTGGCAGCAGGGCGCGCTCGGGCAGCCGGTGCTGAAAGGCTCGCTGGCCAGCCTCGAAGGCGAGATAAGCCAGGTGCAAACCATTGGTACCCACCTGGTGTATCTGGTGGAGATCCGCAATATTACCCTGAGCCCGCAAGGGCACGGCCTGATTTACTTTAAACGCCGTTTCCATCCGGTGATGATGGAAATGGAAGTCGCGGTGTAATGGCCTCGTCTGCTCCTCTCCGCCCGGGGAGGAGCCTTATCTTTCATGACCATCTTCCCGGTCATAATACCCTGTGATCTCAATCACATATTTATCTCCTGTTCACTTCATAGCCAACCGCTTACCCCAGCTAGCGACCGCTTAACCCCCCATACAACCACTCACTCATTTACCCAACTTTACGCGCGCGCAGTTCTGGCAAGATCGACGCTAGCCTAGCTAATCAATACCTCCACCAACCCAAACACAAAACCAGACGGCTTCGGCCAATTATTAATCTAATTAACGCCAGGTTTTACTATGGATACCAAAAAACTACTCAAGCACATACCCTGGGTGATTCTTGGAATCATCGGGGCATTTTGCCTCTCAGTCGTCGCGTTGCGCCGCGGTGAGCACGTCAGTGCGCTGTGGATCGTCGTCGCGTCGGTTTCCGTGTACCTCGTCGCCTACCGTTATTACAGCCTGTATATCGCGCAGAAGGTGATGAAGCTTGACCCAACGCGCGCGACGCCGGCGGTCATTAATAACGATGGCCTGAACTACGTGCCGACCAACCGCTACGTGCTGTTCGGCCACCACTTCGCCGCTATTGCCGGCGCCGGCCCGCTGGTCGGCCCGGTACTGGCCGCGCAGATGGGCTATCTGCCGGGCACCCTGTGGCTACTGGCCGGCGTGGTGCTGGCGGGCGCGGTACAGGACTTCATGGTGCTGTTTATCTCCTCGCGGCGCAACGGCGCCTCGCTGGGCGAGATGATTAAACAGGAGATGGGGCCGGTACCGGGGTCTATCGCCCTGTTCGGCTGCTTCCTGATTATGATCATCATCCTCGCGGTGCTGGCGCTCATCGTGGTGAAAGCGCTGGCGGAGAGCCCGTGGGGCGTCTTTACCGTCTGCTCGACGGTGCCTATCGCGCTGTTTATGGGTATTTATATGCGCTTCCTGCGCCCTGGCCGCGTCGGTGAAGTCTCGGTTATCGGTATCGTGCTGCTGGTGGCGTCTATCTGGTTTGGCGGCATCATTGCCCACGACCCGTACTGGGGCCCGGCGCTGACCTTTAAAGACACCACCATCACCTTTACCCTGATTGGCTACGCGTTTATCTCCGCGCTGCTGCCGGTATGGCTGATTCTGGCGCCGCGTGACTATCTGGCCACTTTCCTGAAAATCGGCGTGATCGTCGGCCTGGCGCTGGGGATCGTTATCCTCAACCCGGACCTGAAAATGCCGGCAGTGACCCAGTACATTGATGGTACCGGCCCGCTGTGGAAAGGCGCGCTGTTCCCGTTCCTGTTTATCACCATCGCCTGCGGCGCGGTCTCCGGCTTCCACGCGCTGATCGCCTCCGGCACCACGCCGAAGCTGCTGGCCAACGAAACCGACGCCCGCTTTATCGGCTACGGCGCGATGCTGATGGAGTCGTTCGTCGCCATCATGGCGCTGGTCGCGGCATCAATTATCGAACCGGGTCTCTACTTCGCGATGAACACCCCGCCGGCGGGCCTTGGCATCGTCATGCCAAACCTGCACGAAATGGGCGGTGAAAACGCGGCGATGATCGCTGCGCAGCTGAAAGAAGTGACCGTCCACGCGGCGGCGACCGTCAGCTCCTGGGGCTTCGTAATTTCACCTGAGCAGATCCTGCAAACGGCGAAAGATATCGGCGAACCTTCCGTACTGAACCGCGCCGGCGGCGCGCCGACGCTGGCCGTCGGTATCGCTCACGTGTTCCACAAAATCATCCCGATGGCGGATATGGGCTTCTGGTACCACTTCGGTATCCTGTTTGAAGCGCTGTTTATCCTCACCGCGCTGGATGCCGGTACCCGCGCAGGCCGCTTTATGCTGCAGGATCTGTTGGGTAACTTCGTGCCGTTCCTGAAAAAAACCGACTCGCTGGTCGCCGGTATTATCGGTACCGCCGGCTGCGTCGGCCTGTGGGGTTACCTGCTGTATCAGGGCGTGGTCGACCCGCTGGGCGGCGTGAAGAGCCTGTGGCCGCTGTTCGGTATTTCTAACCAGATGCTGGCCGCGGTGGCGCTGGTGCTCGGCACGGTGGTGCTGATCAAAATGCAGCGCACCAAATATATCTGGGTTACCGTTATTCCGGCTGCGTGGCTGCTGCTGTGCACCACCTGGGCGCTGGGTCTGAAACTGTTCAGCACCAACCCGCAGATGGAAGGCTTCTTCTTTATGGCTCAGCAGTATAAAGAGAAGATTGCCGCCGGCGGCGAGCTGACCGCGCAGCAGGTCGCCAACATGAACCATATCGTGGTTAACAACTACACCAACGCCGGCCTGAGCATCCTGTTCCTGGTGGTGGTGTACAGCATCATCTTCTACGGCATCAAAACCTGGCTCAATGTCCGCAACAATAAGGTGCGTACCGACAAAGAGACTCCGTATGTGCCGGTACCGGAAGGCGGCGTGAAAACCTCGTCACATCATTAACCCTGATGCCGGATAGCGCTACGCTTATCCGGCCTACCAAAAGCGCATTAACGTAGGCCGGATATGGCGCTAGCCGCCATCCGGCTTTATTCG
Organism: Klebsiella sp. 141153; assembly: GCF_032601995.1. Taxonomy (NCBI): domain Bacteria; kingdom Pseudomonadati; phylum Pseudomonadota; class Gammaproteobacteria; order Enterobacterales; family Enterobacteriaceae; genus Klebsiella; species Klebsiella sp. 141153. Next base: position 46,412 of record NZ_JAQIRJ010000013.1, on the reverse strand, counting down.
TTATCTGGAACTCACAATGTTTGGTAACTTAGGTCAGGCAAAAAAATATCTCGGTCAGGCGGCAAAAATGCTGATCGGCATTCCGGATTACGACAACTACGTCACCCATATGCAAACCAACCATCCGGATCAGCCGTACATGACTTATGAAGAATTCTTCCGCGAACGCCAGCAGGCCCGCTACGGCGGCGACGGCAAAGGCGGCGTACGCTGCTGTTAATGGAGGCAATAATGGCACCGATTGCAGTCACCCTACTCACCGGTTTTCTCGGCGCGGGAAAAACCACCCTGCTGCGCCACATCCTTAATGAGCAGCACGGTTTCAAAATCGCCGTGATTGAAAATGAATTTGGCGAAGTGTCCGTTGACGACCAGCTGATCGGCGATCGCGCCACGCAGATTAAAACCCTGACCAACGGCTGTATTTGCTGTACGCGCTCCAACGAACTGGAGGATGCCCTGCTCGATCTACTCGACAGCCGCGATCGCGGCGAGATTGCCTTCGACCGACTGGTGATTGAGTGCACCGGCATGGCCGACCCGGGGCCGATTATCCAGACCTTTTTCTCCCACGAGGTGCTTTGCGAACGCTATCTGCTGGACGGCGTGATCGCCCTGGTCGACGCCGTCCATGCCGACCAGCAGATGGATCAGTTCACCATTGCCCAGTCGCAGGTCGGCTACGCGGACCGGATTCTGTTAACCAAAACCGATGTCGCCGGCGACACCGAAAAGCTGCGCGAACGGCTGGCGCGCATCAACGCGCGGGCGCCAATTTATACCGTCATCCACGGCGATATCGATTTAAGCCTGCTCTTTAATACCAGCGGTTTTATGCTCGAAGAGAAGGTTGTCAGCGCCACACCGCGCTTTCACTTCGTGGCGGAAAAACAGAACGACGTCTCGTCGATTGTGGTCGAGCTCGACTATCCGGTGGATATCAGTGAGGTGTCACGGGTGATGGAAAACCTGCTGCTCTCCTTCGCCGAGCAACTGATGCGCTATAAAGGCATGCTATGGATCGACGGCGAGCCAAATCGCCTGCTGTTCCAGGGCGTGCAGCGCCTCTACAGCGCCGACTGGGACCGCCCGTGGGGCGATGAAACGCCGCACAGCACGCTGGTGTTTATCGGCATTCAGCTGCCGGAAGAGGAAATCCGCGCCGCGTTTGCCGGGCTACGCAAATAGCCGCGGCAAAAAGGTTACCCTCTCCCGATGGGAGAGGGATATTGCGCGCAGGGTGGTTTAGCGGCGAACGACCACCAGCTTCTGATTCACAAACTCTTTGATACCGAGGTCGGAGAGCTCGCGGCCAAAGCCGGAACGCTTCACGCCGCCAAAAGGCAGCTCCGGCGCGGTATCCGTTAACCAGTTGATATAGACCATGCCGGTTTCAATCCCCGAAGCCATGCGCTTCGCCCGCTCAATGTCCTGACTGAACACCGCGCCGCCCAGGCCGTAGTGAGAGTCGTTGGCGAGCGCAATCGCCTCATCATCGTCTTTCACCACGTAAATCTGCGCCACCGGGCCAAAGAACTCCTCGAAGTACGCCGGGTTATCACGGGTAATTCCCGTCAGAATGGTGGGTTCATAGAAGTTGCCTTCGCCCGAAACCGGCTTGCCGCCAAGGTGTAATTTGGCCCCATGCTTCACCGCCTCGTCGACCTGCTTGCTTAAGGTTTCCAGCGCATCTTTCGAGGAAAGTGGGCCAAGCGTAGTGCTTTCATCCAGCGGATCGCCGATCTTCACCTGGCGGAAGGCATCGCTAAATTTGGTCAGGAACGACTCGGCGATCTTTTCATGCAAAATAAAGCGCTTGGCGGCGGTGCAAACCTGCCCGGCGTTGTTCAGCCGCGCCTGTACGCCAATTTTCACCGCGCGTTCCAGGTCGGCATCGTCGAGCACTACAAACACATCGTTGCCGCCCAGCTCCAGCGTCGCTTTCTTGATATGTTTCGCCGCCTGCGCCGCTACGATGCCGCCCGCTTTTTCCGAACCGGTCAGCGCCACGCCCTGCACCCGATCGTCGGCGATGATTTTCGCCACCTGATCCTGGGAGATAAACAGATTGGTCCACGCCCCTTCCGGCGCGCCAGCCTCGCGCACCAGATACGCGAAGGTCTCGGCGCAATGCGGAACGATGCTGGCATGTTTGGCAATCACCGGGTTACCGGCCGCCAGATTTGGCGCCAGCACGCGCATTAACTGGTAATAGGGGAAGTTCCACGGCTCCACCGCCATTAAGACGCCGATGGGATGATGCTCAACCCAGGCTTCGCCAGACTCGGAGGGATACTTCACCGGCGCCAGGAACCGTTCGGCGTTGTCGGCATAATAGCGGGCGATCTGCGCGCAGAGTTTGACCTCGCCGCGGCTCTGTTTAATGAGCTTCCCCATCTCCTGGCTGGCGATTTTCGCCAGCTCCTCCGCCCGGCTGTCGATAAGATCGGCAAGCTTATGCAACACCGGCAGACGCTGCGCAATATCGCCTTTCGCCCATGCAGAATGATAAAGCGCATTGGCCTGTTTTAGCGCCGCCTCCACGTCCGCATCGCTGTGTGCGGGATAGCTCTTAATTAGCTGGTTATTCGCAGGATTCACTGTCTGATAAGCCATATCGCATGTCTCCTTGTTATCGCTATTAACGCAGTCAAAAATGCCGCTAAGGATATTAAGGGTAGTCGAGATAGCTGACGATGCGGGTAAAGTTAGGTATATCCGGAATATTCCATGAGGGTGGATAGCAGGGACGTCCCTGGAGCGCCCCGGCATAACGGCATCATTAATGTGATAACGTGGCTATTTCTTCGGCGTCCAGACCGGTGATCTTCAGTACGGTTTCAGGTGCAATACCGTCGGCAAGCATCATCCTCGCAATTCGCTGCGCTTCGGCGTGCTGCCCTTCTTGTCTACCTTCTTGCCATCCTTCAAGCCGCCCTTCACGTTTGCCTTTTCTGCGGCCAACTTCCTGTAATCTTTCGGCGATGGTCATCAATCTCTCCCTATGCTGAGGAACCCGATGCGCGACTTCGCGAATAAACCGGCCGAAGCGGCGCACGTTGCCAGTTTGCAGCAAATAATTAAATAGCGTTTTTAGCTGCCTGTCATTAGCGTAACCGCTAAGTAAAATTGACGTTAGCTGCTCGACGATGCCCATTAAATTACGCTGACGAATATGTTTTTGCATAAGTTCTAATAGCGCCACGCGTCGATGTCCCACAATTTCATCGTCCGGGATAACGGTGATATCTACCAGCGGAAAGGGTGACGAATAAAGCGCCCTCGCCAGCAGCGGGTCAGCAAACCTATCGAGCCAGTTAAGCGACCCGGGATACGGAGACACGCAGCCATGGTAGAACAGCATCGGCACCACCAGCGGCAAGGTATTATGGCCACCGTCGAGATGACGTTGCATAGCGGCAATAGCATAGCGCATCAGGCGAAACGCCATCTGCGCATCGGGTGAACTCTGATGCTCGATAACCACGTAGATGTAGCCCTCGCCAGAAGTCGTTTTTACCGACCACAGCACATCCGAATACCAGGCTCGCAGATTCTCTTCGATAAAACTACCTGATTCCAGCTGTAGCGAATTGAGATCGCAAATCTGACGCAGCAAGGGCGGTAGGTGGATCGACAAAAAATCACGCGCGGTATCAGTGTGCGTGAGAAATTTTTTGAAAACCGCATCATGCGGCGTAGACGTTGTGGACTTTTCCATGTGTTCGCCCCTGCCAGCCAATTCTGCTGCGACTTTACGCTGCTGGTTTTCCTCAGACACCTGGCAAAAAGCGTTTTCACGAGCCGTGCCGAAAGCTAATTTCTGCGTGCTGCAATCGTTATCCAATATTGGCAGCCCACTCGCAAATTGACCCGCAGGCACAGGAAGTGCTGCCAATTTTTGCATGACCTCGCCGTCAGGTTATATGCTTAAACCTATGGAAAAACTCGCTGAATTAAAACGCGCCAAACTGCTGGCGCTGTCGCTGCTGCTCATTGCGGCGGCGCTGTTTATCACTACGCTGCTGCTACCGCCGACGCCGTGGGTCAGCGCGCTAAAGGCTATTTCCGAAGCGGCGATGGTCGGGGCGCTGGCCGACTGGTTTGCGGTGGTGGCCCTGTTTCGCCGCATTCCGCTGCCGTTTGTCGCCCGCCATACGGCGATCATCCCGCGTAATAAAGACCGGATCGCCGATAATCTTGGCCATTTCGTGCAGGAGAAGTTTCTTGATACCCCATCTCTGGTGGCGCTGATCCGCCGCTATGAACCGGCCCTGATGCTCGGCAACTGGTTCAGCCAGCCCGAAAACGCCCGCCGTGTGGGTCAACATCTGCTACAGGTGATGAGCGGTTTTCTCGAGCTCACCGATGATACCCGTATTCAGCGTCTGCTGCGGCGCGCGGTGCACAAGGCTATCGATAAGGTCGACCTGACGCAGACCAGCGCCATGATGCTGGAGGGGCTAACCCGCGATAACCGTCATCAAAAGCTGTTGGATTCACTAATAAGCCAGCTGATCGCCCTGCTACAGCGCGACAGCTCCCGCGCCTTTATCGCCCGCGGTATCGTGCACTGGCTGGAGACCGAACATCCGCTGAAGGCCAAACTGTTACCCACCGAGTGGCTTGGCGAGCACAGCGCCGAAATGGTGACTGACGCGGTGAATACGCTGCTCGATGAGGTCACTCAGGACCGCACGCACCAGATTCGTCAGGCCTTCGACCGCGCGGCGCAGAAGCTTATCGACAATCTGAAATCCGACCCGCAAATGGCGCAAAAAGCCGATAACATCAAAGCGTATCTGAAAAACGATGAGACCTTTAATCGCTATCTCGGCGAGGTGTGGGCGGATCTGCGCGGCTGGGTGAAAAACGATATCAGCAGTGACGATTCGCGCATCAAGCAGCGGATCGCCGAGGCCGGTCAGTGGTTCGGCGAAACGCTGGTGCGCGACGACGCGCTGCGTGAATCGCTGAATGAGCATCTTGAGCAGGCGGCGCATCGGGTGGCGCCGGAATTCTCCGCTTTCCTCACTCGCCATATCAGCGATACGGTCAAAAGCTGGGACGCGCGCGATATGTCGCGACAGATCGAGCTCAACATCGGCAAGGATCTGCAGTTTATTCGCATCAACGGCACGCTGGTCGGCGGCACTATCGGCCTCGGCCTGTGGCTGTTATCGCAAATTCCGGCGCTGCTGCATCTGCATATCGGCTGACAATGGTAGCATCATAACCATTCGAACGATGAATACCCGACGGCAAGGAGAAGGTTATGTCATGGATTTCGCGATTGAGCGCCCGCTACAGCGCATCGCTGTTCTTTCCGATGGCGCTGATCCTGTATGACTTTTCCGCCTACCTGACCACCGATCTCATCCAGCCGGGGATACTGCACGTAGTACGGGATTTTAACGCCGATGTGGCGCTGGCTCCGGCCTCGGTGAGCCTGTATATGGCCGGTGGGATGGCGCTACAGTGGCTGCTGGGACCGCTTTCCGATCGTATTGGCCGCCGACCGGTACTGCTGAGCGGCGCGCTGATTTTTACCCTCGCCTGCTTCGCCACCCTGTGGACGACCTCAATGACCCAGTTCCTGATTGCCCGCTTTGTGCAGGGCACCAGCATCTGTTTTATCGCCACCGTCGGCTACGTCACCGTGCAGGAGGCCTTTGACGAAAAGCGGTCAATCAAGCTGATGGCGGTGATTACCTCCATCGTGCTGGTGGCGCCGATCGTCGGCCCGCTTTCCGGTGCGGCGTTGATGCATTTTATCCACTGGAAAGCGCTGTTTGGTATTATCGCCGCGATGGGGCTGGTGGCCTGGCTGGGTTTACTGTTTAACATGCCGGAGACGGTGCGTCGCGGCGACGTGCCGTTTAGCCCGCTCGGCGTGGTGCGCGATTTTCGCGACGTCTTCCGCAACCGCATCTTTTTACTCGGCGCCGCCACGCTGGCGCTGAGCTATATTCCGCTGATGAGTTGGGTGGCAGTATCGCCGGTGATTTTAATGGACGCCGGCGGGCTCACCTCCAGCGAGTTTGCCTGGAGCCAGGTGCCGGTCTTCAGCGCGGTGATTATCGCTAACCTGTCGGTGGCGCGCTGGGTGAAAGACCCGACTCGCCCACGCTTTGTGTTAAGCGCCGTGCCCATCCAGATGGTTGGCCTGGCGATCCTGATTATCGGTAATCTGACGTGGCCGCACGTCTGGCTGTGGTCGGTGCTCGGCACCTGTTTCTACGCCTTCGGCATCGGGCTGATTTTCCCGACGCTGTTCCGTTTTACCCTGTTTTCCAACGACTTGCCGAAAGGCACCGTTTCCGCCTCGCTGAATATCGTGATCCTTAGCGTCAGCGCATTGTCGATTGAAGGCGCGCGCTGGTTATGGTTCCATGGCGGCAGATTGCCGTTCCACCTGTTGGCGGTGGCCGCCGGGATCGTCGCCGCCTGCTGTCTGGCGGGGTTACTCCGTAATTTGCGCCAGCGTTCAGAGGCGGTCATCGAAGCCCGGCAATCCTGACTAACTCACCGAGATTAACCACGCATGAGCGATATTGAACTCAGCCCGGCGCAGCGCGATCTGCTGCGCGAGCGGCTAAGCAAGTACTGCGAAGAGACCTTTAACCTGGAGCTGGAACAGTTCGACGCCGAGTTTTTTGTCGACTTTATCGCCACAGAGCTGGGGCCTTTGTTCTACAACGCCGGTATTGAGGAAGCCATCCGCACCCATCTGGCATGGAGCGAGCGCATTCAGGAAGAGATGGATTTGAAGAAGGTCTATTAACGCCGTCAGGATGGGCGGGAGATCAATAAATACACACAAACAACATGGTTATAATGGCGACTCTTTCATCATCTCCCGTGTACGGGGAAGGAAAATCATGTCGCTTATCACCGATCTACCCGCCCTCTTCGATCAATTCTCAGAAGCTCGCCAGAAAGGCTTTCTCAGCGTAATGGAACTCAAAGAGCAGAACGTGCCGCTGGTCGGTACCTACTGCACTTTTATGCCCCAGGAGATAGCCATGGCGGCGGGCGCCGTCGTCGTCTCGCTGTGCTCCACTTCTGATGAAACCATTGAAGAGGCGGAGAAAGACCTGCCGCGCAACCTCTGCCCGCTGATTAAAAGCAGCTACGGCTTCGGCAAAACCGACAAATGCCCCTACTTTTATTTCTCCGATCTGGTGGTCGGCGAAACCACCTGCGACGGCAAAAAGAAGATGTACGAGTACATGGCCGAATTCAAGGCGGTACACGTAATGCAACTGCCGAACAGCGCCAGCGACGCCGCCTCCCGCGCGTTGTGGAAAGCGGAAATTAAGCGCCTGCAGCAGGTGATTGAAACCCGGTTCGCCACGCCCATTAGCGAAGCGGCGTTGCGTGAAGCCATCGTACTGAAAAATCGCGAACGCCGGGCGCTGGCCAACTTCTATCGCCTCGGGCAGCTCAATCCGCCGGCGCTTAGCGGCAGCGATATTCTAAAGGTGGTTTATGGCGCGACCTTCCGCTTCGACAAAAGCGCGCTGATTGACGAACTGAACGCGATGGCGGAACGTATCCATCAGCAATGGCAAGGAGGCCAACGGCTGGCGTCTCGTCCGCGTATTCTGATCACCGGCTGCCCGATCGGCGGCGCGGCGGAAAAAGTCGTCCGCGCTATCGAAGACAACGGCGGCTGGGTGGTGGGCTACGAGAACTGTACCGGCGCGAAGGCCACCGAACGCTGCGTAGCGGAAGATGGCGACGTCTACGATGCCTTAACCGATAAATATCTCACCATCGGCTGCTCCTGTATTTCACCTAACGACCAGCGCCTGCAATTACTAAGTCAGATGGTTGAGGAGTATCAGGCCGACGGCGTGGTCGATGTGATTCTGCAGGCTTGCCATACCTACGCCGTGGAATCGCTGGCGATCAAGCGCCACGTTCGCCAGCGGCACGACATTCCTTATATCGCGATTGAAACCGACTATTCGACGGCGGATCTCGGCCAGCTCAGCACCCGCGTCGCCGCCTTTATTGAAATGCTATAAGGAGCAAGCGTGATCTACTCGGTAGGTATTGATTCCGGCTCCACCGCCACCAAAGGTATCCTGCTGGCAGACGCCGCCATCGTGCGCCGTTTCCTCGGCCCGACACCTTTTCGCCCCGCCGATGCCATTCACGAGGCCTGGGAGACGCTGCGCGCGGGCCTCGCGGCAACGCCTTTTTTAACCCTCACCGGCTATGGTCGCCAGTTGGTCGATTTCGCCGATAAACAAGTCACCGAGATTTCCTGTCACGGGCTCGGCGCGCGTCTGCTGGCGCCGAAAACCCGCACGGTAATTGATATCGGCGGCCAGGACAGCAAAGTCATTCAACTGGATGCGCAGGGCAATCTCAGCGACTTTCTGATGAATGACAAATGCGCCGCTGGTACCGGGCGCTTTTTGGAAGTGATTTCACGGACCCTCGGCGCCAGCGTCGAACAGCTTGACGCCATTACCGAAGGTGTAGAACCGCACGCCATCACCAGCATGTGTACGGTTTTTGCCGAATCGGAAGTCATCAGCCTGCGTTCCGCGGGGGTTGCCCCGGAGGCGATTCTGGCCGGGGTGATCAACGCCATGGCGCGGCGCAGCGCGAACTTTATTGGTCGTTTATCGGCGCAAGGACCGCTGCTGTTCACCGGCGGCGTCAGCCACTGCGCCGCCTTCGCCCGCATGCTGGAGACGCATCTCGGCATGCCGGTCGCGACCCATCCCGACGCCCAATTTGCCGGGGCGATCGGCGCGGCGCTGATCGGCCAGCGCCAGCGGAGGCGCGGATGAGCAAATATCTATTCTTATTCCATTCAACAGTGGGCGTCGTGCGGATGCGCAAAGCCCTGCAGGCGGCAGGGATAACCTTCGAGGTAAAGGATATTCCCCGCCAGCTGCGCAGCGGCTGCGGCCTGTGCGTATTGATTGAGGGGAGCGAAGAAGCGGCGCGAAGTTGGATAATCGCCGGGCATACTGCGGCGCTTTATCAGCAAAACGGGGAAGCGTGGCGCTGCATCACCCGCTTCCCGCAGGAGGATTAATCGGTCACTACAAAACGCGTCGGCGCGAAGCAGTTCAGCACCCGATGGACCAGAAATACCATGGTCAGCGTCGCCACCAGCGAGACCGTGACCGAAGTAATACGGTACAGGTCGCTGAACACCAGATCCTGATTCGGATGCAGGTTCTGGCCAAACATAATACCGATAGTAGTAATGCTGGCGAAACCCACGCCCGCGCCCACTTTTTCCATCACGTGCAGGCGGGCGCTAAAAGCCAGACCAAGACCAATCAGCGGCATCATCAGGATCATGTGGTTGCTGAAATCATAGATAATCAGCTGCACCACCAGAATGTAAAGACAAGCCAGCACGACCCCCGCCACACGCCAGATCGAGCTTATCACCGCGCCGCGATAGTGCATCGGAAACAGGATCAGCACCCCGGCCATCAGCGCCGATAGCGAATCGCTCAGATCGCAGATCTGGAAGATCACAAAGATAATGGTCGCGACCGTGCCGGAAAGCAGCGATTCATGGCGGATCCTCGCGGCGTCTTTCTCTATGCGCGGCGGCGGCTTACGCGGTTCGACATCCGGGATCAGGTAGTGCAGTAGCGCGCTCAGCGCCACCGCCATCACGCAGGCCTCCATATTGGAGAACATCAGCGTGTGCCAGTTGCTGGAGGGATAGCTCATAAAATTGAGCATCGTGCTCTGGCACACCACGCCCATCGACCCCAGCAAGAACAGCGGCCCCTGGCTCATAAAGCGAAAGCGCATCACATACAGACCAAAGACAACTAACGTCATTATCACCGGCCACTGCGACAGATAGCCGACGATGAGCACCATTTCGACGCAATTGACCGCCGCGCTGAACACAAACTGTCGGGCGACGTGACGGTTAAACACCGGCACCAGCGACATCAGCATCAGCGGATAAACGACGAAAAACACGCCGTACTGCACGTCGTAGAAAGTCGAAATACTCAGCGCGATGGTCCCGGCGACGGCAATGCGTACCGTCTGACGAAAATCATTGGCCGTGTAGACGATATTGCCATGCGGGGTAAAGACGTGCGCCAGGGTGTTAATAGACATAGTGCAACCAGCTCACCAGGTGGATCTGCAGGCCGGCAAAGGTGCGGGCGAAAGGGCCGTCGCTATTGTACAACTGCACCGTAGCGCGGGCGCCGGTCGGCAGCGGCTTATCCAGCGGTTGATCCAGCGCGACGTGGATCCGCATGCGCTGCGCATCGCGCACCCAGCGGGTGGACTGCTCAGGCTGCGACAGTTGGCCATTCACCGCTTCCTGACCGGCAAGAATACCGGCGTCGCTGCTGGTCACGTGCGCCGGGAAGACTTTACCCGGCAGGGCATCGAACACTACCGCCGCATCGGTATTCACCGCCGTGTGGCGCAGGCTTTTTTCACGGAAGTCGGCGACGATATCGGTGTTGTTGTTAACCAGCGCCAGCACGGCGGTGGCGGCGGTGGCGTAAATTCCCGGGTTAAGCTGCAGGTTGCTGACCATACCGTCGGTCTCGGCGCGTACCTGGGTCCAGCCGAGATTGAGCTGCGCCTCTTCCAGCGCGTTGCGGTATTTCTGCAGCGTCACGTTGCGCTTATCGTCGCGCTCGCCGCGCTGGATCAACAGGTTCTGAATTTGCGCATTCAGGGCGCTGACCGATTGTTCGCTGGTCTGCCATGTCGTGCGCACCTTATCGAGATCCGATTGCGACACGTTTTGCATGGTGCTCAGGCGCTGGTAGCGGTCGAGGGTGACTTTGTCATTACGCGCGGTATATTGCGCGGTGCGCAGGTTGGCGCGAGCGGCGGCGATTTGCGCATCCAGCTGCTGGTTGCTCAGTTTGGCCTGTTCAAGGGCGATTTGCGCCGCTTCAACTTTATTAATGAATGGCGTGGGATCGAGCTCATACAGCAGGTCGCCCTTTTTGACCTGGCTATTGTTATGCACGTAGACGTGCGAGACGTAGCCGGAGACCCGCGACGAGACCGGAGTCACCACGCGCATCACGGTGGAGTCCGGGGTCAACGGGATCCAGATATCGGCAACAATAAACCAGGCGAATATCGCCAGGAAAGCGGCAATACTTACCCTTACCCAGCGGGCAAATTTTTGTTCTGGCGTCATCATAGTGTTTTAGATCTTGTTATCTTCTTCGCGGATAATCCGCAAGTTGCAGGCGATTTGATTTAACGTGGCGCTGAAGGTGTCGAGGTCCGCATCGGGGATAGTTTCCGTCACGCGCCGTTGATAGGTTTCAATCACGCGGTTCAGCTTTTCCAGGACTGTACGGCCTTCTACCGTCAGCGTAAGCAGACGAATGCGCTTGTCGTATGGCGATGTTGAGCGCAGTAGATACCCCTGCTTTTCCAGCTGCGTGAGGGTGCGCATTAGCGGCGGCAGTTCAATACCCTGCACTTCCGCCAGTTCGCTTACCGAGACGTTGCACCCCAGCTGATGCAGCTGCATCAGCACCGTCCAGCTTGACTGGGTCAGGCCGGTATCGGTAATGGCGCTGTCGATAATCGCGCGCCACTGGCGCACCACCATCGCCATGCGCATCCCCATCGGGCGGCGGGCAAACAGTTCGTCTTCGGTCATGTTACTTTCCTCACTTAGCTGTGGGGAAAATAATACTTATCAGGGTAAGTATCAAGAAACGAAGGATGTAGAAGCATCAATTGATAAATTTTGTGAATGTAATTCCCCGGTAGCGCTGACGCTTACCGGGGCTACAAAACGCACTTTTTAATTAATCTGATCCCGGCGCAACCCGACATCTTTCAGCTGTTCGTCGCTCATTCGCTGCAATATTTTGCGCGTTTGCCCACGAAGCCACCATTTTTTAATCGCTCGCACCAGAAATACCCAGCCGATAAACGGCTGTTTTGCCCGATTCTCGTGAAATTCCATCCTCTACCTCCTCGCCTTGCCAGAGGCTTTATCTTCACGGATCCGGGCCAGAACAATACAGATTCACAAAACACTTTTCTTTAACATACAGATTGGCTAAAACGTACACCATGCCCCATTTTTGACCGCCATCTGTACTGGTTTATCTATCTGTATGGCGATAATTAAGGATACAGCATGACCCGTTATCAACATCTGGCCAGCCTGCTGGCTGAGCGTATCGAACAAGGTCTGTATCGCCACGGCGAAAAGTTGCCGTCGGTGCGCAGCCTGAGCCAGGAGCATGGCGTCAGCATCAGTACCGTTCAGCAGGCCTACCAGACGCTGGAACAGCAACAGTTGATCGTGCCGCAGCCGCGCTCCGGCTATTTCGTCGCCCCGCGCAAAGCCCAGGCGCCGGTGCCGCCGATGTCGCGACCGGTGCAGCGCCCGGTGGAGATCACCCAGTGGGACCAGGTGTTGACCATGCTCGATGCGCGCAACGATAAATCGATCATCACCTTTGGCGGCGGTTCGCCGGACGTCACCCAACCAAGCCTTAAGCCTATCTGGCGCGAACTGAGCCGGGCAATTCAGCATAACCTCAGCGAAGTGCTTAACTACGACGAGCTGGCCGGGCGTCGCGAACTGCGCGAACAGATCGCCCGCCTGATGCTCGACGGCGGCTCAGTCGTCACCGCCGACGATCTGCTGATCACCAGCGGCTGCCACAACGCATTATCGCTGGCGCTGCTATCGGTGTGTCATCCCGGCGATATCGTCGCTGTCGAATCCCCCTGCTACTACGGCACCATGCAGATACTTCGCGGCCTGGGGCTGAAAGCCATTGAGATCCCAACCGATCCGGAATCCGGGATCAGCATCGAGGCCTTAGAGCTGGCGCTGGATCAGTGGCCAATTAAAGGGGTGATCCTGGTGCCTAACTGCAACAATCCGCTGGGATACATCATGCCTGACGCGCGCAAACGCGCGGTGCTGTCCCTTGCTCAGCGCCACGATATCGTGATTTTCGAAGATGATATTTACGGCGAGCTGGCGACGGAATACCCGCGCCCGCGTACGATTCATTCATGGGATATCGACGGTCGGGTGATACTTTGCAGCTCGTTTACCAAGACCATCGCCCCCGGCCTGCGCATCGGCTGGATTGCCCCCGGGCGCTACTACGATCGTCTGCTGCAGATGAAGTACGCCGCCAGCGGCACTAACGTCCCTTCAACCCAACTGGCGGCCTGTAACTTTATTCGCGAAGGCCATTACCACCGCCACGTGCGGCGGATGCGGCAGATCTATCAGCGTAATATGGAGATCTACACCTGCTGGCTGCGGGAGTTTTTCCCCTGCGGCATCTGCGTCACCCGGCCAAAAGGCGGCTTTATGCTGTGGGTCGAGCTACCAGAGCAGGTGGATATGGTCTGCGTCGCCAAGCAGCTGTGTCGGCTGAAGATCCAGGTCGCGCCGGGCTCGCTGTTTTCGGCATCGGGGAAATATCGTAACTGCTTAAGGATCAACTGCGCCCTGCCGCCGATCGAGAAGCATAAAGAGGTGATGGTCAAGCTGGGGGAAGCGGTGAAGGTGGCGATGGAGTGAGGCTTTGTCTGTTATCCCCGGTAGCGCTGACGCTTACCGGGGCTACAGGGCCGGTAGCCCGGAAAAGGCGCGGCATGCGCCGCCTCCGGGAGACTCTCCATCACTCGTCAAAAAACACCATCCCCTTATACGGCTGCTCGCGACAGGCGGCCAGGCGCTGGGCGAGGCTGCCGACGTGCAATTCCAGCTTGTGACCGTCGGGGTCAAGGAAATAGTGCGATTCGCCTTCGCTACGGTTTAGCTTCCATACCGCTACGCCAGCGACCTCAAGACGGGCGGCAAAGCTGGCGAAATCCGCCTCGCTGATGCTAAACGCATAATGGGTGTAATCGCTCTCTTCTGGCGGAGTGACGCGCCGCTGCGGATCCAGCGACAGGCACAGCCACAGATCGCCGCAGGAAAGATACGCGCCGCTATCCCAGCGCGCGTGCAGCGTCATGCCAAGTAGCTGATGATAAAACGCCACGCTCGGCGCCAGCTGGCTGACCGCCAGGGTCAGATGATTTAATCCGCTCAACATATCTGTTCCTCCGGTGAGATGCGCTAACCATATCCAATCCCACCCTAAACCACCATTGTGGCAGTGAAAGGACACTCTGTAGATATCGTTAAGACCGCCAACTTCGCCCCCGGTCTCTTTCTGACGCCGCGTAATAGTGTATGTTCTCAACTATCGACATTGAACAACCCGGTAACGAGATGAGACGTATTGAGATAGTACTGCGGGAGCTGGAGAGGCTGAGCCAGGCCGTGACGCTGGAGGATTTAGCCAGGGGCTCGAACGCCTTCACCGCAGAGCAAATCGGCTTTAACCTCGGGCTGGCGCGCAACTCGGTGAGTAAAGATCTCAATCAGCTATGGAGCGACGGGCTGGTGATTAAAACGCGCGGCCGCCCGGTGTTCTTTTTACATCGCCGGACGACGGAAACGCTGCTCGACCGTACGCTGACGGAAAGCGAACGCGAGCCGGCGACTCTCGCCGATCTCCTGCCGCAGCCGCAAGATAACAATGAGGCTGTCGACCCGTTCGCCATGCTGATCGGCCACGATCGCAGCCTGCACGATGCCGTGGAAAAAGGGAAAGCCGCGGTATTGTATCCCCACGGGCTGCACGTCCTGCTGACCGGCCCTTCCGGGGTCGGCAAAACCTTTTTTGCCGAACTGATGCACCGCTACGCCTGCGAGCATGGCGGCGAAAAACGGCCGCCGCTGGTCTACTTCAACTGCGCGGAATACGCCAACAACCCGGAGCTGCTGTCATCGCATCTCTTTGGCCACCGTCAGGGCGCCTTTACCGGGGCGACGGAAAATAAAAGCGGTCTGATCGAACAGGCCGACGGCGGCTATCTGCTGCTGGATGAAGTGCATCGCCTGCCCTATGAAGGGCAGGAAAAGCTCTTCTCGCTGTTGGATAAAGGCGAATATCGCCCGCTCGGCGCCAGTGGTCCGGCGCGCAATATCGCCGTACGTCTAATCTGCGCCACCACCGAGCCCGTCAGCTCATCGCTATTACGTACCTTTCAGCGGCGTATCCAGGTCGCCATCGATCTACCCGGCATCCGCCAGCGTACGGTAGAAGAGCAAATCGAACTGATCATCGGCTTTTTACAGCGTGAAAGTCGCAAGATCGAGCGCACGGTGAGTATCGATAAAACCTTGCTGCTGTGGCTGCTGAACAAGCCGCTGGAAGGCAACATCGGCCAGCTTAAAAGCGACATCCAGTTCTTGTGCGCCCAGGCATGGGCGTTGGGAATGGCGGCTAATAACGAGATACTGCTGCTGGACAGCAAACTGGCGGACGGCCCGATCAATGCCACGCCGGAGCAACGACAGCTGGTCGATGCGCTGTTTAACGGCCGTCCCCTGCTGAACATCGATGCCCGAACTCTTCCGCAGCTGAAAAGTTCGGCGGCCGATGACAGCGTCGAGGAGAGCGATCTGTTCTACAGCTTCCTGACCCGCGAATACGTTAACCTGCGCAATAGCAACGTGCCGCCCGCCGAGACGCTGGCGATCCTTAAAAATAAGCTCAGCTCGATTTTTGAATATGGCCTCTACAGCCGCGATAACGCCAGCCACGCGCCACGCTATGGCGATCGGATTGAGGAGCGCGTGACCCTGCTTATCGGCTACGTTGAGCAGGTACTCGGCTTCGCCCTGCCGGAAAACCTGGTCAACCCGCTGCGTAAACACTTTCTCGCTCTCATCAGCTACGTACAACGCGGCCTGATCCCGCAGTTATACTCTTCGAGCCTGATCCTCGATCGCTGCAAAGATGAATACGATAATGCCACTCTGTTGTGCAAGAAGATCAACGACCTGCTGCATATCCAGTGTCCGGCCACCGAGGTGGTCTGGCTGTGCCTGTTCCTCAAAGAGTGCCGCCATTACCGCCAGCGCATCACCGCCAGCCCTGACTGCGGGGCGATCCTCATTGCCCATGGCGCCACCACGGCCACCAGCATGGCGCAATACGTCAATCGGGTGCTGGAGCGCGAATTGTTCAACGCTATCGACATGCCGTTCGAACAATCGGTGCACGATACGCTGGAAAAGCTGATCCAGTTGATCCACAGCAAAGGCTGGCAGCGGCTGATCCTGATGGTCGACATCGGATCGCTGGTCCATTTCGGCAGCACCATCAGCAAACTGTTCCAGATCGATGTCCTGCTGATGCCGAATATCACCCTGACCAGCCTACTGGAGATCGGTCTCGATCTCAGCTACGAAACCGGCGACCTGCCGCGGTTGGTCAATCTGATGCAGGAAAAAGGCATCGCTAGCCAGCTGTGCACGCCGCAGCAGGAGAACGCCGGCAAGGTGCTGGTTATCTCCTGCATTACCGGCATGGGCACGGCGGAAAAAATCAAAAAGGTGCTGGAGGAGAGCTTTGGCGAGCTGATGTCGCAGGATACCCGGATGGTGATCCTCGATTACAACGAAGTTCGCAGCCCGGAGCGCCTACAGCAGGCAATCAGGGCGCATGAACGGCTGGCGGGTATTGTCGGGACATTCCAGCCGGGGCTGCCCGATATCCCGTTTATCTCGCTGGAGGAGCTGTTTTCCGAGCAGGGGCCGGAGCTGGTGCTCAGCCTGCTGACCCCGGATTTATCCAGCAGCGAGCGCCGTCTGGAGATGGAGCGCAGCGCTTCACGGTTTATCAGCGCCCTGACCATGGAAAGCATTATCAACCATATTTCGGTGCTCAATCCGCAGCGCATATTAAAAGAAATGGAAGGGATCCTGAACCAGCTCAGGAACACGCTGTCCATCGCGCCTAACCGCCAGGTGACACTACGCTTTCTGATCCACTGCTGCTGTATGGTCGAGCGTATCGTGATTAACCGGAAACCGTTACAGATGGCGCTGGAAACGCGGCCGGATATGGACGCTCAGGCATTTAGTGTCATTAAATCGGCTTTCCATCCGGTTGAGGAGGCCTACGCCATCCGTTTATCCGATGCCGAGTACATTTATATCTACGAATTATTATTTAGTTAACGCCTGTTCTGGCGCGGCTTTGCGGCCCGCCAGCCTTTTCCTCTTCGGTAGATGACACAAATTGTGGCACGCGCTTTGCTCTTATTAGTGCGTCAACGATTCGGCGCCAGGAGGCCACTTTGTCATCCACTGAACCTACCACCCAGTTACCCCAAATTCTGCTGCTGACGCACGGCGGCTGGGGCACGCAACTTTGCGACAGTCTGCGCATGGTGACCGGCGAAATCGCCGGCGTCAGCGAAATCGCGCTTATGCCTGTCGATACCCTCGGCGAGTTTTATCAGCGCGTCGAAGCGGCCGTGCAGGCGATGCCGGCAGGCTCGCTGATTTTGACCGATTTTCTCGGCGGCACTACCTCCAACGTCGCCGCGCGCTTGAGCGCGGATTACCCCATCGCCGTCGTCTGCGGGCTCAACGCCTCGCTGCTGCTGGAGGCGTTGGATCTGCGCGAGCAGGGCCCGCTCACCGGCTGCGTTAATGCGCTGGTCGAAGCAGGACGCAGCAGCTGCCGCGACGTTGTCGCCCACGTGAACCAGTTAACCTCTTAAGGAGCCCATCATGGCAAAAATCGTTTTATGTCGTATCGATAGCCGTCTGATCCACGGTCAGGTCGTCACCAAATGGGTCGGCCAGTCGCAGGCCAATCGTATCGCCGTGGTCAGCGACGAGCTGGATGCCGATCCGTTTATGAAAAATATCTATTTAATGGCCGCGCCGCCGAACATCAAAGTCGACTGTTACAGCAACGCCAGCTTCGCCGCCGCCTGGAAAGAGAATCAGCTCGGCGATGGCAATGTGCTGGTGCTATTCCCGTCACTATCGGCCATTCAGGAAGCCGTCCAGTTGGGCTTTGACGTGCAGACGATTCAGGTTGGCGGGCTGGGCGGCGGGCCGAACCGCAAGGCCGTATTCCAGAACATCACCCTTGATGAAAAAGATGTCGGCATCCTCGGCGCTCTGAAGGATAGCGGCATTCAGGTGTTCTTTCAGACCATCCCGGAAGATAAACCACAGTCACTGGACGACATCCTGAAAAAATTCTAACCAGTTGATAAAAAGGTAAAAAACTATGGATACCTTACTTTTTGCGAGCCTGATGGGGTTGTATTACTGGTTCGCCCGATTACGTTTAGGCTATACCTTCTCCGCCATGTTGCTGCAACCCGTGGTGATCGCCGTATTCGTCGGCCTGCTGCTGGGCGATATGAAAACCGCGATGATCATCGGCGCGGGTATGCAGCTGGTCTATCTTGGAGTGACCTCCACGCCGGGCGGCAACGTGCCGTCGGACCCGGCGCTGGCCGCCTGTATCGCCATTCCGATCGCCGTGAAGGCTGGGATGGAGCCCAACCTGGCGATCGCGCTGGCGATCCCGTTTGGCGTCATCGGGGTATTCCTCGATCAGCTGCGCCGCACGCTCAACGCCGCGTGGGTGCACATGGCCGACAAACACGCCGAAAGCGCCAACATGGCGGGCATCATGCGCTGCGCCTTTATCTATCCGGCGCTGCTGGGGCTGGTGCTGCGCTTCCCGGTGGTCTTCGCCGCCAACTACTTTGGCCAAAGCGTAGTGGAAAAATTCCTCAAACTGATGCCGCACTGGCTGACCCACTCCTTTGAAATTATGGGCGGTATCCTGCCGGCGCTGGGCTTTGCCATCACCATCATGGTGATCGGCAAAAAGAGCCTGCTGCCGTGGTTTATCGGCGGATTTTTCGCGGTGCTCTACCTGAAGGTGGACATCATGGCGATGGCGATTTTCGGTACCTGCGTCGCCTTCCTGATTAAAGGCCTGGCCAAAAATGAAGGAGCTGCATGATGAGTAGCGATGTAATGGAACATGAACTGGTTGAACGCGCCCGCGAAACCCAGGCGCTGAGCAAAGCCGATATCACCAAAGCCTGGCTGATTTACTGGCTGGGGGCGGAAGTATCCAGCTCCTACGAACGTCTGCAGAGCCTGATTTTCTGCGCCTCAATGACGCCCATCATCAAAAAGCTGTACCCGGAAAAAGAGGAGCAGACCGAGGCGCTCAAACGCCACCTGAACTTCTTTAACTCGGAACAGACTTTCGGCTCGGTTATCCAGGGTATCTCCATCGCCATGGAAGAGCAGAAAACCCGCGGCGAGCCGATCAGCGACGCTTCAATCACCGGGATAAAAACCGGCCTGATGGGCCCGCTGGCCGGGATGGGCGACTCGATTATCTGGGCCGCGGTGATGCCGTTGCTGATTGCGATTTTCATCCCCTTCGCCGCCAGCGGCAGCGCGTTCGGCGGGATCGCCCCGCTGATCCTCTACCCGGCGATCACCATGGCGATAAGCTACGGACTGGTGCATAAAGGCTACACCCTGGGCCGTGACTCCATTATCGGCCTGCTGCAAGGGGGGCGAATTAAAGAATTGATTTACGGCGCCAACGTACTGGGTCTCATCATGATGGGCGCGCTGTCGGCAAGCTACGTCAAAATCACCACCCCGCTGAAAATCAGCGCGCTTAAAGGCTCGGAAGTGGTGGTCCAGCAGATCCTCGACTCAATTGCCCCCGGCCTGCTGCCGCTGGCGGCGGTGTTCGCTATCTATTTCTACTTACTGAAAAAAGGGCCGCGCTACACCACCATTTTACTGTCGATAGTCGCTATCAGCATCGTCTGCTCGCTGTTGGGAGTGCTGTAAATCATGAACGGCAATATCTACCAGCAACTGGGCTTAAAACGGGTGATTAACGCCTGCGGCAAAATGACCATCCTCGGCGTGTCCGCCGTCGACCCGCAAGTGATGCAGGCCACCGCGCAGGCGGCGGGAGCCTTCGTCGAAATCGATAAATTAACCGACCGCGCGGGCGAACTGGTTTCCGCCCACACCGGCGCGGAAGACAGCTATATCACCTCCTGCGCCTCCGCCGGTATCGCCATCGCCGTCGCGGCGGCGATCACCCGCGGCGAGCCGGAAAAGGTGGCGCAGATGCCGGACAGCAGCCAGTGGCCGAACGAGATAGTGATACTGCGCGGGCATAATGTCGATTACGGCGCACCAATCACCAGCGCTATCCGCCTCGGCGGCGGGCGCATTGTCGAAGTCGGCTCCAGCAATCTGGCGGCACGCTGGCAGCTGGAGAGCGCGGTGAACGCACGCACGGCGGCGCTACTGTATGTGAAATCCCACCATTGCGTGCAAAAAGGGATGCTCGGTATTGACGATTTCGTGCAGGTCGCCCGCCAGCATAATCTGCCGCTGATCGTCGATGCCGCCGCCGAAGAAGACTTGCGCCAGTGGGTCGCCAGCGGCGCGGACATGGTTATCTACAGCGGGGCGAAAGCCTTTAACGCCCCAACCTCAGGCTTTATTAGCGGCAAGCGCAACTGGATCGCCGCTTGTAAAGCCCAGCACCACGGCATCGCGCGGGCGATGAAAATCGGCAAAGAGAATATGGTCGGTCTCGTTTACGCGCTGGACCGTTACCGGACGGCGGCACCGGCGCCCGACGCCGCCGCGCTGCGTCCATTCGCCGAGGCGATCTCCGCGCTACCCGGCCTGCGCGCCGATATCGAGCAGGATGAGGCCGGGCGCGCCATCTGGCGCATTCGGGTCAGCGTCGACGCCAATGAACTGGGACTCAGCGCCCATGAGGTTGAAGCCCAGCTACGCGGCGGCGATATCGCTATTTACGCCCGCCGCTACTATCTGCATGAGGGTCATTTTAGCCTTGACCCTCGCACCGTCGGCGAAGGAGAAATGTCGCTCATCGTCACGCGCTTACAGGAGATTACGCAGCATGCAGCGGATTAACTTTTATCGCCAGCGGGTGGCGATTAACGTGCTGGCGAAGGACATCGCCAACGCCCGGGAAATCTATGACGCCGCTGAAGGGCACGCGGTGATTGGCGTACTCTCGGCGCAATTTACCAGCGTCGAACAAGGCGTTGCAGAAGTGCGCCGCTGGATGGCGGAAGTGCCTTCTATTTCCGTCGGTCTCGGCGCCGGCGATCCGGCGCAGTTTTACAAAGCGGCAATGATCGCCGCGCAGGTCCACCCCGCTCACGTCAACCAGACCTTCACCGGCAGCGGCTTTGCCGCCGGGGCGCTGGCGGCGACCGGCGGCCAGCAAACCTTTATTAATGCGCTGGTCAGCCCCAGCGGCACGCCCGGTGAAGTACGCATCTCCACCGGCGTGCGCAGCGCCCAGGGCATTCCGGCCCAGGTATCCTGCGATGCGGCGGTCAGAATGATGCAGGATATGGGCGCGCATGCGGCTAAATTTTTCCCGATGGGCGGCGAAAAGTCGCTGGCGGAGCTGAAAGCGCTCGCCCAAAGCGCGGTAGAAAACGGTATGACGCTGATTGAGCCCACCGGGGGCATCGATCTCGATAACTTTGCGCTGATTCTACAAACCTGCCTGCAGGCCGGCGTCGCGCAGGTCATGCCGCATATTTATAGTTCCATTATCGATCCGCAAAGCGGCAATACCCGCCCGCAAGATGTCCATGCTCTGATGAACATCGTCAAGGAACTGGTCGATTAATCCCCCCGCGCGTGCGGTATAGGCCACTATTACCGCACGCGCTAACTTCCTGATCTGCTGAAGGTCACTGTCAATCTGTGAGCCTCCACGCAATAACGACATCCCGCCGTCCGAAGCGCCCTCTCATATTGATAGCGATCAAGAATAATCATACCGTCTGGTCGGTATGATTCGGGCCATGAACATGGAAGCCCAGCATCGTAAAAAAGACCCCGTCCGTCTGCATCGTCAACTGCTTGAATCCGCAGCGATGATCGCCGGTCGGGATGGTATTGCCGCCCTATCGCTAAACGCCGTCGCCCGCGAAGCTGGTGTCAGCAAAGGCGGGCTCATGCACCATTTTCCCAATAAACAGGCGCTGATTTTCGCCCTGTTCGCCCGGCTGTTGGCGATCATGGAAAAGGCGATTAGCGAGCTGATGGCCGCCGATAACATCGCTTATGGACGCTTTACCCGCGCCTATTTGCGCTATCTGTCCAACCCGGAGCTGACGGATACCCACGAGAGCCGCCAGCTGATGGTGCTGTCGTTGGCGATGCCGGACGAACCGGTGCTGCGAAAATGCTGGCGCGACTGGATGCTGGATCATCTGGCGCAGGGCGATGCGCTCGACAACGGCCCGACCGGCACGCTGGTGCGCTACGCCGCCGACGGCATCTGGTTATCGGAACTGACCGAAGGGCGCACCATGAGCAGCGAACACCGCCAGGCGCTGGTAAACGATCTGACAAAAATGACGCTTCCCGCGTGAAGCGAGTAGAGTGAGGCCGCGATGCGCTACAACATCAATGCCCGTCTCATTTATGACGCAACGGACGGCACCCTAACATTACCGGGCGGCAATGAGCCGGATAGTCAGCTATCCATTACCGCCAACGCGCTGCTCTATTTCTTTCTTCGCCATACCGGCGTTGTCAGTCGCGATGAAGTGTTGAAAAAGGTCTGGGACGATAACGGCTTAACCTCATCCAACAGCAATCTCAATCAATACCTGAGCATGCTGCGCAAAACCTTCCGCCACTACGATATCGATAACATTATTGTCACCGTGTCGCGCGGCATGCTGCAGCTGAATCAGGATCTCAGCATCGAACTGCTCGACGCCGAGCCGACGCCCGCCGATGCCGTTCTCACATGCGATACGCCTGATGAAGCCGCCCCCGCTGCGGCGCCAACGCCGCCCACCGCTTCTCTACATGCGCGCGGTATGTGCTGGTATCTGGCCGGCGGCTGTCTGTTGCTCATCGCCCTGCTGCTGGTGGCATTTAGTCTCGCCGGCACCCACGTCGCCCGGCCAATCAATCTGACGCTGATGAGCCACAGCCAGTGCGAACTGCTGGCCAGCGATGAAATGCTGCGTTCGGTCTCGGCCACGGCCTATGGTAAGAATTTTGATGAGGTGCGTCAGCGGCTGAAGCTTAGCTGCAAGCCGGGGGAGCGTTTCGTTTTCTTCTACGGCGACCGGCTGGAGACTAACGGCCTGGGCCGGGTATTTCTCGCCCACTGCGCGATGCACGAAGACAACCCATTTAGCTATTGCGATAACTACTTTTACTACTCCTGGAAGCCGCAATGAGACTCGCGCCCCGCACCTTTTTCGCCCTCTCCGCCCTCGCATTTATCGCCGCCGCCGGGTTTAGCGCCTGGCGCCTGCTGCCGGATGCCAACGACGGCGTGATGAGCTGCTCCACCAAAGCGATCATGCGTTTTGAAAACATGGAAAAAGAGAATGTGAACGGCAATATCCATTTTAATTTTGCCGCCAACGGTAACGGTTCGATGGTGGTGGAAGGCTATACCGATTCCGCCGCCGGCTGGCTCTATCTGCAGCGCTACGTCAAATTCAGCTACACCAGCCAACGTATCTCGGCAACCGAACGCCACTACCGCATTAAAAAATGGGAATCCAGCGCCTCGTCCATCGACGAATCGCCGAATGTCATCTTCGACTACTTCATGCGCGAGATGTCCGACAGCCACGATGGCCTGTTCCTCAACGCGCAGAAGCTTAACGACAAAGCTATCCTGCTGAGCTCTATCAACTCACCGCTCTACATCTGCACGCTGAAGTCCGGCAGCACGCTTAACTAACCCGTCCCCTCTGTATCGCCGCGAGGAAAATGCGCCCTCGCTCACGCTCCGTTATTGCCCCCTCTTTCCACGATGCTAAAAGCGCACGTTTTGCATTTAGCTTCGACGCCAAAACTTGCGCATACCCACAATTATCACGCGGCTATATTACCGCCTGCTGGCAAGTAATTAGCATCTTATTAACATTCACCTCTCGCCGATAAATAGTCTAAAAAAGCGCCATATCATCATAAAAATCAACACGCATAAAACAGAACGAAAAGATAAATGGAAGGCTAAATAAGGCTAAATCACAGAGTAAAAACCTAAAATATTCATCTCCACGGATTTAAATTTCACTTCTTTCCCCATTCCCTATAGTGAACCCCGAACGCCGCTTCCGCGTGTTGATGCCGTTACGCGGACGGTTTTCCCGAATAACAAAACCTGTTCTGGAGGAAATCACGATGGGTGATGCATTGGGGCTTATCGAAACCAAAGGTCTGGTGGCCTGTATTGAAGCAGCGGACGCGATGTGTAAAGCCGCCAACGTCGAACTGATCGGCTATGAAAACGTCGGCTCTGGCCTTGTCACCGTGATGGTGAAAGGCGACGTCGGCGCGGTGAAAGCGGCGGTGGATTCCGGTGTGGAATCCGCGCAGCGCATCGGCGAAGTGGTGACCTCGCTGGTCATCGCGCGTCCGCATAACGACATCAACAAAATCGTCATTAAACACAAGGCCTGAAGGCCAGGAGAACGCAAATGGGTGATGCATTAGGTCTGATTGAAACCAAAGGTCTGGTGGCCTGCATTGAAGCGGCGGATGCGATGTGTAAAGCCGCCAACGTCGAACTTATCGGCTATGAAAACGTCGGCTCTGGCCTTGTCACCGCGATGGTGAAAGGCGACGTCGGCGCGGTGAAAGCGGCGGTGGATTCCGGTGTGGAATCGGCGCAGCGCATCGGCGAAGTGGTGACCTCGCTGGTTATCGCCCGTCCGCATAACGACATCAACAAAATCGTCTCGCATTACAAGATTGCGGACTAACGGAGAATCCTGATGAAAGAAGCGCTTGGTCTTATCGAAACCAAAGGTCTGGTGGCCTGCATTGAAGCCGCGGACGCGATGTGTAAAGCCGCCAACGTCGAGCTTATCGGCTATGAAAACGTCGGTTCCGGCCTCGTCACCGCAATGGTGAAAGGCGACGTCGGCGCGGTCAACGCGGCGGTCGACTCCGGCGTGGAAGCGGCGAAACGCATCGGCGAAGTCGTCAGTTCTCGCGTCATTGCGCGTCCACATAACGACATCGAAAAAATCGCGGCGCAGCACAAAGCATGACCTGACAGGGCGCGCCCCGTCTCCACTCTTTTCGTCTGATGAAGGATAGACTCATGATTGAACTGGATAACGATTTGCAGTCCCGGCAGAACGCGCGGGAACTGGTGCGCAACGCCAAAAAGGCGCAGGCGATTCTGGCCACCTTTTCGCAACAGCAAATCGACGCCATCGTGAAAAACGTGGCCCAGGAAGCAGCGCACCACGCCGAAGCGCTGGCGAAAATGGCCGCGGAAGAGACCGGTTTTGGCAACTGGCAGGACAAAGTGCTGAAAAACCGTTTCGCCTCGCTGCGCGTCTACGACGCCATCAAAGATATGAAGACCGTTGGCATCATTCATGACGACCCGGTAAAAAAAGTGATGGACGTGGGCGTGCCGCTCGGCGTGATTTGCGCGCTGGTCCCCTCAACTAACCCAACTTCTACGGTTATCTACAAAGCGCTGATCGCCCTCAAGGCCGGCAACGCCATTATCTTCTCCCCGCATCCGGGCGCGCGTCAGTGCAGTTGGAAGGCGATTGAAATCGTCAAACGCGCGGCAGAAGCGGCCGGCGCCCCGGCAGGCAGCGTTGACGGCATCACCCAGTTAACGCTCGAAGCCACCTCCGAACTGATGCACAGCAAAGACGTGTCGCTGATCCTCGCCACCGGCGGCGAAGGCATGGTGCGGGCGGCCTACGCTTCCGGCACCCCGACCATCAGCGGCGGCCCGGGTAACGGCCCGGCGTTTATCGAACGCAGCGCCGATATCCACCACGCGGTGAAAGATATCGTCACCAGTAAAACCTTCGATAATGGCGTGATCTGCGCCTCCGAGCAGTCGATTATCGTCGAACGCTGCATTTACGACGAGGTTCACCGCGAGCTGGAAGCGCAGGGCGTCTACTTCATGAATGAAGATGAGGCGGCGAAAATGGCGGCACTGCTGCTGCGCCCGAACGGCACCATCAACCCGAAAGTGGTCGGCAAAACCGCGCTATACCTCAGCCAGATGGCGGGATTCTGCGTACCGGCCAGCACTAAAGTGCTGATCGCCGAACAGACCACCGTATCGCCGAAAAACCCCTACTCGCGCGAAAAACTGTGCCCGGTACTCGGCCTGTACGTGGAAGAGGACTGGAAAGCCGCCTGCCACCGCGTGGTGGAGCTGCTGACCAACGAAGGACTCGGCCATACGCTGGTGATCCACACCCGTAATCAGGACGTCATCCGCCAGTTCTGCCTCGAAAAACCGGTCAACCGCATTCTGATTAACACCCCAGCGGCGCTCGGCGGTATCGGCGCGACCACCAACATCTCTCCGGCGCTGACCCTCGGCTGCGGCGCGGTCGGCGGCGGCTCCAGCTCCGACAACGTCGGCCCGATGAACCTGCTCAATATCCGCAAAGTCGGCTATGGCGTGCGTTCGATTGACGAGCTTCGCGCGCCGGGCAGCCGCCCTGAGCCCCAGCCGACCATCGTTACTCCGGCGAGCGATCCGCAGCGCAGCATTCTTGATGACGTGCGTTTCAACGCTCCGGCCAATGCCGCGCCAGCGTGCTCCGCAGGCAACGATGACCGTTTCGCCAGCGCAGGCGCCGCCAGTATGGAAGTTGAAATCAACGAACAAAACGTGGAACGCGTGATTCGCCAGGTGCTGGAGCGCCTCGCTAAGTAACGCACTGATATAAGGCGATAAACGATGATTCTCGCAAAGGTAACCGGCCATGTCGTCGCCACGCAGAAATGCGATGAGCTACGCGGCAGCAACCTGCTGTTGATCACCCGCTTAGATGACAAACAGCAGCCGATGAAAGACCAGACCTGGGTCGCCGTCGATAACGTCGGCGCCGGCATGCACGACATCGTGCTGGCGGAAGAGTACTTCGCGCTCAATAAAGACCGCTACAAAGCGATGTCGGTGGTCGCCATTGTCGAGAACGTGTTTCGGGACGCCTAACAGGAGTGAATAGCCCAATGAGTGAATTTTTACTGAAACCGCGGATTTGCTTCGGTCAGGACGCCCTCTCGGTGCTGAACGAACTTTCCGCCCGCAGCGTGCTGCTGGTGACCGATAAAGCGATGGTGAAGTTTGGCCTCGCCGAGCGCGTCACCGCCCTGTTGCGCCAGCGCGGGATCGCCTGGCAGATGTGGGACGACGTAGTGGCGGATCCGGATATCGCCACCGTGGTGCGCGGCATGAAGCTGATGGATAACCACTATCCGGATCTGGTTATCGCGCTCGGCGGCGGTTCGGTAATCGATGCCGCCAAAGCGGTTATTTTCTCCCTGGCGCAGACCCGTCCGCAGGGCAACCGTCCCCGCCCGTGCTTCGTCGCCATCCCCACCACCAGCGGCACCGGCTCGGAAGTCACCGCCTTTTCGGTGGTGAAAGCCAATGCGGAGAAGCTGGTGCTGGTGGATGCGTCGCTGCTACCGGATATCGCCATTCTTGACCCGGCGCTGGTGGCTTCGGTGCCGCCGGCAATTACCGCCGACACCGGCATGGACGTACTGTGTCACGCTCTGGAAGCCTACGTCTCTCGCGCCGCCAGCGACTTTTCCGACGCGCTGGCGGAGAAAGTGGTGCAGCAGGTATTCCGCTATCTGCCGACCTGCTGGCGCAGCGGCGACAACCTGCAAGCGCGCGAAAAGATGCATAACGCCTCCTGCATGGCGGGGATGGCCTTCACCAACGCGTCGCTTGGGATAACCCACAGCCTGGCCCACGCCCTCGGCGGCGTCTTCCGCGTACCCCATGGCCGCGCCAACGCCCTGCTGATGGCGCAAGTCGTCGCCTGGAACGCCGATTTCGACGGTCAGTGCGACACCCTTGCAGCAACGAAATATGCCCGTCTGGCGCATCTGCTGGATCTGCCAGCCGCCTCGCCGCGCCAGGGCGTCGCCAGCCTGCTAGTCGCCATTCAGGCTTTAAAAGAAGAGATGAATATGCCCTCCGGCATTAGCGACACCGGCATTGAGGCGGCTGAATTCGAACGCCGTTTGCCGGAGATGGTCGGCCAGGCGCTGCGCGACAGCTGTACCCCAACTAACCCACGCGCGCCGGACGCTAACGCGTTAACCGAGCTTTATCGCCGGGCCTGGTCCGGTTGCCTGGAATCGCCCGACGGCGCTCCGCTTGCACGGGCCTACGGGTAACAAATAACCGGGTGATCGCTGAGTTATTTGTAGGCCGGGTAAGGCGTCAGCCGCCACCCGGCAGGAATACGGACACTGTATCCACAACCGGGTTGTCATCAGCCGCGGAAAAAGAACATCTGGAGAATACTACATGGCACACTACAGCTTAACGCCGCGCGTCAAAGTGCTGGCAGACCGTTTACGCTCACAGGCAAGCACCCTGTGCACCGAGCACGCCGCGATCCTCAGCGCGCTGGATAGCGATATCGCGGGCATTCCCGCCGCCGTCAAACCGGCTCGCCGTTTCTATGAACTGATGCGCCAGCTGCCGCTGACCATCAGCGCCGACGAACTGATCGTCGGTAACCAGACCCGTAAACCGCACGGGGCGATTTTCCATGATGAAAGCGCCGCGCATCGGCCATCCGTATTCCAGTTCCTCAACCTCAACAGCGATCTCGATTCACCGGACTACAACCTGGTCGTCGAAAAAGGCGTGCTGGCGATTAAGCACCAGTTGGAAGAGAAAACCCGCGCCCTCGGTAGCGCCGTTAGCCGCAGCGGTATGGATGAAGTCAACGGCTGCCGCGCCGCCATCTACGCCTGTGACGCCCTGTTAGCGCTGGCGCAAAATCTGGCCAACAGCGCCGAGCAGCTGGCGGCCGCAGAAACCAATGCTTATCGCAAAGCCGAGCTGCTCGATAGCGCGGCCATTCTGCACCACGTTCCGGCCCATCCGGCGCGTAATTTCAAAGAAGCCTGCCAGGCGTTCTATCTGTTCCAGCTGGCGCTACAGCTGGATAACGGCAGCTATGCGGTTAACCCGCAAGGGGCGGATAAAGCGCTACTGCCTTACTTCCAACGCGATATCAACAGCGGCGCGTTGAATACCCAGCAGGCCTATGAAATCGTGGAGTGCCTGTGGTTCAAGCTGGCTGAACTGAGCGAAGTCCGCGCCGCCTGCGCCATTGACGGCTATCCGATGCTCGACGCCATGCTGCACGGCGCCTCTTTTGATAACGCCGAAGTGAACGAACTCTCGGCGATGTTTATCAGCGCCCAGCGCAACCTCAGCGCGCTGAATCTGCCGGTGCGTCTGTTTAGCGGCGCGCAACAGGTCAGCCACGCGCCGTTCGCCGCCTGTGCCGACACGCCGGCGATGGAAGGCTTAACTCCGCGTATGCAGCGCCTGCGTAACCACTACCTGACGGTACGCCCGAGCGTCTCTATCTACCGCGCGCTGGCCTTTACCGAAGTGGTCAAAGCCAACCCGGGCATGCCGACCATTCTGCTGCGCGCCAAAGCTTTCCGCCACGCCTGCGAAACCGCGCCGATTCTGATTCAGGACGATGAGCTGATCGTCGGCCATCCGTGCGGCAAGCCGCGCGCGGGCGCCTTCTCGCCGGATATCGCCTGGCGCTGGGTGCGCGATGAGCTCGACACCATGAGCACCCGCCCGCAGGATCCGTTTGAAATCAGCGAAGCGGATAAAAAAACCATTCGCGAAGAGATTGTCCCGTTCTGGGAAGGCCGTTCGCTGGATGAGATTTGCGAAGCGCAATACCGTGAGGCCGGCGTCTGGGCCTTCAGCGGCGAGACCTTCGTCAGCGACCTCTCCTATCACCAGATTAACGGCGGCGGCGATACCTGTCCGGGCTACGACGTGCTGCTGTTCACCAAAGGGATGAACGGCATTAAAGCCGATGCCGAGGCGCATCTGGCCAACCTGAGCATGGAGAACCCGGAAGATATCGACCGTATCTACTACTACAAAGCGGCGATTGAAACCTGTGAAGGGGTGGTCAACTACGCCCGCCGCATTGCCGCCCACGCCCGCGAACTGGCGGCTAAAGAGCAAAACGCCCAGCGCCGCGCCGAACTGCTGACCATCGCCGACGTCAACGAAAACGTGCCGGCCAATCCGCCGAAGACCCTGCAGGAAGCGCTGCAGAGTATCTGGACCGTCGAGTCACTGTTTGAAATCGAAGAGAACCAGACCGGGCTGTCGCTGGGGCGCGTCGACCAGTACTGCTACCCGATGTTCGAAGCCGATATACGCGAAGGCCGCCTGACCCACGACAGCGCGCTGGAGCTGCTGCAGGCGTTCATCATCAAATGTGCCGAACTGATGTGGATGTCGAGCGAGCTGGGAGCGAAATATTTCGCAGGTTATCAGCCGTTTATCAACCTCACCGTTGGCGGCCAGAAACGTAGCGGCGGCGATGCCTGTAACGATCTGACCTACCTGATTATGGACGCGGTGCGCTTTGTGAAGGTTTATCAGCCGTCGCTGGCCTGCCGTATCCACAACCAGTCGCCGCAGAAATACATGGAAAAAATCGTCGACGTGGTGAAAGCAGGAATGGGCTTCCCGGCCTGCCACTTTGATGACTCCCACATCAAGATGATGCTGCGCAAAGGCTTCGATTTTGAAGACGCCCGCGACTACTGCCTGATGGGCTGCGTTGAGCCGCAAAAATCCGGGCGCATCTACCAGTGGACCTCCACCGGCTACACCCAGTGGCCTATCGCTATCGAATTCGTGCTCAACCGCGGGCGGATGGTGCTGTTCGATAGCTATCAAGGGCTGGATACCGGCGACCTGCGCGACCTGCGCACCTTCGAAGATTTCGACGCGGCGGTGAAACAGCAGATCGCCCACATCGTGCGCCTGTCGGCCATCGGCACCGTCATCAGCCAGCGCGTCCACCGCGATGTGGCGCCGAAGCCGCTGATGTCGCTGCTGGTCGAAGGCTGCATGGAGAGCGGCAAAGATGTCGCCGCAGGCGGCGCGATGGTCAACCACGGTCCGGGGCTGATTTTCTCCGGCCTGGCGACCTACGTCGACTCGATGGCGGCGATCCGCAAGCTGGTGTTCGAAGAGAAGAAATACACCCTTGAGCAGATCCGCGATGCGCTGCTGGCCAACTTTGAAGGTTACGAAGCGCTGCGCCGCGACTGCCTGAACGCGCCGAAATACGGTAACGACGATAACTACGTCGACCAGTACGCGCTGGATATTACCGAATGGACCGAGAAAGAGTGCCGTAAATACAAAATGCTCTACTCGACCCTGAGCCACGGCACCCTGTCTATCTCCAACAACACGCCAATCGGCGAGCTGACCAACGCCACGCCTAACGGCCGCCTGGCGTGGATGCCGCTCTCCGACGGCATCAGCCCGACTCAGGGCGCGGATAAACAAGGCCCGACGGCGATTATCAAGTCGGTCAGCAAGATGAACGTGGAAACCATGAACATCGGCATGGTGCACAACTTCAAGTTCCTCAAAGGGCTGCTGGATACCCCGGAAGGTCGCCACGGCTTGATTACCTTGCTGCGTACCGCCTCGATTCTCGGCAACGGCCAGATGCAGTTCAGCTACGTCGATAACGAAGTACTGAAGAAGGCGCAGCAGGAGCCGGAGAAATACCGCGACCTGATCGTTCGCGTCGCCGGCTACAGCGCCTACTTCGTTGAGCTGTGTAAAGAGGTCCAGGACGAGATCATCAGCCGTACGGTGATTGAGAAGTTCTAGTTCTCTTAAAGAGAATTAAATGAGCTGTATTTGAGAAATAACCGGAAGTTCTCCGTCCCGTAACGGGACGGAGCGGGAGGCAAGCGTGATCGCAAAACAAGAATTAACGGGCCGAATTTTCAATATCCAGAAATATTCGATCTATGACGGCGATGGCATTCGCACGCTGGTGTTTTTTAAGGGCTGCAACATTCGCTGCCCGTGGTGCGCTAACCCGGAAGGGCTGAGCAGCCAGTTCCAGGTGATGTTCTCGCACGACAAATGCATTAACTGCGGCGACTGCGTCAGCGTCTGTCCGGCGGGTATTCATTATCGGGCGGAAGAAAACGGCGAAATGAAGCACTTCGTCGACCGCAACAAAGACTGCATTGGCTGTCGCAAATGCGAAGAGATTTGCACCCAGAACGCGCTGGATATTATGGGCAAGGACGTCACCGTCAGCGAGCTGATGGAGATCATCATGCAGGACTACGACTTCTACATCTCCTCCGGCGGCGGCGTGACCATCGGCGGCGGCGAGATGAGTCTGCAGACCGATTTTGCCGTCGCCTTATTTAGCGAATGCAAAAAGATGATGATTAACACCGCCGTCGAAACCCAGGGCACCACTCCGCTTGCCAACTACCAGAAGCTGGCGCCGGTCACCGACACCTTCTTGTTCGACATAAAGCAGATTAACAGCGAACACCACAAGGCGTTGCTCGGCATCGGCAACGAAGGGATTCGCCGCAATCTCGAATGGCTGGTGGATTCCGGCGCCAATGTGATTGTGCGCATGCCGCTCATTCGCGGCTACAACGACTCATTCGACGCCATTACCGGCGCCATTGATTACGTACAGAAGCTGGCGAAGCGCGGGAATATCCGCCGCATCGACATGCTGCCGTACCACCAGTTGGGGCGCAAAAAATACGAACGCCTGGATATGCCCTACCCGATTACCCAGGACCCGTCTTATTCACCGGACGAACTTGACCGGCTGGAAACCTTCTTCCAGCAATTTGATTTTGATATTCGCTTAGTCCGCCATTAACAGGAGCCGACCATGAAAAGTTTAGGCGTAATTGAAACGCGAGGATGGGTCGCCGCCATTCAGGCCGTCGACGCCGCCTGTAAAGCCGCGGGAGTGACCTGCATTGGCTATCGCAAACCAGGCTCCGGGCTGGTGAGCGTCTGCTTTGAAGGGGAAATCAGCGCCATCCACACCGCTATCGAGCGCGGCGTGGCGGTGGCTGGCGCCGAGCACACCGTGAAGTCGCTGGTCATTGCCCGCCCGGAGCGCTGCGTGGTTGAAGCGTTAAGCAACCTCAAAGGCAACCCGCCGCCTGCGAAAAAAGCGGCCGAGCCTGTGGTTATCGCCGCCCCGGAACCCATCGTTCCGCCTGCCGCCCCGAACGAAGCGGAAGATAAGCACCCGGCGCTGAAGAAAGGGAAGAAGTCATGATCGACACCTTGCTTCGCGAAAAAATCACCGTTCGCCTGAGCGCAACGGCGCCGGCGATCCCGGTGGGGATCTCCAACCGCCACGTCCATCTCGCGCAACAGGACGTCGAGGCGCTATTCGGCAAAGGCTACAGCCTGACGCCGTTCAAACCGCTGCGCCAGCCGGGGCAGTTCGCCGCCCAGGAGTGCGTGACCGTTGTCGGGCCGAAGGGCTCGCTGACCAACGTCCGCGTGCTGGGGCCAACCCGCCCGCTATCGCAGCTGGAAGTGTCGCGCGCCGACTGCTTCACGCTGGGCATTAAGGCGCCTGTTCGTGAGTCCGGCCAGCTGGAGAATGCCGGCAGCGCGCTGCTGATTGGCCCCGCAGGCCACGTTGAACTCCATTCGCAGGTGATCTGCGCCTGGCGCCATATTCATATGTCGCCGCAGGACGCGCGCCGACTCAACGTTAGCAATGGCCAGAAGGTCAGCGTGCGCAGCAACGGCGAGCGCCAGCTAACTTTCGATGAAGTGGTGGTGCGGGTGCGCGATGACTTCGCGCTGGAGTTTCACATTGACACCGAAGAAGCCAATGCCGCCGGGTTGAAAAACGGCGCGCAGGTGACGCTCATCGGCTAACGGAGGCTCGCCATGACCGACGAACAGATTGAAGGTTTAGTCGCGCGGATTTTACAGCGCCTGCAACCGCCGGTACTGGTGATGGTGACCGCCGCTGACGGCTACCGCGCGGCAATCCGCCAGCGCCTGGCAAGCTGCGGCTACCCGCTGCGCCTCGCGCTGGAGGATGGTCTCGCCGACGCCGCCGCGTGGCGAGAGGTGGGCGAGATTATCCCGTCATCGACCTGGCAGGATGCCCTGCCGTCAGCGCCGTGGCGGGCGGTACTGCTGCCGTTTCTCGATTACCCGCTGGCTTCAGACCTGCTGAACGGCACGCGCAGCAGCCCGCTCGCCCGCTGCGCGCACGAGGCGCTGCTGAAGGGTATTCCCGTGCTGGCGCTGCGCTATCACTGCGATCCGCTTAGCGAACTCAACCAGCTACGCGGCGCGCAGGCCGACAGCGCCTATACCGGGCATCTGCTGGCCACGCTGGCTCGTCTGGAAGCCTGCGGCGTCTTCCTCGGCACGATGAATGAGCTGCTGGCGACGCTGGACGCGCCCACCGCGCCTGCCGCCACCAGCAGCGAACCGCGCCGTTATCTCACCGTCACAGACGTGGTGAATAATCCGGCGCTGGCGGCGGCCCCGCACGCGCAGCTGACCGATGCGGCCATTGATTATTTAAAAAACAGAAAGATATGACCTTACCCAACTATGAACCTGGAGCTTAACGATGTCTTCGAAAACAAAATGCTGGTTATGGATGCTGCTGGTTATCCTCTCAGAAACCTCGGCAACCTCGACGTTAAAAATGTTCGGTAGCAGCGAAGGCAGCACAAAAATGCTGCTGCTCGGCCTGCTGATTGCGCTCTACTGCACCTGCTATTACTCGCTCTCAAGGGCGGTGAAAGATATCCCGGTCGGCCTGGCATACGCCACCTGGTCCGGCACCGGTATCCTGGTGGTCTCGACGCTGGGAATGGCATTCTACGGCCAGCACCCGGATACCGCCGCCATCATCGGCATGGCGGTGATCGCCAGCGGCATCGTTATCATGAACCTGTTCTCGAAAATGGGTTCCGAAGAGAGCGAAGAGGCAGCACCCGTCACGCCAGTCGCCTCCATGGATAAGAAAATCGCCAACTAACAGGAAAGGAATACCCTATGTTTAATCTCGGATTTTTATGGCTGGCGCTGTCTATCGGCTCCGAAATCACCGGCACCTCGATGATCAAAAAGACCAACGGCTTCAGCAAGCTGGCGCCTTCAGTGCTGGTGGTCTGCGCCTACGGCCTGTGCTACTTCGCCCTCACCCGCGCGATGAGCACCATTCCGGTGGGCGTAGCCTACTCGCTGTGGTGCGGCTTCGGTATCGTCGGCGTGACTATCTGCTCCATGATCCTCTATAAGCAGAAGCCGGACCTGGCGGCCATTATCGCCATGGCGCTGATTATCTCCGGCGGCGTGATCATGAACGTCTTCTCGACCATGTAACAACGGTTTGTTTATCTTGCCGGGCGGCGGCTACGCCTTGCCCGGCCTACCGTAAATTCACCATGCTGGCTGAAACCGCCAGTGTTGGTAACCTCAAAATCGCTGAGACGCTCTCGCAAGAAATCCGCACTATACCCACTCTTTTCTTACTTACGCTGGTAGGTTATTTTGTAGGTGTCATCCGGAATATTCCTAATTTATTACTATCTTAAGAGCATTACTCTTGATCCCTCATCTTAAGAGCATTAGGTGCATGGAGAAAAAGGATGACATTTCCAGGACAATTTTCAAAAGCTCTACCTGATTATGGCTTTGCCCGAAGTTTAGGCCTTGTCAGCGGCGCTGAAATTGATTTCATAGCTCTTGCTAACCAGTTGGATTGTTATAGAAACTTTAGCCAAGTTGGGATAATTTATTCAGATGGTTCTCGTCAGTGGTTAGTAAGGCCATCAAGACGGATCGCAACGCCAAATGAAAGCTCGGTAAGCCACGTCGTTGTAACGAAAGTAACCACTTCAGCAAATAATCCAGCCCAGCTAACGACGAATGCAATTCAGTCATCTTCCTTAGTTACTGAAATCGGTTCAACAGCCATTTCCTGCGGAGCAGCAATTCTCACTATCATACTTTCTGTTGGTGCAAGCATGGCGATTCCTCTCACCGCAGGCACCTCAAGTGCAGTTGCTGCTGTAATTATCGCTGGTGGCGTAGCAACAGGAATCCAATGTGCAAATGGCCTCGGGCGCCTTTCATTAATTGCCATGAACCATGATGACTATGTAGCATGGCTTGACTCTCATGAGTGGTATACGGCAACCAATACAGCACTTGATATGATCTCACTTGCCGGGGCTGGTGCTGGTTTAAAAAGCGCCATGCTAACATATCGATTACTTAATCGGTCTACGTCGGAAAGTTTACTTTCTTTATTAAAAAAAATGAACCGAGCCGACCGAACACGATTGACGGAGGAAATTATTCGAATTAGAAACCCCGGAATCTCTAATTCTGGTATCAAAGTGGCAATGAAAGCTGGCATCTATCCCAAGCGTTATCCTTCGGAAGCCTTACAGATGCTCTTGCAACGAGAATTAATGAATGCCATTGCCAACTCCTCGGCATTTTTTGGTAGCGCGATCTCGGGCACCATCAGGAACCCTCAGAATATGACACAATCTGGGAAGTATATTTTTGGCTTAATTCAGTCGTTTTCATTCACTGGACCACATTGATCCGACAATGATGAAATATATTAAGAAGAGCCTCGTGTTGAGCGCTATCATCAAGAAAAAACTGGCAACCAGCGATCTGCAACACCTGGAACAACTAAAGGATCGGTTAAAAAGCCGATTCGGCGCGGCGCCTGGTATACACATGGCCGGTATTCCTATCGCGATCAGCATGATACTTGCTATCTTTTGCTACGCGATGCCCCAGGTTTATGTATGGATGCTACTCTTTCGCTGGTTAGGAATACCTGAATACAAAGTACTGATGGGCGTTTTTTTTGCAGCGATCGTATATTGCGTAGTTATCATGACTACAACGTTACTGACTGCTCGAGGCTCTTTAAACGGATATAAATTACATCTGATTATTATCACGATGACAGGAATAACTAGCATTATCTACTTTATCGGTTCCTGGTTTTCATTTTTATTCGGCACGGTAGACAATTATACGCCACAGATAACATCTGCTTTAGGTTTGATGTTTTTCTGCCTGAATATCATGTGGATGAATTCATCATCATTTTACCAGTCGATCGTCTTGACGTTACATAACCGCGTATGGCGTAAGCAATTGAAAATTGAAGAACAGCATATGTGATCCTCCCAGTCAGAGGTACCAAATTCAGCAAAACCTGCTTACGAGCAGGATTTCAGATTGCTGAGTAATACTTTGTACGCAACAGGTTTACCCCGCCGTGATTTCGTGGCAGGATAAAAAGATGAACAGAAACGTTATCGTTACCTACCCCCGTCGTTGGTGGCTGCCTGCATAACAGGCGGCACGATACACGTTTCCATTTTCAAAGCCGCCGGAAGGCGGCTTTGTTATTTTCAGGACGTCTTTCGGCTGAACAGTCTGATAAGGAGTCCCTGATGAACCATCCACAAACCATCCTCACCGGCGACCGCCCGACCGGCCAACTACATCTTGGCCACTACGTCGGCTCGCTGCGCCAGCGCGTCGCGCTGCAGCACGACCACCAGCAGTTTATCCTGATCGCCGACCTGCAAGGGCTCACCGATAACGGCAGCAACCCGCAAAAAATCAGCCACCATATCCTCGAAGTCATGGCCGATTATCTGGCCGTCGGCATCGACCCCAGGCTCACCACTATTTGCCTGCAGTCCGCTCTACCCGCGCTGGCGGAGCTCAGCGCGCTGTATATGAATATCGTCACCGTCGCCCGCGTGGAACGTAATCCGACGGTAAAAAATGAGATTGCCCAGAAGGGATTTGCCCGCTCGCTGCCGGTTGGCTTTCTCGCCTATCCGATTAGCCAGGCCGCCGATATCACCGCCTTCAAGGCCAAGCTGGTGCCGGTGGGCGACGATCAGCTACCGATGATTGAGCAGACCAACGAAATCGTCCACAAAATGAATAGCCTCACCGGCGAACCGGTACTGCGCCACTGCAAAGCGCTACTCAGCGAAGTGAGCCGCCTGCCGGGCGTCGACGGTAATGCCAAAATGTCGAAATCGCTGGGCAATACGCTGACGTTATCGGCCAGTGAAGAGGAGATTCACCGCGCGGTTAGCGCGATGTATACCGACCCGACACACCTGAGAGTCAGCGATCCGGGGCATGTCGACGGCAACGTGGTGTTCACCTATCTTGACGCTTTTCATAGCGATAAGGCGCTGGTTGCTGAGATGAAAGCCCACTATCAGCGCGGCGGGCTGGGCGATCGCCAGTGTAAGAATGAACTGGAAACCTGCTTGCAGGAGCTACTGGCGCCGATCCGCGAACGCCGGGCCACTTACAGTCAGGATAAAGGAATGCTGCTGGAATTGTTGCGCCAGGGCAGCGAACGCGCCCACCAGCTCACACAGCGGACGCTGCATGAAGTGAAGCGCGGGCTGGGGCTGCCGGTGCTGTTCTGAGCTTCAGAGCCCTACCCCGGTCGCGCTACGCTTGTCGGGGCTCGGTTTTATACCCTGCCTTTGTGCATCTTCACGCAGTTGCGCCCCTCGCGTTTGGCGGCGTACAGCGCATTATCGGCATCGCGCAACAGCAGGTTGTAATCGGGATGGCCGGAGTGCACGGCGTAGCCAATGCTGGCGGTGATCGGGATCTGCGTATCGCCGCCAACGTTAAACGCCAGTTGGCTAATTTTCTTCCGCAGGCGGTCGAGGATGGTAAACGCTTCTGACACGCCGGTCTCCACCAGCACCAGCAGAAACTCTTCCCCGCCGTAGCGGAAGATATAGTCGCTGGAACGGATATTGTCGCTGAGCAGTTCCGCGACATGTTTAATCGCCCGGTCGCCGACCATATGGCCCCAGTTATCGTTAATGCCTTTGAAATGATCGATGTCGACGATCGCCACCGTCATCGGCAACTCATGCTCCATCGCCAGCGTCACTTCATGCTTGAGCACCACCGGCAAATAGCGGCGGTTAAGCAGGCTGGTTAATGCATCTTTGCCGTTTTGCATCTGCGACAGGCTGCTAAAAATTACGCCCAGTTGGCAGCCGATTTGCTGGCAATGAATATGGATCCCCTGAATCAGGTTTTGTGTATTTTTATAATCCATGGCAGAGGCGGATGCCCGCCATCCTATTAATAAGTCGTCGACCTGAGAAATTAATGCGGCGATTTCGTCCATCTGGCTATTTTTGTTAAAATAGCGTACACATTTATGGCGGAACCAGAGACCAAATTCCGATTCAGATAATAACGTAGCGTTAGTATGCGCTTTATTTTCGCTAACAATATTAAAAATTGCCGTATTTTCCCAACCGGAAAGCGCCGCCTGCTGTTTGCCATATTCCATCGGGACATTGTCCATCAAACTATACAGGCGATAAGCCTCTTCGTTTTTGGTCGCCCGATAGTGCGATAAGGTATAGGCATGGCACATCATCTCAACGGCCATATTAATCGCCATAATAGCGTAATAGATGGCATCGACGGCAATCTGGCGGTCGTTAACGTGGCTGCGGATATACTCGATAAGCCCGGCCTTAATTTGCCGGGCGCCGCGCAGCACCGCCTCCGCCGGGATGCCGATCCGCGCATGGATGCTGCCAATCTGATATTGCCGTTCCGCCAGCGCCGGCAACTGTGCTTTGTCGCTGGTCAGGATCTCCTTCACCCATAGCGCCAGCGAGCGGCTCAGTCGTTCCTGAACTAAATCATAAGTCAGGTGGCGGGCAATATCAGGATCCTGAAAAATAAAATCATAAAACCGGGCCGCTAACGCTTCCGATTGCTCCTCTGCGATATTTTTAAGTACCTCCTTAACGGCTGGCGTCAGGCTGTCATACAGCGGTAGCCACTCCTTAAAAATAACAGAGATATATTTTTTGCTTTCATCGTTCATGAATAAAGCGCTCGCCGGGCGTTAGTCTATTTCGGGGTTGCCGATCATACATGAGTTGCCGCAGGTCAACCAGACGAAGAAAATCATAGGGATAGCGTAGTTCTCAGTCATTATAGCGAGGGGGTCGCAATTCCATAGTTTATATATGGACTTTGACGCTACCGATGTTAGTATCCAGATTATAAATATGCGTGTTTCATTTAAGGCCAGGATTGCTGATGATGACCACTCTAAAATCACATCTTCCCCACCGGTTGGCAACGTAACAGGATTTTGCGCCGGACGGCCTTATCTCCCTTTTGTTTTATCGTCCCGCCGGGCGAAATAGCGAAACGCGCACCACTCAGCAATATGGAACAGAGCGAGTCGCGTATGGACAAGAACAAACGACGTTGGACCGGGTATATCGTAGTTGCAGCGGTGGTCATCGCCGCCGCATGGTGGATGTTGCGCCCGGCTGGGCTACCGCCGGGCTTCGCCGCCAGTAATGGCCGCATCGAGGCGACGGAAGTCGATATCGCCACCAAAATTGCCGGGCGTATCGAGACGATTCTGGTCAAAGAGGGGCAGTTCGTCCATAAAGGCGATGTGCTGGCGCGGATGGATACGCGGGTACTTAACGAGCAGCGCCTCGAAGCCGCCGCGCAAATCAAAGAAGCGCAAAGCGCGGTTGCCGCCGCCAACGCGTTACTCGACCAGCGGCAGAGCGAAATGCGCGCCACCGAAGCGGTGGTGAAACAGCGCCAGGCGGAGCTAGACTCCACCGCTAAACGTCACGTCCGTTCCAGCACTCTTTCACAGCGCGGCGCCGTCTCCGCTCAGCAGCTGGATGACGATCGCGCGGCCGCTGAAAGCGCCCGCGCGGCGCTGGAATCGGCGAAAGCGCAGGTCTCCGCCGCCCGCGCCGCCATCGAGGCTGCCCGCACCAGCATCATCCAGGCTAAAACCCGCGTTGAAGCCGCCGAAGCCACCGAGCGGCGGATCCTCGCCGATATTGACGATAGCCAGCTGAAAGCGCCGCGCGACGGCCGCATCCAGTACCGCGTCGCCGAACCAGGCGAAGTGCTGGCCGCCGGGGGGCGGGTATTAAACATGGTCGACCTGGCAGACGTCTATATGACCTTCTTCCTGCCAACGGAACAGGCGGGTCTCCTGGCGCTCGGCAGTGAAGCGCGCTTGATCCTGGATGCCGCGCCAGATCTAGTGATCCCGGCAAATATCAGCTTTGTCGCCAGCGTCGCGCAATTCACCCCAAAAACGGTAGAAACCAGCGACGAGCGGCTCAAGCTGATGTTCCGCGTCAAGGCGCGCATTCCGCCAGAGCTGCTGGAGCAGCATCTGGAATATGTCAAAACCGGCCTGCCTGGGATGGCCTGGGTACGACTGGATAAGCAGAAAAGCTGGCCTGAAGCGCTGACGGTGAGGTTGCCGCAATGAAACTCAAGCCGCAGGATACTTCGCCTCCCGTCGCCCTGCTGGAAAACGTTGGCCAGCAGTTTGGCGCCACCATCGCGTTGCGCGATATCAACCTGGCGATCCCGGCGCGGCGTATGGTTGGCCTGATTGGCCCGGACGGGGTCGGCAAATCAAGCCTGCTCTCGCTTATCGCCGGGGCGCGGGCCATCGAGCAGGGTAACGTGATGGTGCTCGGCGGCGATATGCGCGACGTTCGTCACCGCCAGCAGGTATGCCCGAAAATCGCCTGGATGCCGCAGGGCCTGGGGAAAAACCTCTACCATACGTTATCGGTCTATGAAAACGTCGACTTCTTCGCCCGCCTGTTTGGTCATGATAAAGCCGAGCGTGAACTTCGTATTAACGAACTGCTGCAGAGCACCGGGCTGGCGCCGTTTCGCGATCGCCCTGCCGGTAAACTCTCCGGTGGAATGAAACAAAAGCTCGGGCTGTGCTGTGCTCTTATCCACGATCCGCAGCTACTCATCCTTGATGAACCGACTACCGGCGTCGACCCGCTCTCCCGCGCGCAGTTCTGGGATCTAATCGACAGCATTCGCCAGCGCCAGCCGGAAATGAGCGTACTGGTCGCTACCGCCTACATGGAAGAGGCCGAGCGCTTCGACTGGCTGGTGGCGATGAACGCCGGCGAGATACTGGCGACCGGTAGCGCGGCGGCGCTCAAAAAACAGACCGGCAGCCAGACCCTGGAACAGGCATTTATAGCCCTGCTGCCGGAAGCGCAGCGCCTGGCGCATAAAGACGTGGTCATTCCGCCGCGCGACTGTAGCGAGGAAGAGATCGCCATTGAAGCGCGCGGCCTGACTATGCGCTTCGGCAACTTTGTTGCCGTCGACCACGTTAACTTTCGTATCGCCCGTGGCGAAATTTTTGGCTTCCTCGGCTCTAACGGCTGCGGCAAATCCACCACCATGAAAATGCTCACCGGCCTGTTGCCCGCCAGCGAAGGCGAGGCCTGGCTGTTTGGCCAACCGGTCGACCCGAAAGATATCGCCACCCGCCAGCGAGTGGGTTATATGTCGCAGGCTTTCTCGCTCTATAGCGAACTGAGCGTACGGCAAAACCTGGAGCTACACGCCCGCTTGTTTCACATTCCGGATCATGAAATAGCCGGCCGGGTAGCTGAAATGAGCGAGCGTTTTATGTTGAGCGAGGTTGAAGACGCGCTTCCCGCCGACTTGCCGCTGGGGATCCGCCAGCGACTTTCATTAGCGGTCGCGGTAATTCATCGCCCGGAGATGCTGATCCTCGATGAACCCACCTCCGGCGTTGACCCGGTGGCGCGCGATATGTTCTGGCAACTGATGGTTGACCTGGCGCGGCAGGATCGCGTCACCATCTTCATCTCCACCCACTTTATGAATGAGGCGGAACGCTGCGATCGCATCTCGCTGATGCACGCCGGCAAGGTGCTGGCCAGCGATACGCCGCAGGCGCTGGTTGAGCAACGTGGCTCCGCCAGCCTCGAAGAGGCGTTTATCGCCTGGCTGCAGGAGGCGGCGGATGCCACACAGCCGACCGTTTCTGCCCCCACAGAATCTACCCAGTCTGCTGTCGCCGCACGCCAGCAGAACGCGTCCCCACGCCAGTCATTCAGCCTGCGCCGCCTGTTTAGCTATAGCCGCCGCGAAGCGCTGGAACTGCGCCGTGATCCGGTGCGATCGACGCTGGCGCTGCTGGGAACGGTGATCCTGATGTTTATCATGGGCTATGGGATCAGCATGGATGTCGAGGATCTGCGCTT
The DNA here is from genome assembly GCF_032601995.1 of Klebsiella sp. 141153. NCBI lineage: Bacteria > Pseudomonadati > Pseudomonadota > Gammaproteobacteria > Enterobacterales > Enterobacteriaceae > Klebsiella > Klebsiella sp. 141153. The sequence goes on along the minus strand of NZ_JAQIRJ010000013.1, from coordinate 3,463 downwards.
TGCCGTCCTCGACCGCGATCAAACGATCAGCAGCCAGAACTGGTCGCAGAACATTGCTGGCTCACGCTACTTTATCGAGCAGGCGCCACTGCAGAGTTATGACGAATTGGATCGTCGAATGCGTAACGGCGAGCTGGCGGTGGCGATAGAAATTCCGCCGAACTTTGGCCGCGATATCGCTCGCGGTACGCCGGTGCAGATTGGCGTGTGGGTGGACGGCGCAATGCCAAATCGCGCCGAAACGGTGCGCGGGTACGTGCAGGCGATGCATCTGGCCTGGCTGCAGGAGATGGCCGGGCGGCAAAGTAGCCCGACTCGTGATACTTCGCTCATTTCTATCGAGACCCGCTATCGCTATAACCCGGACGTGAAGAGCCTGCCGGCCATCGTCCCGGCGGTGATCCCGCTGCTGCTGATGATGATCCCGGCAATGCTCAGCGCGCTGAGCGTGGTGCGGGAAAAAGAGCTCGGTTCGATCATCAACCTGTACGTGACGCCGACCACCCGCAGCGAATTCCTGCTCGGCAAACAGCTGCCTTACATCGTGCTGGGCATGTTTAACTTCTTTCTGCTGTGCGCGCTGTCGGTCTTCGTGTTTGGCGTCGCGCATAAGGGGAGTTTCCTGACCCTCACCCTGGCGGCGCTGCTGTATGTCACCATCGCCACCGGGCTGGGATTGCTGATCTCGACATTTATGAAGAGCCAAATCGCCGCCATTTTCGGTACCGCGATTATTACGCTGATTCCGGCCACCCAATTCTCCGGGATGATCGATCCGGTGGCATCTCTGGAGGGGCCAGGTCGCTGGATCGGACAAATCTACCCGACCAGCCATTTCCTGACCATCGCCCGCGGCACCTTCTCCAAGGCACTGAATATTAGCGATTTGTGGGTTTCGTTCATTCCACTATTGATTGCGGTGCCGCTGGTGCTCGGGCTGAGCGTGTTGCTGCTGAAGAAACAGGAGGGATGATGCGCGGATTACGCAATATTTATAACCTCGGCATCAAAGAGCTGCGCAGCCTGCTCGGCGATAAAGCGATGCTGGCGCTGATCGTGTTTGCTTTTACCGTGTCGGTTTACTCCTCGGCCACGGTAATGCCCGGCTCTCTACACCTGGCGCCTATCGCTATTGCCGATATGGATAAATCACAGCTCTCATCGCGGATCATTAACGGCTTTTATCGGCCATGGTTTTTAACGCCAGAGTTGATCAGCGCCGATGAAATGGATGCCGGGCTGGATGCCGGACGATACACATTCGCCATTAATATTCCGCCAAACTTCCAGCGCGATGTGCTAGCCGGTCGTCAGCCGGAGGTGCAGGTCAACGTCGACGCCACGCGAATGAGCCAGGCCTTTACCGGCAACGGCTATATCCAGAATATTATCAGCGGTGAAGTGAACAGCTTTGTTGCCCGCTATCGCGACAACAGTACGCTGCCAGTGGAGCTGGCGGTGAGGATGCGCTTTAACCCTAACCTTGAACAAGAGCGCTTCGGCGCGGTGATGGCGATTATCAACAACATCACCATGCTGGCCATTGTCCTCACCGGTTCGGCGCTTATCCGCGAGCGAGAGCACGGCACCATTGAGCACCTGCTGGTGATGCCGGTAACGCCGTTTGAGATAATGATGGCCAAGATATGGTCGATGGGTCTGGTGGTGCTGGTTGTCTCCGGGCTGTCGCTACTGCTTATGGTACAGGGAGTGTTGCAGGTGCCGATTGAAGGGTCGATCCCGCTGTTTATGCTGGGGGTAGCGCTCAGCCTGTTCGCCACCACCTCCATCGGCATTTTTATGGGCACGCTCGCCCGTTCTATGCCGCAACTGGGGCTACTGATGATCCTGGTGCTGCTGCCGCTGCAGATGCTCTCCGGCGGATCCACGCCACGGGAGAGTATGCCGCAGCTGGTTCAGGACATTATGTTGACCATGCCGACCACCCACTTCGTCAGCCTCGCGCAGGCGATACTGTACCGCGGCGCCAGCTTTGCCATCGTCTGGCCGCAGTTTTTAATTTTGTTCGCTATCGGCAGTGCTTTCTTTACCATTGCGCTGCTGCGTTTTCGCAAGACAATTGGTGAGATGGCATAAACCTGAACCGGGCGCTGCGCCGATGGCTTATTTTTGACGATTCATAAAGCGACGTAGACCCCAGGTGAAGGCCATCGCCATACTGAAAAGGATGAATAACAGCACAATCCAACTGATAGAAATGCGTAGCAACGTGCCAGGCGTCATAAATGGCTGAAGATAAACGGTGAAAGAGTGGGCAGGCGATTTTCCCAGCAGTTGATAGGCGCTATCGGTAAGCCACACGCCAACCCGGCAGAACAGCCAGATAATCGCCGGCCAGCAGAGCAGAACCAGAAAGGTAAAGCGCTCCTGAATGTAAGTAACGATCTGGCGCAGCGGCGGCCAGTTAAGCAGGATTTTCATTTATATTCTCATATTGCCAGCCGATGACCTGCAACATTCATCGCAAGGCATTCCGGGCAGCGTCCGTACAGGCAATCTACCCTATTTGTATATCAAATTTACCGTCACTTAAACCAGATCAAGTTAACAAAGTGTTAATGATGTATCGCATCAACCCCAAAAAGAGTAGATAACCCTGTCGTTCATGGAAATAAGCGGGGGGAGAAGTATTAAGCGGCGAGAATAAATTTTCAAGTCCACAACTGGCTGATTTTTATATCTGATAGCAGTGCGCCATTATTTCGCCGCTGGGCAATATAATGGCGCGGAAATATAAGTGAATGATTAATCGTAGCTGCTGATAATTATTTTCCTGTTCGCATCATTCGGTAAATTCACCGTTTGGGTAACCACCCCATGAGAAGGGACTGCCATATTTTGCGTGTTAATGAGGTAAGTATTTTGCCCACAACGCTGTTGAGCTTTTTCGTTAATGATATTGGTGCTGCAGGTAGGTGTCGCCACACGCCCGGAGATGGTTAATGTAGCGGTATCAGCAGCGAATGCAGGCAAGCTCAATCCATAAGCTAATGTCAGAATCCCAATTAGCGGTTTTTTCATTGAATTTATAACCAGTTAACAGGATGAGAAATAAGCGATTTGCTTTCTATTTTTCTCCCTCAGGAGAAGTGATGCGTTGATGTCATCACGCAGGAAAGATAATCCATATAATTAATAAGGACAATTATACTGAGAGCTATTAGTGTGATAGGTATTACTGATGTTAGCGGACCAGGCGGCTGGGCAGGGTGTTTCCCCGGAGGCGGTGTAGGCCGGGGAAGGAGCGGTAGCCCCGGTAAGCGCAGCGCCACCGGGGAAGACGGCGGCGCGTCTGGCCGCAAAACACAAAAACAAAAGGCCCAGTCTTCCGACTGAGCCTTTCGTTCTATTTGATGCCTGGCAGTTCCCTACTCTCACATGGGGAGACCCCACACTACCATCGGCGCTACGGCGTTTCACTTCTGAGTTCGGCATGGGGTCA
>NZ_JAQIRJ010000012.1:0-198366 GCF_032601995.1 Klebsiella sp. 141153 | reverse complement strand
GGCCCGCTGGGTAAACTGCCGGATCCGGTGTATGTGCCGCTGAAGGCCAAAGCGCTGGAGGTGATGCTGGCGGACCAGCTGAGCTGGATCACCGCGTGGCGCACCGAGCGCTTTGCCAGCCCGCAATACGCCGATAAGTATTATCAGCGTAAGCCTTTTTATCAGCAGGCGCTGAATGAGCAGGTCAGCGCGCTGCCGTCGTCGACGGCGCCCGCGGAAAGCGAAGGGCCGCGAGAAGTGCCGTTTATCGATAAGGATCGTCTGGATCGCGCGGCGTGGGGCTATGACTTTGCCCATACCGGTATCGTGGCGCTGCTGGCTCAGGTGCTGCTGGATATTATTCCCACCACGCAAGCCTGCGGGTAAAAATGATTATTGATATTAATGTCGGCGATATAGTAGTGCAGGCGCGAACGGATATGAAAATACAGCTGAAGATATTTATAGCGGCCAATTTTATTTGACCGCTACAAATATCATTATCAGTTATATATGGGGGTTCATCTATTAGCATAAATACAAGCATTTAATTACGCCATTTATTAATAAGTCATCACTTTATATTTGTAAGGACACATCAATGATAAAGCATATCCGTATTTTGCCCGGCGGGCTGGTGGTGCTGGTCGCCGTTTTGCTCTGCCTGCTGACGGCCTGTCGCGACCACAGTCGCGACGGCATGAGCGGCGCTGATATCACCCTTTTAAACCACGGCCCGGACGACATTGTTTCGGTGCAGGTGAACGGTTACGGGGGGCCCAGGGCTAATCCCTACGGCGGCGGCGGCGGCTTTTGTTGCGTGATGGTACCAGATGTCTGGCGCCCGGGACTGACGGCAAAAATCACCTGGACTTCCGATCCTAATGCCTGGATGAAATCGAGTGATATGCCCGATGATTATGAAACACACTATCAGCGGCATGGACCGATCACCGTACCTATTGAGCGCTGGGAAGAGGAGCAGGCCTGCGGTTTTCATGTGCATATTTTCCCCTGTGATAAGGTGCGGATAGTGCGTTCCTGCATTCCGCCGGGACAGCCGGGATATCCGGTCCCCCAGTCTCCCCCTGACTGGGAGGTGAGGGCACAGAAAATACTAATCAAACATATCAAGGAGGAAGTTGTATGTCCGACACCGCAGACTCCACGCTGAATGCCCTGAAGGCGCTTATCGCAGCGTTTCAGACCGGCGCCACCCCGGTCGCTGTTAAAACCTCCACCGCGGAAGCGGCCAGCTTACCGCCGCAGTTTCCCGGGCTGGATGACAAAAAGCCCGCGGATAAAATCAAGCAGCAGAAAACCGAATACAACGAGCGCGGGCGCCTGCCGGCGAGCAGAACGCAGACCGAAGGCAACTACGCCAGGCAGTACCTGGAGGGGTATGTTAAAGAGTCCGATCATCAATCGGATAAAAAAACGGAACCGGGCTGCCCGGCCAGCCTGCATATCAGCCTGTTCTTCGACGGAACCTGCTGTAATGAAGAAGATGGTGATGAAATGTATGGCTCGCGAAACCCGCCGTTGACCAATATCGGTCGGCTTTATCATGCGGCCAGTTGGGTAGATCAAAAGAATACTGCAGAAAACGATGGCTATTTTAGTTACTATTTTCCCGGCTGTGGGGCGCGCTTTCCGGAGATAGGTGAAGAGCACTACTCGCTGGACGGCGAGCTGTTTGCCAATGGCGGCGAAGACCGTATCAACCAGGCGCTGCTAAAAACCTACAGCAGCATCTGCTATGCGGTGAACAAAACCGCGATCAAAGACAGCGAACTGACCAGATATCGGCAAAGTATGGCCACCGTCTGGCCCTTCTCGCGGCTGACCCAGAAGTTCAACCGTAAAAGCGCGCTTGACAAATTCTGCGACGACCATCTGGGGTGCGTGGTCAATCAGTGGCCGCGGCAGCCAACGCGGTTGCATATCCAGCGCTCGCAGCGGCGCATCGCCAAAATCAAGCTCTTTGTCTACGGTTACTGCCGGGGGGCCGCCACCGCCCGCGCCTTCGCCCGCGGGCTGGAGTCGCTGCTCGATGACGCCAGAATGCCGCTCGATGCGACAAATATGCTGCCGGCGGGGGCGGTGGTACCCGGCGGCCCGACCCTGCTGGGCATTCCCATCAGTATCGAGTTTATGGGGCTGCTGGATACGGTCTCCGCGGTTGGCGTGCCGCATATCCTGCCGTCGGCCACCGGGCATCTGGGCTGGGCGGCCAACAGCCTGCGGCTGCCGACCACCAAAGGCTTTTTAAAAAGCTGCTACCACTTTGTTGCCGGCCACGAGCAGCACGGCGACCTGCCGCTGGATTCTATCCGCGGTCCGGACGGTAAATACCCGGCGGGGGCGGTAGAGGTGGTCTACCCCGGGATGCATGCCGATGTTGGCGGCGACTGTAAGCCTGCGGAACTCGGCAAAGTGCAGACCGATGCCGCCGGCCTGCTGTCAAAGGTTGTGCTGCACGATATGTATGCCGCCGCCTTCGATGCCGGGGCGCCGCTGAGCGTACCTGAGGAGGTATTGCCCGGAGGGGCTAAAAATAAGACCTACCGGATAATGACGAATGCCGTTATAAAACAATTTAAAATCTCCGAACAGGCGATCGCCCTGTTTAACGCCTGGCAGCAGGCCGGGGCGCAGCAGGCGGGGGCGAAGACCGAAACGCCGGCCGTCAACGAGGCGGAGGTGGTGGCCATCGCCGTGGCCCAGGGCCGGGATCCGGTTGCCGCGCTGAAGGCGGCTCACGACAAGGCGGATGGCGATAAGGCGAAAGCCGCCGCCGCGAAGCCGCCGGAGAACGGCCCGCTGGGCAAGCTGCCGGATCCGGTGTATGTGCCGCTGAAGGCCAAAGCGCTGGAGGTGATGCTGGCGGACCAACTGAGCTGGATCACCGCCTGGCGCACCGAGCGCTTTGCCAGCCCGCAATACGCCGATAAGTATTATCAGCGTAAGCCTTTTTATCAGCAGGCGCTGAATGAGCAGGCCAGCGCGCTGCCGTCGGCGGCGGCGCCCGCGGAAAGTGAAGGACCGCGAGAAGTGCCGTTTATCGATAAGGATCGTCTGGATCGCGCGGCGTGGGGCTATGACTTTGCCCATACCGGTATCGTGGCGCTGCTGGGCCAGGTGCTGCTGGATGTGATCCCCACCACGCAGACCAACCAGCTTGGCGGTCCGCTGGTGGCGGCGCAGGAGTCGGAATATATTCAGATCAAGAAAAGCGGCGATGCCCGGCGGGCGGCGCTGATGGGCTCGCCGACGATGCTGGATTTTTACGATAACTACGTGCATGACACGCTGGCTAAATATAATCACGACCCGCTGCACTCCTCGTTTTCCCACGGCTATTTTGCGTCGCGGACGATTTACGATAACGATGATGATACGTGGGATTCGGTGAAACAATTTGGCCAGCGGGTAAAAGCGATTATAGATATTAATGTCGGCGATATATTAGTGCAGGCGCGAACGGATATGAAAGATCTGAATACGGTATCGGGCGTGCTGGGTAAAATATATCGCGATATAAAAAGCGAGGCTTTTAAAATACTGCTGCCTTAATTCGTTATCGCCATATTCATTATATCCGCTAAGTATCCTTAATAACGCTATACGGGCGTGATGATGCACGCCCGTGGCTAAGGGAATCATCAATTTTATGTTCAAGGAAAAAAATGCCGCGGTAATGACCGTCGCGGCTACCGCGACCCTGTGTCTTGCCGTCTGGACAATTGTGGTCCTGCTGGGCGGTCTGGGATGGTGGAACTGGCACGCCAACCGCACGCTGCAGTGGACGGCGATCCGCGAGATATTGACCGTCTGTGGCCTGATCTGGGCGTATGGTCTCTGTCTCTGGATACTGGGCTTTATTGCTTTCCACCTGTTTATCAGGCAAAAAGCCGATGGGCAACAGCGTCAGACGCGGACTTTTATTAGCCAGCAGACAAAACCGGTGCAGCCGTTTGCGTCCTTAAAGCACTTTCTCCGTCGCCGCTACGGCCGATTGTGGCGCAATAAGGTCCGCCTGCTGTGGGTCGCTGGCGAGGCGGCGCAGATTGCCGCCATCGTTCCCGGCCTTGCGCATCAGCAATGGCTGGAGGGCCGCGGTACGGTGCTAATTCACGGCGGTAGCCTGTCGGCGAAGGTGGATAATGAGCGGCTCAGCGCCCTGCGTCGGCTGCGCGGCCGCCGACCGCTGGATGGTATCGTGCTGGCGCTGGACAATGCTCAGGCCACCGCCGCGAACCTGGACGGGTATTTGCGTACGCTGGAGCTGGTAGCGCAGGTCCTGCGCTACCAGCCGCCGGTCTATCTGTGGCAACTCCACGACAGCGACTGGCCTCAGGATACGCGCATTACCCAGACGCTGGGGGCGTTGTTCCCGCCGCGGGCCGTCCTGCAGGATGTTGAACGGCAGCTTCGCGCCATTCTGCCCGCCATGCTGGCGCAGGGGACCCAGCAGTTGTGCGCTGATTCGTCCCACGATTACCTGCTGCGTATCGCTAAATGGCTGAAGGAGGGCGGTATCAGCGGCTGGAAGTCGCTACTGACGCCGTGGCTTACCGGGTATCTGCAACAGATCCCGCTCCGCGGTCTGCTGTTCAGCCCATCGTTAAAGGCGGAAGAGGAGGCGGACAATGGGCTCTATCCCCACCATTGGTCAGCCCCGGCCGTCTGGCAGGGGATCATCGCAGACTGTGGCCGCGCGCGCGGCGTGCCGGTGGGGGGGGCGTGGCGCCGCTCCCTCGGCGTCGGCCTGCTGGCGCTGTTTGGCTTGTGGGCGGCGGGAAGCCTGCTCTCTTTTATCGTCAACCGCCAGCAAATTGTTAGCGCCACCCAGCGGGTACAGCTGCTGCGGCAGCCCGTCGTTAACGACCAACAGCTGATCGATTTGCAGGTGCTGCGTAACGATATCGGCCGTCTACAGAATCAGCTTGCCAACGGCGCGCCCTGGTATCAGCGCTTTGGTCTTAATCATAATGCGCCGCTTTCTACCGCGCTGCTGCCGTGGTATGGGCGGGCTAACCAGCGTCTGATCCGCGACGCGGCGGCAGAAGCGCTCACCCGGCAACTGACGGTGTTGGTCAACCTGCCGCCGCGCAGCCCGCAGCGGGCGCAGCTGGCGAAAGCGGGTTATGACCAGTTAAAGGCCTATCTGATGATGGCGCGTCCGGATAAAGCCGATGCGGCGTTTTACCGCCAGACAATGACCGCCGCGCAGCAGACGCGTCAGGGAGTCGCCCCGGCGCTATGGCAGAGTATCGCCCCCGATCTATGGGCCTTCTATATGGACAACTTGCCGTCGCAGCCGGCGTGGAAAATCACACCGGACGCCGCGCTGGTGACGCAAGCGCGTCAGGTGCTGCTGGCGCAAATCGGGCGGCGCAACGCTGAAAGCACGCTTTACGAGAACATGTTGCTGCAGGTGCGCCGCAACTATGCCGACATGACGCTGGAAGACATGACGCCGCAGACCAATGCCAGCCGGTTGTTTACCACGGAAGAGGTGGTTCCGGGGATGTTCACCCGCCAGGCGTGGGAAGGCGGCGTGCGCGAGGCGATCGATAAGGCGGTGGCGGCCAGGCGCGATGAGATCGACTGGGTGCTGAGCGATAGCCGCCAGACCGTCAGCGGCGATGTCTCCCCGGAGGCGTTGAAACAGCGGCTGACCGATCGCTATTTCACCGATTTCGCCGGGACGTGGCTGGGTTTTCTCAATAGCATTCGCTTGAATCCGGCGCGCAATATTGCCGATGTTACCGATCAGCTGACGTTGGCGGGCGACGTTCGTCAGTCGCCGCTGATTGCGTTGATGAATACCCTTGCCTGGCAGGGGCAGACCGGGCAGCAGCGTGAGGGCGTGGCGGATTCGCTGGTGAAGTCGGCTAAAAATCTACTCGATAAGGATAAGCAGCCGTTTATCGATCAGCAGGCCGGCGGCGTGCGCGGCCCGCTGGAGAGTACCTTTGGGCCGCTGCTGGCGCTGATGGGCAAAAATCCCTCTCAGAGCGTGGTCGCCGCAGACAGCACCCTCAGTTTACAGACCTGGCTGACTCGCCTGACTCGCGTACGCCTGCGGCTCCAGCAGGTGGCAAACGCCCCCGACCCGCAGGCGATGATGCAGCAGCTGGCGCAGACCGTGTTCCAGGGCAAAAGCGTCGACCTGACCGACACCCAGGAATACGGCAGTCTGGTGGCGGCCAGCCTCGGCGAAGAGTGGAGCGGTTTTGGCCAGACCATGTTCGTCCAGCCGCTGACGCAGGCCTGGGAGACGGTGCTGCAGCCATCGGCGGCCAGCCTCAACGAGGCGTGGCAGCGTTCTGTGGTCGCCAACTGGCATTCGGCTTTTGACGGCCGCTATCCGTTTGCCGCGGGTAAAAACGATGTCTCGCTACCGATGCTGGCGGCATTTATCCGCCGCGACAGCGGGCGGATCGATCGGTTTCTCACCAGCCAGTTGGGTGGCGTGCTCAACCGCGAGGGCAGCCGCTGGGTGGCCGATAGCACGCACAGTCAGGGGCTGACGTTTAACCCGGCCTTCCTGAAGGCGATTAATCAACTGAGTTCCTTGTCCGACATCCTGTTTACCGACGGCAGCCAGGGGATGGGGTTTGAACTACAGGGGGTGGCGACGCCGGGTATTGTTGAAACGCAGCTCACCCTCGACGGCCAGAATATGCACTACTTTAACCAGCTTGCCGAATGGAAAAGTTTCCGCTGGCCGGGGACGTTCAACAAACCCGGCGCGATGCTGACCTGGAGCTCAACGGCGGCGGGCGCCCGGCTATTGGCGAACGACAGCGGCCCGTGGGGCACGCTGCGTATGCTGGAGAGAATGAAGCGCCAGCAGATCGGCGATGGGCTGTTTCGCCTGACGGTCAATACGCCGGATAGCCGGCACCTGCAGTGGTTACTGCGTACGGAACTCGGCGATGGCCCGCTGGCGTTGCTGAAACTGCGAAACTTCACGTTGCCGACACAGATTTTCATCGTGGAGGCCCCCCGAGCAGAACCGTTTGCCGACGGTGACGTAGAGGAATAAGGGCCGACATTCACTCTGCAAGCGCTGCTTTACAAGCAGCGAGTTTTCTAATTCTGACATCTGAGATATTCCATGGACGATTTAACTCTGCGTTATTTTGACGCTGAAATGCGCTATCTGCGCGAGGCTGGCGAGGAGTTTGCCCGCGCCCATCCCGATCGCGCCGCGGCGTTAAACCTCGATAAAGCCGGCGCCCGCGATCCCTATGTTGAGCGGCTGTTCGAGGGCTTTGCTTTCCTGATAGGGCGGCTGCGCGAAAAGCTCGACGACGATCTGCCGGAGCTGACCGGCGGGCTGGTGAGTATGATCTGGCCGCATTATCTACGTACCATTCCGTCGCTGGCGATGGTGGAGTTCAGCATCGACTGGCGGGAGATGAAAGAGCCACAGCGGCTGGAGAAGGGGACGGAGGTGATCTCCCGGCCTATCGGCGAGACGGGCACCCGCTGCCGTTACACCACGACCCAGCCGCTAACCTTACAGCCGCTCGCGCTCTCCCGCGCCAGTATCAGGACGCTGGCGGATGGCCGCCAGGCGATTTGTCTGCGTTTTGATTGTGGCGAGCTGGTTGACTGGAGCACGCTCGACCTGCGCCGTATCCCGCTATACCTGAATGCCGATGCGCCGCTGGCCTGCGCGCTGCATGAAGCGCTGACCCTGAACGTGGCGCACATCGGCATACGTCTGGCGGGGGAGGCCGATAGCAGGCCGCTGGCGGCCCATTTTGCCGTCTGCGGGTTTGGCAACGATGAGGCGCTGCTGCCTCAAAGCGGCGGGTTCAGCGGCTACCAGTTGCTGCTGGAGTATTTCAGCTTTCGTGAAAAATTTATGTCGGTCGCGCTGTGCGGCCTGGAGAATATGACGTTTCCTGATGCGCCGGGATGGTTTGAGATAGACGTGGTGCTGGATAAATCGTGGCCGCAGGAATACGCGTTGTCAGAGAAACATCTGCGCTTACACTGCACCCCGGTTATTAACCTGTTCCCGCTGGAGTCGGACCCGCTGCATCTGGATTCACTACAAAGTGAGTATCTGCTGCGTCCCATGCGCGTCCAGGATGGACACACCGAAATCTATTCGGTGGAGTCCGTCACCTCTTCTCGCCTTTCCGGCACCCAGGCGTATGTGCCGTTTACCAGTTTTCGCCACAAAGGCGGCATGTTGCGCCATGATGCGCCGGAATATTATTACCACACGCGCGTTAAACGTGGCCCGTCCGGGCTACATGATACCTGGCTGACGCTGGGCGGCGAGGCGTTTGACCAGCATCGCGTGCCGCAGAATGAAACCCTGTCATTGAGCCTGATCGGCACCAACGGCCAGCTGCCGCGCCGGGCGTTGCAAAGCACGCTGCTGGACACGGTGGTCAAATCCACGACGTCGCGCCTCCAGGTGCGTAATCTCAGCGCGCCGACGTTGCCGTGTTATCCACCGGATCGCGACCGTTTTCACTGGCGGGTGTTGAGTCATCTCGGCAGCAGCTTCCTGTGGATGATGGATAACGCCGAGGTGTTGCGCGGCGCGCTGGCGTTGTATGACTGGACGGATAACGAAATGAACCGCCGTCGTCTGCAGGCGATCGTCGATGTGAGCCACTGTGAGGTGGAACGTTTTGCCGAGGGGCATTTTCTACGCGGCGTGCAGATAGAAGTGACGCTTGACGGTAACGGCTTCGCCGGGCACGGCGACATCTGTCTGTTTGGCGAGATGCTCAACCGCTTCTTTGCCCTGTATACCGACATCCACCTGTTTAATCGTCTGATTCTGATACTGCAACCTACCGGAGAGCGTCTCGAATGGCAGGAGAACCACAAACGCCGCATTCCCGGCTGAGCCCGCGGCTTGAGCGGGATATTCAGCGCATCAACTTTTACCGCTTCTGTCAGCTACTGGAAAAATCGCGACCTGGCGCGCCGGCATTAGGCAGCACGCTGAACCCGGCGGATGATCCGATACGCTTTCGCCCGCATCCGGGGATGGGTTTTCCGGTCAGCGAGCTCAAAGCGGTGGAGTATGATGAGGCGCATCCCGACGCGCCGCCGACGCTGCGCACCACCTTTATGGGGCTATACGGTGTCGATTCACCGTTGCCTACCGCCTGGCTGGATGATATTGCGCAGCAAAGAGAAGGGCATGAGGCGCAGGAAGCATTTCTCGATATTTTCAACCACCGCATTCTGAGCCAGTTTTATCGCATCTGGCGCAAATACTCGTATCCGGCAACCTTTGAAGACGGCGGTCGCGACCGTACTTCGCAGAGCCTGCTGGGGCTGATCGGGCTGGGCATTCCCGGCACCGCTCAGCATATTGCCGCGCCGGTATCTCGCTTTCTGGCATTACTCAGCGTGATGCGCCTGCCCGCGCGCACTGAAGAGGGAATTCAGGCGCTGGTACGATTGTTGGCGCCCCATACGCGGGCGGAAGCGTCGCCGCACTGCCCACGGACGGTGTACCCGGCGCAGCCGCTGGGTTTTTACGGCGATAACGATTTCCTGCTTGATGGCTATACGGTACTGGGCGATGAAACGACCGAGATTGCCAGCCAGTTGCTGATCGCGCTGTATACCGATGATATCGCCGAGGCCGCAGGCTGGATGCCGGAAGGGCAAATCTATGCGGACTTTCTGGTTCTGCTGCGGGTTTATCTCGGCTGGCGCTATAAGGCCAAAATCACCTTAACGCTTCCCACGCCGCTGTTACCCGCGCCGGTGCTCGGTGAAACGCCGTTTATGCTCGGCATCAGCGGCGTTCTGGGCATGGAGGGGGACGCGGTTCCGCCGGATTTACCGGCCACGTTTACCACGGAACTGGGCGGCTACCGCGGCATGCCGCTTGCACCATTATCACAAGGAAACCAACGTGTTGCATATCACTTCACTTAAACTATCCGCACTGATTATTCTGCCGTTCATGCTGGCGGGCTGCGGGCTAACACAGAAAATCAGCGACGGCGCTTCATCCGCCGTAAAGTCAGTATTTTATCGCCAGGTGAAAACGCTGCGTCTGGATTTTAGCGCGCGCAATGCGTTAAACACCGATAACCGCGAGGATAACAGCGCCTCCCAGCCGGTGATGGTGCGGGTCTATGTGCTGAAAGATCGCAAGACCTTCGATAAGACGGTTTACCAGCAGCTGGCGGCGGAAGGAGAGGACATTTTAAAAGACGACCAACTGGCCAGTCGCGGCCTGGTGCTCAAACCGGGAACGGCGATGAGTCTCACCATGCCGCTGGATGAACAGGCGCAGTATGTCGCCGTGGTGGCGCTGTTCCGGGCGCCGGATCTGACGAAAAACGACTGGAAGCTGGTGCTTACCCGTGAGGATCTTGACCCGGACCGCGCGCGCGTCATTGAGGCCAGCCATCATCAACTTGTTCTGCAACCACGGAAGGACAAGTGAGAAAGGCGCTGCGCAATTTTATATTCAATTAATAACCTCACTGACGCCATGATGGCCAAACCTGATTTTATTTAAGGTTTGGCCTGTTGGGGAATCATTTAACCGTGGGCAGATCGCTATATCGGGTGGTGTATCGCGGGGAGAGCATTTCCCGCTTCATCTGCCACGGTTGCTGGATACCCTGGCCGGCGAAGTAAAGCGTCCCACGTCCGTCTTCTGCATTCAGGCGGTCCAGCACCTCCATCAATTTTTGGCTGTTTTTTCGCGGCGCATTTTCGTCAAACAGATTAAGTTGCGCGACGCCCTGGCTATAAAAATCGCCCAGCATTACCCCGGCTTTCTGATACCGGCAGCCACTTTGCCAGATGGCATCCAGACAACGCGTCGCGGCGGCGATAATATCCCTGCTGTCCTGCGTTGGGGTAAGCAGGGCCACCGAGGCATTATTGGCGTAATACCGTTCGTCAGGCGCGAAGGGTGAGGTTTTTACAAAGACGGAGATAAACCGGCAGTATTGATGTTCCTGACGAAGTTTCTCTGCTGCCCGGGAGGCATAACTACAGATGGCCTGGCGCATTTCTTCGTACTCCGTAATGCGATGGCCGAACGAACGGGAGCAGACGATCTCTTGCTTTACCGGGGCAAACTCTTCCAGCTCGAGGCAGGGCTCGCCGCGTAATTCACGGACGGTTCTTTCCAGTACGACATTAAAGTGTTTTCTGATAAATCGGATATCCGTGTCAGCCAGCTGCAATACCGTCCGGATCCCCATCGCTTCAAGCTTCTTCGCAATGCGTCGACCCACTCCCCAAACCTCTTCCACCGGTAGCGCCGCCATCAATTTTCTTTGCCGCTCCGCATTCGACAGGTCAACCACGCCTCCTGTCTGCTGTTGCCAGCGTTTTGCCGCATGATTCGCCAGTTTAGCCAGCGTTTTTGTCTGGGCTATACCGACGCCTACCGTCAGGTGCGTGCGTTGCCGCACCGTGGCTCTGAGCTCATGTCCAAACTCGGTAAGAACGCGGCAGTTACGCACGCCGGTAAGATCGCAAAAAACTTCATCAATGGAGTATTTTTCGCAGCGAGGCGACATCTCTTCAAGCGTCGTCATTACCCGGTTGGACATATCGGCGTAGAGTTCATAGTTGCTACTAAAGCAAACCACCCCATGATGTCTGAAGATATCTTTTTGTTTAAAGTACGGTTCACCCATTTTCACAAACGGTTTGGCTTCCGCAGAACGTGAAATCACACAACCGTCATTATTGGACAAAACGACCACCGGGCGGCCGCGTAAGTCCGGGCGAAAGACGGTTTCACAGGAAGCATAGAACGAGTTCACATCACACAGGGCAAACACAATCAGCCCGCCGATTTCACGATGTAGGTCACCACGCCAAAAATTTCCAGACACTCTTCACTGCCTGGCATAATCGGCTGGTAGGCGGGATTATCAGGTTTGAGCATGACAACAGGATGTAACTGGAGGCGCTTAACCGTGAATTCTCCATCCACTGCGGCAATAACGATGCTGCCATGGACGGCCTTGCGGGAGCTATCCACCACCAGTAAATCACCATCGCCAATGCCAGCGCCAATCATTGAGTCACCGCTTGATTTCACAAAGTAGGTGGCGCCTGGATGCTGAATCAGCAGTTCATTCAAGTCGATACGCCGCTCAACATAATCCTGTGCGGGGCTAGGAAAACCGCAGGGAACAAGGTCGCTGAACAGCGGTAATGCCACGATCTGGCGTAGTTCGGTTAGTGTGAAAAACTGCATGATGATCACCGATTATTTTTACTGTATGCATATACAGTATTGTAGATCGGTGGCAGAGATCAAGAGGGGCGTACCTTATCAAAACCTGCGCCAGCGCCCGGCTGGCGGGGGTTTTATGTCTGAAGCCGGTTGATAAACAATAGATTACCTCATCGCTAATATTAACGACTTCGCCGTTTAGCTGGCGAAAATAGCGCGGCGATTTTATGTAAAAAGAATCTGAATATGACTGGGTAAAGGATCTGATATTAACGAGACCGGGATGTCTGCGCGATTAACGCGCTGGGATTGCTCACCGGCCGACCGTATGCAAGAGCTGGCCGGTGAGCAAATGGCTGTGATGGCAGTTCGCAGCCGCGGTTATTTTAAAGCGTCCGCGCAGGTTTAAACATATTTCTTCGCGCCAGGAGGCTATTTTCAGACTTACCTCATTACCGTTGCTAATAAGTCAAACCACTAATTAACGCCTGTTAAGAAAGCTCCACTACTAATAATGACGGTATAAAGATGAACAAAAGCACAGAGTTGAATAATTAAGAGTATTCCTGGGGGAATTATCGGGCAGAGAGATGACTTCTGATAAATATTCAGGATAATTTATCAATCTTAAGGAATTTGCCCCGCGGCTGCCTGTACCATAAAGGAATCCATATGGTTAATCGGATATCGATCCTGTCATCTGTCGACAGCTCCTCGTTATTATTCTGGAAATTCAGCGGGCAGGAGAAACTGTCCGAACCTTTCCACTTTCAGGTCGATTTACTCAGCCAGGATTTTGCTATCGACCGTCAGGCCATGCTTGGCAAAAACATGACGGTGGCGGTCCCCGGCCAATGGGGGCAGGAGCGTTATCTTTCCGGCAAAATCACCGCCGTTACCGTGCGCGCCGAAGATCTTGGCGAGACGCGCTACGCCGTCTATCAGACCACGCTGGAACCCGATTTTTGGCCGATGATGCGCGACCGCAACTTCCGTATTTTCCAGCAGCAGCGGGTGCCGGATATCGTGGCCAAACTGTTTAGCGAGCATAACGTTAAGTTTGAGGACAAACTTACGCGTAGCTACCGGCAGTGGGATTATTGCGTGCAGTACGCGGAAAGCAGCTTCCATTTCATCAGCCGTTTGCTGGAGCTGGAAGGTATTAGCTATCTGTTCCGCCACGATAAAGACGGCCATACCCTGGTGCTGATGGATGACTATCAGCAGGCTGAATCCTTCCCCGGTTATGAAACTATTCCCTGGCATGCGCAGCCGGGCGGCGGCGCGGTCGGCGAAGAGGGCATTAGCCAGCTGATGGCGAGCCACGTCGTCACGCCGGGGCTTTACAGCACCGATGACTATGATTTTCGCAAGCCCCATGCCTGGATGCTGCAAACGCTGCAGAACCCGGTCTCGCCGACGCCGGGCAAAATCGACGTTTACGACTGGCCGGGGCGCTTTATGGAGCACGGCGACGGCGAAGCCTACGCCCGCATTCGTCAGCAGTCCTGGCAGGCCGAACAGCAGCAAACGCAGGGTATCGCCACCGCGACCGGTATCGTCCCGGGACACACGTTTACGCTGACGCATGCGCCCAATATGGCTGATAACGCTAAATGGCTGGTGGTGGGCGCCCGTTATGATTTTGAAGAGAATCAGTACGCCTCCGGCGGCGGAAATACCGCGCAGCACCGCATCGCGTTCACCGTCATTCCCGCCGCGACGCCATTTGTCCCTGCGTCAAGGACCGACTGGCCGCGCACCTACGGGCCGCAAACCGCCCGCGTGGTAGGGCCGAAAGGAGAATCGATCTGGACCGATAAATATGGCCGGATTAAGGTGAAATTCCACTGGGACCGCGAAAGCCAGGGCGATGAAAATAGCTCCTGTTGGGTGCGCGTTTCCAGCGCCTGGGCCGGCCAGGGTTACGGCGGGGTTCAGATCCCACGCGTCGGTGATGAAGTGGTGGTGGACTTTATTAACGGCGAGCCGGACCGGCCGATTGTCATTGGCCGCGTCTATAACGAAGCCAGTATGCCGCCGTGGGCGCTACCGGCGGCAGCCACGCAGATGGGCTTTATGAGCCGTTCAAAGGATGGTTCGCCGGACAACGCCAACGCCCTGCGTTTTGAAGATAAACCCGGCGAAGAGCAGCTCTGGCTGCACGCCGAGCGCAACATGGATACTGAAGTCGAAAACGACGAGACCCATGATGTCGGCAATAACCGCACCAAAACCGTCGGCAAAGACGAAACCAGCCATATCAAACAGAATCGAACCCGCACGGTGGATGGCAATGAAAGCGTTACCGTCGGCAAAGATCGCAGCAAAACCATCAATGGTAATGAAACCACCACCGTTGAGCAGAACCGTACCGAGAGCGTGAAGGGGAATGAGACCCTAAGCGTTGAGCAGAACCGCGATGAAACTATTAGCGGCAACCATACCACCACGGTGAAAAGCAACCATACCGCGACCGTCGAAGGCAAGCAGTCTCTGGCGGTCGTACAGGATCGCACCCGTCAGGTGCAGGGTAACGAAAGCGTCAGCGTCCAGCAGAACCGTAACGTGCAGGTCACCGGCAATCAGACGCTGGGAGTGACCGGCAATCACGATATTTCCGTGACCGGTAAGCAAACGCAGACCATTGCCAGCAAGCAAGAGGTGACGATCGGCGCCGGGCGTACCCTGAGCATCACCGGCGGTGATACCCGCTTTACGCAAGGGAGCGTAACCGACAGCGCTACCGATACCGTACATATCAACGTGGGTGAAAGCGGCATTCTGATAAGCAACGGTAGCGTGGAGATTACCGCTGGCGGATCGACGATCACCATTAACGCCGCCGGCGTGATGGTGAATGGTAAGAAGATTGAGCTCAATGCCTGACAGGAAAAAGGAATGAACGCGGCGAAGAATCCGACCGAAAAAGTGATGAGCGAGCTTGAGCTTAGCTGGCTGGACGCCAGCGAGCAGGCGGAGCAGATCCGCTTATTTATCTGGCGGGTGCCTGCCGGCGGCGAGTCGCTGCTTGATGGTTTTATCGCGCTGCAGCAGCACCCCGAAGGGCGCTCGCTGCCGGATCTGCTGCTGGGGCTAACCACGCCGTTTGAGACCAGCTATGGCTACAGCGACGCGCTCGGGCGCGAGTTTGTGGAACATTACGAAGCGACGCCGGATGCCGCTATATGGGATGCCGAACGCTTTCTTCCGACCTATAGCCCGGCGCAGTTGCGGCAGCTGCTGCAGGATTTTGCGACGACATTTCATGACGATTTACGTTATCTGGTGTTGGTGCTGAAACCCTCCGCCGTCAGCGATGAAAAGGCGTTGAACCGCTGGTTGAACGGCTGGCTGGCGCAGGAGGCGTGCAACGCCAGACTGTTACTGATCGACACCCTTGAGCAACCGATCTGGCAGCCGCTGTATGAGGCGCATCCGCGCAGGGTACGGCTGCTGACCGATGATGTCGACAGTATGAAAGTGATGCACCAAACCGCGCGCGGGCAGAGCGATCTGAATCCCGATCGCCTGCTGTTTCGCCGCTATCTGGCTGACGCCATGCTGCTGCTGGAAAAAGGCAGCGCCGCGCAGGTGGCCGCGCGCGGCGGCATGGCGCTCGGCGTCGCCCAGCGCTGCGGTTGGGCCGACCAGCAGGCGATGATGCATAACCTGATCGCCGGCGGTTGGTTGAAAGGTAACGATCATCAACGGGCCGTCGAACACTACCGCCAGGCGCAAAACATCAGCGGCGAAATTGCCGATCCGGCGCTTAAAGGACAACTGCGTACCCAAAGCACTTTTGGCGAGGCCGGCGCCTGGTTTGCGCGCAAAGAGTATCTCCAGGCGGCGAAAGGCTATCGCCGGGCGGCGGGTGAAGCGCAAGCCATTCCACATCCGGTATTTGCCGTAGAAGGCTGGCGGATGTCCGGTTTTTGTCTCAACCTCGCCGGGCATCGGGCAAAAGCGATGGAGGAGTATGCCCACGCCATCCAGGCGGCGGAGCCGATCCCACGCCAGGAGCGCGGCCAGACCACGCTGCCGCTGGCATTTCAGGATCTGCTGCGCATCCATGATAAACGGCGAACCGAGGCGCTTGAAGCCTGCGCGACGCGCTGGCAAAGCGAAAAACAGCGCTTAATCCAGCAGGCGGAAGACCGCTTGCCGCGGGAACCCGTCGTCGAACAGGTAAAACGCGTGGACCGGCAGTTACAGCTACAGCTGGAAGCCGCGTTCGCGCTGATCCGCGAAGCGCGGGAAAAACTGATCCGCGGCGGCGATGACAGCTTTCGCCGCGTGATCCGTCTGGCGCGGGAGACGCTGCATCCGCACTGGAACGGCCTGCCGGAGATCGCCCACCCCTTTGATGCCCCGCCGGGTGAATGGCAAAGCCTGCCTGCCTGGGGAAATACCGATGCATCATCCACTGAAACTGCAGGGAGCAACCCGCTATGAAGACCCGGATTATTATTATTGTTGCCGTGACGCTGCTGGCAATCCTGTTTTTAAGCCTCTCGGACGGCGGTTTCGCCACCGAAGTGCGCACCTTCCTGCGCGCGCTGCTGCGCGCCATGTTCTGAGGCGCGTCTGATGCACTCCGGCGCTCACTTCGACCCGCAGCTTGGCCTGGATATCCATACTTATCCCTGGCCGCTGCCGACGCCGCATATCGGCATCGTTTTCGACGTGTTTGATTATCTGCCGCTGCTGGGCACTACCGTACACGTCAACGGCATCAAACGCGCCAGCGCGGGGACCGGCGGTATTGCGGTGCATATTCCGGTCGGCGGCGTGTGGGTACCGCCGCTGCGCGCGCCCGGCGGCCCGCAGATGGAAGACGAGCTGTTTATGGGCAGTAAAACCGTCGCCGTCGACGGTGAGCCGTTTTCCCGCATCGGCATGCCGGTGCTGAGCTGTAACATCCTCGGGATGGTGCCGCCGTTCCGCCTGAAGCGGCTGAGCAAACCAAAGCCGCTCTCGCTAACGCTGCCGCTGACGTTTAACCTCGCGATTCCCAACAATGTGATTGTCGGCGGGCCGCCAACCATCAACCTGATGGCGCTGCTGATGCGCGCCGGGTTAAGCGGGTTGGGCAAGGGGTTGAAGAAAGTTAAAAAAACGCCGCAGTGGCGGCTGTTTATGCGGCGGTTTAAAAAGCTGCGCCAGAAGCTGTTTCGCAACATGGATCCCGGCGTCCTGAAATGCCGGGTGCTACGCGCCGAACCGGTTGATATCCGCGACGGTAGCGTGAGCCTGGAACATGAGGATTTTTTGTTACCCGGCCGCCTGCCGCTGGCGTGGACGCGAAGCTACTCGTCGGCGGATCTCGATGAAGAAGGGCTGTGCGGTTACGGCTGGTCAACCCCGGCGGACACCCGCCTTGAAATACTGGCCGATGAAGGCGTCGCGGTGTTGACCCAGCCTGAAGGGATGACGCTGTTTGCGGCGCTGCCACAGTCCAACGGCCGCGATCAGGGTATTGTCGGCCTGCCGGACGGTAGCCGCCTGTGGCGGGAAACCCGCAATGGCGAATGCTTCTGGCATGTTGAGCAGGAAGGGAGCGCGCGGCTGCAATTTCGCGGTAAGTGCGGGCGGCTGGCGATTTACCGGCTGGCGGACCGTAACGGTAACGGCTGGCAGTTCGACTGGCAGGGACGCGAACTTGAGCGCATCCGCGAGTTCAGCACGCGCGGCATGAGCGGCAGGGAGATCCTCGTCACCTGGCAGGATGGCCGCCTGTGGGCGCTACGCCTGCGCAACGCGCTGGATGACGAGATCACACCGCTGACCCGCTATGAATACGATAGCGATAATCAATTGAGCGCGGAGATCGATGCGCTTTCGCATCCGCGGCGCTTCTACTATCAACAGCGCCATATGACCAGCCATGTCGACCGTAACGGCCAGGGCTTTCACTACCAGTTCAATGACGAGTGGCGGGTGGTTCACGCCTGGGGCGACGGCGGCGTATGGGATTACCATTTCGCCTGGCACGACTTGCTCAACGAAGTGGAAATCACCGATTCCAACGGCCATGTAACGTCTGTCAGCTTTGATGATAACGGCCTGCCGATTTCGGAGATCGATCCGACCGGCGGCAATACCGTCTTCCACTACGATGATTTTGGCCGCACCGTCGAACTCATTGAGCCGGACGGCAGCACGCGTCGTTGGGAGTATGATGAACAGGGGCGAATGATCGCCGAACATCTGCCGGACGGTAGCCAGATTCAGGCGGCCTACAATGAAGACGGCGATCTGCTGACGCTGATTGATGAGAAAGGCGCCTGCTGGCGTTCGGACTATGATGAACGCGGCAACCTGCTGGCGGGAACGGACCCTACCGGCGTCACCTCGCGCTATCAGTATGATGAGTACGGGCAGCTGAGCGCGGCGGACGTGCCGGGTTCCGGGCAGAGTCGCTATCGCTATGATCGGTTTGGTTTTTTGCAGGCGCTGAGCCAGGCCGGCGCGGGAACCACTCAACTGCGGCATTCCGCGCGCGGCACCCTGCAGGAGCGTATTGACGCCGGCGGCGGCAGCAGCCGTTTCCACTGGGACAGCAAGGATCGGCTGGTGGCGATGGTCAATCCGCAGGGTGGCGAAATTCGCGTCGCTTACGACCGGGAAGATTCACCGCTTCACTTCACCGATGAAGCCGGCCAGATAACCCGTTTTCGTTATAACCGCACAGGAATGCTGGCCGCCTGCGAGACGCCGGATGGCGCGACGCTTGGCTATCAGTACGACCTGGAAGATCGCCTGCTGGCGGTGATCAACCAGAACGGTCAGCGCTGGCAGCTGGACCGCGACGCGCTGGGGCGCATCGCCGCGGAGACCGATTACTGGGGACAGGTAACCCGTTATGGCTGGGATAAAGGCAACCGGCTGATCGGCCGTGAGGATCCGATGGGGCGGCTGGTGCGTTACGGTTACGACCGCGGCGGGCGGCTAAGCGAGCGGCGCAGCGGCGATACCCTGCAGGCGAAGTATCATTACGATCCCTGCGGGCGGATGGTGCTGTGTGAGAATCCGTGGCGGCGGCTGGCGTGGCGCTATGATGACGCCGGGCGGGTGCTGCTGGAGGAGCAGGACGGTTTTCAGCTGCATTATGGCTATAACGAGCGCGGCCTGCTGGTCTCCCGGCGCAGCGACAGCGGTCATCAGGTGCGTTACGCCATGGATGAGTATGACCGGCTGAGCCAGATCCAGCTGAATGACGATGCGCCGATCGTGCTGGGTTACGATGAGGCCGGGCGGCGGGTCAGCGAGCAGCTGTCGGCGGAGGTGACGCGTCATTTCACCTACGACCGGCTCGGCCAGCTGACGTCGCAGCAGGTGTTGCTGAATGATTTACCGCTGTTCGCCAGCGGCTTCAGCTGGGATAGGCTGGGTAACCTGACCCGGCGCGATGACAGCCTGTGGGGCAGCGATCGTTACGCTTACGATCCGGTGGGGCGCTTGACGGCCCATACCGCGCCGGACGGTACGCTGCGGCAGTTTGTGCAGGATGCGGCGGGCAGCCACCTGCAGACGCAGACCCGGGCGGTGAATGAGAGCGCCGGAGGCTGGTTCCGCGAGGGGCAGCAGCGCGGGGTGCGTTATGTATTCGATCGCGCGGGCGAGCTGCGACAGCGGCGCGATGTCCGGCATAACGGCGAGAAAGAGGATTTTAGCTGGGACGATAACCGCCAGCTGGTGGCGGTGCGCAAGGGCGAGCGGCTGGTGCGCTACGGTTACGACGGGCTGGGGCGCCGGGTGTTCAAGCAGACGGCGGAAGAGACGCGCTGGTTCTACTGGCAGGGCGACGCGCTGGCGGGGGAAACGGTCACTATCACCCGCGAACCGCTGGCGGCACAGAGCATTTTTGATACCGGCAGCCGGCTGCAGCGGCAGAAAGCGCAGGCCGCGCTGTTCGGCAGTATGCGCGAGTACGTGTACTATCCGGGAAGTTTTCAGCCGCTGGCGCTGTTGACGCAGGAAGCGGGCAGGAAGGAGAGCTGGCACTATCATTGTGACCCGAACGGCGCGCCGGTCCGCCTGACGTCATTGCAGGGCGAGATAGTGTGGTCAGAGAAGACGGGCGTATGGGGAGAAAAAGGGGAGATCTACGCCGATCGTATCAGCAACCCGCTGCGTTTCCAGGGACAGTATTTTGACGCTGAAACGGGGCTGCACTATAATCGACATCGTTACTATGATCCTGAAATTGCGGGATTTATTAGTCAGGATCCGATTGGATTAGCCGGTGGGCTGAATGTTTATCAGTATGCGCCGAACCCATTAAGCTGGATCGATCCGCTGGGACTAAAATGTGGCTTCGCGGAAAAGGACAATATAACCCAAAGGTGGGTAAATAAATTAACAGGTAAAACTCCGGCTGAAATAGACTCCCTTTTAACATCTAAAGGTTGGACGAAGATCTATCCACAAGCTGGTAGGCCTGAGGCTATTCAACATATACAATATGTGAAAACGACAAAATCTGGTACAACATATAAATTAGATTATCATCCTGGTGGTAACGCAAAACAACAAAATATTCATGGAAATGATTACTGGAAGGTTTATAGGACTAATAGTGAAGGTGAGGATATCGTATATGGACGTATAGGTCATGGTGGTTTTGAAAATTATGATCTAATAAAGGACTCTCCTGTTTATGTCGACGGTGTATTAGTAAATGGTGGGATGTAAAATGTTTGATTTTTCTGCAGAAATAAAATCATTTCATTCGTTAGGCGATGTGCTGTTAAATACAAATATATCTGTCTATCTTGCTGAAATGTATGCTGACCATTGTGTTGAGTACAAAGAGTATCTTCTACCTGATGCGAGTAAGAGATTTGCCTATGTATTGGATGATACTTTAACTATATCAACCGAACCTGATGGAAATATATTTTCTATTGGATGCAATCAAAATTACAAAGGGTTATACAAAAACTTATTATATGCCGGTCAAGAATTTGGTGAGATAAAAAAACTCACTTATCGGCAAAGAATATTTAATGGTTCCATTATTATAGACGAGGATTTTGGCATTCAATTTATATTACCCTCACCATTTGATGAGATAGCTGACAGTATAGATAACATTCCGTCCGACTTGAAATTGAATGAAATATATATAGGGGATTTTTCATTTTGGAATCCATGTAAATAACAAAGCAAAGCCGGGTAATAAATTAACTCTTCCCGGCCTTTATAGCAACGCTGCGCTTTGGGAACTCTATCTTAGAGCTTAGATTGGTGCGGGTTGACGGTACGATTGGCCCAGGGGATAGGATTGTTCGTCTGATCCGATTGGATTAGCCGGTGGGCTGAATGTTTATCAGTATGCGCCGAACCCGCTGGGGTGGGTGGATCCGTGGGGGCTGACTGGAAAACCGTTAAACTCACCTGATATAAGCAAGTGGCTTAATAAAGGGGGAACGGTTTGGCAAGAAGTTGAAAGCAAAGTTTGGGTATACCAAGATAGTGCTGGCAATGTTGTTCGCTATCCAGAAGGCTTTCCAGATTTTACACCATATGAAAGGCAGAGTGTTAATGTTCCAGACTTAAGGGGAGATCATAGTAAGTCACCTGGAGGAGATTTTGGTAAAGCAGATGCATTAGCGCCAAAAGGCCAGGCGAATTATGATCTTAATACGTGGCATCATCATCAAAATGGCATCACAATGCAGGAAGTGCCCAAAAATATTCATCGCCGGTTCACCCATAGAGGCGGTGTATCTAAAATAAAAAGCAACTGTCAATAATATCAGGAGTTATAGAATGCCTATTTTGACTGGATTAAGTATTGATAAACAAGATATTAGCTATCTGGAGGGACATTTCTCTGTTGCTTTTCCTGATGATTACAAAGATTTTTTAAAAAAATACAATGGATATAGAATCGTGGCACCTGACTATTGCGATCTACCATTCGACAAAGTTGATAATGATTTTATTTCATTCGATGTGCTTCTTGGTTATAAGACTAGTAATAGTAATTTTGATATAGTTGAAATTAATGAAGAGTTACTAGATGAAATATCGTTTATTGATGGTGCACTAATAATTGGCATGGATCCAAGTGACAATGGCTATGTCCTGATAACTAAAAATAATTTGGCCGGAGTTTATTACTGGGACCGGACTTGCCTACATGCTGAGGATAATAAACAAAGCTATGATATTAGTGATGATGATGATGATTTAAATCATCTTTATCTTATAAATAAAACCTTTTCGGATTTTTTTGGAAGTATAATGAATCTAACAGCCAATAAAGGAATGAAGTTATCTACGGGATTGTAATGATACTCTTAATTTAAGGATATACTTCTTTAATACCCTGCATGGTTAATTATCATGCAGGGTTTAATAATAAATTGGATTGCACATCTATAATGTCAAGTATTAAAAAGTAATAAATTGGATCATAGGATTTAGGGAGTCTTGCTTCCTGATAGATATAAACATTCTGGAGATTTTATTGGCCCAGAAGAAAAATCTCAGTATTTCCAGTAAAGGAGTATTGCACTATGAAAGAACTCGAAAATCCAAGAATTGAATCCGAAGTTAACTCCTTTGTTGAAAAAGGAAATGCGTTGCGTAATGACAAAAAATATGCTCAGGCTTAAGAGCAATATGAAAAAGCCTGGAATATTTTGCCTGAACCAAAACCAGAATGGCAAGTTGCTAACTGGATTACCGCAAATATATTCAGCGCTTATTTTGACCTTGGTGATTACAATGAGGCAAAAAAAGGGGCGAAATGACGTTGCAAACGAAAGTAAGAACTATTTCTTTAAATGATAAAAATCCACGCTACTGTGTGGGTTTTGCAATGCGAAAGCCCTTTGAGCAAATGGTATAATACCGGGAAAAAGGATTCCAGCCGGCGGCACAGGCATTTTTTTGATTCCGGCAGTCGGCAGCATGCGCCGGTCCGCCTGACGTCATTGCAGGGCGAGATAGTGTGGTCTGAGAAGACGGGCGTATGGGGAGAAAAAGGGGGGGGGCTACGCCGAACGTATCAGCAACCCGCTGCGTTTTCAGGGCCAGTATTTTGACGCTGAACGGCTGAATACCTTACTTACCTCTCTCGCGGCATCCCCTTCTTACTACTGTACATCGCTTTATCCGCACTGTTCAGCAATGTATCGGCATCCGCGGCATCGTGTGGGAAAACGGCAATGCCGATGCTGCCGGAAATCGTAATAACATGCTCGTGGATCAAAAATGACTGAGTCAGCGCATTGCTGATTTTTTCCGCCGTTTGTCGGGGGAGCGGATCGTTTACCTTTAATCCGGGGAGCAGGGCGATAAACTCGTCGCCGCCGAGGCGGGCTACCGTATCACCTTCTCGTAAAACGCTTTGTAGACGGAATGCTACCAGCCACAGCAGTTCGTCACCCACGGCGTGGCCGTAAACATCATTCACCGGCTTAAAGCGGTCGAGATCGATAAAGAGCAGCGCCACCTCTGTCTCATTGGCGATAGCCTGAGTAATCGCCAGCTCCAGGCGATTAACCAACAGCCTGCGGTTTGGCAATCCGGTCAGCGCGTCGAAGTTGGCGTGCAGCCAGACCACCTGCTCCCGCTGTTTGCGGTCGGTGATATCGCGAATAAACGCGGAGAAAATCTGCTTGCCTGATTGTTGATGTGGCCAGATTGACAGCTCGATAGGGAACTTGCCTTTAGTGCGATGCAGGGCGGTAATTTCGATGGTGCGATTAAGGATATTCGACGGCTGAGCCGCCTGAAAGCGCATTAAACCACGTGCGTGCTGCTCGCGAAACTCTTCCGGCACGATCATCTCGCCCAGGTTGTTGCCGATAGCTTCCCCAGCGGACCAGCCGAACATTCTTTCCGCGGCCTGGTTCCAGTTAATCACTACGCCCGCATGATTGATGGTAATCACCGCATCCTGCGCGGTCTCAACCAGCTGTCGATGGTTCTCCTCGCTTTCTGCCAGCGCTCGCTGCATCGACTCAATCTCGCTGATACTCTCTTGCAGCTCACGATGCATTTCCGCAAGCGAAAGCGAGAAAAAGCGAATACGCTCTTCTACTGACATATTTTTCATTTCGGCGTAGAGATCGCTGGCGCTACGTGGTGGCATAAGGCGTTCCTGATGAATCGAAGAGAATATTCAACCAATATAACAATAAGTGTAGTTAAAAAAAGATCCGCTGCTGACATCTCCGCTATTTTATCTATTAAATAAAATCTATTGTAAATTTGTCCAGATTTAAATTTAACGCTTAGTTACAGATGGATCATATTCCGGAGGTAATAATCCGCACTCTTTATAAAGCGTATTAAGGACAATTTATCGTGAATACTTTCTTGCGTAACACCCTGGCCGCCGTGTTGATGACTGCGGGTCTTTCCGTTGCCGCTCAGGCCGCGACGACAACCGAAGTACCGCCGTTATCCCAGGACCCGGTGGTGCAACATCTCAAGCTGAGCAACGATCAGGTCAGCAAAATTCAGGCCCTGCGTCAGGAGCTGGAAACAAACCTCAAAAATATCAAAATTGGTGGTTACCAGGATGGGGCTCTGGTTGATGTGATTCAATCCGGCAAATGGGATGATGCGAAAGTAAAACAGCAGTTAGCCGCTTTTGCGCAATTGGATCAGCAAACGCGTTATTACCGAGTGAAATATTACTTCGGTATTAATCAGGTACTGACGGCTGAACAGCGCGAGCAGGTAAAAAAAGATCTGCAGCAGGCACTAAATTAAACAATGTACGCATGTTCCGCCCTTTAGCGGAACATGCGTAATGACTTTCCGCAATGAAAAGACAAGGGCGTCATCATGAAGAAGTTTCTCTTTATTGCGCTGGGAATGACCGCGTTGTTTAGCCAGGCTGGGGTCGCCGGGACTAAAACGTTGGTCGATTATGGCGTCGTACAGGAAAGCCATATTATTAGCAACCCGCATCAGCGCCAGCCGCTTCGTACGCTGGCTGCGGGAACGCTGGGCGGCGTTGTCGGCCATCAATTCGGTAATGGTAAAGGGCAGACGGCGATGACCGCCGCAGGCGCCCTGGCCGGAGCTGGCGCTTCACGCTATCACCAGGATCGGCAGCAGGGCGCTCAGCAGGTTGAACTGCTAATCAAAACCAATAGCGGCCAGGTGATACAGGTGCTACAGGGTTACGACGGTCGGCTTATCTTCAACAAGGGAGATAAGGTGCGTATCCTGACGTCGGGAAATGATACCCGGGTGGATAAATCGGTGTAATGCGCCAACCGGGAGCCAATACATTCCCGGTTGGCGTGACACGTTATGCCGATTTCAGCATATCAAAGCGGATAATCCGCGAACGTCCCAGCTCTTTCGCCCGATACAGCGCGGCATCTGCGGCACGTAGCAGGCTGTCGCTTTGCGCGTGTTGCGGATAGCTGGCGATACCGATAGAGACATTCACCTGGCCTATGTCCGTCAGCCCGCAGCGTAAAGTCATATTTCTCACGTTGTTGTAGATTTCAGTCGCGCAGGCTTCCGCTCTGGCCTCATCGCTGCCGGAAAGCAGCACCAAAAACTCTTCGCCGCCATAGCGGAATGCCATGCCAATATCGCGAACCGCGCGCTGGATGATCGCTGCGACGTTTTTAATCACCAGATCGCCCGCTTCATGGCCGTAATTATCGTTAACCGCCTTAAAGTGATCGATATCAATCATCAGGCAGCTCAGCGGACTGTTGTTGCGCACCGCCAGATTCATCTGCGTATGCAGCGCTTCCTCAAGATGGTGGCGGTTTCGCAACCCGGTCAGAGAATCAAACAACGCTTTTTCCAGCAGCGCGTTGCGCAGACGCTGATTGGACAGCGCCAGGCCCAGCGCTTCCGCCATGAGTTCGAGATAGGCGCGGGAAGGGGCTGTCTCACTGGTGACATTACGAAAAGAGAGCAGGCCAATGGCTTCACCCTGGGCGATCAGTGGGACGCACAATGATTGCTCGTTACATTCTTGCGGCAGATGATAGCAGGCGATGTCCGGCTCGCCGTTAACCGGCGGATGGCTCAGACCGCGGCGTACTGCCCAGCAGTTATCAGGATAAAAGACTGCGGGCTCGTCAGGTGGCGAAAGCCACTGCGCGACGCAGCGCATTTGCCAGGGATTGGTATCCAGAATATACAGTCGGCCAGGAACGTCCGGCGCGATGTTGGGCGCGAAAAGTTCAGCGACCTTCACCACATCCTCGAATGACTCACATCCCTGCAAGCGTTGAGTCATTCGCGCCAGCAGTTCACGAACCGCCCAGTCGGCATCGCGTTGTTGTTCAAGGCGCTGGCGGGCAAGGCCATTTTCGCGAAAGATGCGGATTGCCTGCGCCATATCGCCGATTTCATCGATCTGTTTGAAGTGCGGTGGTTCGACGGCATAATCCTGTGATGCCAGACGTTGTACCACATCGCTGAGTCGTACCACAGGGGTGAGTACCCGGCGTTTGAGAATAAAACCGAGAACAAATAAAAACATTAAGGCGGTCAGGCCGACCATCGCTTCCGAAAGCGTCCGCCAGAGGTGCGATTTTTCAGTAGCTTGCTGCATGGCGTTGTTCGTTCGGCCTTCCAGCAGCAGGCGGAAATGATCGATCTGCGTTTGCACCCGATCCAACTCCTGCTCATAAGGCTTGCCGTAAACCTGCAAAATCGCCTCTTTCTCTTCGCCGCGAGCGACGCGATCGATGGCGGCCTGCTGTTCATCTTGTAATTCATCGGCAATACGCAGGCCGTCGCGCAACAGCGCCAACTCCTGCTGGCTGGCGCCAATGTCTTTTAGTTTAAGCAACCGATCTTCAATTGATTTGAGAGTTTGGATCTGCTGACGATACTGTTGCAGGGTCTCTGGTTGTTTTTCGATGACGTACAGTCGCGTGAGGTCCGAAAGCTCCCACGCGTCGCTTTCTATCTCATCGGCAAGACGAACGAACGCATCCCGTTGTTGTACAGCCTGGCGTTCAGCGCGATCGGCGCCGGAAGCCATTAGCATCGCCATACCGGATGCAATGGTCAGGCCTACGGTGATCCCGTAGGCCCAGTTAGTCATGGTGGCGATTCTCACCGAATATTTCCTTGCAGGCAGATGAATGAGACATTCGTCTTTTTATTATAGAACCCCGCAGCCAACCGGAAGATTCAGAGGCGCGGTATGCGGGTGACGAGGTGGTGTAACTCCTCGGCATGCTGGCGCAAAACAAGATACACATCGTTATCCAGAGCGCCATTTATAACATCAGTTTCGATAAGATGTAACGCCTCTTGATACGGCATACCGAGCCGATAAGGGCGATCCTCAACGAGCGCGGTAAAGATATCCGCAACGGCGATAATTCTGTCTGGAAGGTGCAAATAACGATGATTCAAATGAAGTGGATAGCCGCTGCCATCGAGTTTTTCATGGTGATTAGCGGCCCAATCGATGATTTCCGCCAGATCGGTGAAATCTCGTAATATTTCACCGGTCATATAGCTGTGTTCGCGAATCAATTCGGCTTCGTCATCGCTAAGTTCAGCCTGTTTTTCGAGGATCGCCAGTGGAATATATATTTTGCCGATATCATGCAAATAGCCGGCAATTTCAATTTTACGGCACACCAGCGGCGGTAAATTCATATAGACGGCGAGGGCATAAGAAATTTCGCCAACCATAATGCTGTGGCTGGCGGTGAAACTACTGTAGGTATCGACAATTTTCGCGATCAGCAAACAAATATCTTTCAGACCATCGATGTCAATATATACGTCGTTAATCGGCCCCACAATTTCCAGCAACCGCTGAATATGCTCTGCTTGCATATGGCGCCAGAAGGTAGGGTGTTGCGCTAGTTCACACAGAGTATCGCAAAGTGGTGGATCGATATCGCGATAGTCATCGACAAAGCGGGCGACGAGCGCCTTTTGTTGGTCCGGGGCAACGACGCCTTGCGTAGGGAGGAGACGCTCAAAGCAGTCCGCAAAATAGACGATATGCTGCTCCAGAGTGCCTTTGCGGGTTGGATCAAAGTGGTGATCGCCAATAATAGGGCGAATAAGGGTAAAAGTGTCCAGGCCGGCAAGCATCTGTACGCCGCGGATTTGGTGTGGGTCATAAAGGTTATCTATCGCATTCAGTGAGTCAATGCGCCGCTTATCACCCAGTACGCCGATATCATGCAGCAGCGCGGCCAGAAAGATGGTTTTTTGCTGGAGCGCTGGAAGCTCCAACGCCAGCGATAATTTGTAGCTTATCAGCGCCGTGCGCAGTAAATGCAGATCCAACCTTGGGTTGATGGCGTTAATGACGCGCGTGACCAGCATTAAAGCCGACTTTAAGGCAATACGCATTTTTCTCTCCGTCCATGTAAACCGCTGTTGCCGTTAATCCTGTGACATCCGAAAGCATGCTCAAATGCCTCCCGGACGCTGCATGAGTGAAGAGATGTATATCTGAGGCTTCATCCACGCTCCGTAAACAATTCATTTTAGCTCACATAGTCGCTTTCATTCTGCTAATCACTTGATGAATCCTTTCACAGTTTGATTCATATCTAGTTGCGATGAGGAGTGATTGCTTTTACATCACCTTTCAGGAGGCGATAGGCGCGGACTGACAAACCCAAATCAGCGATAATGTGTTGTCAGTCTCAATTTTTCGAGATGGCATCGGCAATGCGGTTTAATTGCCACGAGTGCAGCAAAGAGTAACAACCAGGGAATAGTTGAGATTCCTGCGAACGCGACTATTAGTTAGTTGCAATGTTATACTTTTGTCAGTATTTATCAGTAAGCATAAATAATCCTGTTCTTATTTATATTTATTAATAGCTAACATTTTTAATCGGCTAGTACGGTCGCAAATATTATTATCCACAGTGATTGTTTGCACTGACTATATTTGATGTATGTATGTTTTTTGCCCGTGCGCGTTGAGGGCCTAATGTGCCGGAAGGCGGCGTCAACAGCGGCCTGCGTGATGCCATGCCTGTAAAATCGCCAGATAGCAGTTTAAGTCCATTCCTATATCAGAAAAAATCATTAGCGCGAAAATGATTATCAGCGTGAATATGAATGAACGGACTTCATTTCCGCTTTACAATTTGTAACATCTGTGAATCTATTATGTATTTTGGCATTAAGTGTAATTTTTTCTTGCTGCCGTGAATTTACCAGGATTACTATTGTCTGACTTGCTGTATCGCCTAATGACGGATGAAGGGACTCGTTTTTTCCTTAAGCGTTACCCTATATTTTAATGTTTACAGGAAAAACCATGTCTTGCGCCTTTAAAAAACATCTATTGCTTCCCCGCTATTGGGTGACCTGGTTTGGCCTGGCCATTCTTTGGTTAATCGTCCAACTCCCTTATCCCGTGTTACATACGCTCGGTACTAGCGCAGGGCGGTTATCACGTCGTTTTCTGAAACGTCGGGAACACATTGCCCGGCGTAACATTGAGCTGTGCTTTCCGGAGATGTCCTGCGCTGCCCGCGAAAAGCTGCTGGAAGAGAACTTTATGTCTCTCGGCATGGGGCTTATCGAAACGGGTATGGCGTGGTTCTGGAGCGATGAACGCGTTAAGAAGTGGTTTGACGTCGACGGCATCGCCAATCTGAACAATGCGCTCAGCGCCGATAAAGGCGTGATGGTTGTTGGCATTCACTTTATGTCACTGGAGCTGGGTGGCCGCGCAATGGGCTTGTGTCGTCCGATGATGGCGACGTATCGCCCGCACAATAGCCCGCTTATGGAGTGGGTGCAGACTCGCGCTCGCCTGCGTTCGAATAAAGCGATGATCGACCGTCGTAATCTCTCCGGGCTGGTACATGCGCTGAAATCCGGTGAGGCGGTGTGGTTTGCGCCGGATCAGGATTACGGCCCGAAGGGCAGCGTATTTGCGCCGTTCTTCTCGGTTCCACAGGCGGCGACGACTAATGGTACCTGGGTGCTGTCGCGCCTCTCCGGTTCAAAAATGCTGAGTATCAGTATGGTGCGCAAGCTGGATCGTAAAGGCTACAGCCTGCATATCAGTGAAGTCATGAATGATTATCCCGGCGAAGATAAACAGATTGCCGCCAGTTATATCAACAAGGTCATTGAACGCGAAATTCTGCGTGCGCCGGAGCAATACCTGTGGGTGCATCGCCGGTTCAAAACCCGCCCGCTTGGCGAAACTTCGGTATATTAGTACCACAGTTGCGCTCCACGCTTTCAAAATGACCGCAGTTGCGTTAACGTGAGCCGGATCATACTTTTTGTTGAAAGCGAAGGAGTGCAGCGTGTTCGCTGAGTTTGGTGTTTTGAATTATCTGACCTACCTGGTCGGGGCTATTTTTATCATTCTCGTACCAGGTCCCAATACTTTTTTTGTACTGAAAACCGGTATCGCGCACGGCGTTAAGAAAGGATACCTTGCCGCCGCTGGCGTATTTATCGGCGATGCGGTTCTGATGTTCCTGGCTTTTGCTGGCGTTGCGACGCTTATCAAAACGACCCCGGTGCTGTTTAATATTGTGCGCTATCTCGGCGCGATTTATCTGCTTTGGTTGGGCGCCAAAATGCTCTACTCGGTATTTAAACAGCGCGAGGGGCATGATGCCGCCGATGCTGAGCCGGGGAGCGCGATCTTCAAACGTTCGTTAACCCTGAGCCTGACCAACCCGAAAGCGATCCTTTTCTATGTCTCTTTTTTCGTCCAGTTCATTGACGTTAATGCGACATCGCCGGGCGTCGCGTTCTTTATCCTGGCGCTGACGCTGGAGATCATTAGTTTTATCTACATGAGCTTCCTTATCCTGTCTGGTTCGTTTGTGACGCGCTATGTGAAAACCAAAAAGAAACTGGCGAAATTGGGCAACAGCTTGATCGGTCTGGTCTTTGTCGGCTTTGCCGCACGCCTGGCGACGCTGCAGTCCTGATCCCGGAAACTATCTGCCAGCGATAATCGCTGTGTTGTAACAAAAACCCTTCAATTTTTATTGCATTAGTGTTACATATACAGCCGATTATCGCTCACAGAGAAGGGAACCCGGATGATTCTGCAAAAAATCCTCAGTAATAAAAACGGCAAGAAGTTTCTGTTGTCGATGGCGACGGTATTTGCTATTGCGCTTGCCGTCGTGGGCCGCGCAACGTTCGGTGGCGTGGTGAGCGAGTACAACATGCCGTACTCGGAGTGGACAACTTCAATGTTCTTCCTGCAAGGCGCGATGGTGATGGTTTACAGTACCGTGTTCACCGTGTTATTTGCTATCCCGCTGGGCTTTCTGTTTTTAGGTTCTGATCGTCAGGACTAAATGCAACAAGGCGAACTCTTGTTCGCCTTTTTGAATGATCCTATCTGTCACCAGCCACGGTCATGATGATGGTGGCGGTGTCGATGATGATAACCATCATCTACGATACATCCCGATAACAGCGTGCACAGCGCAATAATCAACGGTAACACCATCGGTTTTTTCATTACTCACTTCTCCAGTTAATGCCCGCTTTAGCAAATAAATACAGCGAAGCGGCTGATGAAGTGAGTGTATCGTCTTAACTTATTGAGTAGATAAGACAACTCTGCAATACCGGGCGGAGGGGAAAAATGAGATTACCACCAGCCCAATTCGGTACCGGCGACCACTACGATGGCGACGATAATCATAATAATGGTCGTCTTTTTCATGATGCCCCCCCTGGCGCCGCATAGCCACCAACAAAAAACCAGCCCAGAAAGACCACGGCAACGATGAAAATCACCACCGGAAAAAGAATACCCAATTTCATGCTCAGTTCCTGTCTATTAACGTTATGTTATCTATCATACTGGAAAGTTATGCTTTTTGGTCAATATCGAACCGGGTCAGCATGCGGCGTGCGTTTTTGTCGTGGTACATAGCCTCATCCGCCGCGCGTAGCGCCTGCTCAACATCCATATTTCGCGGATCGACTTCGATCACCCCAAAGCTGGCGCCAGGATATTCTATACCGTGTCCGGCCAGGCGGTAACGTCCGGTAAGCTGCTGGCGTAAGTGGGCAATAAACGCCTCCTGCGCGGATGATTCAAGCGCCGGGCCGATGATTAAAAACTCATCGCCGCCGAGGCGGCCAACGGTATCTTCGTCACGCACGCTGGCACTTAATCGTTCGCCTATCTGGATGAGAAAACTGTCGCCGCAGGGGTGGCCCAGTTTATCGTTAATCGCTTTAAAATCATCGAGGTCGATGAAGATAAGCAGAAGTCGGCGTTGTTGGGCGCCAGCAGTGATAAACAGCGTCTTAAGATGTTTAAACAATGCGCGACGATTAGCTAAACCTGTCAACTCATCGGTATAGGAGTGCATCTCCAGCGCCGCATTCGCGCTGCGCAGTTGCTGAACCAGCGTCTCTTTCTCCACGTAATGAGAGATCAGGCTGGCGAACAGGATCATGACCTGTTCGCCTTCCAGGTTAAAGGGCTGCTTGACGCGGCTGGTGGCGCACAACGTGCCATATAAGGAACCATCGGCAAGATGGACCGGGATACTGAAGAACGTGGCGATACCGAGCTCCTGCGCGGCAATACAGGAGCGCCAACGTTGGCCAACGTCGTTGCAAAATATACAGTTATCATCGATCGCGCGTTTGCAAAGCGACTCGTCCCAGGGAACGGAGAACCCTTCGGGGATCTGCATTTCGCTGCTGTTGTGGGCATACATGACGAGCTGGCGCTGGGCTTCGAAGTCAATGCGGGTGAGATAAGTTGACTCCATGCGGGTCACCAGCTCCAGCATTTCCAGCAATTGTCGCACCAACGTTTCGAGCGTTCGTTCGGTAGCAAGCGTCTGTGAGACGCGGGCAAGAATGAAGTCTGACATGAATGAAACGGCCCCCGGACGTTAGCGCAGTACTGCGAGCTTGCGCAGCGAACAGCTAATAACAAACATATTTATAACGAATGTATCACATTTAGCAGGGGGATATCTGCTATCGCGACGGTAAAAAAAAGCCCCATCGGGGGCGATGGGGCAAAACTCATTGATTATGGAATGATCTGTTCTCTGGTCAATTCGAGAACGAGCGCTACTCTAAAGGGCAAAAGTGTAGTTAAAATGGAGAAACCGTGGAGATTCAGGGCGAAAGGTCGCTT
The DNA here is from genome assembly GCF_032601995.1 of Klebsiella sp. 141153. Lineage (NCBI taxonomy): Bacteria > Pseudomonadati > Pseudomonadota > Gammaproteobacteria > Enterobacterales > Enterobacteriaceae > Klebsiella > Klebsiella sp. 141153. Next base: position 165,073 of record NZ_JAQIRJ010000012.1, on the reverse strand, counting down.
TGAATAAAACAGGAGCAATTATGAAGTGGATAGTAATGATGTTGCCGCTGGTGTTAGCGGGCTGCGCTCAGTCACAACAGCCTGATGCGCCGCCGCCGCCAAACTCGATCGGTATGGCCAATCCGGCCGCCGTCTATTGCGACCAGAAGGGCGGTAAGCAGGTTCCGGTCCAGACACCTCAGGGCGTGCGCACCGACTGTAAACTTCCCAGTGGCGAAACGCTCGATGAATGGGAACTGTGGCGGCGCGATCATCCGGCGAAAAAATAATTCGCCGCCGCTAGATTAAGCTCTTTAGCCACTCCGCCAGCACCAGCGCATGGTTTTGTTGCGTATCTTTTGCCGCATAGAGCAGGGTTAATGGTTGCTGGTTGGCCAATTTGGCGAGCCGTAGCCCTTCATCGCGATGGTTTTCCAGTTCTTTGTGGTACTGCTGGCGGAAGTGAGGGAAGTCAATCGCTTCTCCATGCAGAGCCTTGCGTAAATCGCTGGAAGGCGTCAGGGTTTTACACCACTCGTCATAATGCAAATCCTCTTTTTTTATCCCCCGTGGCCACAGGCGATCGACCAGCACGCGGTAACCGTCGCTGGCCTCTGTAGGGTCATAAACGCGTTTACATTGAATCATCATTATTCTCCCGTCGTTATGTCAATCTGGCGGCAAGCCCTTGCAGCACACCGATAAATAACCATTGTGTTCCGCGAATGATAACGCTAATCTGAGGTTCCTTGTGTTGCCCGATAATCCACAGACATAAGGATCCTGCTATGAACACCCCTTTGCGCATTGCCCTTGTTGGCGATTACAACCCTGACGTGATTGCCCATAAGGCGATTCCGCTGGCTATCGATGACGCTGCCGCGGTTCTGGAACAACCGGTGAGTTATGACTGGATAGCCACCAGCGAGATTACCAGCGCTGACCGGCTCACCGATTATGACGCTATCTGGGTGGTTCCCGCCAGCCCGTATAAAAACGCCGAAGGCGCATTTATCGCCATTCGTTACGCCCGTGAAAATGGTATTCCGTTCCTCGGCACCTGCGGCGGTTTCCAGCACGCGATTATCGAATACGCCCGTAATGTAATGGGATGGCAGGATGCGGCGCACGCCGAAACCGATAGCGAAGGGCGAATGGTCATTGCGCCGTTAAGCTGTTCGCTGGTGGAGAAATCAGACGCTATCGAGCTGCGCGCGAACACGCTGATTGCTCGCGCTTATGGCCGGGACAGCATTGAAGAGGGATATCATTGTAACTACGGCATTGCCGAAAGCTTTGCCCATGAGCTGGAGCAGGGCGCGCTGCGGGTGACCGGTTGGGATGAGAACGGCGAGATCCGCGCCGTGGAGTTAACCACCCATCCGTTCTTCGTCGCCACGTTGTTCCAGCACGAGCGCAACGCGCTGGAAGGGCGTCCGGCGCCGCTGGTACAGGCTTTCCTGCACGCAACCCGACAATAAAAAATCGGCAGCCCCGGCTGCCGACCCTTGTTATTAATGAATTTCCCGCGCCCTTCCGGCAAGGGCGCCGAACAGCGCCATGACCACTGCGATGAGTGCGACGATGATTAACGGTATATGCCAATCGCCGTAAGCATCATGGATTTTACCGATGAGCGGCGGCCCGCAGGCGGCCAGCAGATAACCGATAGTCTGCGCCATGCCGGAGAGCGCCGCGGCCTGATGCGCTGAGCTGGCGCGCAGGCCAATAAACGTCAGGCCAAGGATCATGGTAGCGCCGGATCCGAAACCAAAAATCAATGTCCAGATCACCGCCTGACCGGGCAGTAACCACAGACCGAGCGTGCTGAACACGCACATTAAGGCGACCAGAACGGCGATGCCACGCTGATCTTTCAGGCGATGGAGTACTAGCGGGATGGCCAGGCCAGGCGCAGCGGTCGCCAGCTGCAACAGACCATGCAGAGAGCCAGCCTGCGCTTCGCTGTAGCCCATACTCTGCAGGATTGCGGGCAGCCAACCGACGATCACGTAATAGACCAGTGAATTAATGCCGAGGAACAGCGTTACCTGCCAGGCCAGCGCCGAACGCCAGATCCCCCGATTGTGCGCGGCGCCCGAACCGGTCATCGGCGTGGAAGCCTGGCGGCGGGCCTGCGGCAGCCAGAGAAAGAGCGCAAATAGGGGGAAAATCATCAGCAGCAGCAGCGCGCCGCGCCAGCCAAAACCCACTAGCGCCAGCGGCACCACCATTGCGGAACCTGCCGCCGCCGCCGCGCCCATGGTAATGGAGTAGGCGCCGGTCATACGGGCGACATGGCCGGAAAAATCACGCTTAATTAACCCAGGCAGCAGCACGTTACCCAGCGCGATTCCGCAGCCAATGAGCGCTGTACCGAGATATAGCCAGGCTGTTGAGGGGAGGGAACGTAATCCGATCCCGAGGCAAATAATCACCATCGCTAGCAGCAGGCTACGCTCAATGCCGAAACGGCGGGCGACGCCGGCCGCCAGCGGAGAGACCAGTCCGAAGGCCAGCAAAGGTAGTGTAGTGAGCAGCCCGGTTTGCGCCGTCGTCAGTTGGTATTCAGCGCGTATCGCATCCAGCAGTGGGGCGATACCGGTGAAAGTTACCCGTAGCGTGGCGGCGATAAATAAAATGCCGACAATCAGCAGCAGCTTGCTGCCGTCGGCAGAGGAAGAAACAGGACTCATAACGTTCTCAGACTAATAAACAGGGTCGTAACAATAGCCTGTTTAACCGCTGTTTGAATCAAGCTAAAATGACAGATTATCGCTAATATCGGACAATTTGATGATTGGACTGGGTTTAGACGGCTATGAACCAGACAGCGGCCATGAAGCGGCGCTGGCGTTTCGCATCCAGGTGGTGGACGACGAGCAGTTTATTCCGCGCCATCAGCACCGCAAAGGTCAACTGATCCTCGCGCTGCACGGCGCTTTAACCTGCGAAGTGGATAACGCTATGTGGATGGTGCCGCCGCTGTATGCGGTGTGGGTACCGGGTCAGCTTCCACACAGCAATCGTGCAACGCCAGGGGCGCAGGTGTGCTTTTTGTTCATCGAACCGGGGGCGGCGCCGATGCCTGAGCATTGCTGCACGTTAAAAATCTCACCCCTGGTGCGAGAGTTGATTATGACCCTTGCCGAACGCGGCAGGGAGGCGCTTGACGCGCCGCCTACGCAGCGCCTGGTGCAGGTATTATTTGATGAGCTACCGCAACAACCGCAGGAGCACCTGCAGTTGCCGGTTTCAGGACATCCGAAGATTCGCCGGATGGCCGACACTATGGCCCGCGATCCGGCGCACTGGCAGACGCTGTCGCAGTGGGCGGCGGCGTTCGCCATGAGCGAACGCAACCTGGCGCGGCTGGTGGTGCGGGAGACCGGGCTTAGCTTTCGCCGCTGGCGGCATCAGCTGCAGTTGATTCTGGCGCTGCAGATGCTGGTGCGCGGACAGACGGTACAGCAAACCGCCCAGACGCTCGGTTATGATTCAACAACCGCCTTTATCACCATGTTTAAAAAAGGATTAGGGCAAACGCCTGGCCGCTACCACGCCAGTTTATCTAAGCCTTTCCGATAAAAAGTGAAATAATGCCGGCGGCGATAAGCGGCCCGACCGGGACGCCGCGAAACAGCGCCACGCCCAACACGGTACCCACCAGCAGCCCGGCGACCAGTTGAGGCTGCGAACCCATGAGAGCGACTCCGCGTCCGCCAAGCCACGAGACGAACACGCCCACGGCAATCGCCAGCAGTGACTTCCAGTTCACAAAAGAGTGGATAAGCGTCGAGGGCGGTAACGTTCCGCTGGCGATGGGAGCCATCACGCCGATGGTCAGAATGATGATACCAATGGTCAGCCCCTGCTTTTCAATCCAGGGGAAGAAAACATTAAGCGGCGTCACCCGCACGATGATGAGCACCAGTATTGAGATAGCGACAGTGGTGTTATGGCTGATGAAGCCGAGCGCCGCCAGCCCCAGCAAAATAAACAGGGTTGTATCGAACATGCCAGAGATCCTTGCCAAAATAAAAAAAGAAAACCTGCTTACTCTACGCATAATCGCGTGAATAAACAGGCTTTTAATTTATTTGCTGCAAATAAGGCTACCAGCGCCGCCCGTGAACCTTGTCGCATACCGGCGATGCGTTAAATGACGCGACGGAACGCTACCAGCTCAGGACGGGCGATACGCAGATAATCGTCGGTATTCATAATGATCGATTTTTCCAGCAGGCCGGCATTAAAGGCTATCTCTGTAAAACGTTCGAACAGCAACGGGTCGGCGACCAGTTTTAGCTTAGGGTGGAAGCTAAACGGCGGAATGGCGCCGAATACGCAGGCGGTAAGGGCATCGACTTCTGCCGGGCTGGCGAGTGACGCTTTACTGCCGCCAATATGCTGCGCCAGGCGGGATAAATCGGCCTGCTGATCGGCGGCAAGGATAGCCAGCACGTGCTGGCTTATCCCATTACCTTTCACTTTACAGACCAGCGCTTTGGCGCCCTGTCCCAGCGCGGTACCGCGGATTGCAGATACGGCTTCACATTTACCAACGGCTTCATGTTCCATAACCCGGTAGCGAGCCTGTTGCCGATCAAGGAGGCGACATAACCGCTGGTGTATGTCTGCGGTCTCTGGCGATTGCATGTTGCGATAGTTCCTCTACAGAAAAGGCAAAGCTTAACCCCGCGCGATGGCAATGAAAACTTATCTGCGAAGGTCGGGGCTTTTTTTCTGCTTTTTGTTCATATACAGGCGCGCATCGGCAGCTTTCATTGCGTCGCTGAGTGATTGTTCTGGCGCGAGATGTTCCCCGCCCCAGGAAAAATCGACGCGCTGTTGATGGTCATGAATCGCCAGATATTGCCGGATCTTCGCCGGGATATTTTCCGCTTCATCGTGCGGATAATCGATCAGAATTAGAAAAAACTCATCGCCTCCTAAGCGCACGCCATAATCGCTGCTACGAATGGAAGCGGAAATAGCCCGTGCCAGAAGAATAATCGCTTCGTCGCCGGCGTTATGCCCCCAGGTATCGTTGATCTTTTTCAGTCCATCGCAGTCAAGCGCCACCGTTACCACATTAACCCCTTGCGCGGTAAGCCGTTGCAGGCGCGACTCCAGCATCGGAGTAAGGATCTTACGATTATAAAGGCCGGTCATGGTATCGCTGATATTCTCTTTCGATACCGAGTTATAAAGGCGGAAATGAACCCGCACCAGATGCAGTAACGCGGCGGTAGAGAGTAAATAAAACAGGAAGAGTTTCCACGAACTGAGCAGAAAATACATAATATCAAGAGATAAGCTTATCCGTAAGTTTTCTGCCACCTGATGGGTGTAATGGGCGTAATTCAACAGATGTGTTTTACTATGATGTACCTCAATGAGGGCGCCGGTATCGGAATCCTTCAAGGTAATATCCAGATAGCGCCACACTAAAGGCCGGTCGCTGGTATATAACAACGCCTCAATCTCTTGCGCGGTCACATCGACCATCACTACGCCTTTTAGCTTATCCTTGAAATACACCGGCGTTAAAAACGATAAAATATTCTTTCCCGTCATCGCATCAACATACACGGTTGAGATGAGCGAGCGACCCTGTTCTAAACCATCGAGGCTGGCCTGGCTAATACCCAGTTTACTGTCCTGAAGAAAATTCCAGTTCTGTATCGGATTGCTTTTAATTCTGACGGGTGCATAAAAATAGATATATTTATTTACCAGATCTATGTAATAGCGAAAGCGTTTTTCTGATTTGAGCGTCGCAGGAACCTCTGGCTGCCAGCTATCATTCCTGGCAACCGCGCGATCGAATGCCTGGAGCGCAGGAATATCGCCACGCCACTTGCCGCAGTCGGCATGCGCGGCGCTTAGCGTGCCATGCAGTTGGGGATAGGTATATCCGGCGATATTCAAACCACTGACATCCCCGTTGTGTTGTACGCTATTGCAGACCTGCTCTAGCTCCGTTTGATTTGGGGGAGTATCCAGTTTGCGCAGAAATTGAGAGATGATGAGTTGATTCTGATATTTATCATAGAGAAAGGTCGATTCTCCTTTTTCTATGATGTATCGCATATAGCCTGACATATCGCGATGGGTAGCGATTAATTCGTATACAAGAAATGAAGACGTCAACACCACAACGCCTGCGGAAATAACATGTCGCAGTAATTTATTCTGTAATTTCATGATGTTTGGATTCGTCTTACCCGTTTAGCTGATTTTATCATAGTGGATAAACAGGCTACCAGAGCGTGGGTGAACGAACGGCTGGTCAGATTAACTATGCTGACAGATAGTGTAGGTGTGGAGAACGAGGCAGGGCAGATTAACTAAAATGCGGCACTCTTCATGACGCGTGTCTGAAGAGTGCGCAGGACTGGCCAAAGGCCACTCATGAGGCGGCGGAGGCAAACATTTTGCTTCCGGCGACTTGTGACATGACAGGCTGATAAACATCGATAGATTCGATATTGTCAAAAGTCACCATGTCGGATTTGCAAAAAATGCATTTCGCGCCGAAGGGGTTTTTTTCGCTCACATCAAAATGTGAGGTTCTGTACTGTGACCCATGGCAGCACGGGCATCGGAAATGAATATTGTTAATCATAATTTTATCCTTTTATATTATTATGTTTTTTTTACATTTTGTCACTGACCCACAGATGAATATGTAAATTTCTGATGGGCTGAACTGCAAAACGGAAATATCGTTTGCGTTACTACTAAAAATAGCATGCCTGACAAATTATGTTATCAATTTATGCCATTTTGTGTTGATTTGAATGAGATGCTTCTTATTTATCTACTCAGGTCAAGGCCGTCATCGTTATCGTAAATCAGAAGTTCGCATCAAATTCAGCCAGCGTTTAACCGTCTTACTAAGCCATTACTCTTATTAGTCATCTTCTATCCAGTTTTTAATGTATCAAAGCATACAGGATTTGATTTGCAGAAGAATCTTAATACTATTGGAGAGACTCAGGAAAGGTGGTATCAGCGATAGCGCCTGGAGGTGTGAGTAACTGCTTGGGTAATATCTTTCTGTCTTTCAAATCGACGTAACCATTAACGCATAGTAGAAAAAATAGTGCAACCTTTATTTTAGCCGTCCGGAGACCCGATGCGTAAAGGATTAATTCGGCAATTATCAAAATGTAAATGTACGGAGCCAGAATCTGCCTGGCAATGTGTTTTCGTGACAGATAAATCAGCCAGAATGGGTATTTATCTGGCTGATTTATGAGACTAAGTATTACTGGTGGCGCCTTGTTTATGGAACAGCTCGCGGAAGACCGGGTAAATATCTTCCTGATCGCGAATATGCTGCATTGCAAAATTCTCAAACGTCGCCTGCAGATGCTCATACTCGCGCCACAGCGTCTGGTGGGCGCGGCGGGTGATTTCGATATAGCTGTAGTAACGAACCACCGGCAATATTTTCTTCGCCAGCAGTTCATGACACAGCGGCGAGTCGTCCGCCCAGTTATCGCCATCCGACGCCTGCGCGGCGTAAATATTCCACTGCGCCGGGTCATAGCGGGCTTTAACAACCTCATCCATCAGCTTTAAGGCGCTTGAAACGATCGTGCCGCCGGTCTCCTGGGAATAGAAAAACTCATGTTCATCCACCTCTTTCGCCTGGGTGTGGTGGCGAATATAGACCACCTCAACGTTTTTATAGGTCCGGCTGAGGAACAAATACAGCAGAATGTAAAAACGTTTCGCCATGTCTTTTGTGGACTGGTCCATTGAACCAGAAACATCCATCAGGCAGAACATCACCGCCTGACTTGAAGGCTCCGGTCGTTTCTCATAGTTTTTATAGCGTAAATCGAACGTGTCGATAAACGGCACGCGCTCAATTTTAGCCCGCAGTTCAGCAATCTCTTTACGTAGCCGCTCCTCTTCCAGCAACTGCGCTGGTTCGCTTTTGGCAATGGTATCGAGATCGTCTTCCAGCGCCCGCAGTTCGCGCCGTTTACCGGCGGTCATCGCGGTTCGCCGCGCCAGCGAATTCTGTAGCGAGCGCACCACGCTGATATTGGCCGGCACGCCGTTGGCGGTAAAACCCGCACGATGGGTTTTGAACTCGTTCAACTGGCGTTGCTGGTTTTTCTTCAGGTTGGGAAGGGCCAGATCTTCAAACAGCAGGTCAAGATATTCATCTTTGGAAATCTGAAAGACGAATTCATCCTGGCCCTCGCCATCGGCGCTGGCCTGCCCCTGACCACCGCCGCCTCCGCCGCCGCCGCCCTGAGGGCGTTCAATGCGGTCGTTCTGGACAAAGTGATCGTTGCCGGGATGGACGCGATTACGTAGCCCGCCGCGCCCCTGATGAAACATCGGCTCGTTAATATCGTCCGTCGGAATAGAGACGGACTCACCGCTGTCGATATCGGTCACCGAACGTTTATTGATGGCTTCGGAGATCGACTGCTTTATCTGCGCCTTGTAACGGCGCAGAAAGCGCTGACGATTGACAGCGCTTTTGTTCTTCCCGTTCAGGCGTCGGTCTATGAACCAGGTCATATGCCCTCCTGTACTGCATTTGCCAACTGTACCCAGATGTTGATTAGGGTAGATGTCTTTCGTTATACGAGCCGTGGTGCTGAAACCCGGCAGCCGCGGCTACCGGGTTTGTCGCTATCAGGACGATTTACGTACCCGCAGGTACCATTCGCACAGCAGGCGCACCTGTTTACGGGTATAGCCTTTTTCCATCATGCGATCGACAAAGTCGTCGTGTTTTTTCTGCTCGTCGGTAGACGTTTTGGCATTGAACGAAATGACCGGCAACAGCTCCTCGGTATTGGAGAACATTTTCTTCTCAATAACCGTGCGCAGTTTTTCATAGCTGGTCCAGTTCGGATTACGTCCGCTGTTATTCGCTCTGGCGCGCAGCACGAAGTTGACGATTTCATTACGGAAATCTTTCGGGTTGCTGATCCCCGCAGGCTTCTCGATTTTCTCCAGTTCCGAATTCAGCGATTCACGGTCGAACAATTGCCCGGTATCCGGATCGCGGTACTCCTGATCCTGAATCCAGAAATCCGCATAAGTGACATATCTGTCAAAAATGTTCTGTCCATATTCGGAATAAGACTCAAGATACGCCGTCTGGATCTCTTTGCCGATAAACTCGGCGTATTTCGGGATCAGATAGCCTTTAAGGAATTCCAGATAACGTTCGGCCTGCTCTTGCGGGAACTGTTCGCGTTCGATTTGCTGTTCCAGGACGTAGAACAGATGGACCGGGTTGGCCGCCACTTCGGCATGATCGAAGTTAAACACCCTTGAGAGAATTTTAAAGGCAAAACGGGTAGAGAGACCGTTCATCCCTTCGTCGACGCCGGCGTAATCGCGATACTCCTGGTAGGATTTCGCTTTCGGGTCGGTATCTTTCAGGCTTTCGCCGTCATAGACGCGCATCTTCGAGTAGATGCTCGAGTTTTCCGGCTCTTTCAGGCGCGACAGAATAGAGAAGCGCGACAGCGTTTCAAGCGTTCCTGGGGCGCATGGCGCATGGGTCAGTTCACTGTTATTCAACAGTTTTTCATAAATACGGATCTCTTCCGAGATGCGCAGGCAATAAGGCACTTTGACGATATAGACACGGTCAAGGAACGCCTCGTTGTTTTTGTTATTACGGAAGGTTACCCACTCGGATTCGTTGGAGTGCGCGAGGATAATGCCGTTGAACGGCAGGGCGGAGATCCCCTCGGTACCGTTATAGTTGCCTTCCTGGGTCGCCGTCAGCAGTGGGTGCAGTACCTTAATCGGCGCTTTAAACATCTCGACGAATTCCATGATCCCCTGGTTGGCGCGGCACAGCGCGCCGGAGTAACCATAGGCATCCGGGTCGTTTTGCGCATAGTGTTCCAGTTTGCGGATATCCACTTTCCCCACCAGCGCCGAAATGTCCTGGTTATTTTCATCACCGGGTTCCGTTTTGGCGATGGCAATCTGTTCGAGGATTGACGGCCACACTTTCACGACGCGGAATTTAGTGATATCGCCGCCGAACTCGTGCAGGCGTTTCGCCGCCCATGGCGACATAATTGTGCCGAGATAACGGTTAGGAATACCGTATTCTTTGTTGAGGATCTGCGCGTCCTCCTGCGGGTTAAACAGGCACAGCGGATGATCGTTGACCGGGCTGCGTTCGCCGTTGGCGCTCAGTACATAGATTGGCACTCGCTGCATCAGCGATTTCAGTCGTTCCGCCAGCGAGGACTTACCACCGCCGACCGGCCCCAGCAGATACAGAATCTGTTTTTTCTCTTCCAGACCCTGCGCAGCATGTTTCAGATAGGAAACAATCTGCTCGATGGCATCTTCCATACCATAAAACTCTTCAAACGCCGGATAGCGTGCAACAACCCGGTTTGAAAAGAGGCGGGACAGCCGCGGCTCCAGGGCCGTATCGACCATGACTGGTTCACCAATGGCCGTCAATAGCCGCTCAGCCGCGTTGGCATAAGCACTGCGATCTTGCCGGCAGATGGTAAGAAACTCCTGCAGTGTGAACTCTTCGTCCTTGGCAGCTTCATAGCGCTGGCGATAGTGATCGAATATATTCATGGCATGCCGTCCTTTCGTTTTTTAGCACAGGTTGAGAGCCGTTCATATGAATAGTAGGGGCCCCCGGAAGGAGCAGGCTGAACGACATCCTTCACTTCTCAGCAACCCTCGTGCCAGGTTACAGAAGCGATTTGGATAACGTGCTCTGCGACTACACCTTCTAAATTTAAGCGTAGATGCATTTAGAAAACTTGCATGCCGCTAAAACTCAATTTCAATGACATATCAATAACTCATCCGGAAACCAGGCAATTTTTCGCATATCTTGCCAAAGCCGTTCATCAATGCGTCATGAAGTTGCAAGAGGGCGGTCATCAAGCAGTGGGAAATTGTTCGGTTTAGTGTAAGAGCAAGTAAAGCATTTGAGGCATAACCTCTACGACGTTAAACTACACGCGCTAATTATTTGACAACAGGAATATGGATCGTGACTAAAATCAAACTTCTGGCACTGGGTGTGTTCATCGCGACGTCAGCTAGCGCAGCGCACGCTGACGGGAAGTTAACGCTGGGGGCCGGCGTGGGCGTCGTCGAGCATCCTTATAAACAATATGATGCAGATGTTTATCCGGTACCTGTCATTAGTTATGAAAGTGATAATTTCTGGTTCCACGGTTTGGGTGGTGGTTACTACCTGTGGAATGATACCAACGACAAACTGTCCGTGACCGCTTACTGGTCGCCGATGTATTTCAAGCCGGGCGACAGCGACAATTCGCAGATGCGCAAGCTGGACCGCCGCAAATCCACCATGATGGCGGGTTTGAGCTACGTTCATAACACTCAGTACGGATTCCTGCGTACGACGCTTGCCGGTGATACGCTGGACAACAGCAACGGTATCACCTGGGATCTGGCCTGGCTGTACCGTTATACCAACGGCAACCTCACCCTGACGCCGGGTATTGGCGTGGAGTGGAACAGCGACAATCAAAACGAATACTACTACGGCGTCTCGAAGCATGAGTCTAATCGCAGCGGCATGCGCAGCTACGATCCTGACAGCAGCTGGAACCCGTATCTGGAGCTGGCGGCGAACTATCGTTTCCTCGGCGACTGGAGCGTTTACGGTATCGCCCGCTACACTCGTTTGTCTGACGAAATCACCGATAGCCCGATGGTGGACAAATCCTGGAGCGGCCTGATTTCGACCGGGATTACCTACACCTTCTAACAGCGCACTACGACAGACTTTTTTGTGCATCAAAACAGGGCGTTATGCCCTGTTTTGCTATACGGTGGCGCGAAAGTGGCGAACTCCCACGACAATTCGCGTTTATGCCGGGTGACGGCTACGCCTTATCCGGCCTACGGTCCGTGCCATTGTGAGCTTAAATCTCTATCTCGTACCTATGGTTACTGACACTGCCGGTGTTGGTGGCGACTGGCCGCTCCCTGTCGCCCCATTTAAGTAGGCCTGATAAGCGAAGCGCCATCAGGCGCACATAGTCTACCCGCTCACGCCCGACGGTTATTGGGCGTTTTCGTACAGGGTTTGCGCGTTGATTAACGCTTCACGACGCGAATGGTCTGCGCCAGGCGGGTGGGTTTCTCTTCGCTGGCTTTCTGCGGCACGGTCACGCAGCAGGTTTCGACGCAAACGAAAGTTTTGTAGCCATCATCCGGCATATCGCCCATGCTGACGGAAAGCGCCGGGCCCGGGTTCCAGGCAACGACGTTACCGTGGTGGCGATGGACCACATCGATGTTGCGCTTCAGGACATCATCATGAATCACGCTGCAGGCTTCGGCGTTCAGATAAACGCGGTCGGTACGGTCAGGGAAGGTCTGGATGCCGTCTTTCAGCACGCCTTCTTCGGCATTCAGCACTTTATCAACATAGCGATCGCCAAGGCCGCTAACTTTCACCGCCGCGATATCGCCAACGTTGAAGTAGGTGTGCAGGGCAGAAGTGGTTTCAAACTCGCCGTGGGCTTCCAGTTCGATCTCGCAGGTCTTACCCAGCTTGAAGCGCGCATACAGCGTGAAGTCGTGCGGCCAGTATTTGCGGGTTTCGTCACTGCTCTGGAGCTCGAAGGTCAGCATCACGCCGTTTTCATCTTCGTCCTGGCATTTTAGCGCCCACGGCAGGTTACGTGCGAAACCGTGCGACGGCAGCCCCTGTTGCGCTGATGGGCCGAACCACGGCCAGCAGATGGGTACGCCACCGCGCAGGGCGACGCCGCTTTTAAATGGGGTATTGTTGCTCAACCACAAAACTTCTTCTTCACCGGCCGGTTGCCAGGAGAGCAGGTGAGCGCCCTGTAGGGCGACGGAAGCTTTTACCTGCGGGTGGTCAACCACGATAAGTTCAAGATCGTCCAGCTGGCGGCGGGATAAAGCAGGAGAAAGTTGTTCAATCACCGGGAGAGCAAAAATTTTATTAATCATTACGCCATCCTCTTTCAGGCAAAAAAAAGAGCGACCGAAGCCGCTCTTATTAATTACTTGTTCATCTCAACTTATTTGGAGATGTGAGCAATCAGGTCCAGAACTTTGTTGGAGTAACCAGTTTCGTTGTCGTACCAGGAAACCAGTTTCACGAAGTTGTCGTTCAGTGCGATACCAGCTTTAGCATCGAACACGGAAGTGCAAACTTCGCCGTTGAAATCGGTAGATACAACGTCGTCTTCGGTGTAACCCAGAACGCCTTTCATTGCGCCTTCAGAAGCCGCTTTGATTGCTTTCTTGATTTCTTCGTAGGACGCTGCTTTTTCCAGACGAACGGTCAGGTCAACAACGGATACGTTCGGAGTCGGAACGCGGAACGCCATACCGGTCAGTTTGCCGTTCAGTTCTGGCAGTACTTTACCTACAGCTTTAGCAGCGCCGGTAGAGGACGGGATGATGTTCTGAGCTGCGCCGCGGCCGCCGCGCCAGTCTTTGTGAGACGGGCCATCAACGGTTTTCTGAGTTGCGGTGGTAGCGTGAACGGTGGTCATCAGGCCTTCAACGATACCGAAGTTGTCGTTGATAACTTTAGCCAGCGGAGCCAGGCAGTTAGTGGTGCAGGATGCGTTAGAAACGATGTCCTGGCCTGCGTAAGTGTCGAAGTTAGCGCCGCGAACGAACATCGGAGTGTTGTCTTTGGACGGGCCAGTCAGAACGACTTTTTTCGCGCCAGCGGTGATGTGTTTACGAGCGGTTTCGTCGGTCAGGAAGATACCGGTTGCTTCAGCAACAACGTCAACACCAACTTCGTCCCATTTCAGGTTAGCCGGGTCACGTTCAGCGGTAACACGGATTTTTTTACCGTTAACGACCAGATGACCGTCTTTCACTTCAACGGTGCCGTCGAAACGACCGTGAGTGGAGTCATACTTCAGCATGTAAGCCATGTACTCTGCGTCTAACAGGTCGTTGATTGCAACGATCTCGATGTCAGAACGTTTCTGAGCAGCACGGAAAACAATGCGACCGATACGGCCAAAACCGTTGATACCTACTTTGATAGTCATATATTCCACCAGCTATTTGTTAGTGAATAAAAGGTTGCCTGTAAAATTACAAAAACCTTACGCAGCGTCAAGCGGAATCGTGTCAATCATTGCGACAAATCAATCCTGAGCAGACCTTTGCGCGATTGATTTGCCTCACTCTCCCTTTGAGCCCAATTCCATATGGGGACTGCGTCCGGAATTTTAAAGGTCATATAAGATAAAAATGTGATTAGTATCACAATTATCTGGCTGCCTGATGGCATCGGATAAGTTTAGAACAAAAGTACAGGTTTCATTGTTAATGTTTTGTTAGAATCGACGGGTAAAGTTGCCCTTTCAAAGCGAGAAGTAATCACATGGCTAATAAACCATCTCCTGACGAGCTCAAACAAGAATTGAGCGAGATGCAGTTTTATGTGACGCAGAATCACGGTACCGAACCGCCGTTTACCGGTCGGTTGCTGCATAACAAAAAAGACGGCATCTACCACTGCCTGGTCTGCGATGCGCCGCTGTTTCACTCACAATCCAAGTATGACTCCGGCTGTGGCTGGCCGAGCTTCTATGAGCCGGTGAGCGACGACGCGATTCGTTATCTCAATGATTACTCCCACGGTATGCAGCGTACGGAAATTCGCTGTGGCAATTGCGATGCGCACCTGGGGCATGTCTTCCCGGATGGCCCGCAGCCGACCGGCGAGCGTTTTTGCGTCAATTCGGCCTCATTAAGCTTCACCGATGACCAAAACGGCGAGCGAACTAAAGGCTAAGAAACGATTCAGCAAATTATTCCAAGTCGGATGAGCAGAAGATGGATATCGAGCAAATTATTGCCAGTATGACGCCGGAACTGTACCAACGTTTAGCCACCGCGGTGGAGTTAGGAAAATGGCCGGACGGCGTTGCGCTGACCCCGGAACAAAAAGAAAACAGCATGCAGCTGGTGATGTTGTGGCAGGCGCGCAACAACACGGATGCGCAGCATATGACCATCGACACCAACGGTCAGATGGTGATGAAGAGCAAACAGCAATTGAAAGAGGATTTCGGAATCGTGCCGAAGCCGATTGCGACGTTCAAACCGCAGTAATCTGCTGCACTGAGCGCCCGGTTTAACCGGGCGGCTCTTTAAGTCACCCCGGTCGCGTCGTGCTTCCGGGGCTCGCGCTTTACTGCGTCTTGATACCTAGCGACTCGGCCAACTGTCGGGCAAGCTGGTTTTTATCATCTGCGCCATATTCCCAGAACATGCCGCCCGCTAACCCTTTGCTCTTGATGTAATCGGCTTTGATCGCCACCGAACGAGGGTTCTCGTAGGACAGGGCGAATAGCGCTTTGCCATCGGCTGATTTTACCGATAACCACGGCACCTTCGCTTCGTCATCCCAATGTTCAGTAAAGCGTTTCTGCGGATCGTTTAGTAGTTTGGCGACAATATCGTTGTATTTCACATAGGTATCTTTCCTCAGGTCATAACCCAGCGATTTAAACAACTCGATTTGCTGCGCCCCGAAGTAAGGTTGAGTGGCCGGGTTTTTCTGCGCATCCGGCTTACTCCAGTCGATGCCTGGCTCGACGGCACGTTTCGGTACCCGGCCATAGAAACCAATACCGAGATTCATTTGGCTGGGTTTGAGACCAGCAGCCAGATAGTTATTAACCACAAAATCGGCGCTGTATTTATCCGCTGCGGCCGCCGTCGGCCAGTGGCGGGAGTCATACAGATTGGAGTTGAAATATTGCGTGCCGTAGGCCATGTCGTAGGTCATCAGATTGATGTAATCCAGCTGCGGGGCGACCGCTTTCACGTCGACCCAGCTTTTTGGACTTTCAACATTAGCGCCCACGGCGATGGTCACCAGTTTCTTAGTGCCAACGGCGGCACGCAGTTCTTTAAGCAACGCGGTAAAGTTATCGCGATCCGCCGGTTGGCTAGCCACTAATCTCCAGGCGCCGTTAACCGGAAATTCCCAGTCAAGATCGATGCCATCAAGGCCATACTGGTTAATGACCTGCTGAACCGAACGAATAAACACCGCCCGGCTTTCCGGCGTGGCTGCCGCGCCGGAAAATCCACGCGCGCCCCAGCCGCCGACGGAGAGCAGGACTTTTAGATCCGGGTTTTGCTGACGTAGCGCCGGCAGTTTTTGTAAATCCGCCTGTACTTTCGGCGACAGCCAGATTTGATGGAGATGGTCAGGATCTTTCAGCGCGTCGTTGGTCTCGTCTTTTTCATCGTTGTAGATAAGGCCGAACGAGTAGTTAAGATGGGTTATTTGTCGGACATCAAGCTTGTCGATATCGCCGCCGGGGCCTGCGGTGACGTCGCCGCCGCCGTTAAAGTAGCCGACCGACATGTAAGATTGCGCGGAAACGACAGAGGCGCAGAGCAGGGGTAATGCTGCCAGCAAGGGCAAAAGTTTCATCGGAGTTCCTCTTTGACAATAATAAAAATGCACACGCCACGGAAATGGCGTGGCGAAAAAACAGCCTGCCCACAGTATCAGCCCTTATCCGGGGAAACTGCGAGACAGCTCAATTTATCGAGGTCAACGAGGCGGTAAATACCGCCCGGCGTGAGGCACGCCGGGCGAGACGTCAGGGCTGAGTTTCCAGCCAGTCATCGAGGGTGTAGAGCGTGGCTCCGGCGGCGGCCATGTCCATAAAGGCAACGGCGCTGTCCTGCGGCTGCAGGTTGACACCGCGACAGCCGTCGGTGATAACGTTAACGGTGTAGCCCAAATCCAGCGCATCGAGCACGGTAAATTTAACGCAGTAATCCGTCGCGAGGCCAAGAATGTTCAGCTCCGTCACGCCGTGCGCGCGTAGCCAGCCATCCAGTTCGGTTTTCTGCCGGTGACCGTTGTCGAAAAACGCGCTGTAGCTGTCGATTGCCGGGTTTTGCCCTTTATGAAACACGGCGTTGATGGCCTGCTGTTTCAGTAACGGGTGCAGCGCGGCGCCATCGCTATGCTGCACGCAGTGATCGGGCCAGAAAGTCTGCGGCAGGCCATCAAGCTCGCCCTGGGCATAGGGTTCTGCCTGATGCTGGCTGGCAAAGCTGCCGTGGTTGGCCGGATGCCAGTCCTGGCTTGCGATGATGGCGTCGCCGCGCGCCAGGCTCCAGTCGATCAGCTGATTTGCGATATCAATGGTGCTATCGCCTTCGGGGACGGCTAGCGCGCCGCCGGCGCAGAAATCGTTTTGCAGGTCGACCAATAGCAGTGCGCGGTGGCTCATAGCATGCTCCTTATTCATCGGGGGTCAGCTCGCCGCGCAGGTTTTGCTGCATGGCGTTTCGAATGGCCGCACCATCAAGGTTCTGACTGAGCAGATAGTGTAGCTTGGTCAGCGTCGCTTCCACGGTCATATCAAAACCGCTAATGACACCGGCCTGCGCCAGTGCGTTGCCGGTGGCGTAGCCGCCCATATTCACCTTACCCGACATGCATTGCGTCAGATTCACCACCACGATACCGCGCTGGCTGGCTTCCGCCAGGACCTGAATAAACTCGCCGTTCTGCGGCGCATTGCCTACGCCATAAGAGCGCAGGATCAGCGCTTTCACCGGCTGACGCAGGAAGTTACGCACCACATCGGCAGAAATCCCCGGATAGATGGTGACCACGCCGATCGGCTGCGGCGTAATCGGGTGAACGATCAGCTCGCCATTTCCGTGCGGCGCCGGCGGGGTACCGAGACGGCGGATATGGATGCCGGCCTCCAGCAGTGGCGCGAGGTTTGGCGAAGCAAAGGCATCAAAACCGTCTGCGTGGGCCTTAGTCGTGCGGTTGCCGCGATACAAACGATTATTGAAGAACAGCGAAACTTCGTTGATGGGATAGTTGGCGGCGACGTACAGCGCATTGAGCAAATTGATTTGCCCATCGGAACGCAGCTCGGCTAGCGGGATTTGTGACCCTGTCACAATCACCGGCTTACCTAAGTTCTCCAGCATGAACGACAGCGCCGAAGCGGTGAAGGCCATGGTATCGGTGCCGTGCAGGATAACAAAGCCATCGTATTGGTCGTAGTGGTCGCGAATATCGTCAGCGATATGCTGCCAGTCTTCCGGCGTCATATCAGACGAATCCATCAACGGCGCATATTCATGAATAGTGAAGTCCGGCATCTCCGGGCGGTGGAACTCGGGCATCAGCGCCAGCTGGCGCTGCAGGTGGCCGGAAACGGGGATATAACCGTGATCGGAGCGCTGCATACCGATGGTCCCACCGGTGTAGGCAACGTAAATCGATTTCTTTTGCATAGCATCGCTTAGGTTGGATGTGAACAGGCGCAGTATAAAGTGGCAGGCAAAAAAATAAAGCGCTAACCCTGGGAGTTGCAGAGAAGCGCTTGAATTTAATGTCGTTGAAACGCTGCCCCACGGCGGGGGCAGACGGGGGATTAACGAATATTGGCGCAGGTCAGACAGAAGGCATAGCGATTCTGCGGATCGTTAAATGCCGCCAGTTTATCGCTTTCCGTTTTCACAACGTCCGCGGCTGCCGCAACCGGCGCAGGCAGGTATGCCTGGATGGCGGCCGGCAGAGCCGCGCGCACTGAACCGGTCAGGCTATCCATCACCATCGCGAAGAACGTTGGTTCTTCCTGGTACCAGGTGATATGCCACTGTTTCAGTTTCGCCAGCTCCGCGGCTTTCGCCACCGCGTCGTCGAAATCGCCGAGGCTATCCACCAGACCGTTGGCCTTGGCGTCTTCACCGGTCCAGACGTGGCCTTGCGCGATTTGGTCAATCTTCTCCGGTGTGCTCTTACGCGCGTTAGCCACCAGGGTGATAAAGCGCTTATAGCCGTTTTCGATGCTCAGCTGTATTAACTGCTTCACTTCCGGCGGCAGCGATTTGGTGGTTGAGACATCGGCCAACGGCGAGGTGGCGACGCCATCGGTATGGACGCCAATTGAACCGAGCGTATTTTCCACCGTGTTAATCACGCCAAAGATACCGATGGAGCCGGTAAGGGTGCTCGGGTTCGCCACGATGTAATCCGCAGGGGTGGAGATCCAGTAACCGCCGGATGCCGCCATGCCGCCCATTGAGACCACCACCGGTTTACCCGCCGCTTTCGCCGCCGCCAGTTCTTCGCGGATGACCTCCGAGGCGCTGACGCTGCCGCCAGGACTGTTGACGCGCAGAACGATCGCTTTCACTTTCGGATCCAGGCGCGCGTCGCGGATTTGCGCCGCGGTGGTATCGCCGCCGACGTTACCCGGCGTTTCTTCACCATCCATGATGGCGCCGTTCGCAAAGATAACCGCTACCGCTGAACCCTGTTCAGCAGGCGCTTTGACGTTGTAATCGTAGTAGCTGATGGCGCGATAGTTGTTATCCGCTTTGCTCCAGCCAAACTGCTTAGTCAGCGCCTTTTCCACTTCCGTCGAGGTGGCCAGCTCGTCGACCAGCTTGTTATCCAGCGCGTATTTCGCGGTATCGCCATCGACTTTACGAAGGCCGTCGATCACGCCCTGAGCGCCGGGGAACAGCTGCTGCGCGGTGATCTGGCGGTTAGCGGCAATAGTGTTGAGATAGTTCTGCCACAGTTCGCCGATCCAACGGCTGTCCGCTTCACGCGCAGCCGGCGACATGTCGTCGCGAATAAACGGCTCGACGGCGGATTTGTAGGTACCGACGCGGAAAACGTGGGTCGAGACTTTCAGTTTATCCAGCAGCGATTTGTAGTACAGACCGTTGGTGGCAAAGCCGTGTAGGTCGACTTCACCCTGCGGCGAGAGCCAAATTTTATTTGCGAAGCTCGCCAGGTAGTATTGCCCCTGGGTGTAGCTGCTGCCGACGGCATATACCGGTTTACCGCTGTCGCGGAACTCGCGTAGCGCTTTACCGATGTACTGCATCGAAGGCTGATCGCCGCCGACGAAGTTTTTCAGATCCAGTACGATACCGGTGATATTACGGTCGTCTTTCGCCTGGCGAATCGTCTGTACGATATCGAACAGTGAGTTCTCCTGCAGACGATCGGAACTGGCGCCGAACAGCTGGCGACCGATGACTCCCAGTTTGCTGCTGGCGGAAGGCTTATCAACTACCACGCCGGTGATGTTCATCAGCAGCGCGCCGCGTGCGGTATGTTCCGCGGTGCTGCTGCTAAACTGCGCCCAGATGCCGACGCAAATCAGCACCAGTGCCAGGAACACCAGGTTCAGCGCGAATTGGCGAATGAAATTGAGTATTCGCCATGTCCATTTAAAAAATCCGGCAAGAAATCGCCAAAGGGTTCGCATGTATTCTCCCTAATATTTTGATGATGGGTCAGCCGCAGGGGCTGCCGCGTCTGGCTATCCTAAAGAGAGTGCCGACGCTTGTCAGCAGGAATCACCCATCGGGCTGTAACAAAATCCATGCGCATGTTAATTTTATGCAAAATGACATCACAGGAGTTACACAGATGGATGCTCTCGAACTACTGGTAAATCGCCGCAGCGCGTCGCGCCTGACCGACCCGGCTCCGGCTGGCGAACAGCTGGAAAATATCCTTCATGCGGGGATGCGCGCGCCGGATCACGGTACGTTACAGCCGTGGCGGTTCTTTATTATTGCCGATGATGGTCGCGAACGCTTTAGTCAACTGCTGGAAAAAGGGGCGATGGCCGCCGGGCAGGATGAAAAAGCCATTGAAAAAGCACGCAATGCGCCGTTTCGCGCACCGTTGATTATCGCGGTGGTCGCGCGCTGCGAAGAGCATCCGAAGGTGCCGCAGTGGGAACAGGAGATGTCCGCCGGATGCGCGGTGATGGCGATGCAAATGGCCGCAGTGGCGCAGGGCTTTAACGGTATCTGGCGTAGCGGCGCGTTAACCGAGAGTCCGGTTGTCCGCGAAGGCTTTGGCTGCCGCGAGCAGGACAAAATTGTCGGTTTCCTTTACCTCGGCACGCCGCAGTTAAAAGCAGCAACCACGTTTGCGCGACCGGATACCGCGCCGTTCGTCACGCGCTTCTGAGTCAACGCTTGTTACGCCGGGTGGCGGCTGGCGCCTTACCCGGCCTACGGGGCGTGCGGCCTGCCTTTAATTTATTCACCATGCTGGCTGAAACTACTGATGCTGGCTATCTCAAAATCCCCGGTGGCGCTGCCGCTTACCGGGGCTACAGCGCTTTGCGATTTGGTAGCCCGGAGAAGGCGCAGCGCGCCGCCTCCGGGAATGCAAAGGCGATGACGTTACTTCTGCGTTTTGGCGAATTCATCTTTGGCTTTCTGCAACTGCTGCTGGAAAGCCGGATTGGTATGCAGGGTCGCTACAACCGCCGAGCCGACAATACGCGCCGCATCGACGTCGCTCTGCCAATGATAGCCGCAGATAACCCGGCTTTCGCCCAGCTCATAGCCGCGCTTGAGAATTTCGTTTTGTCGTTGCGGGTTGATCTCCGCCAGTACCAGCGCGGTTGCCCAACCGATTGAGGTGTGACCGGAAGGATAAGAGCCGTTTTTCGACAGCTTGTCCTGCTCGGTGGTGTTACAGGTTGAGACGCCGTAGAACGCAAACGGGCGAATGCGCATATATTTTTCTTTCGCGCTGCGGGTGGCCAGATCGCCGGCATCCTCAATCATATTCGTCAGCAGCTTATGCAGCTGCGGCGCGTCTTTTTCGGTGATGGGCGAACCAAAGGCGCTGGAGAAGGCATTCGCCACGCCGCCGGCGCTAAGGTTGGCATCTTCAGCCGCCAGTTTACCGCGTTCGGTATTGCGCAGCAGTCGTCCTTTCTCATACATCGCCTGATCGTTTAAAAATGCGATACTGCCAACTTCCGGCGGCGGCGGCAGCAGCGCCAAGCTATCGATGGCCTGGGCATTTTTCAGATAATAGAGATCGGGTTTGGTTGTCGCATCGTTGCCGGCAGGGACCAGTGCGAAAGCGTTAACGGAAAACAGGCTGGCGAGGCAGAGGGCGAGAACGCGCTTTTTCATCTACATTTCCTTACGGTGTTATATGTCCAGAACAATGGTTTTGTTTTTAGTCACATTTTTGTCATCTGTAAGTAAAAGTTAAAATCACATTGAAAAAATTGTTCGGTATCGCAAAAACGCATATTTGTCTGCTTAATGAGCAACCACTCGCGATTTCGGACTGTCGCACTTATCACCTTGCCGTTTGGGCGCTACCATAGCGGGATTGCAATGACAGGAGATGTCCATGAGCGAGCAAGCTATTCGTTTAACGCAATACAGCCACGGAGCCGGTTGCGGTTGTAAAATTTCCCCCAAAGTGCTGGAAACCATTCTGCATAGCGAGCAGGCGAAGTTTGTCGACCCGAACCTGCTTGTCGGCAACGAAACCAGCGATGATGCGGCGGTCTACGATCTGGGTAACGGGACGTCGATCATCAGCACCACCGATTTTTTCATGCCGATCGTCGATAATCCTTTTGATTTTGGCCGTATCGCGGCGACTAACGCCATCAGCGACATTTTCGCCATGGGCGGCAAACCGATTATGGCGATTGCGATACTTGGCTGGCCAATCAACACGCTGGCGCCGGAGATTGCTCGCGAAGTGGTTGAAGGCGGGCGTTTTGCCTGCCAGCAGGCCGGAATTGCGCTGGCGGGCGGTCACTCCATCGATGCGCCGGAACCGATTTTCGGGCTCGCGGTGACCGGCGTGGTACCAACCGAACGTATCAAGAAAAATAGCACCGCGCAGGCGGGCTGTAAGCTGTATCTGACCAAACCACTGGGCATTGGCGTGCTGACTACCGCCGAGAAGAAATCGCTGCTGAAGCCGGAACATCAGGGGCTGGCGACGGAGACCATGTGCCAGATGAACCTTGCCGGCGCCGCATTTGCCAATATCGAAGGGGTAAAAGCGATGACGGACGTCACCGGTTTCGGTCTGCTGGGGCATCTCAGCGAAGTCTGCCGCGGCGCGGGCGTTCAGGCGCAGCTAAATTACGCCGATATCCCGAAACTGCCGGGCGTTGAAGCCTATATCGCCGCCGGAGCGGTGCCGGGCGGCACCGGGCGCAACTTTGCCAGCTACGGTCATTTGATGGGCGAGATGCCGGCGGAATGGCGCGATCTGCTGTGCGATCCGCAAACTTCCGGCGGCCTGCTGCTGGCGGTAACGCCGGAAGCTGAAGCCGAAGTCCAGGCCGCTGCCGCGGAATTTGGCATCAAGCTGGCCGCCATTGGCGAGCTGGTAACCGCCCGCGGCGGGCGTCCAATGATCGAGATCCGTTGATTAGATGCGGTTGTTTATTGCAGAAAAACCGAGTCTCGGTCGCGCTATCGCCGATGTGTTGCCAAAACCGCATCGCAAAGGCGATGGTTTTATTGAGTGCGGCAACGGGCAGGTGGTCACCTGGTGTATCGGCCACCTGCTGGAGCAGGCGCAGCCGGATGTTTACGACGGCCGCTATGCGCGCTGGAATCTGCTCGACCTGCCCATCGTTCCGGAAAAGTGGCAACTACAACCAAAACCGTCGGTCACAAAACAGCTGAACGTCATCAAGCGCTTGCTTGGCGAGGCGCAGGAAGTGGTTCATGCGGGTGACCCGGATAGAGAAGGGCAACTGCTGGTCGATGAAGTGCTGGACTACCTGCAGCTGGCGCCGGAAAAGCGCCAGCAGGTGCAGCGTTGCCTGATTAACGACCTTAACCCACAGGCGGTTGAACGGGCGATTAACCGCCTGCGCGCGAATAGCGAGTTTGTCCCGCTGTGCGTGTCGGCGCTGGCCCGCGCTCGCGCCGACTGGCTGTATGGCATCAACATGACCCGCGCCTACACCATTCTCGGGCGTAATGCCGGCTATCAGGGAGTGTTGTCGGTTGGCCGCGTACAGACGCCGGTATTGGGGCTGGTAGTCCGTCGCGATGAAGAGATTGAAAACTTCGTCGCCAAAGATTTCTTTGACGTCAAAGCGCATATTGTCACGCCGCAAGACGAGCGGTTTATCGCCACCTGGGTGCCAAGCGAAGCCTGCGAACCCTATCAGGATGAAGAGGGGCGTTTACTGCATCGTCCGCTGGCCGAGCATGTCGTTAAACGCATAGAAGGGCAGCCGGCAATCGTAACCGGCTATAACGATAAACGCGATTCCGAACCGGCGCCGCTGCCGTTTTCGCTGTCGGCGTTGCAGATTGAGGCGGCGAAACGCTTCGGCTTCAGCGCGCAGAACGTGCTGGATATCTGCCAGAAGCTGTATGAGACCCATAAGCTAATTACCTATCCGCGTTCGGATAGCCGCTATCTGCCGGAAGAACACTTTGCTGGCCGCCATGCGGTACTGAACGCGATTAGCGTCCATGCGCCGGATCTGCTACCGCAGCCGGTGATGGATCCGGAGATCCGCAACCGCTGCTGGGATGATAAAAAGGTCGATGCGCACCACGCGATTATCCCGACCGCGCGCAGCAGTCAGGTCAAACTCAACGATAACGAAGAGAAGGTGTACAACCTGATCGCTCGTCAGTATCTGATGCAGTTCTGCCCGGATGCGGTATTCCGCAAGTGCCAGATTGACCTTGATATTGCTAACGGCAAATTTGTCGCTAAGGCGCGCTTCCTCGCCGAAGCGGGCTGGCGCGCGCTGCTTGGCAACAAAGAGCGCGACGAAGAGAACGACGGTACGCCGCTGCCGGTGGTCGCCAAAGGCGATGAGCTATTGTGCGAAAAAGGTGAAGTGGTGGAGCGACAGACCCAGCCGCCGCGCCACTTTACCGACGCGACGCTACTGTCGGCGATGACCGGTATTGCCCGCTTTGTGCAGGATAAAGAACTGAAAAAGATCCTCCGCGCAACCGACGGTCTGGGGACGGAAGCGACCCGTGCAGGGATTATCGAGCTGCTGTTTAAGCGCGGTTTCCTGAATAAAAAGGGGCGCTATATCCACTCATCGGACGCCGGTCGGGCGCTAATCCATTCCCTGCCGGAAATGGCCGCGCGCCCGGATATGACCGCCCATTGGGAGTCGGTATTGACGCAAATCAGCGAAAAACAGTGCCGCTATCAGGACTTTATGCAGCCGCTGGTAGGGACGCTTTTCCAGCTTATCGATCAGGCGCGGAGCACGCCGGTGCGCCAGTTCCGCGGGCTGGTTGCGCCAGGCGGAGCGAAAAAATCGTTTAGTAAAGGGAAGGGTAAGCCGAAAGGCAAAAAGCCGGCGGCGGATATCGCGCCGGAAAGTCCGCAATAATGTCTCCGCCCCTCGCCACGGAGGGGCTTAGCTAAAACGCCCTTCCGCCTGAGGGCGCTTAACCCGGTTGAGGGTTTTCCCGCATATCATTTCCGCCTCCCTGCTCTAAAATAGGGTCATTGATGTTAAAGAAGGGATGATGATGGCAAACGATCCAATGGACAGTATCCTCAAAATCAGATCGGTCAGCACCATGGCTGAACTGCAACGACACGTCAGAAACGTGATGTCCGCTTTTGGCTATGACCGGATCGTACTATTTTCTATTTCCCCACTACGTACTCCCTATATTGAACGCATTTACTGGATTGAAGGGCACTGGTTTGACGATGAGGTAGATGAACAAACCTACCTGCAGCGCTGTCCGGTCAACCAGCATTTCATCCATACCTCCCGGCCATTTTTGTGGCGAAAAACCGGTAGTGACACGGCCAGCAGTGAGTATCAAATTGTCGACGTTCCCTTGAAAGGCGCGCTTCATGGCATGCAGATCCCCATTTTCGGCCGCACGGGGATTGAAGGGGCGCTGAGCCTTGGCGGCATGGCCATCGACGCTTCTCCACGAGCCGAAATGCTGCTGATGTTACTGGGCATAGAGGCATTTCATTGCGCGCGGAGATTGTTGAGCTCTGTTGAGGAAGGTAACGCAACCGTACTGACCCGGAGAGAAATCGAAGTACTCACTCTGGTAGCCAAAGGGCTTAGGCAGGGAGACATTGCCGCCGTGCTGGGGATCTCTGAACGTACGGTGGAGAATCATTTGCGCCATGCGCGCGGTCGCCTGAGAGTGGTGACCACGGCGCAGGCCGTCCAGGTGGCGATGCTGAACGGTGAAATATCGCCGCCACACAGTGAATAATCGCTATATCCGCAGATGAAAAGGAAAAGATGATGAGCGAACAAATCAGTAAACAACCGCAAGTGGACCATGCTGAAGAGAATGCTTTTTTTCCTTCGGCCTATTCTCTCAGCCAGTTTACCAGCCCGGTGTCTGACCTCAGCGGCGCTGATTACACGCGGCGCTATAATGGACGGCGGAAAGTGCTGGTTATCGCCGCCGATGAACGTTATCTGCCTACCGATAACGGCGCGCTCTTTTCGACCGGTAATCATCCGGTAGAGACGCTGCTGCCGATGTACCATCTGCACGCCGCAGGTTTCGATTTTGATATTGCGACGCTCTCCGGGCAAATGGTCAAGTTTGAATACTGGGCGATGCCGCGCGAAGACCAAAAGATTATGCCGTTCTTCGAGCGTTATCTTCCGCAGTTCCGCCAGCCCCTGGCCCTTTCTGACGTCGTAGCGCAGCTGGATGCTGATAGCGATTATGCGGCGGTATTTATTCCCGGCGGCCACGGTGCGCTTATCGGCCTGCCGGAGAGCGAAGCCGTCGCCGAAACGCTGCGCTGGGCGATACGACACGATCGGTTTGTGATTTCGCTCTGTCACGGCCCGGCGGCGTTCCTCGCGTTACGACAGGGGGAGAATCCGTTAAACGGTTATGCTATTTGCGCGTTTCCGGATGCCGCCGATAAACAAACGCCTGATATCGGCTATATGCCCGGTCACCTGACCTGGTATTTTGGCGAAGCGTTAAAAGCAATGGGGCTTGAGATCGTAAACAGCGATATTAAAGGTCGTGTACATCAGGACCGTAAAGTACTGACCGGGGACAGCCCTTTTGCGGCGAATGCGCTCGGTCAGTTGGCGGCAAAAGCGTTGCTCGACGAATATGCAAAGTAACAGCAATCTGATGATGAGGGGGAGCAGTGAAGTATATCTCAATTAGTCAACCGGGCGGCCCGGAGGTTCTTCAGATTGGTGAAGGCGACATCCCCTCGGTCGGTGATAACGACGTCCTGATCCAGGTTAAAGCCGCTGGCGTCAATCGGCCGGATATCTTACAGCGACAGGGCGTTTATCCGATGCCGGAAGGGGTAACGCCGATACCCGGACTGGAAGTCGCTGGGGTGGTCGCGGCGGTAGGATCGCAGGTGACGGATTTTCATCCCGGCGATAAGGTTTGCGCCCTGACCAACGGCGGCGGCTATGCGGAGTATTGCGCGGTACCGGCGGGGCAAACGTTGCCAATACCGCCTGGGTTGAGTTTTAGCGAAGCGGCGGCGATACCTGAAACTTTCTTCACCGTGTGGGTGAACCTGTTTCAGATGGGCCGGGCGCAACCTCATGAAAGCGTCCTGATTCACGGCGGGGCCAGCGGCATCGGGACGACGGCGATCCTGTTGTGTCATGAGTTAGGTATGAAAGTCTATACCACCGTCGGGCAGGAAGAAAAAGTGGCGGCGCTGCGTCCTTATGCCACGGCCATCAATTATAAAACCGATGATTTCGCAGAGAAAATCACTCAGCTGACCGATGGTAAAGGCGTCGACGTTATTCTCGATATCGTGGGTGGACCCTATTTTAATCGTAACCTGGAACTGCTGAAACGAAACGGGCGGCTGGTTATTATCGGCTTTATGGGCGGGCGAATCGCCCATGATGTTGATATTCAAACCTTGATGCTCAAGCGCGCGACCGTGACCGGTTCAACGATGCGCGGCCGAAGCGCAGAAGAAAAAAGGCAGATCGCTCAGGCGTTGAAGGACCACGTCTGGCCGCTGCTGTCGCAGGGTAAATGTAAGCCGCTGATTTACGCCAGCTATCCGATGGCTGAAATCGCGCAGGCGCATGCCTGCCTCGATAGCGGTAATCATCTGGGGAAAGTGGTGATTACCATGGAGTAGAGTTGATATCCCCGACGCCGGGCGTCGGGGATAAAGACACAGATTAAATCACACCCTGCGCCAGCATGGCGTCAGCGACCTTGACGAAGCCGGCGATATTGGCACCGCGGACGTAGTTGGTCTGCTTCTCTTCACCGCCGTACTCGACGCAGGCGTGGTGAATATCCAACATAATGTGATGCAGACGCGCATCCACTTTCTCCGCTTTCCAGCCCATACGCGCGGCGTTTTGCGCCATTTCAAGGCCGGATGTGGCAACGCCGCCGGCGTTGGCTGCTTTGCCCGGCGCGAACAGCACGCCAGCGTCGAGGAACAGATCGGTGGCGGCAATGGTGGTGGGCATGTTGGCGCCTTCGGCAACCGCTTTAACGCCATTGGCGATCAGCATTTGCGCGGCATCGACATCCAGTTCGTTCTGGGTCGCGCACGGCAGCGCGATATCTACCGGCACTGACCACGGCTGCTGGCCTTCGAGGTAGGTCAGACCGAATTCGCGCGCGTAGTCGGCGACGCGGCCGTGGCTACGCTCTTTAATATCGATCAGGCGCGCCAGTTTCTCTTTAGTGAAGCCGGCTTCGTCTACCACCGTACCGTTGGAGTCGGAGGCGGTAATGACGCGCGCGCCGAATTCCATCGCTTTCTCAATGGCGAACTGCGCCACGTTGCCGGAGCCGGATACCGCGACGCGCATCCCTTCGAAGCCCAGACCGTGGCGCTTAATCATCGCTTCCGTAAAGTAAACCAGACCGTAACCGGTGGCCTCCGGGCGGATGAGACTGCCGCCGAAGGAGAGACCCTTGCCGGTGAAGACGCAGGCGCTGTTGTTGGAAAGTTTGCGCATCATGCCGGCCATAAAGCCGACTTCGCGGCCGCCAACGCCGATATCGCCCGCCGGAACGTCGGTATCCGGGCCGAGGTGACGATACAGTTCCGTCATCAAAGCCTGGCAGAAGCGCATCACTTCGCCGTCGCTTTTACCTTTCGGGTCGAAATCGCTGCCGCCTTTACCGCCGCCCATCGGCAGCGTGGTGAGGGCGTTTTTGAAGGTCTGTTCGAAGCCCAGGAACTTAAGGATCGACAGGTTGACCGACGGATGGAAACGCATACCACCTTTGTATGGGCCAATTGCGGAGTTGAACTGCACGCGCCAGGCGCGGTTAACCTGAACCTGATTGCGATCGTCAACCCAGACGACGCGGAACTGGATGACGCGCTCCGGTTCGACCAGGCGTTCCAGCAAATTGAGCTGACGATAGCGCGGATTCTGTTCAAGGAACGGCCACAGAGTGGTCATCACTTCGCGGACGGCCTGAGCGAATTCAGTTTGATGCGGGTCGCGCTGTTGAACGCGGGCGAGAAAACTTTCCAGAGTACACGCCTGATCCATAGATGTAATTTCCCCTTACGGTTGTGGTTGCTTGTTATTTTTTATACCCGGCCTTGAAAAAGCCGATTTTCCGACTATAGCACCGGAAATAGTTAGGCTGACAAGGAAAAATTGAGCGCGGAGAAAAATTTATAATCCGACGAGGGTCATAACTAAAAACGATGACCCAGGCCGGAGATGAGGGGGAGAGAAGCTAGCCTGCTTGTTGGTTTATAAAGGCATTCAGCAGAGGAATATCCGCTGGCGCCAGATCAAATTCTAATGCTTGCGACGGCGTACACCAGCGCAGTTCGCTATGGTAATGGGCGACGGGTTCACCGCTAAACTCGCCAACCCACCAGGCGTGCAGGTGGATCAAACGTCCGGACACTTCCCGCTGATGGCTGGCGATATATCGGGTTGGCCTCGCGACGATAGCCAACTCCTCTTCCAGCTCGCGCGCTAACGCCTGCGCCTGGCTTTCTCCGGGTTCGATCTTGCCGCCGGCGAACTCCCACAGCCCCGGCTGATCGGCATGCGGCGGGCGCTGCGCCAGGAGAATTTTGCCGTCGCGTTCGATAATCGCGGCGACGACATCAATGATTTTTTGCATAGTTGTCCTGAATCATTCAAATACCGGCCTTGCTTATAATGGCGTATTATCTCCGTCTTTCCCCTGTACCGACAACCTTTTAGCCTGATGGAGCGTCACCGTGCTTGATAGCCGCCTGCACCCCCGATTGAAGCCCGTACTGAATGCCATCGCCCGCGTGCTCGATCGCCCGGGGATCTCCCCTGACGGCCTGACGCTTTTCGGTTTTGCTATCGGCGTGCTGGCCCTGCTGTTTCTGGCGCTCGGCTGGTACGGCGCCGCGCTGGCGGCCATTTTGCTCAACCGGTTGCTGGATGGCCTGGATGGCGCGCTGGCGCGGCGGCGTGGCCTCAGCGATGCGGGCGGGTTTTTGGATATTTCGCTCGATTTTTTGTTTTACGCGCTGGTGCCGTTCGGTTTTATTGTCGCCGACCCGACGCAAAATGCGCTGGCGGGCGGCTGGCTGCTGTTTGCGTTTATCGGCACCGGCAGCAGCTTCCTGGCGTTTGCGACCCTTGCGGCAAAGCATCAGATTGCCAATCCGGGCTATGCGCATAAATCATTTTATTATCTTGGCGGGTTGACGGAAGGAACGGAGACGATCCTGCTATTTGTACTGTGTTGCCTGTTTCCGGCGCACTTTACCTGGCTGGCGTGGTGCTTCGGCGCGCTATGCTGGCTGACGACCTTCACCCGTATCTGGAGCGGCTACCTGACGCTGAGGGAGGCGCAAAGCCAGAACCTCCCTCAGTAGTCAGATTATTTGCTGCTGTCCGGGCCGCGTTCGCCGGTGGCTACCGGATTTTGCGGATTACCGCTCCATTCATACCAGCCACCGTCGTAAACGGAGACGTTTTTCCAGCCCATCGCTCTGGCGTACATGAAAGTCTCTGAGGCGCGCCAGCCTGTGCCACAGTAAAACGAGACCTGCTGGTTGGGCAGAATGTTCCACTGTTTCCACATCGCCGCGATATCGTCGGCGCTGCGCATCGTTCCGTCCGGATTATGGAAGTCTTCCATATGGGTGGAATCGCTGCCGGCATGGCCCCAGCGCGCGCCGGCAATATCGCCCTTCGGCTTGATGTAGCTGTAGCCGCTGGTGGTGCCGATAAATTCCGGCCACGAGCGGATGCTGACCAGCGAAGCATCCTGGCGGTGTAGTAACCCACGCGCCTGTTCGGTATTGAGCATTAACTGCGGCTGACCGGGGATCGGCGCGCCGAAATCTGCCGCCGCTTTTTCTGCGGCTGGCATACCGCGTTCGACCGGCAGATTCGCGTCGGACCAGCTTTTCCAACCGCCGTCGAGCAGGCGTACATCTTTCACCCCGGCATACAGCATGATCTGCGCGACGCGCGCGGCGGCGTAGACGTCGCGGCCGTACAGAATCACCGTGGTGTCATGGCGAATACCGTGTTTAGCCAGCATCGCTGTTAGCTGTTCATCGGACACTTTGTTCCACAGCGGCTCGCTTTCCACTTCATTGGTATCGATATAACCGGCGCCGGGAATGTGATTCAGCAGATAAAATTTCGGCGCGCCCCAGGCCACTTCAAACAGTTTCCAGTCGCCTTGCGGGGCGGCGGTAACGGTTTTACCTTGCTGTAAATCGTGGATCCACTGCGGATACACCAGCTGCTCAAAGTGCGGCAGCTTCTGCAGGCGCTCGCTCTGACTGAAGGCGTCGCTAAGCGTGCTGAGCTTCGTGAATCCGGCTTCTTTCAGGCGCGCCGCAACTCTGGCGTTATCCTCGGCGCCGCCATATAACGCGATTGGCGTATCGGCCTGCAGCTGGTGCTGAGTAGCCCATGCGCGCAGTTGTTCGTCGCTCATTGCGCCAAGCCAGGTAGCGGAGAGGTTTAGCGCCTGAGGTTCATGGCCCTGTGGCCCGTTGGCGCTTTGCGGCCAACCGTTATAGAAAGCGCTGAGGCGGGTGTCTATCGCCACGCCGTGCCGCTGTTGCAGCGTTGAAAAGTCCAGCGTTGGCATGGTATCAGCGGCGAAAGAAGAGGAAGCAGCAAGCCCCATGAGCAGGGCGAGTGCGGTCAATTGAGAAACACGTTTCATCGAAATGCCCGACGGTAGAAAGAGGAGGGCTCATTCTCTGCTCCTGATAAGGGAATTTCTTTGCGATAACGCAGGTTAGACGGAATTTGCCTGCCAGGCGGCGATATTAATATAGCGTCCGCCCGGCGGGAGATCCTGGCTGTCGTGAGTCACCAGCACCGCCGGGATTGCCAGCCGGTCAATTTCCGCAAATACCCACTGGCGAAAATCGGCGCGGCGTTCTGCGTCCAGGCGATTAAAAGGCTCATCCAGCAGCAGCGCTTGCGGCCTCGCCAGCAGGGCGCGCAGCAGGCTGACGCGCGCGCGCTGTCCGCCGGAGAGCGTGGCCGGATCGCGCGAGGCGAAGCCCGGCATACCGGCGCGCGCCAGCGCGTGCTCGACTTCGGCCCGCCGCGACGCGCCGCGGATCTCCGCAGGCAGGGCGAGCTGTAAATTGTGCCCTACGCTGAAGTGGTCAAACAGCAGTGCATCCTGAAACAGGATGCCAATGCGCCGCGCTTCGGTGGCGAGCCCGTCGCAGCGGCGTTCGTTGAGCCATAATTCACCTTCAGCGCGAAAGGTGTCGGCAAGCGCGCCGATCATCCAGGCAAAAAGGGTTGATTTACCGCTGCCGGAAGGGCCCATCAGGGTCAACACTTCGCCGGGAGCGACAGAAAAATTTACTCCACACAACAGCGGTTGGCGGTGGAGGGTTAATGTCAGGTCGTTAACGGTTAGCATTAGCGTAATCCCCGGCGGCGACGGCCCATAAACCAGGCCATCAGCGCAGTAACCATAAAGCAGATCGCCGGTAGCAGCAATTGCCACAGCGCTTGTGCGGCAAGCCGCGTGCTGTCGCCGCCGCTGCTCAGCGCTACCGCTTCGCTGGTCAACGTCGGCGTCCGTCCGCCGCCGAGCCACACGGTCGGCAGATACTGCGCGATACTCACCGAAAACCCGACCGCCAGCGCGGTGAGCAGCGGTCGCGCCATTGACGGCAGTTTGACCCACCAAAACAGGCGGCCGCGCCGCCAGCCAAGCGTACGGGAAATTAATAACAACCGTGGATCAAGATTGCGCCACGCCGGGGAGAGGATAAACAGCATCCATGGCACGACCCATAACAGATGCCCCCATAATACCGTCATCAATTGACCGTCGAGCCAGCCCACGAGTGCTAATTGATATTGACCATCGGCAAGCGGCAGCGTCGGGATGATTAATGGCAGCCAGAGTCCGTTATATCTGGCGGGACCGAACTCCAGCCACAGCAGACACAGCGCGGCTCCCAGTATCGCTGCGCCCAATGCCAGCCAGAGGCTGTTACCGATCGCCTCAGCCGTTGGCTGCGTCCATTGCGAAATGCCAGCCAATAACAATGCGCAAACCAGACCGCAGGCGGGTACCACCTGCGCCAGAATACGTCCGGTCGCAGCGTTGGCGGGGGCGGCGCGCTTGCCGCATAGTGCGGGAATAGTTTGCCGCC
The DNA here is from genome assembly GCF_032601995.1 of Klebsiella sp. 141153. Lineage (NCBI taxonomy): Bacteria > Pseudomonadati > Pseudomonadota > Gammaproteobacteria > Enterobacterales > Enterobacteriaceae > Klebsiella > Klebsiella sp. 141153. The sequence continues at coordinate 131,646 of NZ_JAQIRJ010000012.1, read as the reverse complement.
AACGGCGCCAGCCTATCGATGCTATGGCCGCGAAGATTAACGTGAACGCCAACAACAGCAGGCTGGCCAACGCGCCTTTCGCCTGTTGCAACGGATCGCCCTGATTAAGCCACTGCCACGCCAGTACCGCCAGCGTTGGCGGATTTCCCGGACCGATCACTAAAGCGACATCCACCGCCGACAGACTCCAGGCAACGGTGGCCAGCAGAACAAGGCTCATCGATGGCAGCAGCGCCGGCACAATAATCCACTGCAGACATTGCCAGCAGTTGTAGCCGAGGGTTTTCATGACTACGGTGTGGGCCGCCAGCTGTTTTTCACCCAGTACGCCATACGCCACCCACAGTAAAAAGGCGCTCTCTTTGACCGCCATCGTCAGGCCCAGACCGATACCGTAGCGATCGGCCGGTGGGCTCAACGCGGGAAACAGACGATACAGCCAGCCGCCTTCGGCAAATAGCAGCAGGGCGGCCGTGGCGAAAGCGACATGGGGTACCGCCAGCAGCAGCGGTAATCTTCTCGCAAGGCGCTGCCAGCCGGCGGCTGGCCATAACGCGCCAATCACCGTCAGGGTGATGAACAGCGCGCCGCCCACCGCCAGCAGCGTAGAAGCTAGCGTCGCCGCCAGCGCCTGCGGCAACTGCGGATCGCTTAATAGCGCCCGCCAGGCCGCGGCGTCGACGGCAGGTACCGCCATCAGCGCGGCGGCGGGAAGCAGAGGGAGATAGACAAGCGCTATCGCTCCCCACGTCAGCGCAATTAGTGGGTACCGTAGCGGCGCAACCATTCCTGCTCCAGCGCGTCAACCCAGGCGGCGTGCGGTTCAGCCAGCATCGGCGGCGTCGCTTTCGGTTGCACGGCGTACAATGCGGCGCGCTGGGCGTCGTTGAGTTTTTCGGGATCGAGTACGCTGGGATCGCCCCAGATTTGCGGATCGGCTTTGCGTAGCTGAGCCTGCGGCGATAGCAGGAAGTTGGCAACCACATGTGCGCCTGCCGTAGCGCGGGCGTTGGCGGGGATAGCGACAAAATGCACGTTGCCGAGCATCCCTTGTTTAAAACCGAAGCTATAACTGTCTTGCGGAAGTTCGCCGCTGGCGGCTTTTTGCTGCGCATGCAGCGGATTGAAAGTGAGTGATAGTTGTAGCGTGCCTTGCGACAGCATCGCGTCCATCCGCGCCGGTGACAGCGGAAAATCGCGACCCTGGCGCCAGAGCAGCGGGTGTAGCCTGGCGAGATAGTCCCATAGCGGCGCGGTCACCGCGGCGAAACTGGCCGCCTGCGGCGGCTGGCGCAGGGCATCCGGTCGATCGGTTAGCGAGATCAGCAACTGCTCAAGGAAAGCGGTGCCGGTAAAATCCGGCGGCCGCGGATAGGTGACGCTGCCTGGATGCGCTGTGGCGAACGCCAGTAGCGCCTGTGCGCTGTCCAGGGGGGCAGACAGCTGCGAGCGGCGAGCGATAAAGGTCAGCTGCGCGCCACCCCACGGGGACTCCGCGCCATCGGTGGCGAGGGAGAAATCTTCCCGAACCGGTTTTCGCGTATCGACGTAGCGCCAGTTAGGCAGCTTTTCAGCCCAGCCGCTGCGCAGTAAATTCGCCTGCTTCAACGTGCGGAAATTCTCGCCATTAACCCACAATAAATCGATTGAACCGCCGCGGGAACGACCGGCACGCGCCTCGGTCTGAATACGCTTAACCGCATCGGCGGCATCGGCGATATGTACAATACGCAGATCGACGGCGTAATCACGTTTAACCTCGGCGCTGACCCAGTCGAGGTAGCGGTTAACCGCCGGATCGCCGCCCCAGGCGTTGAACCACACCGTCTGGCCACGCGCCTGCTGGCTGATGCTCTGCCAGCTCTCGTCGGCGTTGGCGAGAGTCGGGGCCAGCAGCAGCGCGGCAAGCCAAATTAAACAATAACGCAGACTGCGCATATTGACTCCTTAGGGATGAGTGTCGGAAACATCGGGCTTCGGGATTTGGCACAGGCCCTGCGCCGGAATCGCCAGCGCGGAATTAAAGCGCGCGGATAAATTTTGCAGGCCGATCAGCGCGGTTAGCTCGGTTAACGCCTGAGCATCGAACTGCTGCGCCAGCCGGGCGCGCAGCGCGTCATCGACGGCGGGCGGCGTCATGCTCGCCGCTTCGGCATATTCCAGCGCCAACCGTTCGCTATCGCTGAATAATCCGCTATTGCGCCAGTCGTTAACCGCCAATAGTTTTTCGCTGCCGCCGGCGCGCTGCGCCAGTTTCATGCTGGTGATATCAATGCAAAATTCACAGTGACACAGTTGGGCGATACGGGCGCTCACCAACGAGCGTAGCAGCGGATCGAGCGGCGAGCGCCGGCGCTCCAGATATCCGACAAACATCGAAACCAGATAAAACGCCAGCGGGATGCGACCCCACCAGCGGATAGGGCTGAGCACCGCGCCATAATGGCGACGGTGTAGCCATGCCTGCGGGCGCAGGATCAATGGAATCGACGTTAACGGCGGTAGATTCATGGCGATTTCCTATTGTGATGCGCAACGTATTGCGCCCTGGCTATCGCGACTACGATAGCCAAAGCGAACAAAATAGATAAGCCGCTGAGCAGCCAGAACCGCCCCCCCGTCAGCAGGCTTCCGGCCCACGAGTAGACGATAGTCGCCGGTAATTGGCCGACGCCGGTGGCAAACATAAAATGGCGAAAGCGGATTGAGGTTAGCCCAGCGGCATAGCTCACCGGATCGAAAGGGACGAAGGGCAGCAGGCGGCAAACCAGGATGGTGTGCTTGCCGTAACGACTAAAAAAGCCATCTACGCTCTGTAATACCGCCTTGCCGGTCAGTTTTTCTACCACTTCACGGCCCAGTACGCGGGCAATAAAAAAGCACAGCGCCGCGCCAGCCATCGCGCTGACCCATGACAATACGCCGCCCCACAGTGCGCCGAACAGCGAAGCGTTGGCAAAAGTTATCAAAAACGCCGGCAGCGGCGCGACAATTGCCTGCAGGATCATCAGACCGAAAGAGACCAGGGCTGCCAGCGGACCATAAGCGTCAATAAAACGCTCCAGCGCCTGCTGATCGAGGGTGGCAAACGCGCTAAGGCTATGTTGCAGAAAGGAGCGTACGCCCGGTATTAACCACCAGCCGACGAGTGCTGCCAGCGCCAGCAGGACGATAGCGCCGCGTGAGAGCCACAGCCGTTTTCTGTTATCCATTTTCATCGCCTACCGCGGATGTTGCGACACTAATGCGTTTATAGCGGCCATAACGCCTGGCGGCCTGAGTTAATACAAATAGCGCCAGGCCGGCGATGCTGAGTTTGCCAATAAAGGCCGGGGTGATGCCATCGCGGGCCAGTTCGCTGGCCATAAAAGTATAAATAAACAATCCCGGCAGGGTGGCGATGGTGGAGATAAACGTAAAGGACCAGAAGGGGATCGCCGTCAGTCCATAGGCATAGTTCTGCAGATTATAAGGGAACAGCGGCACCAGCCTGGTGAAAATCAGAAAATCGCAGCCGCTGCGGGCAATACCGCGCTCGAACGCCTGAAAAACGGCATGGTGACCACAATAGCGCTGCAGCGCTTCGCGCCCCAGCCAGCGGGCCAGCAGGAACGACAGCGATGAGGCGACAGTCGCGGCGATAAGCGACAGTAACGTGCCCAACCAGGGGCCGAATATCATACCGCCGACGATGACCAACGCGCTGCCGGGCATCAGGCACAAGGTGGCGATGATAAACAGCAGGATATAAAGCGCATAACCTGCGCTACCGCTGTGCAGAATAAGTAATTGAAGATCGTGAAGGTGGCTGAACAGTCTCGTCAGCCCGGCGTGATGAACAAGCCATGCCAGCAGGGCAAACAGGAGTACGGCAAACAGCAGTTTATAGCGTGCCTGGTAACGGCTTCTTTTGCATGAGGGGTCTCCTGTCTTCGTTTTGCCCGGCAGGAAACGCCGGGTGCGCGCGACAGTATAGTAAATTGCCGTTAGCGACAATGTATACCGTTCACTTTATTGATTTTGCTCAGGATAGCGGGGCTCCGCGCCGGAGCCCCGGAGAAGAATTACGGCTTAAAGGTTGCCCATACCGGCGCATGGTCGGAAGGCTTTTCCATCCCGCGGATGTCGTAATCGATGCCGGTTTCGACGCAGCGCTGGGCCAGCGGCGAGCTTGCCAGCAGCAGGTCGATACGCAGACCGCGGTTGTCATCAAAACCTTTAGAGCGGTAATCGAACCATGAGAAGCGCTCATTATTATCCGGGTTGGCGTGACGCCAGGTATCGACCAGGCCCCAGCCCAGCAGACGATCCATCCATTCACGCTCTTCCGGCAGGAACGAACATTTACCGGTGCGCAGCCAGCGCTTGCGGTTCTCTTCGCCGATGCCGATATCAAGGTCGGTAGGGCTAATATTCATATCGCCCATGATAAGCACCGGATTTTCTTTGTTCAGCTCGGTATCGAGGTAGTTCTGCAGATTCTGATAAAACGCCGCTTTCGCCGGGAACTTGGTCTCGTGGTCACGGCTCTCTCCTTGCGGGAAATAGCCGTTAATTACCGTGACATTGCCAAACGGTGAGGGGATTTCCGCCATGATGATGCGGCGTTGCGCATCTTCGCCGTCGCCCGGGAAGCCGCGACGCACGGCTATCGGAGTCTCTTTGGTCAGCAGCGCCACGCCATAATGGCCTTTTTGCCCGTGGTAAAAGACGTTGTAGCCCAGCTTCGCCACCTCTTCGAGAGGAAACATATCGTCGTGAACTTTGGTTTCCTGGAGGCCGATAACATCGGGCTGATGTTTATCGACGATGGCGGCCAGTTGATGGGGGCGGGCACGCAGGCCGTTGATATTAAAAGAGATGTATTTCATAGTCGCTGCCACTGTGCAAGGTGAATAGTGCAAGGATGTTAGCAGAATTTCATCATGGTGGCTGCCGGCAGGTGGTTAATTCTACCGATTACTGCGGTTGGCGAGCGAATCGCACAAATTATGCACCGTTTTGGCGCATGTCGCGCCAAAAAAGCGCAGATATCTACGATAAATTTCGTAGAGGATCACAATTACAGAATTATATCTTATCGCTGCATAACTTATCGTCTTTTTCCACTATCCAGCGCCGTTTACCTGATAATTATTCACTAGATATGCATTTTTGTTGAATAATTAATGCCTGTAACTCGTTGATATCACGTGATTGAGCTCAATTTATGCATTTTTGCCTCTGGCTGGCACGATGCGTGCAATCTACATTTACAGCGTAATAACTCATAAATTTTAACATCGTTCTTACTTTTAATTTACCGGAAGAGGTCGATATGTCTCAGTCAATTACGCGTAGCAATTTTGATCAATGGATGATGCCGGTATATGCGCCGGCGGCTTTTATTCCGGTACGCGGCGAAGGTTCACGGTTGTGGGATCAGCAGGGGAAAGAGTATATCGATTTTGCCGGCGGTATCGCGGTGAATGCGCTGGGACACGCTAGCCCACAGCTAGTAAAAGCGCTGACCGAGCAGGCGGGAAAATTCTGGCATACCGGTAACGGTTACACCAATGAACCGGCGCTGCGCCTTGCCAAACAGCTGATCGACGCCACCTTTGCCGACCGCGTTTTCTTCTGTAACTCCGGCGCCGAAGCCAACGAAGCGGCGCTGAAACTGGCGCGTAAATACGCCCACGATCATTACGGCAGCCACAAAAGCGGCATTGTCGCCTTCAAAAACGCTTTCCACGGGCGCACGTTGTTCACCGTCTCCGCCGGCGGTCAGCCTTCCTATTCGCAGGATTTTGCGCCGCTGCCGCCGCAGATCCAGCATGCTACCTATAACGACCTCGACTCGGCGCGCGCGCTGATTAATGACGACACCTGCGCGGTAATCGTCGAGCCGATGCAGGGCGAGGGCGGCGTGGTGCCGGCGAAAGCGGAATTTTTGCGCGGCCTGCGCGAATTGTGTGACCAGCACAACGCGCTGCTGATTTTTGATGAGGTACAAACCGGCGTCGGGCGTACCGGCGAATTGTATGCCTATATGCACTACGGGGTGACGCCGGATGTCCTGTCGACGGCGAAAGCGCTGGGCGGCGGCTTCCCGATCGGCGCGCTGTTGGCGACGGAGAAATGCGCCAGCGTGATGACCGTCGGCACTCATGGTACGACCTACGGCGGTAACCCACTCGCCACTGCTGTTGCCGGGGAACTGCTGTCTATCGTCAATACCCCGACGCTTTTGAACGGCGTTAAACAGCGTCATCAGTGGTTTAGCGAACGCCTGAGCGCGATTAACGCCAGATACGGCCTGTTCAAGGAAATTCGCGGACTGGGGCTGCTGATTGGCTGCGTACTGAACGACGAATATGCCGGAAAAGCAAAAGCCATTAGTACCCAGGCGGCGGAAGACGGGCTGATGGTATTGATAGCCGGGGCAAACGTCGTTCGCTTCGCCCCGGCCCTTAACGTGAGCGAGGAAGAGGTTAACACCGGTCTCGATCGCTTTGAGCTGGCCTGCCGTCACTTCCTTGCGGGAGTTTCATCATGATGGTGATCCGACCGGTTGAAAAAGCCGATTTGCCGGGGCTGATGGCCCTGGCGGGAGAAACCGGCGGCGGCCTGACGTCGCTGCCGGCGGACGAACCCACTCTGGCTGCCCGCATTGAACGCTCCCAGCGGACCTGGCGCGGCGAACTGCCGAAAAGCGAACAGGGCTATGTCTTTGTGCTGGAAGATAGCGTCAGCGGCGCGGTTGTTGGGATCTGCGCGATTGAAGTCGCCGTTGGCCTCAACGATCCCTGGTACAACTATCGGGTCGGCACCCAGGTACATGCTTCAAAAGAGCTCAATGTTTATCACGCGCTGCCGACGCTGTTCCTTAGCAACGATCACACCGGCTGTAGCGAACTCTGCACGCTGTTTCTCGATCCGGCATGGCGTAAAGAGGGCAACGGCTACCTGTTGTCGAAATCGCGACTGCTGTTTATGGCCGGTTTCCGCGACCACTTTAATGACAAAGTGGTCGCCGAGATGCGCGGCGTGATTGATGAGCATGGTTATTCGCCGTTCTGGGAAAGCCTTGGCAAGCGCTTCTTCGCGATAGAATTTTCCCGCGCCGACTATCTCTCCGGCACCGGTAAAAAAGCGTTTATCGCCGCATTAATGCCAAAACATCCGTTATATATCGACTTTCTCTCCGATGAAGCGCGGGCGGTCATCGGCCAGGTTCATCCGCAAACGGCGCCTGCGCGTGCGGTACTGGAAAAAGAAGGCTTCCGTTTTAACAACTACATCGACATTTTTGACGGCGGCCCGACGCTGGAGTGCGAAATTGACCGGGTGCGGGCGATACGCAAAAGCCGCCTGCTGACGGTGGAGGAAGGGCAACCTGCGCCGGGAGAGTGGCCGCAGTGTCTGGTCACCAACGAGCAGTATCAGCAGTTCCGCGCCATCCTGGTCCATGCCGACCCGGATAGCGAAACGTTGCTGCTGAGCGCGCGTGAGCTGGATACGCTGAAATGCCACCCAGGCGACCGCGTACGGATGGTCCGCCTGATCCCCGAGGAGAAAGCATCATGAGTTTATGGATTAACGGCGAATGGCAAAACGGGCGCGGCCCGCAGCGCAGTAAATATAACCCGGTCAACCAGGCGCTGCTGTGGCAGGGGAATGACGCCGACGCCGGGCAGGTCGCGCAGGCGGTTAGCGCCGCGCGTCAGGCTTTTCCCGCCTGGGCCCGCCTGCCATTTAGCGCGCGTCAGGCGATCGTCGAGAAGTTTGCGGCGCTGCTGGAAGCGAACAAAAGCCAGCTGACGGCGATTATTGCCGCCGAGACCGGTAAACCGCGCTGGGAGGCGGCCACGGAAATTACCGCCATGATAAATAAGGTGGCGATCTCGGTGCGCGCCTATCATAGCCGCACCGGCGAGAGCGAGACGGCGATGGCCGACGGCGCCGCCACCCTGCGCCACCGTCCCCACGGGGTACTGGCAGTGTTCGGGCCTTATAATTTCCCGGGCCATTTACCCAACGGACATATTGTACCGGCGCTACTCGCCGGTAATACCATCGTCTTTAAACCCAGTGAGCTTACGCCGCAAAGCGGCGAAGTGGTGGTTAAGCTGTGGGCGGAGGCGGGCTTACCCGCTGGAGTCGTGAATCTACTGCAGGGCGGCCGGGAGACCGGCGAGGCGCTGAGCGGGCAGGTGGATATCGACGGTCTCTTGTTCACCGGCAGTTCCGCGACCGGCTTCCAACTGCACCGTCAACTGGCCGGGCAGCCGCAAAAAATCCTCGCCCTCGAAATGGGCGGTAACAACCCGCTGATTGTTGACGAACCGCAGGATATTGACGCTGCGGTCCACCTGACAATCCAGTCGGCGTTTATCACCGCCGGGCAGCGCTGCACCTGCGCGCGCCGTCTGTTGGTGAAGCGCGGCGCGACGGGCGATGCGTTTTTACAGCGTTTAGTGACGGTGTCACAACGTCTTATTCCCGACGAGTGGGATGCGCAGCCGCAGCCGTTCCTGGGCGGACTGGTATCGCCGCAGGCCGCGCAAAAGGTGCATCAGGCCTGGCTTGGGCACGTGGCGAGCGGCGGACAGACGTTACTGGAGCCGCGCCTGCTGCGCGACGGTACCTCGCTGCTGACACCGGGGATCATCGACATGAGCAACGTGCAGCAGGTGGCGGATGAAGAAGTTTTTGGCCCGCTGTTGTGCGTGTGGCGCTATGACGATTTCGAGCAAGCGATCGCGATGGCTAACGCCACCCGGTTTGGTCTCTCCTGTGGGTTGATTTCCGCCGAGCGCGATAAGTTCGAGCGCCTGTTGCTGGAGGCCCGCGCCGGGATCGTCAACTGGAACAAGCCGCTCACCGGTGCTGCCAGTACCGCGCCGTTTGGCGGAACCGGCGCCTCGGGAAATCATCGTCCAGGCGCCTGGTACGCCGCCGATTATTGCGCCTGGCCGATGGCCAGCCTGGAATCCGCCGAACTGACGCTACCGGAGACGCTCAGTCCGGGGCTGGATTTTTCATTGCAGGCAAGTTGATGAAAGTTCGCGGGGCCGGGATTCTCGGCCCTGCGAGTTTTCCTCGATCCGTTTCAGTAATAAAGGAGGCGTCGTGGACGACTTTCTGGCACTAACTCTGGCGGGGCGCTGGCCGCATCATTTTCATGGCGAAACCGCCCATTTTCGTTGGCACTGGATCGATTGCGGCATCCTGCTGCTGACCCCGCATGCGCGCTGCGAACGTTCACTGGTGCTCTCCTGCGGTATTCACGGCAATGAAACCGCGCCGGTGGAGATAGTCAACGCTTTGCTTCAGCAGTTGTTTAGCGGCGAACTCCCGCTGCGCTGGCGTGTGTTGGTGATATTCGGCAACCCGCCGGCGCTGCGGCAAAATAAACGCTATCTCGATAGCGATATGAACCGCATGTTCGGCGAACGCTGGCGCAAGTTCGCGCCCAGTGGTGAAACGGTGCGGGCGCGGCAGTTGGAAAGCGCTGTGACGCGTTTTTTTAGCGATAGCCATGGCGTGCGCTGGCACCTGGATATGCATACCGCTATTCGCGGCTCGCTGCATCCGCGCTTTGGCGTGTTGCCGGCACGCGAGGAGCCGTGGGGCGAAGATTTTCTCAGCTGGCTTGGCGCGGCCGGGCTGGAGGCGCTGGTGTTCCATCAACAACCGGCGGGAACCTTTACCCACTTTAGCTGCGAACGTTTTGCCGCGCTGGCCTGTACGCTGGAGTTGGGCAAAGCGCTGCCTTTTGGCGACAACGATTTAACCCAGTTCTCAGCGACGCAGCGGGCGTTAAGCAGGCTGTTGGTGGGCGATTTGGCGGTGGAAGAAACGACTGCGCCGCTGCGCTACCGGGTGGTGCAGCAGATCACCCGCCACAGCGACCAGTTCCAGTTGCATATGTCGGGGGAGACGCTCAATTTTACACCGTTCAGCGCCGGGACGCTGTTGGCTGAGGATGGCGAAACGCGCTATGTCGTCGAAAAGGCGCAGGAGTACGTGCTGTTTCCCAACCCCGGCGTAGCGCCAGGGCTACGGGCTGGGCTGATGCTGGAACGGTTGTAATTTCCTTTCTTAACTATTCACAGCCGTTGTTGTTCGCGGTTGTGAATATCGAGTGAAATATGGCTGCGCACCGATCTTATTTATTTGTGCCATTGGCATGGTTTGCGGATTATTCCTGGTTAAATGCTTTGTTTTTAATCTCCACTGTTTTATAATCTTCATAGTTTCCTTATAAAACAGCCTGTTATTTATTTTTTGTTGCATATCCCTCCTCATTTTCCTTATTTTCTCCACAATTGGTGAGAAAATGTTTTTTACACTTTCATTGTTTTACGCTTGCACTGACTAATTGACGATAAAGCGCGTAAAGTTAATCTCGTCAACACGGCAATGCGCCGTCAGAATAACTGATAGTAAGGACATAACCATGAAGAAGATTACTGCTCTGTTTGTTGCCTCTACTCTGGCTCTGGGTGCTGCTAACCTGGCTCACGCGGCCGATACCACCGCTACCACCCAAACCGATAGCAAACCGATGATGCACCATAAAGGTATGCCGGGTCATCACGATATGATGTTCAAAGATCTGAACCTGACCGATGCGCAAAAACAGCAGGTTCGTGACATCATGAAAAGCCAACGCCAGAACATGAAACGTCCGTCCCTTGACGAACGTCGTGCCATGCACGATCTGATCGCCAGCGATACTTTCGACAAAGCGAAAGCCAGCGCGCAGATCGACAAAATGGAAGCGCAGCATAAAGAGATGATGCTTTCCCGCATGGAAACCCAGAACAAGATTTACAACATCCTGACGCCGGAACAGAAAAAACAGTTCAATGCGAATTTTGAGAAGCATCTGACAGAACGTAAAGCGCCGGAAGGTAAAATGCCTGTACCTGCTGAGTAACTCAGCGCGAAGAATGAAGACCGCCGGTCTTGCCCAATCATTGCCAGTAAGGCTTTGGGCAGGGCCGGCGGTTTTTTACGTTTAATCCCGTTGCGTTCAGCCTGCTCGTCTGTTTCTGCGAGTTGCTCGCCATTATCGGAATACATTTATAAAGATACGGTTTATCTCCCCTGTTGATGCACGCTAATATCCCCTCTCGAAGAATATTTATATTTAATATCAAATGTTTATATATATTTATGTAAGAATGGGGTTGCTGAATGGTATCTGCTGGGAGTCAACCGGTTTTAATTGAGTGGAATGTTTTGGCGCTAATCGCCATCATCTCTTTTTATTTTTATCGTTGGCAAAAGGGAACAGGGCGACGGCTTGCTATAGAGCCCAAAGAGCTTCGGGCGGTGGTACCAGGCTTGCTATTAGTCGTGCATCCGGAGTGATGTCATGACGAAATTACTCCTTAAGTTATCGCAACTACTTACTGTCCTATTGTTTTTAATGAATTATATGGCTTTCGCCGCCGATGGTATTGGGGATGTAAAAAAGCCGCGACAGTTCTCAACCACAGCAATACCTTCTTTTGAGCATATCCTTTCATTTGACGTTCTGGCCAGCTTTAATCCCGATGGGAGCATGGAAGTCCAGGAGAATATAAGCGTTTTAGCTATGCGTGGAAGGATCCGCCAGGGCATTTTCCGAACGTTGCCTGATATTTGGGAGCGACGTGATGGTAGAATATTCCGTGCCAACTATACGGTAATGTCAGTATTACTAAACGGCGTTCCAGAGCTTTTTCAGCTTGATCAACAACCGCAAGCAGTGATTGTGCGTATTGGCAGCGCTGGACATATCCTCAGGCCCGGTATCTATCATTATCAAATACGCTATAAAGTGAGTAATCATTTCAGCCGATCTCATGGCAAAGATGAGCTTTACTGGAATGTTACCGGGAGTAGCTGGCCCTGGCCTATCAGTAGGGCCAGTTTTCGTCTGCAGCTTCCGAACGCAAGTGAAAATCTGAACGCTCAAGCAAAAGATCGCCGGTTACACTCCATTGAAGCGTTTTCCGTAATGGTCGGGTCGAAGCGATCTGCAGCGACCATATTACCAGACGGCAGTGTCCGTACTATACGCTCTATGGCAAAAGGTGAGGGTCTAACGGTTGTCTATAGCTGGCCGCAAGCGGTACTGGCTAACGCTCCCCAGCCGAAGGCCGTTGCGCCATTAGTACATTTGTTGATACCTACACCCGAAACCCTGGTGATATGGCTGCCATTATTGCTAATGATTGGCTATTACTATTGCTGGTGGCAAAAAAATGTCATTCAAACCGGCTTAAAGATGCCGGCTATTTTCTCGCTTGATCATGTACCAAATGGTATGACTCCGGGCTATCTGCGTTTTCTTATCCGCCGTGACTATGATGATATTGCTTTCAGTAGCGATGTGCTTGGATTAGTGACCAAGAGGGCGGTCGCGTTAGTAAGTGGAAAACGGGATGCTCTGAGGAAGGCCGGTGTAATACTACGGCTCTCGCTATTAAACACCGCAGGAAACAGCCGTCTGGATCGTGCTGACAAAGCGCTTGTTAGTCAGATTTTTAGTGGAAAGCGAAAAAATCTTCCTCTTTGTACAGGGCATCAACCCTCACTACATAAGGCGCGTCGAAATCAGGAAAAATATTATGATGCGCAGCGTGAGAGGCTTTTTCGTAAGTGGGGGCCACCCCTCAGGCATTGTATTTACCTGTCGCTTTTGATGCCTGCAGTTTGCGCTATTTGGGTGGATTTTCGCATTGCGCTTATCACTATTCCGGTGCTTTTCTTATGGCTGGTAGGAGGGGCAATCTGGTTTTTCCTGGCGAGATTTTTATGTCATCGCCGTGACATGTGGCGTTTTTGGGGGCCAGTTCCTCTTGTTTTAGGATTAATTTTTGGTTCCTTGACGACGTGGGGAGGCTACGTTCTCATGTTTATGCAACCGGGTAATCAGCCCCCGGCTGGATACCTTGGTGGTATGGCGATGGCATTTGCATTTCTCGTATTTGTAAGTTGGCGAACGCCGCGCTATACCCAGCGCGGCTTGAATGAACTCGCCGTTGCTAAAGGGGTGAAACTGTATCTGGCGTCAGCACAAAAAGAAAATCTACACTATCGATACCCGCCTGCTCAAATCATGTCGCATTTCGAAACGCTGTTGCCCGTGGCGGTAGCGCTCGGCTTAGGTAAAGAATGGATGGAGACATTCGCAGACTACCTTAGAGACCACGATATGAACTCGCAATTATTCGCTGGTATTGAGTGGAACGACATAACTCAATTTTGCGAGTGCTGTCATGCTTGTTCAATGGCTGCTGCTAAACCTGACTCTGGAGCTGTTTCACAGGATTTGCCTGACAGTAGTTATGGCTCCAGCGATAGTGGTTTTTCCGATAGTAGCTCTGGGGGAGATGACGGTGGCGGCGGCGGCTGGTAGTAAAGCTATGATCTACGGCCGTTAGGTTTGCCGGAGTTACTTTGCGCCAGAACCCGGCGCAAATTAACGCTTTAAAATGAATGCAGCTGATACTCACCGCTAAGCAAAGGCTTACAAAGGATCTTGTAGCCATCGTGATCGAAACCGGCTGGCAGTGCGGTGAGTTCAGCAGCTTGCGTCAGCGAATCCACCGCGCCCAGCCACAGCCAGTTATGAATGATGTGGTACTGGACCATATCCGGACCGCGCTCCTCCAGCGCCACCGGACCCGCCCACGGCCAGCACACCAGCTGAAGCTTACTCATCTGCGCCAGCAGCCGCTGGTTATGATCTTCGACGCGCTCTCTACCGCAGCAGGCGCCGGCGCAGCGCCCCAGCGCGGAACGAAAACAGGCGCGCCCGCGTCTCAGCGGTTCCAGCCCCAGAATGCCGTAACACAGACGGTGCTCATCGGCGATGGTTTGCAGCGCCTGTAATGCCGCGCGGCGGTTAGCGAACAGGCCGTACAGGTGCTGCTGATGGGAGAAATCGACTTCTCGCGCATACACAACTTGCGGTTTACCCGCCTCCAGCAGCCAGGAGCAGAGCTGCTTATTACGCCGCAGTCGTTTATTAAACAGCGGCTGCTGTTCTTTAATTAACCGCGCTTCAAGTAACAGCGCGCCTAATTCCCCGGCGGTCCGCTGCCAGCTGATGCGTCGCGACTGGCGCAGCATGGAGGCTTCATCAGCGGTACGCAAATGCGACAGCACCCGGCTGCGGATATTCACGCTCTTACCGATATAAAGCGGCAGCGTCTCGCTTTCCCCATGGAACTGATACACCCCTGGCAGCTTTGGCAAGGCCTCAAGCCATGGACGTAAGTGTTCGGGGTACTCATAGATTGCCGCCGCTTCAAATTCCAGACGCGGGGCAGATTGTTTTCTGGCCACAACAACTCCTGATACTGTTTATGTATCCAGTATAGCAGGCGAGTTTTACGGCGAAAAGAACAAAAAATAACCCCGGCGCTGGCCGGGGTGCAGGGGAGTAGTTACTTCTTCCAGAAATCGTCGAAGACGGTAATCGGCGGGCGGCGCTTATGCTCGGTTTTCAGATACCAGCCTTCGATGGTTTTGGCGATGTTCTCGTCCAGGGTTTTACCTTCCAGATAGTCATCAATGTTTTCGTAGGTCACGCCCAGCGCGACTTCATCCGGCAGAGAAGGGCGGTCATCTTCGAGGTCGGCGGTCGGCTGCTTCATATAAAGGTGCTCAGGACAGCCCAACTGCGCCAGTAGCTGTTTGCCCTGACGTTTATTGAGACGGAAGATAGGATTAATGTCGGTACCGCCATCGCCGTATTTGGTAAAGAAGCCGGTGATCGCTTCTGCGGCATGATCTGTTCCCACGACCACGCCTTTGGTCATGCCGGCGATACTGTATTGGGCTTTCATTCGCTCACGGGCTTTCTCGTTGCCGCGAACAAAATCGCTCAGCTCAATACCCGCTTCTCGCAACGCCTGCTCGCTGGCCAGCACCGCGCCTTTAATATTGACGGTCAGCACGCGGTCGGGCTGGATAAATTCGATGGCATCCTGGCAATCCTGCTCATCGGCCTGGACGCCATAAGGCAGGCGCACGGCGATAAATTGCAGGCTGCGATCGCCGTTTTCGGCACGCAGCTCATCGATCGCCATCTGGCATAGTTTGCCGGTAAGGGTCGAATCCTGGCCGCCGCTAATGCCGAGCACCAGTGATTTAATGAACGGGTAGGTCTGCAGATAGGATTTCAGGAAATCCACGCTGCGGCGAATTTCGCCTTCGACATCAATCTGCGGCTTCGCGCCCAGCGCCTGAATAATTTGTTGTTGAAGCGTCATTACGCCCTCCGGAAAGTGAGCCTGTATGGCAACCAGCATGGTCTAAAACTACCTCTTTGCTGCTGAAACGACAAGGCTGGTACCGCTGACTGACCGAAAAGAAGGCAACCAATGGCATAGCATTTAATTATGGTGCGGAAGGTAGTTGGAAGTAGAGTGCGCTGCGCCGCTGTTTTTTTGCACATATCTGGTTACCAGAAAAGTTCTGAATTTACATGAATTCGACGTTTGGCTTGAAAAATAACGCTTTTTATTCCAGGCTTAAAACACGCCGATTACATAATGAGGACGGAATATGAACAAAAAATTAGCAGGATTGATGGGCGCAGCGGCAGTATTAACCATGCTGGCGGGGTGTACGGCCTATGACCGCACCAAAGACCAGTTCACACAGCCAGTTGTTAAGGATGTCAAAAAAGGCATGACCCGCAGCCAGGTTATGCAGATTGCCGGTAAACCGTCATCTGAAGTCACCATGATCCACGCACGCGGAACTTGCCAGACTTATATCCTGGGTCAACGGGATGGTAAAATTGAAACCTACTTCGTCGCGCTGGACGAGACCGGTCACGTGATGAACTCCGGCTACCAGACCTGCGCCGAGTACGACACCGATCCGCGTAACAGCAAATAACTACGCGTCACAAGCTGAGAGCTACGAAAGCCCGACCATTGGTCGGGCTTTTTTATGGCGGCTAATGCTTATTTAATTGCGCGAATTATTTGGGGGAAATGTGAGGGTAGTCAAAACGCGAGGTCAATGAGAGACAATTCTGTTCAACAGGGAATTATCCTGCCGCCAAATGTTGCCGTATACTCAATGCATAAACAAAACTAACCGAAAGTTACCAGTCTTACCGGCTCTCAGTCATTGCTGAGGCCCAGGTCCTACAAATTGAGGAAGCGTTCATGGAAAAGAAACATATCTATCTGTTCTGCTCGGCTGGCATGTCCACTTCACTACTGGTCTCCAAAATGCGTGCCCAGGCAGAAAAATATGAAGTCCCGGTAATTATTGAAGCGTATCCTGAAACGCTGGCCGGTGAAAAAGGGCCGGAAGCTGATGTCGTATTATTAGGGCCACAAATTGCGTATATGCTGCCGGAAATCCAACGTTTGCTGCCGAACAAGCCGGTAGAGGTCATTGACTCCATTCTGTACGGTAAAGTTGATGGCTTAGGTGTATTGAAAGCGGCCGTCGCGGCCATTAAGAAAGCTGCTGCACAATAATTTTATTTTTTAAACTCGCGATATTCTGGCGTCTGGTAGTTAATTAATACTAGCCGCCACTATATTCAACAGTTTATTTTCCCGTCAAAGAGTAATTTCATACATCATCGCCGTAATATTTTATTGCGGCTTTTAAGGGTATTGACTATGAGTAAAGTGATCGATTCGCTTGAAAAGGTACTCCTTCCTTTTGCTGTTAAAATAGGAAAGCAACCGCACATTAATGCGATTAAAAACGGCTTTATTAAATTAATGCCGCTGACCCTCGCCGGGGCCATGTTCGTATTAATCAACAACGTTTTTCTGAGCTTTGGTGAAGGTTCTTTCTTTTATTCAATGGGGATTCGCCTGGATGCCTCCACCATTGAAACCTTAAACGGCTTTAAAGCCATCGGCGGTAATGTCTATAACGGTACGTTGGGCATTATGTCGCTGATGGCGCCGTTCTTTATCGGCGCCGCGCTGGCCGAAGAGCGTAAAGTCGACCCCATGGCTGCCGGTCTGCTGGCGGTCGCTGCCTTTATGACCGTCACGCCTTATAGCGTGGGTGAAGCCTACGCCGTTGGCGCCAACTGGCTCGGCGGGCAGAACATTATCTCCGGGATGATTATCGGCCTGGTGGTGGCGGAACTGTTCACCTTTGTCATTCGTCGCAACTGGGTCATTAAACTGCCGGATAGCGTGCCGTCATCGGTATCGCGTTCCTTCTCGGCGCTGATCCCGGGCTTCCTGATTTTGTCGGTCTTCGGCATTATTTCGTGGATTCTGTCAAACTACGGCAGCAACTTCCATCAGATCATCATGGACTCCATCTCCACGCCGCTGGCGGCGATGGGCAGCGTCGTTGGCTGGGCGTACGTAATCTTTAACTCCCTGCTGTGGTTCTTCGGGGTGCACGGTTCGCTGGCGCTGACCGCGCTGGATAACGGCATTATGACGCCGTGGGCGCTGGAAAACATCGCGCTGTATAACCAGTATGGTTCTGTCGACGCGGCCATCGAAGCCGGCAAACAGTTCCATTTCTGGGCGAAGCCGATGCTCGACTCCTACATCCTGCTGGGTGGTTCCGGTGCGACGCTGGGTCTGATTATCGCCATCTTCATCGCTTCTCGCCGCGCCGATCATCGTCAGGTCGCTAAGCTGGCGCTGCCGTCAGGCATCTTCCAGATTAACGAACCGATTCTGTTCGGTCTGCCGATCATCATGAACCCGGTCATGTTCATCCCGTTCGTTCTGGTCCAACCGATTCTGGCCGCGATTACGCTGGCCGCTTATAGCCTGGGCATTATCCCACCGGTGACCAACCTGGCCCCGTGGACGATGCCAACCGGTTTGGGCGCTTTCTTTAACAGTAACGGTAGCGTTGCTGCCCTGCTGGTCGCGCTCTTCAACCTTTGTGTCGCTACTGCCGTGTACCTGCCGTTCGTCATCCTGTCGAACAAAGCGCAGAGCACCATCGAGCAGGAAGAAAGCGAAGAAGATATTGCTAACGCACTGAAATTCTGATGTCGAGCGGTACGGGCTCTTCCCGTACCGCCTGAGAAACGAGGGAAATATTATGTTTGATCTGGATAACATCGACGCGGTAGAAACCCCGGAAAATGACCTCGAAGAGGTGGTGATGGGGCTGATTATCAACTCCGGACAGGCGCGTAGCCTGGCCTATGCGGCGCTGAAGCAGGCGAAGCAGGGGGATTTTGCCGCCGCGAAATCGATGATGGAGCAATCGCGGATGGCGCTGAGCGAAGCGCATCGCGTCCAGACCCAGCTTATTGAAAGCGATGAAGGCGAGGGCAAGATGAAGGTGAGTCTGGTGCTGGTTCATGCGCAGGATCATCTGATGACCTCAATGCTGGCCCGTGAACTGGTGGCCGAATTGATCGAGCTGCACGAGAAGGTACAATAGGCTATCCGAACGATGAGGCAGCCGAAGATGATGACCACCGAGATCAGTACCGCCAGGGAACAACAGCTCTTCAACGGGAAAAACTTTCATGTGGTCATCTATAACAAAACGGAGAGCGTGAGCGGGCTTCACCAGCATGATTACTACGAGTTCACTATCGTTTTAACCGGGCGCTATTATCAGGAAATTAATGGCAAGCGGGTGTTGCTGGAGCGCGGGGACTTTGTCTTTATCCCAATGGGGTCGCACCATCAGAGCTTTTACGAGTTTGGTGCGACGCGCATTCTTAACGTTGGCATCAGCAGACGCTTCTTTGAGAAACATTATCTGCCGCTGCTGCCGTTCGGTCTGGTCGCCTCTCAGGTCTATGCGGTGCAAAGCGCCTTTCTCAGTTATATCGAGTCGGTTATTGCTTCACTGAATTTTCGCGAGACTGAATTTGACGAGTTTATTGAACTGGTCTCGTTTTACACCATTAACCGCTTACGTCATTATCGTGAAGAGCCCGTTGAAGATGTGATTCCTCACTGGCTGAAAAATACCGTAGAAGATATGCACGATAAAAACAAATTTGGCGAAAGCGCGCTGGAAAATATGGTGCAATTGTCCGGGAAAACGCAAGAATATTTAACCCGGGCGACCCAGCGCTATTATGGTAAGACGCCGATGCAGATCATTAATGATATCCGCATCAATTTCGCGAAAAAACAGCTGGAAATTACCAACTATTCGGTCACTGATATTGCGTATGAATCAGGATATAGCAGCCCAAGTCTGTTTATTAAAACATTCAAAAAGCTGACTTCCTTTACGCCAAGCAGTTATCGCAAACAGCTGACCAATATTAATTAACTCGCAGCGGAATTTACCGCGCGGTTTATTCATTCAAGTTAACTGTCCGCATTTATGCGGAGAGCGGTCTACGTCTACGCGTAGCGCCTAAGGGAGAAAGATATGAGCCAGAAATTAAAAGTCGTGACTATCGGCGGCGGCAGCAGCTATACCCCGGAATTACTGGAAGGTTTCCTCAAACGCTATCATGAGCTGCCGGTAACGGAACTGTGGCTGGTGGACGTGGAAGAAGGGCAGGAGAAGCTCGATATCATCCATGCGCTGTGCCAGCGGATGGTAGAAAAAGCCGGCGTGCCGATGAAAGTCTACAAAACGCTGGATCGCCGCGCGGCGCTGGAAGGGGCGGATTTCGTCACCACGCAGCTACGCGTTGGCCAGCTGAAAGCGCGTGAAAAAGATGAACGTATCCCGCTAAGCCATGGCTATCTTGGCCAGGAAACCAACGGTGCGGGCGGTCTGTTTAAAGGCCTGCGTACCATCCCGGTGATTTTCGATATTGTCAAAGATGTGCAGGAAATTTGCCCCGATGCGTGGATCATTAACTTTACCAACCCGGCGGGTATGGTCACCGAGGCGGTATATCGCCACACCAATTTCAAACGCTTTATCGGCGTGTGCAACATTCCAATCGGTATGAAGATGTTTATTACCGATGTGCTGCAGCTGAGCCCGAGCGATGAACTGAATATCGATCTGTTCGGCCTTAACCACCTGGTGTTCGTTCGCGATGTGCTGGTCAATGGCGTGTCGCGCTTCGATGAACTGCTGGACGGCGTGGCTTCTGGCCGCCTGACCGCGAACTCGGTGAAAAATATCTTCGACCTGCCGTTTAGCGAAGGGTTGATTCGCTCACTGCGCCTGATCCCATGCTCGTATCTGCTTTATTACTTCAAGCCGAAAGAGATGCTGGCGATTGAGATGGGCGAGTACTACAAAGGCGGCGCGCGCGCTCAGGTCGTACAGAAGGTTGAAAAACAGCTGTTCGAACTGTACAAAAATCCGGATCTGAACATTAAGCCGAAGGAGCTTGAGCAGCGAGGCGGTGCTTACTACTCTGATGCCGCCTGCGAGGTGATTAACGCCATTTACAATGATAAGCAGGCCGAGCACTATGTGAATATTCCGCACCATGGCCACGTTGATAATATTCCGGCCGACTGGGCGGTAGAAATGACCTGTACGCTGGGCCGCGACGGTGCGAAGCCAACGCCGCGAATCACGCATTTTGATGAAAAAGTGCTGGGGCTGATTTATACCATCAAAGGCTTTGAAGTGGCGGCCAGCCAGGCGGCAATAAGCGGCGAGCTTAATGACGTACTGTTGGCGCTGAATTTAAGTCCGCTGATTCATTCGGATCGCGATGCCGAGCAGCTGGCGCGGGAGATGATCCTCGCCCATGAGAAGTGGCTGCCGAACTTTGCAGCGACTATCGAAAAACTGAAACAGTAACGGGAGCGGCCGATGGAACGCGTATTGATCGTTAACGCCGATGATTATGGCCTGAGCAAAGGGCAGAACTACGGCATTATCGAAGCCTGCAGGAACGGACTGGTGACGTCGACCACGGCGTTGGTCAACGGCGCGGCTATCGGCCACGCCGCCCAGTTGAGTCGCAGCCTGCCCGAGCTGGCGGTGGGCATGCACTTTGTGTTGACGCTGGGCGAGCCATTATCGGCGATGCCGGGGTTAACCCGCGACGGGCGGTTGGGCAAATGGATTTGGCAGATGGCGGAAGAAGACAGCCTGCCGCTGGATGAGATCGCCCACGAACTGGAGTGCCAGTACCGGCGTTTTATCGAACTGTTTGGTTGCGAACCGACCCATATCGACAGCCACCACCACGTGCATATGATCGCGCAGATCTACCCCATCGTCGCCGCTTTTGCGCGCGAAAAGGGCGTTGCTTTGCGTATCGACCGCCAGGTGGCGGCGCTGAATGGCCTCGATCAGGATGCGGCTCGCAGTAGCGATGGCTTCAGCAGCGAATTTTACGGTGAAGCGGTTTCACAAGCGCTGTTCCTGCAGACGCTGGATGCCTCACTTGAACAGCAGGAAAACTCGCTGGAAGTGATGTGTCATCCGGCATTTGTCGATAACACCATTATGGGCAGCGCTTACTGCTATCCGCGGCTGACCGAACTGGACGTGCTGACGTCCGGCGAACTGAAGTACGCTATTGCGGAACGCGGCTACCGGCTCGGAAACTATCGCGACGTATAAAGAGAGGAAAGCCCGGCAGCCATGAACTGCCGGGCTTTTTATTATGCGGGTATGGCCGCAACTTTACTGCTTCTTGACCAGACGCGATGCGCGGCCAGTAACGTCAGCAGCTTATCGACGCTAAGCGTATTTATCGCGTCGCATTCGATAACCCCTTCTTCACCCGCAGCGGGCACCTGTAGCAGCGAACTAAACTGCCGCGCATCGCCCGCCAGTAAAATAGGCTTCAGATGCTTATAGGCTTCCAGCAGATAGTAGCGGGCATCCCCGTTATCGCTGATGCTGCTCAGATCGCCGCCGGGAACGATAACCGCATCAACCGTCAACGATGGCGAGCCGGCGAAGGTTCCGGCGATCGGTAGCTGCGATCCATCATCGGCGCTGACTTCGCCCATACGCGAATAGAGCAGTTTGCTGTGGACGCCTCTGGCCTGCAGCGCTTGCAACAGGTTGAGTACATCCTGCGCGCAGGTCTTCTCGTTGAGTAATACCACGACAATTCGTCCTTTTACGTCGCCATCGCCATCAGCGTAAAGACTGAGGGTTGGATCTTTCTCCACGCCGTTAACCGGCGCTGGCGGGGCAATATTCCGCTGCTCATCGCTGAGTTCGATACCGAGATTGTTGGCTACCGCTTCCGCCAGCCCGATATCAATATGCGCCAGATGATCGACCACCCGCTCGCGGATCCAGACTCTGACCACTTTGCTCAGCTCAAAACTAAAGCCGCCGATAATGTGCTGCTGCTCAATCGGCGTCTGGCTGAGCCAGAACAGGCGAGGCTGGGCGTAGTACTCGCCGAAGGAGGGGCTACGGTTACGGATTTTCTCGCCATCAACGCGTTCCGCCAGTGATTCAAAGCCGCCGCGTTTCGGCGCCGGCGGCGTTTCGCGAGGCCAGTTATCGTTGATAGAGTTGGGCTCATAGTTTGCTGGATTGGTATCAATCTCCATTCGGTGCATGCCGTCACGCTGGAAATTATGATACGGGCAGGTAGGGCGGTTAATCGGAATTTCGTGGAAATTTGGCCCGCCGAGGCGGCTAATTTGCGTATCGGTATAGGAGAAGAGTCGCCCTTGCAGCAGCGGGTCGTTACTAAAATCGATACCCGGCACGATATGACCCGGATGGAATGCCGCCTGTTCGTTCTCAGCGAAGAAGTTGTCGGGGTTACGGTTAAGCACCATTTTGCCGACTCGTTGCACGGGCACCAGCGCTTCCGGAATGAGTTTGGTCGGATCCAGCAGATCGAAGTCGAAATCGAACTCGTTTTCCTCTGGAATTAACTGCAGGCCGAGCTCAAACTCCGGATAATCGCCAGCCTCGATGGCTTCCCATAGGTCGCGGCGATGAAAATCCGGGTCGCGGCCGGTCAATTTCTGCGCCTCATCCCACACCAGGGATGCTTTACCGGCCACCGGCTTCCAGTGGAAGCGTACGAAGGTGGCTTTGCCTTCGGCGTTGATGAAACGGAAAGTATGTATGCCGAAACCTTCCATCGTGCGATAGCTGCGCGGCAAGCCGCGGTCGGACATGGCCCACATCACGTTATGCAATGTTTCCGGCTGCAGCGAAACATAGTCCCAGAAGGTGTCATGGGCGCTTTGTCCCTGCGGAATTGCCCAGTGCGGTTCGGGTTTCACCGCATGGACAAAGTCGGGAAATTTAATCGCATCCTGGATAAAGAAAATCGGCGTGTTATTGCCCACCAGGTCGAAAATGCCCTCTTCGGTATAGAATTTGGTGGCAAAGCCGCGGATATCACGCACGGTATCGGCCGAGCCCGCGCCGCCCTGAACGGTGGAGAAGCGGACAAAAACAGGGGTGATTTTTTCCGGCGCGGACAGAAAATCGGCTTTGGTAATCTCTTTCAGGCTTTTGTAAGGCTGGAAATAGCCGTGCGCGGCGGAACCGCGAGCATGAACGATACGCTCGGGAATGCGTTCATGGTCAAAGTGGGTAATTTTCTCACGCAGGATAAAATCTTCCAGCAACGTTGGTCCGCGGTTGCCGGCGCGTAACGAGTTTTGATCGTCGGCGATGCGTACCCCCTGATTGGTGGTCAGCGGGAAGTTTTCGCCGCCTTTACGCTGCGGCTCAAGCGTATCTAATTTTATGCTGTGAGTATCCGGCGCTTTCAGGCTGCCGGGCGACGTCGGCTGCTCCCCGGGCGCGGTTGGCTGGGGAGTAGGGCGCCATTCGCGGTCTTCGGGTGCCAGTGAATCAAGGCCCGGTTTTGCTTCATCGCTATCGTGTACCGGAGCCTGTCGGCTGTGTGGGTCGTGGTGTTTTTCTGACATCTGCTCGTCTCCTGCTTTCATTGCTAAAAGTGGTCGTTGCTAAACCAAAACCCTTCTAACTATAGAACATTGTTCTGGGTTCGCCGGGCAGAAACGAATAGAGTTATCCTAAAATGCGCATTAGCGGAGGAGGGGCGACGAAAAGGGGGGCGATCGGCTATGATAGGGGTTTATGTTCCCGCTTTGCTTAGTGAATCCATCTGTTATGAAAACATTGCGCCAACAAAATCGCCCTGTCATTAGCTACGTGCCGCGCGTCGAGCCTGCGCCGCCGGATCATGCCGTTAAAATGGACCATTTTCGCGATGTCTGGATATTGCGGGGCAAATATGTCGCCTTTGTACTGATGGGCGAGCGTTTCCGCCGTTCACCGGCGTTCACCGTGCCGGAATCGGCGCAGCGTTGGGCTAATCAGATACGCCAGGAAGGTGAAATAGAGGCCTGACCTCGCGGGTAAAATAAAAAAGCCGCTGAAATTCAGCGGCTTTTTTGTGGCTGTTAACGTTAGCGATGCGCCAGTTCGGCGTCTTCTTCGCTATCGAGGATGGCTTTATCCGTCTGGCGCAGCCACTGGCTGGTCAGCGTGCCGGCGGTCATTGAACCGTTAACGTTAAGGGCGGTACGGCCCATATCAATCAGCGGCTCGACGGAAATCAGCAGTGCGACCAGCGTGACCGGCAGACCCATCGCCGGCAGCACGATCAAGGCTGCGAAGGTCGCGCCGCCGCCAACGCCGGCTACGCCCGCGGAGCTTACGGTGACGATACCCACGAGGGTGGCAATCCACATTGGATCCAGCGGGTTGATGCCAACGGTTGGCGCTACCATTACCGCCAGCATCGCCGGATAGATACCGGCGCAGCCGTTCTGACCAATCGTCGCGCCAAATGAGGCGGAGAAGCTGGCAATAGATTCCGGCACGCCCAGACGGCGCGTCTGCGCTTCCACGTTCAGCGGAATAGACGCCGCGCTGGAACGGCTGGTGAAAGCGAAGGTAATCACCGGCCAGACTTTACGGAAATACTTCAGCGGACTGACGCCATTGACGGCTAACAGCAGACCGTGTACCACAAACATGATCCCCAGCGCGATGTAAGAGGCCACCACGAAACCGCCGAGCTTGATGATGTCATGCAGGTTGGAACCGGCAACCACTTTGGTCATCAGTGCCAGTACGCCGTACGGGGTCAACTGCATTACCAGACGCACCAGCTTCATCACCCAGCCCTGCAGCGTGTCGATGGCGGTCAGGACGCGTTGGCCTTTCTCCACATCGTCTTTCAGCAGTTTCAGCGCCGCGACGCCAAGGAACGCCGAGAAGATAACGATGCTGATGATAGAAGTCGGGTTAGCGCCGGTCAGATCGGCAAACGGGTTTTTCGGCACAAACGACAGGATCAGCTGCGGAACGCTCAGATCTGATACTTTACCGACATAGTTGCTCTGGATGGCGTTCAGACGAGCGGTTTCCGCGCTGCCCTGCACCAGGCCTTCAGCGGTGAGGCCAAACAGGTTGGTCACCAGCACGCCGACCAGCGCGGCGATTAGGGTGGTGAACAGCAGCGTACCGATGCTCAGGAAACTGATTTTCCCCAGCTGTGATGCATTGTGCAGGCGCGCCACCGCGCTCAAAATGGAGGCGAAGACCAGCGGCATGACAATCATCTGCAGCAGTTGCACGTAGCCGTTACCGACGATATTGAACCACTGAATAGAATCTTTCAGAACCTGACTGTCGGAGCCGTAAACCAGCTGCAGGCCAAGACCAAAGATAACGCCGATAACGAGACCGACCAGTACTTTTTTAGCGAGGCTCCACTGTTTGTGGCGGGTTTGAGCCAGCGCAAACAGTAAAACCGCGAACACGACAACGTTCGCTATTAATGGAAAATTCATCCCCGTTCTCCTGATATCTTGTTACCTGGGTTGGTCTGAAACCAACTCTTATGGCGCCAAGAGTAGCAGAAGGCCTTATTGCTTTCTTATACTCAAATGGAATGGGTTATAACCAAAAAATTATTTAGCGTATTTATCGTTCAGCCTGATGGTTAATAAAACGATTAAAGGTTATTTGCAGCGAATTAATCATATTTGATGACCAGCGCACGGCGCTATTTTCGGCCATGCTTTGCGGCATCCAGACGGCGTAAATGAACAGCGCCATGCACAGCGCGCGCTCGAGCTGATTGCCTTTGCGCGGCGCGAGGATCGGCAGACGGAACCGCCAGCGACAAGGCCACAGCAGCGGTACGCCGGCCGGGGTGAGCATATCGGCGAGTATATGGCTGAGGTAGCCAAGCACTAAACCCTGCAGCGCATCGGCCGGGATTATCCAGCTCTCCGGCACTTTTAGATAGAACAGCGCCAGCGCGCCGAATACCGCCAGCAGGCTGTGGGTAAAGCCCCGGTGGCCAAAGGCGCGGGCTACCGGTTTTGAGACCCAGCTTAAACGCTGCCCGAGGAAAGATTTAGGATGGTCGATATCGGGCAGCAGGCAGGTCAGCACGGCGGAAGGAACGATATGCCACCAGTCCCCCTGCGCCAGCACGGGTGTTAATTCTGCATTTTTTGCAAATACCGCACAGGCGATAGAAAAGAAGAGGTGGCCTTCCGCCGTCATGATAAAAACCCTAAACTGTCAATTCATACAGTATAGGGTTTTTATACAGTATACGGAAGAGGTGACGGTGTAACTCTTTGTCACAAGGTTGACATATTTTGACGACATTAATGCCAGCGCAAGTCGCTTAGCCGCGCAGGTCTGCTACCGTCAGCTGCTGCAGAGACGCCAGTTTCACATCGGCCAGTACGAAGCGCGGATCGCGGCTGTTTTCTGCTTCCGGAACCACAATCGAGCGCATCCGCGCCGCTTTGCTGGCAATCATGCCGTTAACAGAATCCTCCAGCGCCACGCAGGACATTGGCGCGACGCCAAGCTTTGCGGCGCAATCAAGATAGACCTGGGGATGCGGTTTGCTGTAAGGCAGATGTTCGGCTGAGGCCAGCGCGTCGAACTGGTCGCGAAGTTCAAACATTTCCAGCACTTTTTCCAGCATATGCAGCGGCGACGCGGAGGCGAGGCCGATTTTTAGTCCTTCGGCCTTACACAACGCCACGGCTTCACGCACGCCGGGCAGCAACGGCCGTGACTCCTCGACCAGCTGAATGGCCCGGCGGATAATGCTGGCGGTTACCTCCGCGCGGTCCGGGCCGCGCCAGGGCTGTTGCGCAAACCATAAATCGACCACCAGGTCGATGCGCAGCCCCAGCAGGTCAGGTAATTCATCACGGCGGCTAATATCCACTCCGAGGCTTTCCAGTACCTCCAGCTCTGCGCGGTCCCATAGCGGCTCTGAATCGATAAGCAGGCCATCCATATCGAAAATAGCGGCAAGAATCTGACGCTTTGCTGACATAAGTTCCTCTCCATTGGCGTAAGTAGATAACGAAATTGTCCATATGGTATATCATACCGCGCTGAAGCAGGCGAAATTCGCTGCGGAAGATAGACTTATACCTGACTCTATGTCGGCATGGAGAGTCTGGCGTTTTAAACAAGGGGAACTCATGACGTATCAACAAGCTGGACGCATTGCGGTCATTAAACGCATTTTGGGATGGGTCATCTTCATTCCAGCCGTGCTGTCTACGCTGATTTCCGTACTGAAGTTTATGTACGAGCATAGCGAAAAGAAACCGGGTATTGATGCGGTGATGATGGATTTCGCCCACCTGATGATTGAGATGGTGCGTTTCAATACGCCGTTCCTGAATTTCTTCTGGTACAACTCGCCGCTGCCGGAGTTCAAACATGCGTTGAACATCGGTTTCTGGATTATCTACGCGCTGGTGTTTGTCGGTATGGCGTTGCAGGCTTCCGGCGCGCGGATGGCCCGCCAGGCGAAGTTTCTACGCGAAGGCGTGGAAGATCAGTTGATTCTGGAACAGGCTAAAGGCGCGGAAGGCCTGTCGCGCGAACAGCTTGCCGAACGTATTGTCGTTCCGCGTCATACTATTCTGAAGCAGTATTTCACGCTTTACGTGCTGCCGATTGTGGTGATTGTGATCGGTTATATTTTCTTCTCGCTGCTTGGCTTTCTTTAAGCAGAAGATCTGCCCGGCAAGCCGGGCAATGCCTTACTTGGCAGGCAGCGCTCGCGGCTTGCCTTCATTGTCTACCGCCACATAAATAAACAGGGCTTCCGTCGCCTTATAACGCTGGCCCAGAGGTTCCGTCGATACTTTTTTCACCCACACCTCAATATTAATAGTGATCGAGGTGTTGCCGCGCTTTACGCAGCGGGCATAGCAGCACACAACATCGCCAACGGCGACCGGGCGTAAAAAAGTCATACCATCAACACGGACAGTCACAACGCGGCCGCGGGCAATCTCTTTGGCCATAATCGCGCCGCCGATATCCATCTGCGACATCAGCCAGCCGCCAAAAATATCGCCGTTCGCGTTGGTATCCGCCGGCATGGCCAGGGTGCGTAAAACCAATTCGCCCTTCGGGGCGAGATCTGTTGTTGTCATTCTATACTCTGTACTAGTCAAAGGAGATCAGGCGCGATGCTACTATGAAAACGGCGCAGAGAGAATAGGGGAATACGCCCGTCGGTACGGGCGTCGGCAGATTAGAAACTTAGGGTAACGCCGGCGTAATAGGCGCGCCCCGGCTCGTTGTAAGTTGACGCACCGGCGTTCTCGCGATAAATCTGCTTATCAAACAGGTTGCTGATGCCGGCGTTCAGGCGAATATCTTTCATCAACTGATAGTTGCCGCCGATCCCGACTATCGAATAAGCGCCGACTTCATTGGTGGCGAGAACCCCGGTCTCGTTGCGAATTTCCGCGTACTGACGCGGCTTTTGACGGCCATACATTGTCCAGTTTATGTTAGCCGACAGTTTGCTGTTTACCTGCCAGTCAAGCATGGTATTGATAGTATATTTCGGGATCACCGACAGCGGATTGCCGGTATCTTTACTTTCCGATTTAATCATCCAGGTCGCGTTGGTGCGCCAGTTCAGGGTGTCGGCAATCAATGGGATCAGCACGGTCCCTTCCAGTCCTTCTACTACGGCTTTGCCGCCGTTCTGCCACTGTAGAATGTTGTTGCCGCTGGAAGTGTAGCCAAGCACCTCGGTGCCGGAGACGATTTTGTTTTTGTAATCATTACGGAACCAGGTGATCCCGGCGTTATAGCCTCCGGCGTTGAATTCCAGCCCAAGCTCTTTATTGATGCTGATTTCCGGATCCAGGTCCGGGTTGCCGAGCAGATAGCAACTGCCTGTTGCAATGGCGTTCGGGCATCCGTTGCCGCGGGTGGAGAGCAGATAGCCTTCGCTGGATTGATATAAATTCGGTGCTTTAAATACCCGTGCAATACCGGCTTTGACTTTAAACCACTCACCTAATGCCTGCGCCAGGTTGAGGCTTGGGCTCCAGTTACTGCCGAACTGGTTGTGGTAATCGAAACGCAGGCCGGGAATGATGTTAGTTCCCGGCGTGGCCTCGATATTATCTTCCAGGTAGATCCCGGTTAACGTGGCGCTGTTTTTGCTACTACGATCGGCGGCATTGCCGCTGGTGCCGGCGATGGTTTCACCGCTCACGTCAGTGGCCTGCATCGACGCCGGATCGTTGAGTTCGTCGCGGTTCCACTCCATGCCAAGCGTCAACGTCTGATCCGCCAACCAGTAGAACGGAATGTTTAACTCGCCTGTGGAGCGCCATGATTCCAGACGGCTGGTGGCGTATTCATCGCTATTGATCATCCCCTCGACGCGGCCGGTTGATCCTTCCTGCAGGCGGGTATTATTGGTTTTTTCATAATAAACGCCGGCTTTTGACTGTCCCCAATCCCAAATTCCGTTATAGGTTAGCCCCCACGACTGGCGATACAGGCGGTTGGTCTCATGGCCGTAGAGTGAATCAACCAGGCCATTGGGGCTAAGGTTGCCGTTACTGTACTGGGTATCGCCGGCATAAATATTGCCCTGGCGGCTGTAGGCATAGTTGAAATCGAGGATCTGTTGTGGGGTCATTTTCCACGACAGCAGGGCGTTAATATCTTTATTACGCACGCCTTCGCGACCGGCGGCATATGAGCCATTCTGCGCATGGTTGATATCCCAGGCGTCAGCATCGGTTTTATTGATGTTGCCGTACAAACGCATGGTGAGGGCATCGCCTGACAGCGGCCCGCTGAGGTTAAAGTTGGCCCGGTTGGTGGCGCCTTCTTTGTTATTCTCCGGTTGATTGGTGAAGAACGACAGTGAGCCGTGCCAGTCGTTGGTTGGTCGTTTGGTAATGATATTCACCACGCCGCCGGCCGCGCCGGACCCATAGCGGGCCGCAGCGGGTCCGCGCAGGACTTCAATACGTTCAACCATTTCAGCGGGTACCCAATTACTATCACCGCGGGTATCGCGTTCACCGCGCCAGCTGTAACGTACCGAATTTCGTGAGGTAACCGGTACGCCATCGATCAAAATCAGCGTGTTTTCGGGGCCCATCCCGCGAATGTCGATTTGACGGTTGTTACCGCGGCTACCGCTGGCGCTGTTGCCGGTCAGATTCACGCCGGGCATTTTACGGATGATTTCTGACAGGTCATTAACCGGCGGCTCTTTGGCAATATCTTCGGCAGTGATAATCGAAACGCCGGGCTGTTGTTTTAACGCTTCTTCGGCGGTGCTGTAGACCACCATGGTTTCAGTATCCTGTTCGGCTTCTTCGGCCAAACTCTCCGCTGAAAAGAAGCTGGCGATAATGATGGTAAGGGGAGCGAGGGGGAATGCGGTGTTCGTTCTCATTGTAAATATCCGTATCAAAATAAAACAAGAACGTGAATATTAATAATAATCATTATCATTACAATGAGGCGAGACGAAACTTCATCAAATCCTCACAATTGGCGCAATTTTTCCAGTTTGATGAAGAAAGCGTGAAGGCGAGCCGTTGGGGAATGGCGTAATAAGAGGTGGCTTACCCACTCTTTCGGAAGTTAAATTTGAACTGAACGGGATAGGAGGTAGAGAAAAGAAATGAAAAGCACAAGGGAGGCGGTACGCGCCGGCTAGCGCGTACCGTTGAGAGGTATTAGTGCTTATCGTCCTGTGGCATGTGGCGGTAGATATAAACGCCGCTCAACAGGGTAAAGACCAGGGTCAATGCCGTTAAACCGAAGACTTTGAAGTTGACCCAGATATTCTGCGGCAGCCAGAACGCGATGTAGATATTAGCCAGCCCGCAGAGAATAAAGAACAGCGCCCAGGCCAGATTCAGCCGCGACCACACCTGCTGCGGCAGCGTCAGCTCTTTACCAAGCATGCGTTGGATCAGCGGCTTTTTCATTACCCACTGGCTGAACAGCAGGGCGCCGGCAAACAGGGCGTAGATGACGGTCACTTTCCACTTAATAAATTCATCGTTGTGGAAGAAGATTGTCAGCCCGCCGAATACGGCGACCAGCACAAAAGTGATCAGCGCCATCTTTTCAACTTTACGATAGCGCACCCAGCTATAAATGAGGACTACCGCGGTGGCGACGATCAGCGCGGTGGTTGCGGCGTAGATATCGTAAATCTTATAAAAAGCGAAGAAGACTACGAGCGGTAAAAAATCGAGAAACTGCTTCATACATCAATTCCGTCGTTCAGGAAGGGCCGGAATGCCCGGCCCTGATTAAAGTTAGTTGCGAATAAGCATATACAAGCGGAACAAATAGATCAGCAACAGCGCAGAGAACAGATTGCTGATGGTATTAATGACCACGGCGGCAACGTTGGGCGACAGCGTTGCAAAGCTTGAAGCAAGCAGCAGCAGCGCCGTTTTTGCCAGCAGCCAGCCGAGTACCGCAGGCGCCACCAGGCGCATATTCGTCCACGCCAGACGCATACTGCCGCGCATTGCGCTAAAGATGCCGATTTTATCCTGCACCAGCATCACCGGCGCGAACGCCAGAACAATCGCCAGCAGCACGCCCGGCACCAGCACCAGCATCATCCCCATCTGTACCACGAAGGTGGTGAACAGAATAAGCAGCAACAGCTTCGGCAGAACCGGCGCCGCCGCGCCGATCGCCCGCAGCGCGCTGACGCGATGCCCGGCGGAGATCAGCTGAATCAGCAACAGTACGCCGCCGACGAGGATGGCATTCCCCACCAGGCCCGAGAAGGTTGAGGCTGCCGACGCGCGCAGCAGGATCTGCTGCTGTTCCGGCGTCATGTTCTGCACCAGCTCAAACAAGCCGGCGCTGCCCACGAGGTTATCGCCCTCGCTGAGAATCGATAACTGCTCGTCGCTGGGCGAAAAGGCATGGCCAATGACTACCGTGATGAACGCGCATAACAACGCAATCAGCAGAATAGTAACGAACTGATTACGAAAAAAATTCCCCGTGTCACGGTAGACGGACTTCGCCGTGATAGACATGCATTCTCCTTGAGTCTTGCAGGTGTTTTAACTAGCCGGGGATTGTACCGCAAAACGTGGTTGGGTAGCAGTCTCTGCCGAGGTCACGGTAGGTATATCTTTGTAAAGAGTTCCCAGCGGCGGCAGGCCATAGCGGGCACGGGCGCGATCGCACGCTTCGTTGAGTTCGCCGCCTTCGCCTGACATGGCAAACTCGCGGCAGGGGGAAGGCCGCTGGTGATAGATGGAGCAGTGTACCGATTCGCCGATTTCACCGCTTAAGGCGGTACAGCGGCTTTGCCGCTGATTGGTACCGCTCATGCAGCGCAGAAAAGGGGTAAGGGGTTCGGTGAGCTGTGTGGGTACCACGCCGCCAGCGTCGTCGGCTTCAGCCCAGTAGAAGGAGACTCGAAAATACGCACAACAGGCACCGCACGTCATGCACGGGTTGATTTCACTCATAATTACACCTGAAAAAAACGCATCAACACAAATTGTCTGCAATTAAATTAGCTATCCGCGCGATCGGCGACAAGAGGGGCAAGCAAAAATTTTTCTCATGGGTAAAAATTGATGTAAAGACAAATCAGAACGTTACTAACTGCTGCAAAAATTAATCTGGATCAATAAATGTTAAATCTAATGGCCTGGTGTGATCTAAAACAGATCAAAGCTAACTCATTGTAGGTATATTTGCAGCCGCTGATAAAAACCATAATGGGGACATGGATATGAAGAAAATAGCAGCGGCGGCATTGATCTTAGGTACGCTTTCTGGTGGTAGCGCCTGGGCGCATGAAGCGGGGGAGTTTTTTATTCGCGCGGGCTCGGCGACGGTTCGCCCGACTGAGGGCTCTGACAACGTGCTGGGTAGTCTCGGCGGTTTTAACGTCAGTAATAACACCCAGTTGGGTTTAACCTTTACCTATATGGCGACCGACAATATCGGTATCGAACTGCTGGCGGCAACGCCGTTCCGCCATAAGGTCGGTACCGGGCCGACCGGCACTATCGCCACCGTACATCAGCTGCCGCCGACGCTGATGGCGCAGTGGTACTTTGGCGATGCGCAAAGTAAAGTGCGCCCGTATATCGGCGCCGGTATTAACTATACGACCTTCTTTAACAATGATTTCAACGATACCGGTAAGGACGCCGGGCTTTCCGACCTGAGTCTGAAAGATTCATGGGGCGCGGCAGGACAGGTTGGCCTGGATTATCTGATTGACCGCAACTGGCTGCTTAACATGTCGGTCTGGTACATGGATATCGACACCGATGTGAAA
Organism: Klebsiella sp. 141153; assembly: GCF_032601995.1. Classification (NCBI taxonomy): domain Bacteria; kingdom Pseudomonadati; phylum Pseudomonadota; class Gammaproteobacteria; order Enterobacterales; family Enterobacteriaceae; genus Klebsiella; species Klebsiella sp. 141153. The sequence continues at coordinate 98,171 of NZ_JAQIRJ010000012.1, read as the reverse complement.
TTTAAAGCTAACGGCGTTGACCAGAAAGTCAGCACCCGTCTGGATCCGTGGGTGTTTATGTTCTCTGCCGGTTATCGCTTCTAATGCTTTAAAAAAACTGGCCGCTTGCGGCCAGTTTTATCCTCTTCAGACCAGCCGATGGGCGTGCAGTTTGGCGCTTTCCATAATGCTATCCATTATCACCTGCACGCGATGCGGCAACACGCCTCGCTGACGATAAATCAACCACGCCTGCATATTCACGCCGCGTTCCCGTGGCAGACAGGGTTGTAACGTACCGGCCTCCAATTCCGCCGCGACGGAGTAAAAAGGGGCATAAACGATGCCCAGACCCTGCTTGGCAAGCTCGATGGCCGGTAAAATGTTATCGCATACGCTGGAACCGTTGACCTCCACCTGAATGCTTTCACCCGCTGCGTTATAGCAATGCCAGCTGTTGCGGATCCCGCCCAACGTACGCAAAGTGATGCAACGATGCTGCGCAAGCTCATCAACATCGTGCAGAGGCGACTGCGTAATATAATCCGCGCAGGCAAACAGCCCCATGCGAAAGCGGGTGAGAGGCCTTGCGATCAGGCTTTCGTCCTGGGGCTGGAAAAAGCTAATCAGCAGATCGCAATCGCTATCGAAAAGCGTCCCGTGTTTCTGTTCGCGCTCGTCGGGATTGCGGGTGAGAAGGTTTACGGTTAATTCCGGCGCTGAGCGCAGCACCGGCGGCAAAAGATATCGGGCAAGGAAAGCCTGAATGCCGATTGGCGCGCCGAGCGTCACCATACCGTTGAGGCTGCGTTTCCAGGTACCGGACATATCAAGCAGGTCATTATGCTTATCCAGCAGAATGTCCGCCCGGCGCAGGAACTGCTCGCCAAACTCGCTCAGGATTAATGCCCGTGGGTGGCGGATAAAGATTTCCAGCCCCAGGCGCCGTTCCAGCGCATTCAGCGCCCGCGACACGTTCGACTGCGGCATATCCAGTAGCTGGGCGGCTTTGCTAACGCTTGCCGTTTCGGCAATCACGCGGACGATGCGGAGTTCGTCTATGCGCAGGTCTTTTTCTTTCACGAGGTCGCTTCTTTTGGTTTTGCTATATCAAAAATGATATACATCTTTGCTGTCATTGTCATATGACTTCTGGTTGGGAGCTGGGTATCATTTGTGTGGATTATTTGTTACAGCCGAAAAATACAGAGAAATAATTCGATGAAAATAACAAGAATGGCTGCGTTATCTGCAATGTTGCTGCTGGCTGCGTGCGCTTCCAGCGTAACCGAAAAAGAAAAATATATTGAATATGACGATATTATCAAGGGACTATCGGTTTCGGGGGAAGAGATATTATACCGGAAAGATAAAAGTACTGATTTTTACCGTTACCAATATTTGGTCTATCAGTCGGAAAATGATTATTCTCGGCACAGCCCCACGATTACAGTGAGTGGCATTGCTAATTATAAAACAGCGTAGTTAGTACGGTTTACCTTTTTTATTACCAGGTGTTATTATGTTCCTTAACTACTTCGCCTTAGGCGTGTTAATTGCCGTGTTTTTGATTTTATTTTACGGCATTATTATTATTCATGATATTCCCTATTTATTAGCCAAAAAACGTCAGCATCCTCATCAGGATGCGATCCATGTGGCCGGCTGGGTGAGCCTGTTTACCCTGCATGCGATTTGGCCGCTGTTATGGATCTGGGCAACGCTGTATCGCCCCGAGCGCGGATGGGGAATGGCGCATAAAGTCGAAGATAACGCCGAAATGCATCAGCGAATCAGGCAACTTGAAAGCGAGCTAAAGCGTCTGCAGGAGCAACAGATAACTGTAACGACAAACTCGTCAAATAACCGCTGAGGCCAGTGTATGGATTTACTCATTATTCTTTGCTATGTGGCGTTGGCCTATGGCGTATTTAAAATTTTCCGTATCCCGGTAAATAAATGGACGGTACCGACGGCGGTCCTTGGTGGGGTGTTTATTGTCGGCGCGCTAATTCTGACTATGAATTATAATCACCCGTACACCGACCGGGCGCAAAAAATAGCTCTGTCGATCCCGATTGTGCCGCAGGTGTCGGGGGCCATCGTAGAAGTTACCGATAAAACGAATGTGTTATTACGCAAAGGCGAGGTACTGTTTCGTCTTGATGATAGCCGCTATCGCGCGCGACTGAATAAACTGGAGGCGGATCTCAGTGCCGCCGAAGCGGATATCAGAACCCGGAAAGCGGCATTAAGTGAATCCGCCGCTAACGTCCAGCGGATGACGGCTGAATATGAACGTGCCCGTCAGGATTATCAACGCTATGCGAAAGGCGCGGCCATGCCGGTTAACCCTTTTTCTGAGCAGGACGTGAATCACGCCGAGCAGCAATATCAGGCGCAATCCGCGGCCCTGCGGGCGGCTAAGGCACAGTATCAACAGGAGTTAGAAAGACTATCTGCGCGTTTCAATGGCGAGGATGCGCAAATCGCCAGCCTGAAATCGCAGATTGCCGAGGCGCGTTATGACCTTGAACAGACGGTATTCCGCGCGCCCAGCGATGGTTATGTCACCCAGGTGCTGGCGCGACCGGGAACCACGGCAGTTCGTCTGCCGTTCAAACCGGTGATGATTTTTATTCCGCAGCAGAAACGCCAGGTGGTGGCGGTATTTCGCCAGAACGCTATCCTGCGCCTGGAGCAGGGGGACGAGGCAGAGGTGGTATTCAATGGTCTACCGGGGCAGGTGTATGCCGGCAAGGTCACAAAAGTATTGCCAACTATTCCCGACGGCAGCTACCAGGCCAGCGGCGCGTTACAGGGTTTAAGCGCCACGCCCGGTCGGGAAGGGGTTTATGTGATGATTGACCTCGCGGCGAGCCGCGATCTCGCCCATCTCCCTGATGGCGTCAGTGCCCAGGCGGCGGTGTATACCGACCATTTTGCCCACGTGTCGGTGATGCGTAAGGTGCTGTTACGGATGACCAGCTGGTTGCATTATCTGTATCTCGACCACTAAAGGCCGAAGTTGAGCGAAAAAAAGCCCGCGATAAACGCGGGCAAAAATACTGGAAGCAATGTGAGCAATGTCGTACCGAATACCTGAGTTGTTCACTCAACTATTCGGTAATGAGAAAGATAATATTTCTCATTTAAGATATCAACCCCAGAGTTTGTGCGGAGGCGAATTTTTTTAATCAAGGGTGAAAACCGTGCGTTTCTGGCTGTTATCACGCGGCCAGGCCGCCGCGACATCGCGGAGCGGCAGCGGCGTGGTGGCGATGGTAAACTGACCGGGAACTGCAGCCTGCAGCATCTCCCCGGTTGCCGCCAGCAGTTGCGGCATGGTCAGGCTGCCGATGCCGCTGCCCATAAGCTGTAGCGGCGCGGCGCGCAGCACGGCGCCATTTAACGCGATATCCGCCCCGGCAAGGGAACCCACCTGCACATAACGCACCGGCTTATCGCCGGGGGTATATTTCGCCAGCATGGGCAGCAGCAACTCTGCGCTGCGTCCCCACAAATAATCCACGATCGCATCAACTTGCCCGGCGCTGGCGGCGGCGAATTGTGCGCTAAGCGTCTGCTCATCGGCGGTTAAATCAATACACTCATCGGCTGCGAGGGCGGCCAGCGCTTGCGCATTGCGCCCGGTGGCAATGATTTTTTTCGCACCGAGGTGGCGGGCAATCTGCACCGCCAGCTGCCCGGCGCTGCCGGTGGCGCCGTTAATCAGTACCGTTTCGCCGGCCTGAAACTGCGCCCGCTTTACAAGCGCAGCCCAGGCAGACATGCCCGGATTGGCCATGGCCGCGGCGCTGATATCGTCAAGTTCATCCGGCAGCGGCAGGCAATTCTGCATTGCGACCGGCGCGCGTTGCGCCATACTGCCGAACGGGGCGCTGGGGAAAGCAAAATAGACGCGCTGGCCGTCAGGGGTCATACCGACGCCATCGATACCGACGACAAACGGCAGAGTGCCGTCAAAACTATAATGATGTCCTGATGCCCGGCCCTTTACCACGTGGCTAATGGCGGCGGCGCGAACGTCGATCAGCGTGTGTCCGACGGCGGGCTGCGGTTCGCTAAAATCGGCCCATACCGGGCCTTCGCTTAGATCAAATACCACGGCGGCTTTCATAACATTATCTCCTGATGATAATTATGTGTAATATGCACATATTCTTCAGGAGCACTATACGCGGTTAACTAATATATGCAAGATGCACATAATAATTACGACATCACCGACTTTCACGGCGCGCTGCTGGATATCATTAGCGTGATGAATCAACCTCTGCGCGATGAGCAGATATTGCAGGCGGCAGGGGTGCAGCTTGAACAGATACTATTTCCGCTACTGGTGGCGGTAGGGCGCTATGGCCCGGTGGGGGTAGTTGAGCTGGCGGATCATTTAGGCCGCGATTACACCACCGTCAGTCGTCAGGTGAAAAAGCTGGAGGCTCAGGGGCTTGCCTGCAAGCAGGCCAATGCCAAAGACCGGCGGATTAGCGAGGTGACGCTCAGCGAAGAGGGGCAGCGGATAATCGACGCTATTGCCGTTGCGCGGCGGCGGTTAATGAATCAGGTGCTGGATGGATGGTCAGAAGACGAGGTGCTGGCGCTGTTTCGCTTAACGCGAAAATACGCCAACAGCCTGCAGCAGAAATAGCCGCCCGGCGTGAGGCCGGGCGGCAAAGGGTCAGGCGGTTTTGGTCGCCGCTTTCAGACTCTGCGCGAAGGTTTTTAGCTCTTCGAGCATTTTTTGCGGTTGTTCAAGATTGCGCTCGATAATCTTAACGATGGCCGAGCCGGATATTGCCCCGGCGGCGCCGGCGTCAATAGCGGCCGAAACCTGCTCCGGCGCCGAGATACCAAAGCCCTGCAGCGGCGGCGCGGCGTTATATTCCGCCAATTTTTCAATCAGATGATGCAGCGGCAGCGCGGCGCGGTTTTCCGCGCCTGTCACGCCAGCGCGCGATAGCAGGTAGGTATAGCCGCGGCCATAGGAGGCAATCTGGCGCAGTAAATCGTCATCGGCATTTGGCGGGCAGATGAAAATCGGCGCAATGTTATGGCGCAGCGCTGCCTGACGGAACGGGGCGGACTCTTCGACCGGCACGTCGGCGACCAGCACGGAATCCACGCCGACACGCGCGCATTCGGCGTAGAACTCATCAATCCCCGGGCTGAACACCAGGTTCGCGTACATCAACAGGCCGATTGGAATGGTCGGATGCTTGTGGCGGATCGCCGCCAGCATCTCGAAGCACTGCGCCGGGGTAACACCGGCGGCAAAAGCGCGCAATGTGGCGCCCTGAATCGTCGGGCCGTCGGCCAGCGGGTCGGAGAAGGGGATCCCCAATTCCAGCGCATCGGCGCCGGCTTCAATCAGCGCATCGATGATTTTCAGCGACTGTTCCGGCCCCGGATCGCCGAGGGTGACGAAGGGAACAAAGGCGCCTTCCTGGCGGTTTTTTAACTGTGCAAATAGCGTCTCGTAACGTTCCATCAGATTTCCCCTCGCGCTTTCAAAATGTCGTGTACGGTGAAGATGTCTTTATCGCCGCGGCCGGACAGGTTAACCACCAGCAGCTGCTCTTTATCCGGATTCTCGCGCATCATCTTCAGCGCGTGCGCCAGAGCGTGCGACGACTCCAGCGCCGGAATGATGCCTTCATGGCGGGAGAGCGCTTTAAAGGCATCCAGAGCTTCGTTGTCGGTAATTGACACATACTCAGCGCGCCCGGTGCTATTAAGGAACGCATGCTGAGGCCCCACTGACGGGAAATCCAGCCCGGCGGAGATAGAATAAGATTCTTCAATCTGCCCGTCGGAGGTTTGCATCATCGGCGACTTCATGCCGAAATAAATGCCGACGCGACCATGCTTCAGCGGCGCGCCGTGCTCGCCGGTTTCGATACCGTGGCCGGCAGGCTCGACGCCAATCAGGCCAACGCCGGATTCATCAATGAAATCAGCGAACATGCCGATGGCGTTAGAACCACCGCCAACGCAGGCGATCACCGCGTCCGGCAGGTGTCCTTCTTTCTCGAGGATCTGCGCTTTGGTTTCTTCGCCGATCATGCGCTGGAATTCACGCACGATAGTCGGGAATGGGTGCGGGCCAGCGGCGGTGCCGAGCATGTAATGCGCCTTCTCGTAGCTGCCGGACCAGTCGCGCAGCGCTTCGTTACAGGCATCTTTCAGGGTGGCGGAACCGCTGTGCACTGGAATGACTTCCGCACCCATCAGGCGCATGCGGAACACGTTCGGCGACTGCCGCTCGACGTCTTTGGCGCCCATATAGATGCGGCATTTCAGACCGAGCAGGGCGCTGGCCAGCGCCGAGGCGACGCCGTGTTGGCCGGCGCCGGTTTCGGCGATAATTTCCGTTTTACCCATACGTTTGGCCAGTAGCGCCTGGCCCAGCACCTGGTTGGTTTTGTGCGCGCCGCCGTGGAGCAGATCTTCACGCTTGAGGTACAGCGTGGTGCGGGTGCCTTCGGTCAGATTGCGGCATTTGGTCAGCGCCGTCGGGCGGCCCGCGTAGTTTTTCAGCAGGTCGGTGAATTCGGCCTGAAACTCAGGATCTTTTTGCGCGCTGACGAAAGCCTCTTCCAGCTGGCGCAGGGCGGGCATCAGGATCTGCGGAACGTACATACCGCCGAATTCGCCGAAATACGGGTTCAGTAAAGTGCTCATTATTGCATTGCTCCTTAATATGCGCGCAGCGTCTGGAAAACGGCAGCCACCAGGCTTGCCTCTTTTATTCCCGGCTGCGACTCTACGCCTGAGTTGAAATCGAGTCCGGCACAGCCGCTTTTCGCGGCTTCTACGCAGTTATCGGCGCTGAGGCCGCCTGCCAGCATCACGTTACGCAGGTCCTGGCCCTGCAGCAGCGACCAGTCGAAGCGTTGACCGCTACCGCCCTGACCGTTGTCAAAGACATATCTGTCCACATGATTGAGGTTACGCGGCGGCAGCGTTTCGCCGACGCTCAGCGCCTTCCAGATTTGGATCTGCTCCGGCAGCGCCGCGCGCAGGGCATCAATCCAGGCCTGGTCTTCGCTCCCATGAAGCTGGACCGCGGCGAGTTTCAAGTTGGTCGCACGGGTGACGACCTCTTCAATGGCTGCATCGCGGAATACGCCAACGTAGCTGAGCGGCGCGGCGGCCATTACCGCCTGTGCCTGCTGGTCGTCAACGGCGCGCGGCGAACTGGCGACGAAAATCAAGCCGCCGTAGATAGCGCCCGCCTCCCAGGCGACTTGCGCATCCTGCGGACGAGTCAGGCCGCAGACCTTGTTCTCACCTAACAGCACGCGCTTCACCGCAGCGCTGAGGTCCGGTTGCTCCATTAGCGCCGAGCCAATCAGGAAGCCGTTGGCGAAGTGGCTCAGTTCGCGGACTTCGCCGTAGGTATGGATTCCGGATTCGCTGATCACGGTGACATCCGGGCCGAGACGCGGCGCCAGTTGACGCGTGCGGTTCAGATCAATCGACATATCGCGCAGATCGCGGTTGTTAATGCCGACGACTTTGGCCTTCAGCGCAATCGCGCGCTCCAGCTCCTCTTCGTTGCTGACCTCGGTCAGAACGCCCATATTGAGGCTGTGGGCGACGGCGGCGAGCTGCCGATATTGGTCATCATCGAGCACCGAGAGCATCAGCAGGCAGGCATCGGCCTGGTAGTAACGCGCGAGGTAAATCTGGTAAGGATCGATGGTGAAGTCTTTACACAGAATCGGCTGCGGCGCGACCTTGCTGACGATCGGCAGAAAATCAAAGCTGCCCTGAAAATATTTCTCATCGCACAGTACTGAAATTGCCGAAGCGTAGTGCTTATAAACCCCGGCGATGGTCGCCGGGTCGAAATCTTCCCGAATCAGTCCCTTCGACGGCGACGCCTTTTTGCACTCAAGAATAAAGGCGGTGCGGGCGCCGGCCAGCGCATCGTAAAAATGGCGCTCGGACGGCACGATATCATTCTGAAAACTGGCTAACGGTTGTTGTTGTTTGCGGGCTTCTACCCAAATCGCTTTGTCGGCAACGATTTTTGCTAAAACGGTCTGCATTATTTACCCTCTTGCCGCTAATGCGGTCACTCTGTCATAGGCCGCTCCGCTGTGCAGCACATCCAGTACCTGCCGGGCGTTGGCTTTCAGGTCTTCATGCCCGTGTAAACGCATCAACATGGCGACGTTGGCGGCGACGGCGGCTTCGTGAGCGGCTTCACCTTTACCTTGTAGCAAGCGCGTGAGAATGTCACGGTTTTCTTCCGGCGTGCCGCCGGCCAGTTGCTCTTGATGATAAGGCGTCAGACCGAAGTCGGCGGCGGTCAGCTGATAGCTCTGAATTTCGCCGTTATTGAGTTCGGCGACCACGGTCGGCGCATGCAACGAGACTTCGTCCATACCGCCGCTGTGTACCACGGCGGCGCGTTGATAGCCGAGTACGCGTAAGGTTTCGGCAATCGGCAACACCAGTTCCGGGCTGTAGACGCCAATCAACGCCAGCGGCGGGTGCGCAGGGTTAATAAGCGGCCCCAATACATTAAACAGGGTGCGCGTTTTCAACTGCTGGCGGACCGGCATCGCATGGCGGAAACCGGTGTGGTATTTCGGCGCGAACAGGAAGCAGACGCCCAGTTCATCCAGCGCGGCGCGCGATTTATCGGCATTCATATCCAGATTAATACCAAACGCGGCCAGCAGGTCGGACGAACCGGATTTACTGGAGACGCTGCGGTTGCCGTGTTTCGCCACCTTTAAACCGCAGGCGGCGGCGACAAAGGCGCTGGCGGTTGAGATATTGATGCTGTTGCTGCCATCGCCGCCGGTGCCGACAATATCGGCAAACTGATAATCCGGACGCGGGAAGGGCGCGGCGTTTTCCAGCAGCGCGGTGGCAGCGCCGGCAATTTCCTGCGGTTGCTCGCCGCGCACTTTCATGCTTACCAGCGCCGCGGCCAGCTGTTCCGGCTTCACTTCGCCGCGCACGACGGCGGAAAACAGCACGTGGCTCTCCTGCTGGCTCAGCGTCTGTGCCTGGTACAATTTTTCCAGAATCGGTTGTACGACATTGGTCTGTTCCAGTTTCTGCAGCGCCCATGCCAGCGTTTGCTCCAGCAGCAGCGCCCCCTGGGTAGTCAGAATCGACTCCGGATGGAACTGGAAGCCGCAGACGCGATCGGCGTCGTGGCGAACCGCCATCACCATACCGTTGAAATTGGCGTTAATGGTGAGCCCGGCCGGAATATTGCTGCCGACCAGTGAATGGTAGCGGGCCACCGGCAGCGGGTTGGCAAGACCAGCGAACATCGCCTGGCCGTCATGCTCAATGCTGGAGGCTTTGCCGTGAAGGATTTCTCCCGCCTGGCCGACATAGCCGCCGTAGGCTTCCACGATGGCCTGGTGGCCGAGGCAGATACCGATAATCGGTAACTTGCCGCGCAGGCGGGTCAGCAGCTCCGGCATGCAGCCGGCTTCGCTTGGGGTTCCCGGCCCCGGAGAGAGCATCAGCACCGGGTTATCCATGGTGCCGATACGTTCAATCAGCGATTGCGCCGGAACGGTATTGCGATAAATAACCACGTTGTGGCCGTTAGCCCGCAGCTGGTCGGCGAGGTTATAGGTAAAGGAGTCGATATTATCGAGCAGCAGGATGTCGGCCATTAGAAAGTCTCCTTCGCGTGATGGGCCTGAGCAATGGCGCGCAGCACGGCGCGAGCTTTATTACGGGTTTCATCCGCCTCGGATTGCGGAACGGAATCGAGCACGATACCGGCGCCCGCCTGCACGGTGGCGATACCATCTTCAACGTAGGCTGAGCGGATCACGATGCAGGTATCGAGGTCGCCATGGGCGGTAAAGTAGCCGACCGCGCCGCCATAACTACCGCGCCGCTTGCCTTCTGCGGCGGCGATTAGCTGCATGGCGCGAACTTTCGGCGCGCCGCTAAGAGTGCCCATATTCATGCAGGCGCGGTAGGCGTGCAGGACGTCCAGGTCGCGGCGCAGTTCACCAACCACGCGGGAAACCAGATGCATCACAAAGGAGTAGCGATCGACTTTAGTCAAATCCGCCACGTAGCGGCTACCCGGCGTACAGATGCGGGCCAGGTCGTTACGGGCCAGGTCGACCAGCATCAGATGTTCGGAAAGCTCTTTGTGGTCGGTACGCATCTCCAGCTCAATACGGCTATCGAGATCGCGATCCAGCGAACCGTCGGCGCGGCGGCCGCGCGGACGGGTGCCGGCAATGGGGTAGATCTCAATCTGGCGGCTGACGGCGTCGTATTTCAGCGAGCTTTCCGGCGAGGCGCCGAACAGGGTGAAATCGTTATCCTGCATAAAGAACATATACGGGCTGGGATTGCTCTTTTTCAGCACATCGTACGAGGCCAGCGGCGACGGGCAGGGGAGGGAGAAACGGCGCGACGGCACGACCTGGAAAATTTCGCCCGCGCGAATGGCGCGCTGCATTTTGCGCACCACGGCGCCGTACTCTTCATCGCTCTGATCGACGTCGCAACGCATCTCGGCGACGGTAGTGACCGGCAGCGGCGCAGGCGGTTCATTTAACTGCTGGCGAAGCTGGGCGATACGTTGCAAAAGACGCTGTTTCTCATTCTCCAGCGGCGTGAACAGGCTCGCCTGAATGCGGGTGTTTTTGGTCTGATGATCGATGACCAGCAGCGTTTCCGCCAGGTAGAAACAGTAATCCGGGCAGGCGGTATCGGCGTCGAGCGGCGGTAAATCCTCGAAACCGGCCACCAGGTCGTAAGCGAACAGGCCGCCGAAGAACATCGCTTCGCGCTCGGCCTGCGGGACGCTGACCAAATCTTGTAGCAGACGAAACGCATCGAACACCGATAACGAACACAGGCGAGCGTCTTCATCCAGCAGGGCGCTAACCGGTGGGAAGGTGAGTACCCGGCTGTTCGGCTGGCGCAGATTCTCAATGCCGGACGGCAATGCGTTATCCAGCAGTTCAAGCAGCGCGGCGCCGTTCGCCGACAGCGCCTGGACAGTGACGGTATTGCCAAGCGCGGTAATGCGCAGGGCGCTATCGACCAGCAGCAGGCTTTTTAAGTCGTCTTTACTATCGATGTCGGCCGATTCCAGCAGCAGGGTTGCCGGGCGCGCGCCGCATAATTGATGGAATAACGCCGTCGGGTTTTCGCGATAGATGGCGTCGCTGGTGAGAAGCTCGAGCGCTGGTTTTGATGTTTGCATTATCATTCTCGCCTGTTCTGTTCATTATTTTGTTCAAAAAAAAGCCCGCTCAGTGGCGGGCCAGGTATCTGTTTGCTGAGTGCAAAACGCGATTACGCCGCCCGATTCCAGGAACGACGCCACCAGCTATGAAGAGTAATAATTTGCGTTTTCATCAGAGATACCCGTTTTGTGAACTTGCGTACTAGTTAACTGGTTCATGAAAATAAAGTCAACCCTTGTTTGCAGATTTTCTTTCTCAGTCGTTATCATAATGCGCTTATTTCAGTTCAGGTCCACCAGGAGCCATCTTGAGCGACACTAATTACGCGGTCATTTATGACCTGCACAGCCATACCGTCGCCTCCGATGGGCGATTGACTCCAGAAGAGTTGGTACACCGCGCGCATGATATGCGGGTGGGTACGCTGGCTATCACCGATCACGATAGCGTGGCGGCCATACCGGCGGCACGTGCCGAAATTGCGCGGGCTGGACTGCCGCTCACGCTTATCACCGGGGTAGAAATTTCCACCCTATGGGAAAATCACGAAATTCATATCGTGGGACTGAATATTGATATCGACCATCCGGCGATGACGCAACTCCTTTGCGAACAGAAAGAGCGGCGCAACCAGCGCGGGCGGATGATTGCCGAACGGTTGGAGAAAGCGCGTATCCCCGGCGCCTGGGAAGGGGCGTTAAAGCTCGCCGATGGCGGCGCGGTCACCCGCGGCCATTTCGCGCGCTTTTTGGTTGAAGCGGGTTTCGCCGGCAATATCGCCGACGTATTCAAAAAATATCTCGCCCGCGGGAAAACCGGATACGTTCCGCCGCAGTGGTGTACAATAAAACAAGCGATTGATGTCATTCATCATTCTGGCGGCAAAGCGGTGATCGCCCATCCAGGGCGCTACGATCTTTCCGCCAAATGGTTGAAACGGCTGTTGGCCCATTTTAGCGAGCAGGGCGGCGACGCGATGGAGGTCGCCCAATGTCAGCAGGCGCCGCATGAGCGCGCGCAGCTGGCGAGCTACGCGAAACAGTTTGGTTTGATGGCGTCGCAGGGTTCAGATTTCCACCAGCCCTGCCCGTGGATTGAACTGGGGCGTAAACTTTGGCTACCCGCTGGCGTGGAAGGGATCTGGCGCAGTTGGGAAGGGGCCGCTGAACAAATTGAGAGGGAAGTATGAGCCAGTTTTTCTATATCCATCCCGATAATCCGCAGGCGCGGTTGATTAATCAGGCGGTGGAAATCGTGCGTAAGGGCGGGGTTATCGTTTATCCAACGGACTCTGGCTATGCCCTGGGTTGCAAAATCGAAGATAAAGGGGCGATGGAGCGGATCTGCCGTATCCGTCAGTTGCCGGATGGCCACAATTTCACCCTGATGTGCCGCGATCTCTCCGAGTTGTCGACCTACGCGTTTGTCGATAACGTGGCGTTTCGTCTAATCAAAAACAACACGCCGGGCAACTACACGTTCATTCTTAAGGGAACGAAAGAGGTGCCGCGACGCCTGTTGCAAGAAAAGCGTAAAACCATTGGTATGCGCGTGCCGGCGAACCCTATCGCCCAGATGCTGCTGGAAACGCTTGGCGAGCCGATGCTTTCGACATCATTAATGCTGCCAGGTAATGAATTCACGGAGTCCGATCCGGAAGAGATTAAAGACCGTCTGGAGAAGGTGGTCGATCTGATTATTCATGGCGGTTATCTCGGCCAGCAGCCGACGACGGTTATCGACCTGACCGAAGACGCTCCGGTGGTGCTGCGTGAAGGCGTCGGTGATATCAAACCCTTCCTGTGATGCTTCTCGCGGGCGGCGTTACACGCGCCGCCCGCGGCTTAAATTTAATTTAAAACACCTTTCATATTGAGTCATTTCTTCCCTGGTATATTATTAGCACGCTTACGATATCACTCATTGATATCGCTTCCAGAAAGAAACTCAACATTATGCATAAGCTGACTATTCAACCCTCTGATGTTATTAAGAGGGAGAAAGTGCTATTCAATTTTTTCATACTTTCAAGCATTACCGTTACTTTATATCTGGTGGGAAAAGCCATACGCCATAGCGATATTGCTTTGTTCTGGCCACTGAATGCGGTCATTGTCGGATTATTTATCAGGCATAAGGCGTTACGTTATAAAAAATACGCCGCAGTTGTTTTAGCCGCAATGCTATTATCAAGCTTTGCTACGGGCGAGCGAGGAGTCTATAGCATTCTGGTGGATTTCTCCGATGTGCTATTTATGTTAATAATGTACTGGCTGATAATCAGAGAAGAGAAGGCAGATGAAGATAATTTAAAAATAACCATCTTTCGAATTTACAGCTATTGTTTTATCTCCGCGTTATTATGTTCAGCCCTGGGGAGTTATATTTATTCCTGCGGTATTCACGCTGAATTCTGGCAAATCTATCCTGTTTGGTTTAGCGAGGAGTTTACCACTAGTGTGCTCATTCTACCTTTTACGCTGTTGTGTCAGAAAAAAGAGTTTTTTAGCGCATTGAATTTGCGGCGGTTAGTACCGGTTGGCATGTTAATGGCCTCGCTGCTGGTCTCTATTCTCAGCGGAGTGACGGGAAGTATGGGAACGCTGGCGATGATTCTTCCGGCGTTAATTTGGTGCGCGCTAAACTATTCATTATCAACAACCTGCTTGCTGACTTTGTGCTCCGGTATGGTGGAAATGATGCTGATCGACCGGCACGCTATTGAATCGAACATGACGTCGTTTCTGCCTATGATTATCTCCACGCGCCTTGGCATCGCATCTATTGCCATTAGTCCGGTTATCGTCGCGGTCAGCGTGGAGGCGGTCAACAAGATGGTGAAACAGCTATCGCGACAGGTTCGCTACGATTACCTGACCCGGGTTCATTCTCGTTTTGGTCTTTATGAACATCTGCGTGAACTGGAAGTAACGGACAATGAGACGTCGCTAAACGTGCTGGTGCTTGATATTGACCATTTTAAAAAAATTAACGACACCTGGGGCCATGATTGTGGCGATAATGTTTTGATGACTTTCGCCCGGCGGGTCAAAAACACTGTAGCCGATCGAGGGGTGATTGCCCGACTGGGCGGTGAAGAGTTTGCCGTGGTGATGACGGGCAAACCGGGTGAAGATGGCTATCGTTTAGCTGAAGATATTCGTCAGGCGATTGAAGAGATGAATATTGCCTGGAAAAGTGCGAATTTATCGCTAACCGTCAGTATTGGTCTTAGCTACGGGCAGGTGATGCGCTGGAATATTGTTGACAGCTTTGATCGGTTATTATCTGAGGCAGATAGCTATCTTTATCAGTCTAAAAAAACGGGGCGCAATCGTATCAGCGCCTCTCCTCTAATAAATAATATTGTTACCGGCTCATAGTCGAGATTAAAGCTGGTGGAACTCAATAATAATGACCTTTTACTTGTGATTGAATACAGTTAATTTATGCTCAAACTGAACCCAAATACTTATCCCATCACCCTGGTAAAAAGCGTGCTGGTTGTTTCACTGCTGGCGTTAATGCTGATTATTGTCAGCCTGACCGGCCTGTTTAACTATCAGTCGCGTCAGGTCAGTACCGCCATTGATAAAAAAATCATCGGAACTCAGTATGCGTTGATTCAGCATAAACTTGAAGATGCCGTTGACCGCCCGCGACAAATAACGAATCTATTTTTACAATATATACAGGGGGAAGGTAACAACATCGATAAGGATGCTTTGGTTCCTGAAATGGTGTATTTGACCGCGAGCGCGTTTAAAACCATGCCTGCCTTTCAAAGCCTGTCGTGGTTTGCAGAAAATGGCGCCTGTATTGCTGTCATTCGCGACAATCACAGTAATCAAATTTATTTGCAGCGAACCCAGCGCGATAATCATCACTCCCTGGTAAAATACAGCGGTTTAAGCCCGCAGACCAATATTGTCAAAGTTAATAACGCCTTTAATGTCGCTGATTTTCCGCAGTTTCGCCGCGCACGCCAGCAAACGAGCGGTTTCTGGCAACGCTCCCTCTCTACCGGCAGCATCATCATGAGCTGGAACCAGCCGGTGTACGACAAGCAAGGTCGCTTTGTCGGGGCGATCGCCAGTGGCGCCACACCCGCAGATATGACCGCTTATTTACAGAGTCTCCTGCCGGACAAAAGCTATGCTCTCCTGCTTATTGATGACAACAATCGTATTGTCGCGCGTACCGGTAGCCAACAGATCTGGCAGCAGGATCGCCAACTGATAGAAAAACTGACTTCCGCGCCACCGTCGCCAACGTCATTTTCCTTACGTGCTGGGGAGAAGACTTTGCTGGCGACCGCCTTTAGCGTGCAGGACAGCCAACATCTGTTGAACTGGAAGGCGGTTCTTATCGCCCCGCAGCATGCGGAAATGGCTGAAATGAATAAGCAGCGTCTACTTTTGATCTTCACCACGACGCTGTTTATTTTTATTTTGATGTTGGTTCTACTGATGATTATTTCGCATTTTACCGGCGCCTTAAAGGATGTTGCAGATAAAGTGCGTCTCGGATTGATGCCGTGGAAGAAACAAACTAAACGAGTATTTCCGGAAATAGCGTCACTGGATACGGCCTTGAGCAATCTTTGTTCAATTATTCCTGATACGTTTGAATTGAAACGCCGGAAACTGGAAGAGGATAGCGAAACCGGCTTTTTAACCCGTAGTGGTCTACTGAATTGTGAATCTCTTTACTATCACCGCAATATGTTGGCGATGATTCACGTCAACAATTACAACTCGGTAAAGCATGTACTTGGTACCGCCCAGGCGCGGCAGTTTATTCATCAGTTTGCTTTACGCATTCGCAAAATGTTGCCTGCAGGGGCGCTATGTTGCCGCGACCGCGAAGACTTGTTCATCATTGCTTTTGACGGCATTTATGCCGAAAAAGATGTCGCCTGGTATAGTGCGCTAATTGCTTCCGTTTTTCGTATGTCTACTTCTGATATGCCGGGTGAATCGCATATATTTACAGGCCATATTGGCATGTTGATTGAGTCGCTCACGCCAGAGAATATCAGCGAATGTCTGATGAATGTTAGCCTGGCTTTACAGCATGCTCAAATGCAGCGTAGCGGCATGAGTAAACTTTTCACCGTCGCTATGCGTGAAGAGGAAGTCAATAATCTGCGTCTGCATCAGGCGTTATGCGATGATCTCCGTTCAGAAGGTTTTCATTTGGTTATGCAGCCGATCGTCGCATTTGAATCGCAGCGCCCTTGTAAAGAAGGTGAATGCCTGGTTCGCTGGCAATCCAATGTGCTTGGCTTCGTGCCGCCCGATAAATTCATTTCCCTCGCCGAGAACACCGGCATGATTGTGCCGTTAGGGAAATGGATAATTGAAACCGCCTGTCGTGAACTTGCCGCGTTTATCGCGCGCGGCGCGCCACGGGATTTTAAACTTCACGTCAATATCTCGCCAATTCAGCTTCAGCAACCTGATTTTGCTCAGCATCTGCTGGAATCAATTCACGCTTGCGATTTGATGAACAGTAATATTTGCCTTGAAATCACCGAAAGCGTCTTGCTACAAGACACGTGGCGAATTGTCGAGATACTGGCTTATTTACGCCGCCTTGGCGTTTGCGTCGCGATTGATGATTTTGGCTCCGGTTACTCCAGCCTTTCATATCTGCATTCACTGCCGTTTGATTGTTTGAAGATCGACCGTGGGTTTGTCAGCAATGTGCTTGACGACAAAAAAAATGAAGCGGTTATCGCCTCGGTGTTAATGCTGGCTCGAAGCTTTTCCGTGCCTCTGGTGGCCGAAGGCGTTGAAACGTGCGAAATGGCGGAAAAACTGCAGGAGATGGGCTGTGATTTGGCGCAGGGGTATTATTATTCCCGGCCGAAAACGTTTGATAGCTTTGAATTTACTAATGGTTTATTTGTTGTTGACCCCGAATGATGTGCCCGACAAACGGCGATAATAACGATGCAGATATTAAAAAAACAGCTTTCGGTCAACAGCTACCCGTTCACCTTAACGCAGGCCATCATATTTACCTTAGTTACGACAATTATCGTCGTGCTGCTGACGACATATGCTTTTCTCTACTACGAGGGTTATGCTTTTTTTGATGAGGTGAGTGCTGATATTCTGCGCGCGAAAAGAGTCAATATCGAGGAAGTTATCCACGATTATATTGATGTTCCCGTACAAGCGAATGCGATACTGGTCCATGCCATTGGGCGCCAATCCAGTGCGGCGATCCCGGTTCGCAGTTTGATTGGGGAAATGGTCAATACCACCAATAACGTATTCAGCAACAAACATTATCTCAATCTGGTTGAATTTGGCGCGATGAATGGCGATTTCCTTCAGGCGGCACATGGTAAAGTCGCGTCGAATGATTATCTTGCGGTAAAAGATGCGCGAACAGCTCATCATCTGACGGTGTATAGTCATCTCACTGTGAATTCATTGGTAAAAGCGGTGCTACCGGATTATCAAATAACGCAGCGCGAATGGTATGCGGCGGTTGCTAAAGACCAGTGTTCTCACTGGACAAAACCTTTTCGCGATTATGAGTATGATAATGAAATTGGCGTCGCGTTTAGCTCGCCGGCATTCAATCGCACAGGGCAGTTTGTTGGCGTCGTCGCCAGCGAATTGCACCTCAACGAACTAAATAAAAGCCTGGAAAAATTTAAACCCCATCCTGAAAGTATCCTGCTGATTGTTAATGAAAAAGATGAACTAATCTCTTCATCCGTTCCCTCATTAACGCGGAGTATGTTGGCGGGTGGAAAACACTCGCAACTGAATTTGCAAACGCTGGAAAATACTCCTTTACCGGTTATTGTAGCCGCTAGTCGTACCTTAAAAGCGCATGACCACACGGGATTACAGTTTTTCAGTTCCGGCAATGAAGAATATTATGTTGATGCTTTTCCTGTTACCGACCGTGACGGCATACTGCACTGGACGGGGATTGTAATTAGTCCGGCGAGAATGATTACGCGCACCATAGTCAAATATATAGCCATTACCATGGGCGTGCTGTTTATCATTTTTGCTTTTGGCCTGTTGGTGGTTTTCTGCGGCCTGGCGAGGGTAGTCAAACCATTGCGGGATATTGTCCGTAAAGCGGATCAGCTTGCGACGCACCGCTGGACGCCGCCAGATAATAAGCGTCATTTCCCGGAAATCGCCTCTCTGGAAACCACTTTTATGGCGCTGTCACATAAACTGGCGGAAAGCTTCGACGTCCAGCGGCGCGAAATAGAAGAGGACAAAACCACCGGCTTATTCACGCGGACAGGGCTACTGCGGCAGACATCGCTATATCAGCGAAGAAACTTACTTGCGCTATTGCATATCAGTAACATGAACGCGATTATCAATTCATTAAGTACCGAATATGGTGAGAGATTTATTAGCGATTTTATTGTTCGTCTGCGTAATTTACTGCCGACGAATACGCTAATCGCTCGTGATAAAGTGGATCAGCTTATCGTGGTTTTTCCGGGGCATCACCAGCCAAAGGAGCGGCAGCAATATAGTGAACTACTTTCCTCACTATTTATCGATGTCGAATACGACTCCCATCTTGCGGCAAGCAAATATGTTTACACCGGAAATATTGGTGTGGTTACGGCTGATATTAGCGTTGAGAATATTGAGCAAACGTTGCGTGAGGCGTGGATTGCCCTACGTCATGCGCAGAAACAGGGGAATGGCGTCGCGACGTTTTTCAGCGGTGAGATGCATGAGGCCGAGCTTTATAATATCCAACTTCATGAGCATCTTCATGATGCCATCCAGCATCATGAATTTCGTCTGGTACTGCAGCCAATTGTGGATTTGCAGGATCAAACCATTTTTCGTGAAGGAGAGTGTCTGCTTCGCTGGCCGTCCGCAGTGGGTGGGGAGATCTCGCCTGAGCGTTTCATCCCACTGGCGGAAGAGAGTGGGATGATTATTCCACTGGGGCGGTGGATTATCGAGGAGGCTTGTCGGGAACTCGCCGGGATGATAAATCGCGGGGCGTCACCGCATTTCCTCCTGCACATAAATGTATCGGCGATTCAACTTCTGCAACAGGATTTTGCCTGGCATTTAATGGATGCTATCTATCGTAATGGCCTGGTCACGGGCAATATTTGCCTTGAGATAACCGAACGGCTATTGATGAATGATGCTACGCGAATGAGCAGAATGATTGCTTATTTACGCCGCCATGGTATTGCCGTAGCGCTGGATGATTTTGGCGTCAATTTATCCAGCCTGTCTTATTTACACTCGCTGTCATTTGATAGCATCAAAATTGACCGCCGGCTGATTTGCCAATTTGCCGATGAGGATAAAGCAGAATCGATGATTGCATCGTTGATTGTGCTGGCTCAGGGTTTTAAGGTGCCCGTTGTTGTTGAGGGTATTGAAGATGAGGCGATAAAAAACCAGTTACGCGACCTCGGCTGCCAGAAAGCGCAAGGTTATCTATTTGCTCATCCGGCGCCATTTGCCCACTTTCCCATCCAGGCAAGTTCGCTGACGGCGGATGATGAGCAATAGACGGAGAAATGTATCGCAGTGAAGCATTCATTTTGAAGTTAGTGTAGTATGTTCGCCCACGCAGGCGCGCGCGCTGTTTTACAGCGCTGACGAATGGCGCCTTAAATTGTGTAAAGTGTTTATATAACAACAGGTTGGTGTTTTTAATGACCTGTTGTCGCCAAAGCATATCAGACGCCTGGGAAGGCGACACCTAAAGGAAGCTCTATGAGCGAGAAATTACAGAAAGTGCTGGCTCGTGCTGGCCATGGCTCCCGCCGTGAAATTGAAACTATCATCGAAGCTGGCCGCGTCAGCGTGGATGGTAAGGTCGCAACCCTCGGCGATCGCGTAGAAATCGTACCTGGTTTGAAAATTCGTATCGACGGTCATCTTATTTCGGTAAAAGAATCTGCCGAGCAGATTTGCCGGGTATTGGCCTATTACAAACCAGAAGGCGAACTCTGCACCCGTAACGACCCGGAAGGGCGCCCGACGGTATTTGACCGTCTGCCAAAACTGCGCGGCGCGCGCTGGATCGCGGTAGGTCGCCTTGATGTGAACACCTGCGGCCTGCTGCTGTTTACCACCGATGGTGAACTGGCGAACCGTTTGATGCACCCAAGCCGCGAAGTCGAGCGTGAGTACGCCGTTCGCGTTTTCGGCCAGGTTGATGAAGACAAACTGCGCCAGCTGGCGCGTGGGGTACAGTTAGAAGATGGCCCTGCAGCATTTAAAACGATTAAGTTCACCGGCGGTGAAGGGATCAACCAATGGTATAACGTCACTCTGACCGAAGGCCGCAACCGCGAAGTGCGTCGCCTGTGGGAAGCGGTCGGCGTTCAGGTTAGCCGTCTTATCCGCGTACGCTACGGCGATATTCTGCTGCCGAAAGGCCTGCCGCGCGGCGGCTGGACGGAACTGGATTTGGCTCAGACCAACTATCTGCGTGAACTGGTGGAGCTGCCAGCGGAAACCGAAAGCAAAGTGGCGGTGGAGAAAGATCGCCGTCGCATGAAAGCGAATCAGATTCGCCGTGCCGTCAAGCGTCATAGCCAGACCAGCGGCAATCCGCGTCAGGGTAATAACGGTAACCGCCGTTCCAGCACCCGCAACAAGACTAACGGCTAATGCTGTCCGTTCCGGCGGTCTCCCGCCGGAACGCTCCTCCTTTATCCCTTCGCTTGTGACATTTTTCACACTTTTGCATAAAGACAAGAAACAGGAATTACGCAGACAAATAACGCAAAGTGATGTTATTAGCGTCGCCATATACTGTCGGCACTGATTACAAAACAGGTAGCCCGCAATGAGTACAACAACAAAGTTATCGGCAAGCTATGTGGTCATCGGCGTAAAAGAAAAGATAGGCTATGGCTTAGGTGATTTCGCCTCTAATTTATCGTTCGGTTTTGTCTCTTTATTCCTACTGTTTTTTTATACGAATATTTATGGCATCAGCGCGGTACAAGCGAGCCTGATCTTTGTGATTGCCCGGGTGATTGACGCAATATTTAATATCCTGATTGGCTTTGCAATTGATAAGACGCAGAGTAAATATGGCAAACTGCGTCCCTGGCTATTATATGGTGCGATACCGTTAGGTTTTTTAACCGTGCTGTGTTTTGTGCCGTTTGGCGGGGAGGCTAAATTTTATTTCGCGCTTGCTTCTTATACTATTTATTGTCTGGCCTATACGGCGGTTAACACGCCTTATTCGGCATTGACCAACCGCCTGACGCAGCATGAAGCCTCGCGCTCGTCGCTGTCGGTATACCGCTTTGTGTTGGCGATTGTCGGCTATCTGATTGTTTCCACGACCGCCGACTGGCTGATTTCGCCTTTTAACGATAAACAAATGGGCTATGTCTTTGCCGTTTCCTGTTTTGCGCTGTTAGCGACTTTTATGTTTCTTGCCTGTTTTGCCATGACCACGGAGCGAGTTGGCGAAGAGGATAAAATGAATGCGCCGACGCTTCGTGAAATGTTCCGTGCGGTATTAGGTAATGCGCCACTAATTCATCTGTCATTATTTACCGTATTTTTCTATATCGCTTATACCGTATGGATGGCGATCGCCATTTACTTTATTAAATACATCATCGGCAGCGAAGGTTTCACCGCTACTTTCTTCATGGTTCAGTCAGGTGCTTATATCATTGGTACCATTGTTTCCGAGAAAGTGATTGCGCTAATGGGGAAAAAGAAAATGGCGCTACTGGCATTGTTAATTGGCGTGCTGGGAGTGCTGATGCAATATTTTATCGCCGGTAATAATCTGTGGCTGATAATGATTGGCGTGTGCCTTTACAGCATTACGCTAGGCATGGGCTTTGTCGCCATGTGGTCGATGATTGCCGACACCGTCGAATATGCTGAATGGCATCACGGCGTACGCTCTGAAGGCGCAATCTACGGTTTCTTTAACTTCATCACCAAAATTGCGATGGCGATTGGCGGCGGTTGCGCGGGCTGGATGCTGGATCTCTATCACTATGATGCGGGTAATGTGACCAGCGATGCAATTAATGGCATCAATATTCTGATGACGCTTTTCCCCGGCGCGATGTTCGCCATCAGCGCCATCTTCGTGGCCTGCTATTCGTTGGATGAAAAAACCTATCGCGATATTGTGCAAAAAATCAGCCTGCGTAAGCAAAACGCGCTTTAACCTCAAGGAGTCAGAGAGATGAATAACGATTTTAGTACCCTTATCGCCGCCATGACGGCAGAGGAAAAAGTGGCGCTGCTGACCGGCAGCGGCCTGTGGCGCACGGCTTCGTTGCCGCAGCATGGTATCCCCGATATCGTGATGACCGATGGTACCTACGGCGTGCGCTATAGCAGCGCGCAAATAGATGGTAATGAAAAGTGGAGCATGGATGACTTCATCTCGGTGATTACTCAAACCGCCGACCAGGCCAGCGCCGATGAGCCTGTCGCGAAGGGCGGCAGTGAAGCGTTGTTCAGCGCCTCGCTGCCGGCCACCTGTTTTCCGAATGGCTCCAGTCTGGCCTGTAGCTGGGATGTTGAACTGGTACGGGAGATGGGGGAAGCGCTGGGTCGCGAATGCCAACAGATGGGGGTGGGCATTCTATTGGGGCCGGGAATTAACATTCGGCGCACCCCGTTGGCTGGACGCGGCTATGAATACTACTCTGAAGACCCGATCGTCAGCGGTGATATCGCCGCGGCGCTGATTAACGGCTTACAGGCCGAAGGCGTCGGCGCCAGCCTTAAACATTTTGCCGCCAATAACTCCGAGTATCGGCGTACCGAAATGGATTCCATTATTGAGGAGCGAGCGCTGCGTGAAATCTATCTCGCCGGATTTCAACGAGCGATTGCCAAATCCCGGCCGTGGACGGTGATGTCTTCTTATAACCGACTTAATGGCGTTCAAACATCGCAGGATCCGTTCTTACTGACCCAGGTATTGCGTGATGAATGGGGATATGACGGTCTGGTGATGTCCGACTGGTACGGTATTAAAGACCGCCCGGCATCGCTGCTTGCCGGCAATGACCTGGCGATGCCGGAAACCCGCCGGGACAAACAAACCCTGCTGGCGGCCATCTCCTGCGGCGAGGTACCGATGTCGGTGGTTGACCGGGCCTGTTTGCGGATGCTGGAGCTGGTCGATAAAGTACAACGACATCGCCGGCCGCAAACGCGCGCTGACTTTGCCGCACACCATGCGTTATCGCAGCGTTTAGCGGCAGAATCCATCGTATTGCTGAAAAATGAAGACAACCTGCTGCCGTTGAAACCACATAAAACCCCGCGCATCGCGGTGATCGGTAAGCCCGCACAGGAGCCGGTTATTCAGGGCTCAGGTTGTGCCACCACGGTTCCGTATTTGCTCGACCGTCCGCTGGATGAGATTTTCGATCTTGCCGGGGACGACTTTAAGGTCACGTGGTCGCCGGGCGCGCCAGACGACAACCAAAGCGACGAGCAGGCTCTGGCGCAGGCGCGCGATGTTGCCGGGGCCGCCGACGTGGCAGTGGTTTTTGTCAGCACGGCGGTTGGCGAAGATGGCGAAAATGGCGATCGCCAGGATCTGAATATTCTCCCCGCGCACGAACAGCTGATCCGCGAGGTCGCTGCGGTACAGCCGAACGTGGTGGTGGTGTTGGCCAACAGCGATGCGGTGGTGATGCCATGGCTTGGCGAATGCCGGGCGCTGCTGGAAACCTTCTTCGCCGGACAGGGGATGGGGCGCGCCGTTGCTGAAATTCTCTTCGGTAAGCGCAACCCCTGCGGTAAGCTGACCGTCACGGTGCCAAATACGCTCGAAGAGACGCCCGCCTGGCTGCAGTATCCTGGGGAAAACCTGCGCCATCATTATGGCGAAGGGCTATTTGTCGGCTATCGCTATTACGATAAACGCCGTCTTACGCCTCTTTTTCCGTTTGGCTTTGGCCTGAGCTATACCCAATTCAGCTATGCCAATCTTTCGCTTTCCACAGCGCGGCTTGCCGAAGGCGACACCCTGTATGTAGCGTTTGATTTAACGAATACCGGCGACTATGAGGGCAAAGAGATTGTACAACTGTACGTTGCGGCCCCGAAGGGGGAGCTTATCCGCGAGGTTCGCGCGCTGAAAGCCTTTAGCAAAGTACCGTTGCTGGCGGGAGAAACGCGTCGGGTCGAGCTCGCGCTGCCTGTCGCTGATTTAGCCTGCTATCATCCGGGGCTGGCGGATTGGCTGGTGACCCCTGGGCAGTGGCAAATCTACGTGGGCGCTTCGTCACGCGATCTTCCATTAACGGCAAGCGTTGAGATTGATTGCCCTGCGCGCTACGTACCGCTGCGCGACGACAATTCTCTCCAGCAGCTTATTCAACAGCCGGAAGCCTTTGCCCGCGTAGTGACGCTGATATCGGCGAAAAGCGGTGTAGCGCCAGACCTGGTAAGGGAAAAGCTTATCCGCCTGGCCCCGGATCTGTTCTGTGGTTTGCTGATTGCATTGACTGAATTCCTGGCGCTGGATATCGATCGCGATGAACTCAATGCCGTGCTGGCGGGCCATCAATAACCAAAAGTTCAGGAGGTAATCCGTGTTCCCGTTTTCAGTGACGCATCCTCGTCAGGTAACGCAAAGCGGGCAGCCGGCGACCAATAGCGGCTACGAGCTGATCGCCTTCGACGCCGAGAAACTCAACGTCTTTGCCGCCGAGGTACGCTACTGCGAACCTCACTGGCACCCGGCGCCGGAGCTTATCACCGTCGTTCATGGCGGTTTTACGCTGGCCGTCGGTCAGCGGGAGTGGCTGTTGCGCGAGGGCGATATGCTGTATATCAACGCGGAGGAAGTGCATTCACTCAGCGCGGAGATGGCCGGTAGCCAGCTGGTCACCGTGCAATTTTCGCCAGGTCTGTTTGATGAAATGCATCCCTCTCCGCGGCTGGAGTGGTGTACCGCCGGACGTATTGCGCAGAACGCGGATTGGCAGGTGCGCCAGCGGCTAACGGCGCTGCTGCAACAGCTCGTCGATAACCGTACGCCATTCCAGCGCATCGCGGCGATTTATTTACTGCTTGATGCGCTGGTGACGGCAGGGGAGCCGCAGGAGCGCGAAGAGAGCTCGCTACGCGAAGAGTCGATGATTAAAAAAGGCATTGATTATATTAATCTGCATTACGATCGGCCACTGACGTTGAGCGAAGTGGCCGAGCACAGCGGCATGAGCTATTCGTGGTTTTCCCGGCTGTTTAAGCGGGTGAGTCGTTACAACTTTAAAGAGTATCTGACCCTGGTACGGCTGAATAAGGCCCGTAATCTGCTGCGGGATACGCGTACGCCGATAACCGAAATCAGCCATAGCTGCGGTTTTCAGGAGCACAAATACCTGATCGCCGCCTTTAACAAATACTGCGGACTGACGCCGACCGAGTACCGTAAACGCTTTGTTTCGCGGCAAAACGTCCTCGACCAGCAGCTGGCGCTCGGCGAGGACTGTGTATGCCTGCCATTAAACGGCCAACTGCTGGCGCGGCTGGCGGTTAGTAATCAATCCCCATCTGCGCTTTAACCCCCGCGTCAAAGGCATGCTTTATCGGGCGTAGCTCGCTGACGGTATCGGCTAACTCGATAATTTCGCGATGGCAGCCGCGCCCGGTAATCATCACCGTTTGGTGCGCAGGGCGGTTTCTCAGCGCCGTCAGCACCTCTTCCAGCGGCAGATAGTCATAGGCCACCATGTAGGTAAGTTCATCCAGTAGTACCAGATCCAGGCTGTCGTCGGCCAGCATGCGCCGCCCGTGCTGCCAGACATCGAGGCAGGCAGCGGTATCGCTTTCGCGATTTTGCGTATCCCAGGTAAATCCAGTGGCCATTACCTGAAACTCGACGCCGTGCGGCTCCAGTAAATTACGCTCGCCGTTAGGCCAGGTTCCTTTGATGAATTGCACCACGCCGGCTTTTTTGCCGTGTCCAACCGCGCGGGTGACGGTACCGAAGGCGGCGGTAGTTTTGCCTTTACCGTTTCCGGTAAATACCATGATCAGCCCGCGTTCTTGCTGGGCGGCGGCGACCCGCGCATCGACTTTGTCTTTTACCCGCTGCTGGCGCTCGCGGTAACGTTGATCGCTCATTGGGATATCCCTGGTTTACGCCCTGGCTGGGCATCAAAGGTCATACCGGTTTTACGTCGGCTATCGTCGCCCATCAGCCATAAATAGACCGGCATGATATCGGCAGGGGTTTTCAGCTTTTGCGGATCTTCGGTCGGGAAAGCGCTGGCGCGCATTTTGGTGCGCGTCCCGCCAGGATTAATACAATTTACCCGCAGATGACGGCTTTGGTACTCTTCGGCCAGTACCTGCATCATCCCTTCGGTGGCGAATTTCGAGGCCGCGTAAGCGCCCCAGTTGGCGCGGCCCTGGCGGCCAACGCTGGAAGAGGTAAACACCAGCGAACCGGAATCAGACTTGAGTAATAAAGGAAGAAGCGCCTGGGTGAGCATAAAAGTGCCATTAACGTTCACCTGCATCACCTGCTGCCATACCTCAGGATCCTGCTGGTCCATCGGACATACGTCGCCAAGCAGGCCCGCGTTGTGCAATACGCCGTCGAGACGCGGGTAGTGAATGGCGATTTTCTGCGCCAGTTGCTGGCACTCCTGCGGCGTGCAGGTCAACAGGTCGAGAGTGAACCAGCGTGCCGCAATACCGCCAGCCTGTTCAATTTCTTGCGCGACGCCGCGCAGCTTTTCTTCATTGCGGCCGACCAGTACCACGCTTGCGCTGTAGCGCGCATAGGTAAGGGCGGCTTCACGGCCGATGCCGTCGCTGGCGCCGGTGACCAGAATGATACGGTCTTTAAGTAGGTGATACTGCGGTTGATAGTGCACGGCGACTCCTCTGCTGGCCTGCTTATGGCCACATCTTATTCGGTATCTTACTTTTGCGCTTTATGCCTCAAACGATTGATGATTGCAATCAGTCAAAGGGAAACTCTTCGCAGAATTAATATCTTGCAACGATTTCATTGCGACAAAAAAAAACGGGAATGCGCCTCGCAGCGCACGGAAAGCGCAGAGACTTGATGATAAAGGCTGATGTACACTGTGCGTCAACGTCAGTGCTTTACACAAGGTGAAAACGTGGAATTACTTGCTCAATACGGCTTATTTTTAGCCAAGGCTGCGACTATCGTCGTTGCCATTGCGGTTATCGCCGCCATTATCGTTAATCTGACACAGCGTAAGAAGCAGCGCGGCGAGCTGCGGGTGACGAATCTTAGCGAGCAATATAAGGAGATGAAAGAAGAGCTGGCGGTGGCGCTGCTGGATGGCCCGCAGCAAAAACTCTGGCATAAAGCGCAGAAGAAAAAGCATAAGCAGGAAGCCAAAGAGGCCAAAGCGCGGGCAAAATTGGGCACCACGGAGCCCAGCGGCAAGGCGCGTATCTGGGTGCTGGATTTTAAAGGCAGCATGGATGCCCACGAGGTAAGCGGTCTGCGCGAAGAAATTACGGCGGTGCTGGCTTCGGCGAAGGCGCGTGACCAGGTGGTGGTGCGTCTGGAAAGCCCCGGCGGGGTGGTTCACGGCTATGGCCTGGCTGCATCGCAGCTGCAGCGCTTACGTGATAAACAGATCCCACTGACGGTTGCGGTCGATAAGGTCGCTGCCAGCGGCGGCTATATGATGGCCTGCGTGGCGAACAAAATCGTCTGCGCGCCGTTTGCTATCCTTGGCTCGATTGGCGTAGTGGCGCAGATCCCCAACATCAATCGCTTCCTGAAAAACAAAGACATCGATATTGAACTCCATACCGCCGGGCAATATAAACGCACGTTAACCATGTTGGGTGAAAACACCGAGGAAGGCCGGCAGAAATTCCGCGAAGATCTCAATGAAACCCATCAGCTTTTTAAAGATTTCGTACATCAGATGCGCCCGTCGCTGGATATCGAAAAGGTAGCGACCGGCGAGCACTGGTACGGCGTGCAGGCGCTGGAAAAAGGGCTGGCGGATGCGGTACAGACCAGCGATGAACTCCTGTTGAGCATGATGGATAACCATGAAGTCATTAGCGTGCGTTATCAGCAGCGTAAGAAGTTGCTCGATCGCGTTACCGGTAGCGCGGCAGAAAGCGCGGACCGTCTATTACTTCGCTGGTGGCAGCGTGGGCAAAAGCCCTTAATGTAAGATAAAACAACGCGAGGCTGATACCTCGCGTTGCTGTTTCTGGCTGGCTTAAGCCGAGAGCCGGCCCATCAATGACTGGCTATTAATCAACCAGGTGATACTTATCTGACAACTCATGAGCGAGATACTTGAACATGTTAAATACGGCAGTGCTCTTCGCTGTCGGCAAACCTTGCTCATCAAGATAAAACTCGCCGCTGAACACCAAAACCCCGTTACGCTGAACGACGTTGGTGGCTTCAATTCCGGCTAACGTATCTTCATGATCGCGAATGAGTTGGTTGGCAATTTCAAGTAACGCCTGGCGTTCGATGGGTTGGGTTGTACCTTGCATAACGGACTCCTGTAGTTCTTCGCGGGTAGTCTACGCCGCGAGAGGGCAACGGGCAAATTTTCCATTGATTGTGCAGGGGTAATTGCAACTGGCTAAGAAACATCACTTTACTGGCGGAGTTGGCTTTTGCATGCTAATAAAGTTGCGTAACGAATTTTATCAGGTACAGTGTGACGCTTTCAGCGATCTGGCAACAGATTTGCTTGACATTCGGCCAAAAATTCTTCGTGCTATGCAACCTGGCTCGCTAAAGCCAGCAAACTCAGCTATCTGGTTTTATGGATGTGAAACTGGGCGTGCAGAGGGTTGATATCCATCGACGTGGCCGCAACATATCAGGCACGTCGCTAGTGGATGGTGAATCAATGTGCGATGTATTCCTGGATGAATTAAATTAGGTAAAGGTGAATATGGGTAAAGCTCTCGTTATCGTTGAGTCCCCGGCAAAAGCCAAAACGATCAATAAGTATCTGGGTAATGACTACGTGGTGAAATCCAGCGTCGGTCATATCCGCGATTTGCCGACCAGTGGCTCAGCTTCCAAAAAGAGCGCCGACTCTACCTCCACCAAAGGGGCTAAAAAGCCTAAAAAGGATGAACGTGGCGCTCTGGTCAACCGCATGGGTGTAGACCCATGGCACGACTGGAATGCGCATTATGAAGTACTTCCGGGTAAAGAAAAGGTAGTTTCAGAACTCAAACAGTTGGCGGAAAAAGCCGACCACATCTATCTCGCAACCGACCTTGACCGCGAAGGGGAAGCCATTGCCTGGCACCTGCGGGAAGTTATCGGTGGTGATGAGCAACGGTACAGCCGCGTGGTGTTTAACGAAATCACCAAAAACGCAATTCGTCAGGCCTTTGAGAAGCCGGGCGAGCTGAATATCGATCGTGTTAATGCCCAGCAGGCGCGCCGCTTTATGGACCGCGTGGTGGGGTATATGGTTTCTCCACTGCTGTGGAAAAAAATTGCCCGCGGTCTGTCCGCTGGCCGCGTGCAGTCTGTCGCAGTCCGCCTGGTCGTTGAGCGCGAACGCGAAATTAAAGCCTTCGTTCCGGAAGAGTTCTGGGAGATCGACGCCAGTACTACCACGCCGGGCGGTGACGCGTTACCGTTGCAGGTGACTCACAAGAATGACAAGCCGTTCCGTCCGGTTAACCGTGACGAAACCATGGCGGCCGTCGCGCTGCTGGAAAAAGCGCGATATAGCGTGCTGGAGCGCGAAGATAAGCCGACCAGCAGCAAGCCGGGCGCGCCGTTTATCACCTCCACGCTGCAGCAGGCCGCCAGTACCCGTCTTGGCTTCGGCGTGAAGAAAACCATGATGATGGCCCAGCGTCTGTATGAGGCCGGTCATATTACCTACATGCGTACCGACTCTACCAATCTGAGTCAGGATGCGTTGAATATGGTACGCGGCTATATCGGCGATAACTTCGGCAAAAAATACCTGCCTGAAAGCGCGAATCAGTACGCCAGCAAAGAAAACTCGCAGGAAGCGCACGAAGCGATTCGTCCTTCTGACGTGAATGTGATGGCGGAATCGCTGAAAGACATGGAAGCCGATGCGCAGAAGTTATATCAACTGATTTGGCGTCAGTTCGTCGCCTGTCAGATGACGCCGGCAAAATACGACTCAACCACCCTGACGGTACAGGCTGCCGAGTTCAAACTAAAAGCCCGCGGTCGTACGCTGCGCTTTGACGGCTGGACGAAAGTGATGCCAGCGCTGCGTAAAGGCGATGAAGACCGGACGTTACCGGTGGTCAATCAGGGCGACAGCCTCAGCCTGGTGGAACTGACACCTGCGCAGCACTTCACTAAACCGCCTGCGCGTTTCAGCGAAGCCTCGCTGGTAAAAGAGCTGGAAAAACGCGGCATCGGTCGTCCGTCCACTTATGCGTCGATCATTTCGACCATCCAGGACCGCGGCTATGTACGCGCCGAGAATCGCCGCTTTTACGCTGAAAAAATGGGTGAAATCGTCACCGACCGTCTGGAAGAAAACTTCCGCGATCTGATGAACTACGATTTTACCGCACAGATGGAAGACCGCCTCGATCAGGTGGCCAATCATCAGGCCGAGTGGAAACAGGTGCTTGATAACTTCTTTGGCGATTTCACTTCCCAGCTACAAACGGCTGAGAAGGATCCTGAAGAAGGCGGTATGCAGCCGAACCCAATGGTGCTGACCAGCATCGACTGTCCGACCTGCGGGCGTAAAATGGGCATTCGTACCGCCAGTACCGGGGTATTCCTCGGCTGCTCTGGCTACGCTTTGTCGCCGAAAGAGCGTTGCAAAACCACCATTAACCTGGTACCGGAAAACGAAGTTCTCAACGTGCTGGAAGGCGATGATGCCGAAACCAACGCGCTGCGCGCTAAACGTCGCTGTCAGAAATGCGGCACCGCGATGGACAGCTACCTTATCGATCCGAAGCGTAAACTGCATGTCTGCGGTAACAACCCGACCTGCGACGGCTACGAGATTGAAGAGGGCGAGTTCCGTATCAAAGGCTATGACGGCCCTATCGTGGAGTGTGAGAAATGTGGTTCCGAAATGCACCTCAAAATGGGGCGTTTTGGTAAGTACATGGCTTGCACCAACGACGAATGTAAAAATACGCGTAAGATCCTGCGTAATGGCGAAGTGGCTCCGCCGAAGGAAGATCCGGTGCCTTTACCGGAACTGCCCTGCGAGAAGTCCGACGCTTATTTCGTCCTGCGCGATGGCGCGGCGGGCGTTTTCCTGGCGGCAAACACCTTCCCGAAATCACGTGAAACACGTGCGCCGTTAGTGGAAGAGTTGTACCGCTTCCGCGATCGTCTGCCTGAAAAGCTGCGTTATCTGGCCGATGCGCCGCAGCAGGATCCTGAGGGCAATAAAACGCTGGTACGCTTTAGTCGTAAGACCAAGCAACAGTACGTTTCCTCCGAGAAAGAGGGTAAAGCGACCGGCTGGTCCGCCTTCTTTATCGACGGTAAATGGACTGAAGCGAAAAAGTAACCTTCTGAATGGGCCGCGATGCGGCCCATTCTTTCTTCGATTTTCCTCGCACTACCGCCTCGTCATTGTCGCTTTATAACCGACTTATTATTTTTTGTTACCATCTATACACTGTAGATATAAATGATATAGTGGTTATAGCGAATCACTTTTTTATTATTAAATCGTCTTATACACCATCGGTCTCAGCACGCGTTGTGGCGCAGGTTCGGCGTGCCGCAGGGCATCTCTGGCATTTTGCCGCCGGCAGGCAGCAGTCTGAACGTAATGGGTATTAAGCGGATTCATTTGACGCGTTTACGGATATCAGCCATGAAACTACAGCAACTCCGCTACATCGTTGAGGTTGTTAACCATAACCTGAATGTCTCCTCTACCGCCGAAGGCTTGTATACTTCACAGCCTGGCATCAGCAAGCAGGTACGCATGCTGGAAGATGAGTTGGGAATTCAGATATTTGCCCGCAGCGGTAAGCATTTAACTCAGGTCACTCCAGCCGGTCAGGAAATTATTCGCATCGCGCGTGAAGTGTTATCTAAAGTTGAGGCCATTAAATCCGTGGCAGGCGAGCACACCTGGCCGGATAAGGGCTCGTTGTACGTTGCCACCACCCATACGCAGGCGCGTTATGCGCTCCCTGGAGTGATTAAAGGCTTTATTGAGCGTTATCCTCGGGTCTCTTTGCATATGCATCAGGGGTCGCCGACGCAGATTGCAGAAGCGGTTTCGAAGGGTAATGCCGACTTTGCCATTGCTACCGAAGCGCTGCATCTGTACGACGATTTGGTGATGCTGCCGTGCTATCACTGGAACCGTTCAATTGTGGTGACGCCGGACCACCCGCTCGCTTCGAAAGGTTCGGTGACCATTGAAGAGCTGGCGCAGTATCCGCTGGTAACTTATACCTTCGGCTTCACCGGACGTTCTGAGTTGGATACCGCGTTTAATCGCGCCGGGCTTACTCCACGTATCGTCTTCACGGCGACTGATGCCGATGTCATCAAAACCTATGTGCGCTTAGGGCTTGGCGTTGGAGTTATTGCCAGCATGGCGGTCGATCCCGTGTCCGATCCAGACCTGGTAAAACTCGATGCCAATGGTATTTTCAGCCACAGCACCACCAAGATAGGCTTCCGCCGAAGCACCTTCCTCAGAAGTTATATGTATGATTTTATTCAACGTTTTGCGCCGCATTTAACGCGAGATGTGGTCGATACGGCCGTGGCGCTACGTTCGAATGAGGATATAGAGGCCATGTTCAAAGATATTAAACTGCCGGAAAAATAATCGAATTGATAAATGGCATTTCCTCCGGGGAGTGCCATTTTCTATTATGGACCTTATCAGAACTTATAAACCTCGTTGTAATCACATTTCTACGGATTTTCACTTCGTTATTTCTCCAATATACCCGCTGCGATCAAAATAACGGTTAAAAGCCTTTTACCTGTTCCTGAATTAGCTGGATCTATTTTATATATCTTATTAAGATTTATCTGTACCTGATGATTTTAGCAATTGGTGGTGATGAAATGATAAACAATATCGATTATGCAAAGCTCGCGATGTCGTATGAACGTCACAAAGCGGAAATCGATCCAACGCTGCGCAGTCAGGTCTGGGGCTCACTACTGATGGGGCTTAGCGCTTTCTGGTGCATCGTTGCATTATTCATCTGGATTATTAGCTAAAGCAGTTTATCAGAGAAGGTTATATTTCACTTTTGTGACAAAAGGAGGTTGGTAAAATTAGCACCCGGAATTGTGGAACACGGTGGAAGAAATTATTTTCCGACTTATCAGCTTTAAATGTTAATCCATCCTGAGCTAATCATTGTCTATCCGTGATTAGCTCTTTTTCTTTTCCCGTTCAGTGAATAGGTTCGGAACTTACTCAACCTCATCAAATATCTCCGTGCTGTAACACTGTTATCTTCAAAATTTCTGAACTGTATGGTTTTGTCAATTTTAGCAATTTGAGTTGTTATCAAAGTGTTATGTCAAGTTTGTGTTATCTTTAATAAAGACCCTGAGGAGTTCAGGGCATGCATCCCTGTGATAAAGGAGGAGCTATGTCGTCAACACTACGAGCAGCCAGTAAGGATACGCTACAGGTCAAAGACAAAACCTACCATTACTACAGCCTGGCGCTGGCCGCTAAACAACTGGGCGATCTCACCCGACTGCCCAAATCCCTCAAAGTTCTGCTTGAAAACCTCCTGCGCTGGCAGGATGGCGAGTCGGTGACGGAACAAGATATTCAGGCGCTGGCCGGCTGGCTGCAGAAAGCGCATGCCGACCGCGAAATAGCCTATCGTCCGGCGCGCGTATTGATGCAGGATTTTACCGGCGTACCGGCGGTGGTCGATTTAGCCGCCATGCGTGAAGCGGTAAAACGGCTGGGCGGCGATACGGCAAAGGTGAATCCGCTCTCGCCGGTTGACCTGGTGATTGACCACTCGGTAACGGTGGACCGTTTTGGTAATGAAAACGCCTTTGAAGATAACGTGCGCCTTGAAATGGAGCGGAACCACGAACGTTATGCTTTCCTGCGCTGGGGGCAGCAGGCCTTCAGCCGCTTTAGCGTTGTGCCGCCGGGAACCGGGATCTGCCACCAGGTGAACCTTGAATATCTCGGCCGTGCCGTGTGGAGCGAACTACAGGATGGCGAATGGGTGGCTTACCCGGATACGCTGGTGGGTACCGATTCGCACACCACCATGATTAACGGTCTGGGCGTATTAGGGTGGGGCGTCGGCGGGATTGAAGCGGAAGCGGCGATGCTTGGGCAGCCGGTATCCATGCTTATACCTGATGTCGTCGGTTTCAAGCTGACCGGTAAACTGCGTGAGGGGATCACCGCGACTGACCTGGTGCTGACAGTGACCCAGATGCTGCGCAAACATGGTGTGGTTGGCAAGTTCGTAGAATTCTACGGCGACGGTCTCGACTCGTTACCGCTGGCCGACCGGGCAACCATTGCGAATATGTCGCCAGAATATGGCGCGACCTGCGGCTTCTTCCCGATCGATGCGGTAACCCTCAGCTATATGCGCCTGAGCGGGCGCAGCGAAGAGCAGGTGGCATTGGTTGAAGCTTATGCCAAAGCGCAGGGGATGTGGCGCCAGACGGGCGATGAGCCGGTATTTACCAGCACCCTGGCGCTGGATATGGGTACGGTTGAGGCCAGCCTCGCCGGGCCGAAACGGCCGCAGGACCGCGTCGCGTTGGGCGATGTGCCGAAAGCGTTTGCCGCCAGCAACGAACTGGAAGTGAATCAAACGCAAAAATCGCGTCAGTCGGTTGATTACACTCTCAATGGGCAACGCTATTCGCTGCCGGAAGGCGCGGTGGCGATTGCGGCAATCACTTCATGTACCAATACTTCCAACCCGAGCGTGTTGATGGCCGCCGGCCTGCTGGCGAAGAACGCCGTTGAGCGTGGCCTGAAACCGCAGCCGTGGGTGAAAGCCTCGCTGGCGCCGGGTTCGAAAGTGGTTTCTGATTATCTGGCGCATGCGGGGTTGACGCCTTATCTCGATGAATTGGGCTTTAACCTCGTAGGGTATGGTTGTACAACCTGTATCGGTAACTCCGGGCCGCTGCCGGAACCTATCGAAGAGGCAATTAAAAAGGGTGACCTGACCGTGGGGGCGGTGCTCTCCGGTAACCGCAACTTCGAAGGTCGTATCCATCCGTTGGTGAAAACCAACTGGCTGGCGTCGCCACCGCTGGTCGTGGCCTATGCGCTGGCTGGCAATATGAACATTGATCTGACCCGTGAACCGCTTGGGGTTGGTAAAGACGGTAAGCCGGTGTTCCTGAAGGATATCTGGCCGAGCGGCGAGGAGATTGCTCGCGCGGTGCAGCAGGTTTCCACCGACATGTTCCGTAAAGAATATGCCGAAGTCTTCGAAGGTACCGAGGAGTGGAAAGCTATTCAGGTAGACCGTTCCGATACCTATCGCTGGCAGGATGACTCTACCTATATTCGCCTGTCGCCATTCTTTGATGAGATGGGCGTTGAGCCGAAACCGGTAGAAGATATTCACGGCGCGCGGATCCTGGCGATGTTAGGCGATTCGGTGACCACCGACCATATCTCTCCGGCAGGAAGTATCAAGGCAGACAGCCCTGCAGGACGCTATTTGCAGGAGCACGGCGTGGCGCGCGCCGATTTCAACTCTTATGGTTCACGACGTGGCAACCATGAGGTGATGATGCGCGGTACCTTTGCCAATATTCGTATCCGTAACGAAATGGTGCCGGGCGTGGAAGGGGGGATGACGCGTCATTTACCAGACACGCAGCCTGTTGCTATCTACGATGCGGCTATGCTGTATAAAGCCGAGGGTACGCCTCTGGCGGTGATTGCCGGTAAAGAATATGGTTCAGGTTCCAGCCGCGACTGGGCGGCAAAAGGGCCGCGTCTGTTGGGCGTGCGGGTTGTGATTGCCGAGTCCTTCGAGCGTATTCACCGCTCCAACCTTATTGGCATGGGGATATTACCGTTGGAGTTTCCGCAAGGCGTGACGCGTAAAACGCTACAGCTGACCGGCGAAGAGCGGATCGATATCAGTAACCTGCAGGCGCTGCATCCTGCGGCAACGGTTCCAGTCACCATCACCCGCGCCGATGGACAGCAGGAGGTCATTCAGTGTCGCTGTCGTATCGATACCGCGACTGAACTTACCTACTATCAGAATGACGGCATTCTGCATTATGTGATTCGTAATATGCTGTAAAAGAAAGGGCCAGCGAATGCTGGCCCTGATTCATTCTGGAGCTGACTTATTTATTCAGCAGATGCCCCATCTTGGCCGCTTTGGTATCCAGGTAGTGTTCGTTTTTCGGGTTACGGCCGACGATGAGCGGAACGCGTTCGACGATATTGATTCCCGCCTCGGTCAGAATTTCGACTTTCTTCGGGTTGTTGGTCAACAGTCGAACCTGCTCAACGCCGAGCAGTTTGAACATATCGGCGCACAGCGTAAAATCGCGCTCATCGGCGGCAAAGCCTAGCTGGTGGTTGGCTTCGACGGTATCGTAACCTTGATCCTGAAGCGCGTAGGCGCGAATTTTATTCAGCAAACCGATATTTCGGCCTTCCTGACGATGATAAAGCAGGATCCCGCGCCCCTCTTCAGCGATGTGCGACAGCGCCGCTTCCAGCTGAAAACCGCAATCACAACGCAGACTAAAAAGGGCATCGCCCGTCAGACATTCTGAGTGTACGCGAGCCAGTACCGGGGCTTGCCCCGAAATATCGCCATACACCAGCGCGACATGATCCTGCCCGGTTGCCAGTTCTTCAAAGCCCACCATCAGGAAATCGCCCCAGGGGGTTGGCAGTTTGGCTTCTGCCACACGTTTAAGCTGCATGTGATTCTCCAGATTCTGACAGCACCTGAATGTGCTTTCTGTTTACTACTATTTTGCCACAACGCCGCGACGTTCTCCTAATTACCAACGACCGCCTGCGCGGAAAGCGCACAAACGATCTACTTTCCGTTATGATATTCAGAAGGAAAGAGAAGGAGATATGATGCTGTTGATTGCCAAAAGGACCGCCATCGGGGCGGCGCTATTGCTTGTTATGCCCGTTATAGTCTGGCTCTCCGGCTGGCAGTGGCAGCCGGGTCAAGCCCCGGCCATGTTGAAAATGTGGTACTGGGTGACTGAAACCGTCACCCAGCCGTGGGGAATAATTACTCATGTAGCGCTATTTGGCTGGTTTTTGTGGTGTTTACGGTTTCGTCTGCGCGAAGCGCTGGTGCTGTTTCTCATTCTCGGCGCCGCCATCCTGGCAGGTCAGGGGCTTAAATCCTGGATCAAAGAACGGGTGCAGGAACCACGGCCATTTGTGATTTGGTTAGAAAGAACCCAACAGGTACCGGTGGCGCAATTCTATGAGTTAAAACGTAAAGAACGCGCTAAACTGGTGCATGAGCAATTGGCTGAACAACAGACAATACCGGGATTCTTGCGTAAACACTGGCAAAAAGAGACCGGTTTTGCCTTTCCGTCCGGCCATACCATGTTTGCCGCCAGTTGGGCGTTGCTGGGGGTAGGACTGTTGTGGCCACGTCGGCGCTGGGTGACTATCGGCCTGCTGTTGGGGTGGGCTACTGCGGTCATGGGCAGCCGCCTGGCGTTAGGCATGCACTGGCCGCAGGATCTTATCGTGGCGACCAGCCTTTCCTGGCTGCTGGTTACCGCGGCGACCTGGCTCACGCAGCGTTTTTGCGGCCCGTTAACCCCGCCTGTCGAAGAGGCGACGGATATCAAAAAACGCGCAACCTGACGCCGTTTATGTTGAATTTCGCGACACCTGGCCGCATATCATGACGGGTGTCATGCTTTTCCATTTCACCACTGCGGTGAAAATGATACTTTATAGGGCTTGAACGCGTTTTACTCGCGCAACCCACAGAACGGGAAGTCATGTGAAATATTTACTTATTTTCTTACTGGTGTTAGCTATCTTCGTCATCTCTGTGACGCTGGGTGCGCAAAACGACCAACTGGTCACGTTCAACTATTTGCTCGCGCAGGGTGAATTCCGCATCTCCACGTTGCTGGCGGTGTTATTCGCTGCCGGGTTTGCGATTGGCTGGCTGATTTGCGGCCTGTTCTGGCTGCGGGTTCGTGTATCGCTGGCGCGCGCCGAACGTAAAATTAAACGCCTGGAGCAGCAGATCGCGCCAGTGACCGTAGCGCCTGCTGATGCCGGCGTCCCTGCGGTCAAGGAATAACCTTCTATGCTGGAGTTGTTGTTTCTGCTTCTTCCCGTTGCCGCTGCCTATGGATGGTATATGGGGCGCAGGAGCGCACAACAGTCCAAACAGGACGATGCTAGTCGCCTGTCGCGTGATTACGTGGCCGGGGTCAACTTCCTGCTGAGCAATCAGCAGGACAAAGCCGTAGATCTGTTCCTCGATATGTTAAAAGAGGATACCGGCACCGTTGAAGCCCACTTGACCCTTGGCAACCTGTTTCGTTCGCGTGGTGAAGTCGACCGCGCCATCCGCATTCACCAAAGCCTGATGGAGAGCGCCTCGCTCACCTACGATCAGCGCCTGCTTGCCGTCCAACAGCTGGGGCGAGATTACATGGCCGCCGGCCTGTACGATCGCGCGGAAGATATGTTCAAGCAGCTGGTGGATGAAACCGACTTCCGCCTGGGCGCGCTACAGCAACTGCTACAAATTTACCAGCTAACCAGCGATTGGCAGTCCGCGATTGAAGTCGCCGAAAGGCTGGTAAAATTGGGCAAAGAAAAACATCGCAGCGATATCGCCAACTTCTGGTGTGAGCTGGCGCTGCAGCAGATGGCCAGTAACGATCTCGATAAAGCAATGACGCTGCTGAAAAAAGGCGCGTCAGCGGACCGTAACAGCGCCCGCGTCTCGATTATGATGGGGCGCGTGTGGATGGAAAAAGGCGACTACGCGAAAGCGGTAGAAAGCCTGGAACGGGTGATTGGCCAGGATAAAGAACTGGTTGGTGAAACCCTGGAAATGCTGCAAACCTGTTATCAGCAGTTGGGTAAGCATGAGGAGTGGGAAGCGTTCCTGCGCCGCTGTGTCGAAGAGAACACCGGGGCGACCGCGGAGCTTATGCTGGCGCAAATTATCGAGCAGCAGGAAGGCGCCGAGGCTGCACAGAGCTATGTGACTCGCCAGTTGGAACGACACCCGACGATGCGCGTGTTCCATAAACTGATGGACTACCATCTTAATGAGGCGGAAGAAGGGCGCGCGAAGGCGAGCCTGGGGGTTCTGCGCAACATGGTTGGCGAGCAGGTGCGGAGCAAACCGCGTTACCGCTGCCAGAAGTGCGGTTTTACTTCCCACACCCTGTACTGGCACTGCCCGTCCTGCCGTTCGTGGGCGACTATCAAGCCGATTCGCGGCCTTGATGGCCAGTAACATCTAAAAAAAGCCTGTCTTTAGTTACAACATACTTATCTGTATTTTACCGTACCCGCTTCTGTTACCACGTGCCCGCTTTTGTCTGTAGCCGGGCAAAACCAGCCTGTCATTTTCCCTACTTCGCAGGTAGAATGCTGCCCGTTTACCTTTTTTGCGCCGTGCAGGCGCCCATCAACAATTAAGGTCCGGTCATGACGTCTACTGCTAGCTCTTCTCCTCGCGTTATCACATCTTCTCCCGTGGTTGTTGCGCTTGATTATGATAACCGCGATAAGGCGTTAGCCTTTGTTGATCGAATCGATCCGCGCGATTGCCGGTTGAAGGTAGGTAAGGAGATGTTCACGCTGCTGGGCCCGCAGTTTGTTCGCGACCTGCACCAGCGCGGCTTTGAAGTATTCCTCGACCTGAAGTTCCACGATATCCCGAACACCACCGCACGCGCGGTCGCCGCCGCCGCAGAGCTTGGCGTATGGATGGTAAACGTCCACGCTTCCGGCGGCGCGCGTATGATGACTGCCGCCCGCGAGGCGCTGCTGCCGTTTGGGAAAGAGGCGCCGTTACTGATAGCGGTCACCGTACTGACCAGCATGGAGGCCAGCGATTTACAGGATCTCGGTATTACGCTTTCTCCAGCCGATCATGCTGCTAAACTGGCGGCGCTAACCAAACGCTGTGGTCTCGACGGCGTCGTCTGCTCAGCGCAGGAAGCCGTCCGCTTTAAACAAGAGTTAGGACAAGAATTTAAGTTAGTTACCCCAGGGATCCGCCCCACAGGCAGTGATGCTGGCGACCAACGCCGGATTATGACTCCGGAACAGGCGCAGCAGGCAGGGGTTGATTATATGGTAATCGGCCGACCGGTTACCCAATCCGCCGATCCGGCTGCAACGCTTGCGGCTATCAACGCGTCGCTGAAATTGGAGGCGTAATGAGCGATTCTAACAGCCGCCTGGTTTACTCTACCGATAGCGGACGTATCGAAGAGCCGAAAGCGGCGCCGCAAAGAGCGAAGGGCGATGGTATTGTGCGCATTCAACGCCAGACCAGCGGGCGCAAAGGGAAGGGCGTTTGCCTGATTACCGGTATCGATCTCGATGATGACGCGCTGGCGAAGTTGGCCGCTGAGCTGAAAAAGAAATGCGGCTGCGGCGGTTCACTCAAGGACGGAGTGATTGAAATTCAGGGTGATAAACGCGACTTGCTGAAATCACTGCTGGAAGCCAAAGGGATGAAAGTGAAATTAGCGGGTGGCTAAGATAATTTCTGCGAAATAAACAACAAGGCCACGGTATTTACCGTGGCCTTAATTATTTGTAGATGCGTGAGTCAGTAACTACGAAATTATTATTAATTTAATACGCGGGGTGGTTATTTACCAACCTGGTGGCCAATGATGCCGCCAACCGCTGCGCCGCCCAGGGTGCCCAGGGTGCTGCCGTCAGTTAATACCGCGCCGCCCAGTGCGCCGGCGCCTGCGCCGATTGCGGTGTTACGGTCGCGTTTAGACCAGTTAGAGCAAGCGCTCAGGGACATTACTACAGTAACCGCCAGTACGGCCGCAGCCATTTTTTTGCTCATCGAAGTCATCATTTTATTCTCCTGAATAATCTATTCATGGATACAACTTCCTTTTAAGCATAGCAACTGACTATGACTTAAGGGTTATTCCATGAAACTTAAGTTGCGCAGGTGTTGCTCTAATCACGCAGGTGATAGTCACTTCCTGTTATATCGCTAATAATAATTCTACTTATTTTAAAATTTAACGTCAGGTAAAAAATCTTAATTGCAGGTCAGAATACTCTCAGACACAGAGGAGCTGCCAACGCCATTCCAGGGCGCTGGCGGAAGCGATCAGGCGGGGTTGACAATATCGAGGGTTAAACCGCTTGCGCAGAGCTGCTGGCGAATAGTTTCGCTCAGGTTATTGTCGGTGATGACGCGATTGAAACGGGCAATCGGGCCCAGTGGATAAGGATGCACGACGCTGAATTTCGAACTGTCGCTGAGCACAATAGCTTCGCTCTGTTTTTCCAGCACTGCGTTAACCACATCGGCGCGCATCATGTCGCGGCCGGTAAAACCAGTTTCACTCTGCCAGCCGTCAACGCCGATAAATGCCTTGCTGAAGTGCACCTGCTGGATGCATTGACGGGTTAACGGGCCAACCATGCTTTCACTGCGTTTCTGATAAATGCCGCCCAGCAGAATGACCTCACCCGGCGTTTCCTTGAGTAAATGCGCGATATAGCTGCTAACGGTGATGATCGTGATATCGCCGCGTTCCGCCAGCGTGCGGGCCAGCAGGGCGTTTGAACTGCCATTTTCGATGAACACCGTCTCTCCGCCTGCCACCAGCGACGCAGCGCGCGCGGCGAGTTCACGCTTAATGGCAAAGTTGGTCATCATGCGGGTTTCGACGTCTTCGCTATCAAGCGGTACGGCAAAGCCGTGGGTGCGGCGCAGATAGCTTTGCTTTTCCAGCGAATTCAGATCCTGGCGAATAGTGACTTCGGAGACACCGGTCATCCTGGCCAGATCGGCAACGCTCATGCGGCCTTTATCGATGACCATTTGTAAAATACTTTGTTGTCGGGCGTTCATAGCTACATCACAGTTAGAGGTCTATACGGCGCCCAGCAGGCCTTCGGGCGTGCTGGGGGACAGGAATGAATCAGATTTCCCACGGCGCTTTCGTTTGCCCTGAGTCCTTCTCTGGCTCGTCGTGAGACAACGCCTGCAGCTCGGCTTTGAGGATCTCCAGGTTATGGATAGCCGAGTGATAATCTCCGGCAACCAGAATATCCAGCACGGTATCGATACGTTGGGCGAGCAGGCGGGCATTCAGATCAGACATAGCATTATCCTGGTTACAAAAATGAATGAAATCAATGATGCAAAAAACGGCTGCAAAAGAGAAGCGAAAAAAACGCACATCCTTGCGCAGCTGGCGATATTCACTCAAAACGAGAAATGTATGGCCCCTGGGCAGGGGCCATAAAAGCGTTACGCCGCCGGACGGGCGATGACGCTGCGGGTTTCCATACGGACTTCAGCGATAGTCACGTCGATAACATCGGTGACTTTATAAACGACTTCACCTTTAATCTGTACGGTTCCGTTCTCCTGGCTGCAAACCAGTTCATCGCGTACCGCGTGCAGGAAAGGTGCCGGGATAAAGGCGACAGCGCCGTTATCAACCAGGCGTACGCGCATGCCGCCGCGGCTGACATCAATGATTTCTGCCGCATAACGGGTATCGGTTCCGGCTTTATCGTTGAGGAAGCGAGCGTACAGCCAATCTGCGACGTCGCGTTCCGCCATACGGTTCAGACGACGACGTTCCGCCATCTGCACGGTGACATCATCCTGCGGGCGGCCAATGGTCTCGCCTTTAATGATGGCCTTTAACAGACGGTGGTTGATCATATCGCCGTATTTACGGATTGGCGAAGTCCAGGTCGCGTAAGCTTCCAGCCCAAGGCCGAAGTGTGGGCCCGGCTCGGTGCTAATCTCAGCGAACGACTGGAAGCGGCGGATACGGCTATCAAGGAAACCTGAAGGCTGGGCATCCAGTTCGCGGCGCAGTTTACAGAAACCTTCGAGCGTCAGGACTTCCTGCGGATCAACGTGTACATCGTGCGTTTTTAGCAGCGCGGCCAGTTGCTCGGTGTTAGCCGGGTCGAAACCGGTATGCACGTTATATACGCCGAAGCCGAGGTTATCGCGCAGCACGCGTGCCGCGCAGATATTAGCGGCAATCATTGACTCTTCAACAATGCGGTTGGCGATGCGGCGAGGTTCGGCAACAATATCCAGTACTTCACCTTTCTCACCCAACACGAAGCGATAATCAGGGCGGTCTTTGAACACCAGGGCGTGGGTTTGACGCCATTCGCTGCGGCGTTGGCAGACTTCCTGCAGCAGTTTGATTTGCTGCGCGATAGCGTCATCGGCAGGTTCCCAGGCGCCGATATTTTCCAGCCAGTTGGAGACGTCGTCATAAGCCAGTTTGGCTTTTGATTCGATGGTCGCGGCGAAGAATTCGATATTATCTTCAATGGCGCCGTCGGCTGCCAGGGTCATGCGGCAGGCGAGCACCGGGCGCACTTCGTTGGCGCGCAGCGAGCACAAATCATCAGACAGTTCGCGCGGCAGCATCGGGATATTAAAGCCCGGCAGATAGTTGGTGAAGGCGCGGATTTTCGCCGCGTTGTCCAGTTTGCTGCCCTCGGCAATCCACGCCGTCGGATCGGCGATAGCGACGGTCAGCAGCAGTTTACCGTCGTCGGCGCGCTCTACATATAGCGCATCGTCCATATCTTCGGTGCTGGCGCTGTCGATGGTCACGAACTCAAGCGCCGTCAGATCGCGACGTTCCAGTCCTTCATCGAGCATCTCGGTAGCAACGCCATTCGGCGCTTCTTTTTCCAGGTTATGACGCGCCAGCGTCACCCACCATGGCACGAAATGATCGTCGCTAAAGGTGATGAACTGCGTTAATTCGGCATAAAATCCGCGGTCGCCTTTCAGCGGATGGCGACGCATTTCAGCCACCGCCCAGTCACCCTGTTTGAAGTCGTGTTCAACG
The DNA here is from genome assembly GCF_032601995.1 of Klebsiella sp. 141153. Taxonomy (NCBI): domain Bacteria; kingdom Pseudomonadati; phylum Pseudomonadota; class Gammaproteobacteria; order Enterobacterales; family Enterobacteriaceae; genus Klebsiella; species Klebsiella sp. 141153. The sequence continues at coordinate 53,928 of NZ_JAQIRJ010000012.1, read as the reverse complement.
CCACGCGCGGCGCGGCAAGGGATGGCGTCTTTCAGCAGCGGATGATCAGGAACAATAGACAGGCGATCGTCTTTTTTCTGCACTTTACCGACAAAACGGGTCAGGAAAGGCTCAACCAGCTCTTCCGGCTCGGCGCTTTCACGTTCTTTTTCCGTATGGACCACGGCGATAATACGATCGCCATGCATCACTTTTTTCATTTGCGGCGGCGGAATGAAGTAGCTTTTCTGCGAGTCGACTTCGAGGAAGCCAAAACCTTTTTCCGTACCTTTAACGACCCCTTCAACGCGCGGAGTCTGGGAATGCAATTGCTGTTTAAGCTGCGCTAGCAGCGGGTTGTCCTGAAACATAATTAGGTTTTTTCGTGGCTAAAAGAGCGGCTGACATTTTTACGCGAATATGCCTGCCTCAGCAAGCGCTGTTTCAGCATTTTACGTCGCTTGACGTACCTCGCCGAGGGCGATTTTAAGCCGGTTCAGCCAGCCGCAGAGGCCGCACCACGCCAGCAGATTGATAGCCTCAATGCGGGAAAGCCCATATTCAGTGAGGGGAGTTAGCTGTGCGGCGCTAAAACGGTCCGGCGCACGGGTCAATAGCTGCGCCGCCTGCAGGAAAACGTGTTCCAAAGAATGGCTTTGCGCCCAGCGCTGAATCGTTCGTTCATCGCCGCGCAATGCTTGCAACAATCCGTTATCAGCTGTCCAGCGCGCTGCCCAGGCGTTAAAACAGCTGACGCTACCGTTGATTCGCGCCGCCAGCAACGCCGCCATTGTGCTTAAGGGCTGCGCAGAGTTATCCAGTTCAGTTAGCAGTTGATGCAGCAGCGCTAACGCCCCTTCATCCGTTGCCAGAATAGGGGCGAGAGGCTGTAGGCCGGGATGACGGTGCCATGCGGCGAGCCTTGCTTGCCTATCGTCATTGGCGTAACGCAGGTCGGCATCATCGATATCCGCAGACCACTCTCCTGTCACGTCCGTGAAGCGTTCTGACGGGGCATCTTCCTGCTGCGGCATACCCGGAAGCCAGCGTACCGGTTGTCCGAGCGCGGCCTGAAAGGCAGCTACCGCGCGGGCCTGAAAGCCCACGAAACCAATAATCTGGTTAATTAACACAATATCGCGGCTGGTCAGTCCGACCTCATCAAGCTGGCGGCGGGAGACCTCGTTGATAACCGAAGGGGAACTGGCTAACTGGCGTGCGTACTGGGTAATCTGCGCCAGTCGGCGATTACTCTCTCGTGAGGAATCAGGGCCCGGCAACGGCGCCAGACGCGCGGCATAGTGGTTACATAAGCGCTGTACGCCGTAGACCTGAGCGACGGTCAGGGCGGTGCTGAGACGGTCGTAGGCGCTGAAGGTTTGTAATCGGGTTACCGTGACGCTGTCCGGGAAAAGCACCTTTGCCAATTGACGCGCGGGCGCCAGCCAGCCTTCATGGGGGTGGCTGACATCGGCTGCAAGCGACAGATCGAGCAAAAAACGGTCATCAACGTCAGCGGCTTCTGGCACCAGAGGAAGAACCTCGACCGGGCTGTTGGTTGACTGGGTCTCGTGATACCAGTGGTTTTTGCCATACACGCGGCGTTGCTCCATGGGCGTTCCTTGTTCGGTAGGTGGCGAACCGCCGTTTCGCGGTACCTCTATGCACAACTATCCTGGCGTAACCCTGAAGCAGGAGAAAATATTGATACGTACTAATAAATAGCGGATTGGAATAACAGAGGAAAAGCGTAGGTAGAGAGGGGGAGGAAAGATCCTCCTCACCGGGGTGAGGAGGATAAGGAACTTATTTCAGTTCCAGTTCGTTCATCGCAGCGATGTTAAAGCCGCCGTCAACGTGAACGACTTCGCCGGAGATACCCGCAGACAGGTTAGAGCACAGGAAAGCCGCGCTGTTGCCGACGTCTTCGATGGTGACGGTGCGACGGATCGGGGTGACCGCTTCGCAGTGCGCCAGCATTTTACGGAAATCTTTGATACCGGATGCCGCCAGGGTGCGGATCGGACCGGCGGAGATGGCGTTAACACGAATACCTTCCGGTCCCATCGCGTTCGCCATATAGCGGACGTTGGCTTCCAGAGACGCTTTCGCCAGACCCATAACGTTATAGTTCGGGATCGCGCGCTCAGCGCCCAGATAGGAGAGGGTCAGCAGCGCGGAGTTCGGGTTCAGCATCGCGCGGCAGGCTTTCGCCATCGCCACGAAGCTGTAGGCGCTGATGTCGTGGGCGATTTTGAAACCTTCGCGAGTTACGACATTGACATAGTCGCCATCTAACTGGTCAGCCGGCGCATAACCGATAGAGTGCACGAAACCATCAAATTTCGGCCATACTTTCTCAAGCTCAGTGAACAGCGCGGTGATGCTTTCGTCTTCAGCCACATCGCACGGCAGCACAATGTTGGAACCCAGCGCAGCAGCAAACTCTTCTACGCGGCCTTTCAGTTTTTCGTTCTGATAGGTGAATGCCAGTTCAGCCCCTTCACGGTGCATTGCTTGCGCAATACCGTAGGCGATGGACAGTTTACTGGCCACGCCAGTGATCAGAATGCGCTTACCGGAAAGAAAACCCATAGCTTTAATCCTTATCGTTATTGCTTATTTTTACTCTAACAATCAAAAGGTTAACGTTGTTATTTCAAAATAACTCAAATTTAGCCGGGAATTATATCCCACTGAAGACCCCTTGTGTCACGATTTTTTGTGTCGCCTGTCGCAAGGCAGCGCGTAATGATAAATGCGCTCGCTCCAGTATATCACCGGATAATCACTGTGTTTTAGCGACAGATCCCAACGCGTTGCCGAAATTTCTGCGGTTAACGGCGCACGATCGTGGTGAGTAAAAGCAGGGCGTCCGTCGTTAGCGGCGCGAGTTCGCCCGGCGCTTGTTGGCGCCAGAAAATACCCGATTGCGCTTCATATTGCCGTTCACCAAGTTGCCAGCGCCCCTGTAATACCCACGCGACGCCTTCGTCGCCGGGGGTCTGTACATCGTCCACGACGCGTACCTCGGCGGCGGCGCGACTGCGCTGGGTCATGATATTAAAGTCGAGACCGCGCTCGCGGATCCCTTCGCTACGCAGCGGCCACTCGCCGGCAAAAGCCCAGGGTTGCCACAACGCTAAAGGGTGATCGATAGCTTCGCCTTTCAGGCGGAGCGGTTGCCCGGTCAGCAGAGTAATGACCCGATCGACGCCGGGAAAGCAGGAAAACGGACCATCATTTTGCAGAGTGGCAATGCTGGCTCGCCATAAAAAAGGGGCATCAGGTGAAGGCACACAGACTATCTCACGGGTCTCACCTGCGCCATTTTTCCAGGGTGTGACGGGCAGAGTGGATAGTTGAACGGGAACGATCATGAGCGGTACACCTCGGTTAAGCGCTGCCTGCGCAGGCGTTAATCAACGTTATTGTTATGGTTTTGTTACTTTTTGCAATACAAAGAATTTACATATTCATCACAAAAATAGGATGCGTGCGGTGCGGGCAGTTGTCAATGCTTGTATATACATGATCGGTCAGATGGGGAGTGAATGAAATAATAATAGCGAGGTACCTATGTCTTCTTTTTCGTCTACAGACGGGCAATCAAAAAGTAATGAGGCAGGATTAAAGGAAACGCGGTCGATTGATTACATCCCCGAGCGCGAAAGGCATGGGCATCCCTTTAGCCAGTTTACCCTATGGTTTGGCGGCAACCTGCAAATTACCGCTATTGTCACCGGCGCTTTAGCCGTAGTGCTGGGTGGTGACGTGGTGTGGTCGCTGACAGGTCTTCTTCTTGGACAGGTGCTGGGGGCGGCGGTGATGTCGCTGCATGCGCTGCAGGGACCACGGCTGGGTTTGCCGCAGATGATAATAAGCCGCGCCCAGTTTGGCGTCTTTGGCGCGGTAGTGCCGTTGGTACTGGTCTGCATTATGTATGTCGGTTTCTCCGCGAGCGGTACCGTACTGGCGGGGCAGGCGATGGCAAAACTGTTGAGTATCAGCAATGTAGCTGGAATGCTGCTATTCAGTGCAATTATTATTGTTATTGCGGTGCTGGGTTATAAGGTGATTCATAAGCTGGGTAAACTGGCGAGCATTATCGGCATTCTGGCCTTCGTCTATATGTTCGTTACCCTGCTGATGTCGGCGGATCTCACGGCCCTGGCGCAAAATAACCATTTCTCCCTGCCGATGTTCCTGCTGGCGATGTCTCTATCCTCGTCGTGGCAAATCGCTTTCTGCCCGTATGTGTCCGACTATTCGCGCTACCTGCCACGCAATGTATCGGCAACGAAAACGTTCTGCTCGGTGTTTTTCGGAACCGTATTGGGAACCCAGACATCCATGACGCTGGGTGTGTTTACCGCCGCGATTGCCGGCAGCGCATTCCCCGGTCATGAAGTGAGTTATCTGGTGGGATTAGGTAAAAGCCAGGTGATGGCGATGGTTATCTATTTTGCTATCTGCTTTGGCAAAATCACCTTCACGACGCTCAACGCTTACGGCAGTTTTATGTCTCTGACTACCATTGTTTCCGGTTTTCGTCGTCAGACCGCGTTGTCGCAGCAATGCCGGGTTGCTTTCGTCGTCATGATGGTGGCGGCTTCATGTATTATCGCGCTGCTCAGCGAACCGGCTTTCTTAAAGCACTTTACCCATTTCCTGTTATTCCTGCTGGCCTTTTTCGTTCCCTGGAGCGCCATCAGCCTGACGGATTACTACATTATCTCTAAAGGCGCGGTCGATATTCCGGCGCTGAGCGATCCGCATCAACGCTATGGTTTCTGGAATTGGTATGCCATTACCATTTATATCATTGGCGTGCTGATTCAACTGCCGTTTATTGAGAACCCGCTGTTCCATGGTTCGCTGACGTGGATATTCGCCGGCAATGATGTGTCATGGATTATCGGCTGGGTAGGTACCGGATGGTTGTATTTTGCGCTGCGACGCTTCGACCGCCGTCCATTACCGGCGCAGAGCGTGTTCCCGCAGTCATAAACAGCAGGGGCGGCTATTGTGCCGCCCCTGAAGGAAGGTTAACGCTATTTGCCATCTTTTCGCCAGGCGTCGGCAGTCAGCGCCTCGCCGAAATGGCCGGCGATCAGCCGTTTGGTCAGTTCATGGAGCGGCGAGGCCAACACATCGGCGGTGCTTCCGCGTTCGACTACTTCGCCCTCATGCATCACCAGCACCTGATCGCTGATATGCTTCATCATCCCCAGATGCTGGGTCACGTAGATGTAGGATATTCCCTGTTTCTCCTGCAGCTCCAGCATCAGGTTGATTAGCTGCGAACGCATCGACATATCCAACGAGGCCAGCGCCTCATCGCAGATAATGACTTTCGGGCGCAGGATCAAGGCGCGAGCAAGCCCCAGGCGCTGCTTTTGCCCCGGCGCCAGCATATGCGGATAGTAGCTGACGTGGTCCGGCAGCAGTCCCACCATGCGCATGGTTTCGATAATCTGCTTTTCCCGGGCTTCCGGTTCGAGATCGGTATTGAGACGCAGCGGGAAATCGAGGATCTGCGAAATACGCTGACGCGGGTTGAGCGAGGTCGAGGGATCCTGAAAAATCATACGAATACGCTGGCTACGGAATGAGTAGTCGCCAAACTCCAGCGGATGGTCGTCAATCAACAGTTCGCCGGTGGTCGGCTCGACCATGCCGGCCAGCATTTTGGCCAGCGTGGATTTCCCGGAGCCGTTTTCACCAATAATTGCCAGCGTCTGCCGCTCGCGCAGGGTAAAGCTGAGCGGCTTCACCGCCTCTACCGTCTGGCGATGGAACCAGCCGGTGCGGTAGCGAAAGGTCTTACTCAGATTGCGAACTTCCAGCAATGTTTCGACCATTTCACTCTTTCTCCATGTTCAGCGGGAAATGACAGGCGTACAGATGATTACGCGCGCCGGTCAAACGCGGCGTGACGATACACTCGCGTTGAGCATAGGGACAGCGCGGCCCCAGTCGACAACCGATGGGCAGCTGTTCCAGCAGCGGAATGGCGCCGGGCAGGGTATTCAGCCGGCTTTTATGCGGCATTGAGCTGCCGAAGTCCGGGATCGCACGAATCAGCGCCTGCGTGTAGGGGTGATGAGGGATGGTCACCAGCTCTTCGCTCGGGGCGGTTTCCACCGTCTGCCCGCAATACATGACGTTAATTTTATCCGCCCATTTGCTGAGCATCTGCATATCGTGACTGATCAGCAAAATGGTGGTGTTGTTATTCTGGTTGAGCCGGGTCAACAGGCGAATAATTTGCGCCTGGGTGGTTGGCTCCATGGCGTTAGTGGGTTCATCAGCAATCAGCAGCCGCGGCTGGTTGGCAAGCGCGATGGCAATCATAACCTTCTGACATTCGCCGTCGGTCAGTTCGTAGGGGAAGCTGCGCATAATATCTTTGTGGTCTTTAATCCCCACCCGGTGCAGCAGTTCGATAGCGCGGCGCTTGCGCCAGCCAAAGCGTTGCCACCAGTGGCCTTTAAAGGTCCAGCCGGGGATATTTTGCATCAACTGCAGACCGATACGCTCGGAAGGGTCGAGGCAAGACTGCGGCTCCTGAAAGATCATTGACACGTTGTGGCCAATCAGTTTGCGGCGCTCGCGGTTAGACAGGCGCAGCAGATCGATATCATCAAAACGCATACGGTCGGCGGTAACCCGCCAGTTGTCTTTGGTGACGCCGCAAATCGCCTTGGCGATCAAGCTTTTGCCGGAGCCAGACTCACCGACCAGACCACGGACTTCACCTTCAGCCAGCGTCAGGCTGACCCGGTCGACGGCCTTTACCCAACCCTCGTTGGTTTTAAACTCAATGGTGAGATTACGAATATCCAGTAACGGCATTATTGAACCCCGGCAATAATTGCGCGGCGAATACCGTCGCCCAGCAGATTGATGAGCAGTACGCTTATCATGATGGCCGCGCCCGGCAGCATAACCGTCCAGGGAGCGACGTAAATCAGTTCCAGCGCGTCGCCGAGCATGGCGCCCCATTCCGGAGACGGTAGCTGGGCGCCGAGGTCGAGAAAACCGAGTGCGGCAATGTCGAGGATCGCCATTGACAGCGCGCGGGTAATTTCGGTGACCAGCCCGGCGGTAATATTAGGCAGAACCGCAAACCAGAGAATATTGAGCGTGGAAGCGCCGTCGAGGCGGGCGGCAATCACGTACTCTTTTTCCAGTTCATCGTGCACCATGCTATAGACCGAACGCACCATGCGCGGCAGCAGCGCCAGCCAGACGGCGAACATTGCATGGCTCAGATGCGGCCCGGCGAAAGCGACGACGATAATCGCCAATAGCAGCGAGGGGATCGACAGCAGAGTGTCGAGGATGTGGTTCATTATCGCTGAACGCAAACCATGGGTGGAGCCGGCAATGACGCCAAGCACCAGGCCGAACAGTGCGGCGCCGAGCGTGACCACAAAGGCGCCGCCAACGGTCGGCGCCGCGCCGCTGAGCAAGCGGCTCAGAACGTCGCGGCCGAGATCGTCGGTACCGAGGAAGAACGACACTTCGCCGTAGCGCGACCACGAGGGCGGCAGCAGCTGGTAGCCGAGGAACTGCTGATCGATGCCATAAGGCGCGAACCAGCCGCCGAATACGCACAGCAGCACCAGCGCGCCGCAGCCGTATAAACCAATCATCGCGGTGGTATCGCCGTAGAATTTACGCCATACGGTGCGCAATGCGCCGGGCGGGCGCTTTTCAAGATAGACGCTATCGTAGGGCATACCATTCCTTATGTTTCAGTGGGTTAGCCATGGCTCCTAAAATATCCGAGATGACGTTGACGATAATGACCAGCGCGCCGATTACCATCACTCCGGCGGAAATCGCCGCGTAATCCTGTTGGCGGATAGCGTTGATCAGCCAGCGCCCCAGACCCGGCCAGCTGAAGACCATTTCGGTAATCATCGCCAGCGTTAGCATGGTGGAAAACTGCAGCCCCAGGCGTGGGATCACCGGCGGCAGGGCATTGTGCAACACGTGACGATGCAGGATTGTCCGTCGGGTGACGCCGCGTGTCGCCGCCGCTTTAACATAGTTAGTATCGTAGACTTCGCTGGTGCTGATGCGCATCAGGCGGATCACTTCGGTGGTCGGCGCGACGGCCAGGGTCAACACCGGCAGCACCATATGCCGCGCGGCGCTGACGATCATCTCATGGCGCCACGGCGAATCAGAGAGCCAGGCGTCGATGAGGGCGAAACCGGTCACCGTCTTCACTTCGTATAATAAGTCAAAGCGACCGGATACCGGGAACCAGCCCAGCGTCAGCGAGAAGAACAGGGTAAACAGTAATGCCAGCCAGAATACCGGAATAGAGAACCCCACCAGCGCCAGGGCGCTAATGAGCGTGTCCGGCCACTTATTACGCATGATCCCGGCAATCATTCCCACGGGAATGCCGACCAGCAGCGCAAAACCAAATGCCAGAATGCACAGCTCCATTGTGGCCGGGAAGACCACTTTCAGCTGTTCGGAAATCAGTTGGCCATTGATGCTGGAGACGCCAAAGTCCCAGTGCAGCACCCCTTTGAACCAAAACAGCCAGGCATTCCACAGCGATGCACCCTGCAGCGGCGCGTGCGGCGTGAAATAGCTGAGGCTAAAGCCGATAAAGGTGAGGAAAAACAGCGTCACAAGTAACAGCAGCAGGCGGCGCAGGGTAAAAATAATCATGGTTTTTTCACCTCTTCTTTTTCGCGCGACACGCCTGCGAAGGAGGCGTTGCCAAACGGACTCAGCACCAGTCCTTTCATATCATAACGATAAGCCTGCAGCCGCAGCGAAGAGGCCAGCGGCAGCACCGGCAGTTCGCGGGCGAGAATATGCTGTGCCTCTTTATAGGCTTCGATGCGCGAGGCCAGCTGCTGAGAAATCAGCGCTTTTTGTAACACCTCATCAAACTCGCGGTTGCACCAGTGGGCGAGGTTGGTCTGCGAACCAATCGCCGCGCAGCTCAACAGCGGGCGGAAGAAACTATCCGGGTCATTACTGTCGGTGGCCCAGCCGGAAAGCGTCAAATCGTGGCTCATGTCCATCAAACGTGCCTCCTGGAAGCGGCCTTCAACAGGAATAATAATCACTTTTACACCCACCTGCGCCATATCCGCCTGTATCAACTCGGCGGTTTTCAATGGGCTGGGGTTCCACGCCTGAGAACTGGTCGGCACCCACAGTTTTAAGGTCAAATTACTCAAGCCCAGCGCCTGCAGGCGACGACGCGCCTCCGCGGGGTTGTATTCGGTGATTTTAGCGTCGTTGTCGTAGGCCCACGAGGCGCGCGGCAGCATTGAAGCCGCGGTTTCCGCGGTGCCGTAGTAGATCGATTGCATCAGCCGCTGGTTGTTGATCGCCAGCGCCAGCGCGTGGCGAACTTCCGGGTTATCCAGCGGCGGTTTGGCGGTGTTGAAAGCCAGCCAGGCGATATTCATACCCGGGCGCAGCGTCAGACGCAGGCGCGGATCGTCGCGCAGGATGGTGAGCTGGCTGGCGGCCGGCCAGGCGAGCACATCGCATTCGCCGGTCAGCAGTTTTGACAGCCGGCCGGTGCCGCCGGAACCGAGATCCACCACCACCTGCGGCATCAATGGCTTGCCGCGCCAGTAGGCCGCGTGGCGCTGCAGGCGGATGTACTGCCCGGTACGATACTCTTCTAGCTTGAACGGACCGGTACCGACGGGCTGGCGGTCGAGTTGTTCTTCGCGATCGCTTTTGGTCAGCTGCGCGGCATACTCTGCGGACATGACCGAAGCATAGTGCGTCGCCAGGTGCCACAGGAAAGAGGCGTCGGGACGTTTCAGGCGAAACTCGACGGTATGGTTATCCAGTTTCCGAACGCTTTCTACGGTGTCGGCGAACTGCAGACTATCGAAATAGGGGAAGCTACTGCCGTTGACGCTGTGCCACGGGTCGTCACGGTTAAAGATGCGCCCGAAGGTGAATATGACATCATCAGCGTTAAAAGCGCGGGTCGGTTTAAACCAGTCGGTGGTCTGGAACTGGACCTTATCGCGCAGATGGAAGCGGTAGGTGGCGCCGTTATCAAGCACTTCCCAGCTTTCCGCCAGTTCAGGCACCAGACGGTAGGTATAAGGGTCGACGTCGAGCAGGCGATCGTAGATCTGGGCGGCGAGGGTGTCGACAATCAGGCCGCTGCTGACTTTTTGCGGGTTAAAGGTATTTACCTGCCCGCTGACGCAATAGACAAATCCGCTATCGCGGATATCGGCATTAGCTGGCAGCGCCGGAGTCGGGGCCGGCGCGGCAAAAGCCTGCCCGCACAGCATCGAGGCTGCCGCTAAAAGAGAGGACAATTTCAGGCGCATATTTTCTTTTTGATCATAGAGCAGAGCTCTATCTTATTAATATTAAATGACATTTACCACCACCTTTACGACATCGAGGGGGATAATGCGGTCACCGGCAGCGCATGTTGTCCAGCCAGTTGGTCAAAATAGTGTCGGAACTAAACCTGTATTATCAAACATGGTATCTTTTTATTGCCAATTTCTCCAGTTAGCCATCTGCAGGCGTTCTGGTGTCGGCGCGGGTGGGCTGTGGGGATCAGAGCGGAAGGAGCTGATTATAGCGGGCAATATAATCTTTTGGCGTGATCTCCAGTTCTCCGCCATCGCGATGGATGGCGACGAAAGTACGCAGCACCAGTCCGCTTTTACGCTCTGATATTTCCCAGCCTTGTTCATTGTAGGCATCACGGGTGGAACGCACGCAGAGATCCGAGAAAATCATCATTAATGAGAGGGCTGGCGCATGATGATTTTTCATGGTGTGGATCAAACTGGCATGGGCGGCATAGCGGGTGAGCGTATGAGAATTAACCGGAATCACGTGAATTTTCAATCCATTGAATGATATTGCCGTCGATGATAATTCACATTAAGACATCTTACCAGTTACATATTATTAACTCTCCGCGTTTTCATATGTGAATTAATAGTGACGTTGTCACTTTTCAATCCTCCAGCGGTGTGAATTCATATAACGCCAGCGCATTGCTCTGCAGTGAATCCACCCGTAGCCAGCCATCATCCAGTTGTTCCTCATGCACGCTCAGCGCCGGACGGGCGTGGTGCTGGAGCCAGCGATAATCTTCTTCGTCAGGGCCGCTGCGGCTACGAAATGCCTCAAATAGCGGGAATAGCGCGCCATGGTGCTGATCGAACAGATGCTGTTTGATGCGCCAGCGTCCCTTCAGCCCTGCAAGCCGCAGGGTATAGGGCTGGCGAAAACGCTGAGTAAAGGCCTCTTCGCTCGACAGCCAGGGGTTGAAAATCACCGTATTGCGCAGTAGCAACTGGTAGTGTCCGTTATGGCGCAATAACAACAGGTTTTTGTCATTGATTAAGACTTCGCCGCGTAGACGCCGCCACAGCCATAATACCCAGTACACCGGGCGCGGCAGACCATGCAGGTAGTGCAGCGCCAGGCTGGAGGTGTCGAGTTTACCGTTGTCCCGCGCTTCCCCCTGAAGACCTGAATTAAGCCAGAAGCCGGCCAGCCACACCCGATCGGCAATGCCCAACAGGTTATCCATCAACAGCGCGCCGCGGAAAAAACGCCCGTTGGTATCGCGGGTATCGCCGGTTAGGGTATTCCACGATAGCAGCCACAGCGGTAACGAGAGCTGCCGTTGCCGTAGGGCATGATGGATTTGGCGTAATTTTTGTCGTGGATAGTCTTCGCTGGCGGATAGTTTGCTGCTATCGGCCTGCGCCAGGTCAAGCAGTTCGTTGGCATCCGCCTGGCAGGCGAGAAAGTCGGCCTCGCTGAGCAGCGGGGAAGACAGGAGCGGATCGTCGCCAATACCGCTTTGCGGGAAACGATGCCAGATACCCATTTGCGGTTGTTGCAAGGTGGACGCGAGCACTTCTCGCTGTTGTCGCCAGGCCAGCTGTCGCGCCGCTTCACTGGCCTGCGGCGACCAGTGCCAGACAAAGCGCCAGCTCGCGAGCGTTGCGGGTGGAAAGTGATTGGCGGCGAGTTGCAGAAAACGCTGTAATAAATCGCAGCGGGTGGTTAAGCCGGTATGTAGCAGCACCGTCCAGCCTTTCTGCGCCAGCCAGCTAAACAGCTGCTGAAGATTGTACCAACAGGCATAGCCTGCGAGCGTCGGGTCGTCCCAGCCCTCGCCAAACAAGCGACTGCTGAGAAACGGATCGTGAATATCGATGCCGTAAACGGGTAGCGTCTGCTGCAGTTGCTCCAGCTCGCGTCGCACATCTTCGCGGAGTAAATCATCGAGTTCACGGACGGTAACGATGGTTCGGGTATGGCGTAATACCGGCGCGCGCGCTGGCAGCTGGCGGATATCCACCAGCCGTGTCTGACGCGGGTTGAGCAGCAGCGGCGGCGTATCATCGCTGCTTTTTTCCGCCTCGTTAAGACGGGCGTAAAGCCTCTCGACCGCGACCGGGCGCCAGATTTCGCTGGCGTTCGCTCGTGGACGAGCGCTGGACTGCGGCTGCTGCTGGCGAAATTGTCGCGGCGTGATGCCGTGCTGGCGCTTAAACAGATCGCTCATGATGCGGGTACTGGCGAAGCCGTTATCCTGTGCCACCTGCTGAACCGAGCGGCGGGTAGTCAGCAGTTGCTCGGCGGCTTTGCCGAGACGCAGGGCGGTAATGTACTGAACGAAGCTAATGCCGACCTCTTTATGGAACAGGCGCGAAAGCCAGGCCTCAGAGACAAATTCGGCGGCAGCCAGTTCCTGCAGCGAGATCCTCCGCTGATAGTTGGCTTCGATGCGCGCTATCACGTTGGTAATTCGTCGGCTCCAGGTCTCGGCGCCGCGGCGCAGGCTGGGCACGATAGGTTGGGTAAAACGGGTTGCCAGCAGCAGGGCAATTTCACTCAGCCAACGGTTGGCCTCCAAGCGGTAGCGCGACTGATGATTGACCAGCCCGGCTACCAGCAACTGGCGCATCAGCTGGCGTAGATTATCTGTGGCATCCCTGGTTTCGCTGCTAACCCGATAATCACTGGCAAAAAAATCGCTATCAAGGCGGGTGAGCCAACCGGCGGCAAGGTTGAGGATCATGACCGCATTGGCCTCTTCGCCGGTAATCTGCCAGCGCTGGCGGCGGTTAATAATCGCCAGTTCATCAACCCGCATCGGTTGCGACGATTCGCCGAGTTGCAACGTTGCGCTACCTTCCAGCAGCCATAGCAGCGTTAATCCGTCGTTTTCCGGCGGGCTGAAATGGCGAATATCGCGAACCGTGAGGCTGAAATCGCCGAGATGATGTTCCATGCGCCGCTCCTTAAAAGACAAAAAATAGCAGGCTGTTTTTTGTCATAACAGAATTGTATAGAAAATAGTCATTGATATTTCGTCAATATAAAACAAAAAAAGTCATTTTAAAGCCGGGTGGGGCGCATAAACTCGAAAGTGTCGTACAAACACAACACAGGAATAATAAAAATGACACATCCACTGATTGAATCCTTGCAAGTTAATGAAGCGCAGTTTGTGGCGTTACGTCGCCGCTTCCACCAACAGCCCGAGATTGGCTTTGAAGAACATAAAACCAGCGATGAAGTCGCCCGGTTGCTTACTGAGTGGGGTTATGAAGTGCATCGCGGCCTCGCCGGTACCGGCTTGGTCGGGACGCTGAAAGTCGGCAGCGGCGAAAAACGTCTGGGATTGCGCGCGGATATGGATGCACTGCCGATGCAGGAAATGAGCGGTAAAGCATGGGCAAGCCAGGTCGACGGGCGTTTTCACGGCTGCGGCCATGACGGTCACACCACCACGCTACTGTATGCGGCGGAATATCTGGCGCGCACGCGTCAGTTTAACGGTACGCTGCATTTAATTTTCCAACCGGCGGAAGAGCTGCTGTACGGCGGACGGGTGATGGTCGAAGATGGCCTGTTCACGAAATTCCCCTGTGACGCCATCTTTGGCCTGCATAACATGCCGGGCCAGAAACTGGGCAAAATCGGCCTGCGCGACGGCGCGATGATGGCCTCTTCCGATACGCTGCATATCGAGGTGAAGGGCATTGGCGGCCATGGCGCGGTGCCGGAACATACCGTCGATGCGACGCTGGTGGCCTGCCACATTACTCTCGCGCTGCAATCAATCGTTTCACGCAACATCACGCCATTTGAACCCGCGGTAGTCACCGTCGGCAGCATTCAGGCGGGCCATGCGCCGAACATCATCAACGATAAGGTATTGATGAAGCTAACCGTACGTACCCTTAACCAGCAGGTGCGCGAGACGGTGCTGCAGCGTATTCACGACATCGCGGTCGCTCAGGCGGAAAGTTTTAACGCCAGCGCTACCTTAACCCACGTCAACGGCAGCCCGGTATTGCGTAACGATCCGGCGGCTAATGAGCTGGTCCGTGAAGTGGCGACCACGCTGTTTGGCAAAGAACAGGTTGGTACCGTGAATCCATTTATGGGCAGCGAAGATTTCGCCTTCATGCTGGAGAGCAATCCCAACGGCTGCTATTTCACTATCGGCGCGGGTGATGAAGCCGACCGCTGCATGGTGCATAACCCAGGGTACGATTTTAACGATCAAATCCTGCTTACCGGCGCGGCGCTGTGGTGCGGCCTGACGGAACGCTATCTGCGTTAACCTATCGCGACGGGGGGACCCGATTATGAGTTCTGTATCGTTAAGCGAATCTCAGTTCGTCGGTAGCGATCGCCTGCTGGCGGGTATTGTGCTCAGCGTGCTGACGTTCTGGCTGTTTGCGCAATCGGTTATCAATGTTGTTCCGGCGATGAAAAGCAGCCTCGATATTTCACTGGAGACGCTAACCCTGGTGGTGAGTCTCAGCGCCTTATTCAGCGGCTGTTTTGTGGTGGCCAGCGGCGGGCTGGCGGATAAATTCGGCAGGGTGCGGATGACCTATCTCGGCCTGGCGCTGAGTATTATCGGTAGCGCATTTCTGGCGGCGTCGCAGGGACCGGGGCTATTTATCACCGGCCGTATCCTGCAAGGGCTCTCGGCGGCCTGCATTATGCCGGCGACGCTGGCGCTGATTAAAACCTGGTATGAAGGCAAAGCGCGGCAGCGGGCGGTGAGTTTCTGGGTCATTGGTTCCTGGGGCGGCAGCGGGCTTTGCTCGTTTGTCGGCGGCGCGATTGCTACCGGTCTTGGCTGGCGGTGGATCTTCGTGTTCTCGATTGCGGTGGCGCTGCTGGCGTTGCTGCTACTGCGTGGCACCCCGGAGAGCCGCAGCGCCAGCGCCGATCGGCATAAGCTGGATGTGGGCGGATTATTAAGCCTGATCGCGTCGCTGGTGCTGCTTAATCTGTTTATCAGCAAGGGTCATCAATGGGGCTGGAGTAGTGGTTTATCGCTGTCGATGCTGTGCGGCGCGGTGCTGGCGGCAGCAGTATTTATCCGCAGCGGCCTGCGTAAAGGTGAAGCGGCACTGATCGACTTCGCTTTATTTCGCAACCGAGCCTACGGCGCGGCGGTGCTATCGAACTTTATGCTCAACGGCGCTATCGGCACCATGATGATTACCAGCATCTGGCTGCAACAGGGGCATCATCTCAGTCCGCTGGAAACCGGCATGATGACGCTGGGCTATCTGGTGACGGTACTGGCGATGATCCGCGTCGGGGAAAAGCTGCTCCAGCGCTATGGCGCACGGCTGCCGATGATGACCGGGCCGGTCTTTACCGCCATCGGCATTTTGCTGATCTCCTGTACCTTCCTCGATAAGTCGCTCTATATCGGGACCGTCTTCTTCAGCAATATCCTGTTTGGTCTCGGGCTCGGTTGTTACGCCACGCCATCGACCGACACCGCCGTCGCCAATGCGCCGGAGAATAAAATTGGCGTCGCGTCAGGGGTGTATAAGATGGGAAGCTCGCTTGGCGGCGCGATGGGTATTGCCGTGACAGCGTCACTTTTTGCGCTATTCCTGCCGTTGGGGATGGCCAGCGCCGCGCAGTACGCGCTGTGGTTTAACGCCGCGCTGTGTTTAGGCTCAATGCTGGTCAGCGCGGCGATGCTGCCGCGCGTCGCTCATAGATGATGCTTCTTCAGTAATGCGCGTAGCTGGTGGTAGGTAAGCCCCAGCAGCTCAGCCGCCTGCTTTTGATTGTACTTCGCCTGCTGCAGGCTTGACTGCAGCAGGCTTTTTTCTTGCTCCAGCTGAAAGGCGCGCAGGTCCAGTGGTAGTTTGGGAAGCGCAGATTCATCGCCTGGAGCAGGCGCTGGGGCCGCGCGGCGAAATGGGTTGATAATGATATTATCCAGCTCGCTATCACTGCTGCCGTGGCGGTAAACCGAGCGTTCAACCACGTTTTTCAGCTCACGAATATTGCCCGGCCAGCGGTATGCGAGCAGCGTGTCGACGGCTCGCTCGCTAAAGCCGGGAAACAGAGGAAGCCCCAGTTCGCGGCACATCTGAATAGCAAACTGGTTGGCAAGCAGCATGATGTCGCTTTGGCGCTCGCGCAATGGCGGTAGTTGCACGACATCAAACGCCAGCCGGTCGAGCAGGTCAGCGCGAAAATGGCCTTCTTCCACCATTTTAGGTAAATCCGCGTTGGTGGCGCACACCAGCCGTACGTTAACCTGCAGCGGTTGGCTGCCGCCGACGCGTTCCAGTTCGCCGTATTCAATTACCCGCAGCAATTTTTCCTGCACCAGCATCGGAGCGGTGGCTAGCTCATCGAGAAACAGCGTGCCGCCGTCAGCACGTTCAAAGCGCCCCGGATGCCGTTTGCTGGCGCCGGTAAAGGCGCCGGCTTCATGACCAAACAATTCGGAATCGAGAAGGTTTTCATTCAGCGCCGCGCAGTTGAGCGAAATAAACGGCCCCTGCCAGCGCGAAGAGAGAAAGTGCAGACGGTTGGCAATAAGTTCTTTCCCGGTGCCGCGCTCGCCGATCACCAGCACCGGTTTATCCAGCGGCGCCAGCTGCGAGACCTGCTCGAGCACCTCCAGAAAGCTGTTGGCCTCGCCAAGCAGGTTATCCTTGTATTCCGCCATGATGAATTTCGCCATTAAGTAGTGTGATTCGCCAACTCACTGTAGCAAGCAGGCGACCATATCTCAACCACCTTGTTTAAAATCAATAAGATAAAAATTTGGCACGCCATTTGTATTAACTACTGCACAGGCCGCTGCCTGCTATCAGAACTATGAGGATTGAAATTATGGGTATTTTTTCTCGCTTTGCCGACATCGTGAACGCCAACATCAACTCTCTGCTGGAGAAAGCGGAGGATCCGCAGAAGCTGGTCCGTCTGATGATTCAGGAGATGGAAGATACATTGGTTGAAGTGCGTTCTACCTCCGCCCGCGCGCTGGCGGAAAAGAAACAGCTGACCCGCCGTATCGAACAGGCGCAGGCGCAGCAGGTGGAATGGCAAGAAAAGGCCGAGCTGGCCCTGCGTAAAGAGAAAGAAGATCTGGCGCGTGCGGCGCTGATCGAAAAACAGAAGCTGACTGACCTTATCGGCAGCCTGGAACACGAAGCGCAACTGGTGGATGAAACCCTGGCGCGGATGAAAAAAGAGATTGGCGAGCTGGAGAATAAGCTCAGCGAAACCCGCGCTCGTCAGCAGGCGCTGATGCTGCGTCATCAGGCGGCCAGCTCTTCGCGTGATGTTCGCCGCCAGCTGGATAGCGGTAAAATGGATGAAGCGATGGCGCGTTTTGAGTCTTTCGAACGCCGTATTGACCAAATGGAAGCCGAGGCGGAGAGCCATCGTTTTGGCAAACAACAATCGCTGGATCAGCAGTTTGCCGAGCTGAAAGCGGATGATGAAATCAGCGAGCAACTGGCGGCGCTGAAAGCCAAAATGAATCAGAATAACCAGTAATGCATATTGCGCGGCGCGGTGTTGCGCCGCGGCTCACCACCTGTAAGGAGTACACATGAGCATGCTTTTTCTTGCCATCCCGCTCACGCTGTTTGTGCTGTTCGTGTTGCCGGTCTGGTTATGGCTGCACTACAACAATCGCTCGGCGGACGGGGCATTAACCCAGAACGAACAGCAGCGCCTGCTGCAGCTGACCGATGAGGCGAAACGGATGCGCGAGCGTATTCAGGCGCTGGAAGCGATCCTTGATGCGGAACATCCGAACTGGAGAGACAAATAATGGCCGGATTGGATTTTAATAAAAAACTGTGGCGCATTCCGCAGCGCGGCATGGTGAAAGGGGTCTGCGCCGGTATCGCGCAGCACCTGGATGTGCCGGTGAAGCTGGTGCGTTTGATAACCGTACTGGCGATGATTTTTGGCCTGTTCTTTTTTGTGCTGGTGGCCTACATCATTCTCACTTTCGCGCTGGATCCGATACCGGATAGCGAACTGTACGGCGAGAAAGGGCCAAGCAATGGCGATTTACTGGCCGCCGTGGATGCCGAACTGGCTTCCGGCGAACAGCGCCTGCGTGATATGGAGCGTTATATCACCTCCGATACCTTCACGCTGCGCAGCCGTTTTCGTCAGCTGTAAAATTTTTCCATGTAACCAACGAGGCAACGCATGAATATGAAATGGCAACAGGCAGGGCAAAAAGTGAAACCGGGTCTTAAGATCGCCGGTAAGCTGGTGCTACTGACCGTGCTGCGATACGGCCCGGCGGGCGTTGCCGGTTGGGCGGTGAAATCGGTGGCGCGTCGGCCGCTGAAAATGTTGCTGGCGGTAGCGCTTGAGCCGCTGCTCAGTCGGCTGGCCAATCGTTTTGCCCGCGGCATGAAATAATTCCTCAGGGGGAGGAATACCGGCGCGCTTTATATTGGCCCTGATTATCCCCATCTATTTAGCTTATCATTAAACGACATTCCTTCTGGGCATAACGGACTGGCGATGAAGCGACTCAAAACTGAATTCAATGCGCTGGTCAACCGCGGGGTTGACCGGCATTTACGTCTTGCCGTGACCGGGCTAAGCCGCAGCGGCAAAACGGCTTTTATCACCGCGATGGTCAATCAACTGCTGAATATCCACGCCGGGGCGCGGTTGCCGCTGCTGAGCGCGGCGCGTGAAGAACGTCTGTTGGGCGTGAAACGGGTTCCGCAGCGTGATTTCGGTATTCCGCGTTTTACCTATGATGAAGGCCTGGCACAGCTTTATGGCCAGCCCCCGGCCTGGCCGACGCCGACCCGTGGGGTGAGCGAAATTCGTCTTGCGCTGCGCTATCGCTCCAACGACTCTCTGCTACGTCATTTCAAAGACACTTCAACGCTGTATCTGGAAATCGTGGATTATCCGGGAGAATGGCTGCTCGACCTGCCGATGCTGGCGCAGGATTATTTAAGCTGGTCGCGGCAGATGACCGGGCTTTTACAGGGGCAGCGCGGAGAGTGGTCTGCCCGCTGGCGGCAGCTGTGTGATGGGCTCGATCCGCTGGCGCCCGCCGACGAAACCCGTCTGGCGGAGATCGCCGCCGCCTGGACCGATTATCTGCACGCCTGCAAGCGCGAGGGGTTGCACTTTATTCAGCCGGGGCGGTTTGTGCTTCCCGGCGACATGGCGGGCGCGCCGGCGCTGCAGTTCTTCCCCTGGCCGGATGTCGATGCGATTGGCGAAGCCAGACTGGCGCAGGCTGATAAACACACCAATGCCGGGATGCTGCGCGAGCGTTTCAAATACTACTGCGAGAAAGTGGTGAAAGGCTTTTATAAAGATCACTTCCTGCGCTTTGACCGCCAGATTGTACTGGTGGACTGTCTGCAGCCATTAAACAGCGGGCCGCAGGCGTTTAATGATATGCGCCTGGCGCTGACCCAGTTGATGCAAAGCTTCCATTACGGCCAGCGAACGCTGTTCCGCCGCCTGTTTTCACCGGTTATCGACAAGCTACTGTTTGCCGCCACCAAAGCCGATCACGTGACCGTCGATCAGCATGGCAACATGGTGTCGCTACTTCAGCAACTGATTCAGGACGCCTGGCAGAATGCCGCCTTTGAGGGCATCAGCATGGATTGTCTGGGGCTGGCGTCAATTCAGGCCACCCAGGGCGGGCTTATCGAGGTTAACGGCGAGAAGATCCCGGCGCTGCGCGGCGATCGTCTGAGCGATGGGCAGCCGCTCACCATTTTCCCGGGCGAGGTGCCGGCGCGGCTGCCGGGTCAGGCCTTCTGGGAACAGCAGGGCTTCCAGTTTGAGAACTTCCGCCCGAAAGCGATGGATGTCGATAAACCGCTGCCGCATATTCGCCTCGACGCGGCGCTGGAATTTTTGATTGGAGATAAATTGCGATGAGCGAGCCGATAAAACCGCGGATCGATTTCGATGGCCCTTTGGAAACGGAAAAGAGCCAGACCTTAAAATCGGCCCGCGCCTTTGACGCGGCGGATGCGCAAACCTTCTCTCCGATGCTGCCTGAAAGGGTCGCTGAAGAAGAGGGGGCCGCCGAAGCGGTGGTGGAATCGGTACTGCGCCCGAAACGCAGTCTGTGGCGGCGGATGGTTAGCGCCGGGCTGGCGATTTTTGGCATTAGCGTGGTGGCGCAGGGCGTGCAGTGGACGGTGACGGCCTGGCAGACCCAGGACTGGATTGCGCTCGGCGGCTGTGCGGCCGGGGCGTTGATTGTCGGCGCGGGCGTGGGCTCGGTGGCGACCGAATGGCGTCGCCTGTGGCGTTTGCGCCAGCGTGCGCACGAACGCGATGAAGCGCGGGATCTGATGCATAGCCACGCGGTGGGCAAAGGGCGCGCGTTCTGTGAGAAGCTGGCGCAGCAGGCCGGGCTGGATCAATCGCATCCGGCGCTGCAGCGCTGGTATGCGGCCATCCATGAAACGCAAAACGATCGCGAAGTGGTGAGCCTGTACGCGCAACTGGTACAGCCGGTGCTGGACGCACAGGCGCGGCGGGAAATCAGCCGCTCGGCGGCGGAATCGACGCTGATGATCGCCGTCAGCCCGCTGGCGCTGGTCGATATGGCGTTTATCGCCTGGCGTAACCTGCGGTTGATTAACCGTATCGCCACTCTCTACGGTATTGAACTCGGCTATTATAGCCGCCTGCGTTTATTCCGCCTGGTGTTGTTGAATATCGCCTTTGCCGGCGCCAGCGAACTGGTGCGCGAAGTCGGAATGGACTGGATGTCGCAGGATCTGGCGGCCCGCCTGTCGGCGCGCGCCGCCCAGGGTATCGGTGCCGGCTTGTTGACCGCCCGTCTGGGGATTAAGGCGATGGAGCTGTGCCGTCCGCTGCCGTGGATCGCGGATGATAAACCGCGGCTCGGCGATTTCCGCCGCGAGCTGATCGGCCAGTTGAAAGAGACGCTGCAGAAAAGCAAAACCGGCGCGGAGAAATAACGCCGGCAAGCGTAAATGCCGGGTGGCGGCTGCGCCTTACCCGGCCTACGGTTCGTGCGGCCTGTCATTAATTTATTCACCACGCTGGATCCCCCGGTGGCGCTGCCGCTTACCGGGGGATCCAGCGCTTTGCGATTTGGTAGCCCGGAGAAGGCGCAACGCGCCGCCTCCGGGAAAACCCCTTAAAAAAGTGGTAAACCGATAACAGTATCTACGGTCCGTGCGGCCTGCCTTTAATTTATTCACCATGCTGACTGAAACTGCCGGTGTTGGTGGCCTCAAAATCGCTGAGACGTTCCCGGCAGGCCGGGGCAGCCCGAATGGATGCGGGCTGAGGGCCGTGATTTGCAAGGACGCTGCCTCGGCCCGACCCGAAGCCTGCCGGGATAAGTCGAAGGTACCACGAAGTGGCGATTTTGGCGGCCAGAGCCCGGGAGTACAGAGGGCGGCGGCGACTGGCCGCCCTCTGTGCGCTCCCTGCGCCACGGAAAACATGTCGCAGAAAAATTAACCAGGAGCGCAAGATACTCTGGAGCGAAACGAGATAAACGCTTTTCTCAAGCTAAAAGGTTGCAAACCGATAACAGTATCTACGGTTCGTGCGACCTGCCGTTAATTTATTCACCACGCTGGATCCCCCGGTGGCGCTGCCGCTTACCGGGGCTACAGCGCTTTGCGATTTGGTAGCCCGGAGAAGGCGCAACGCGCCGCCTCCGGGAAAAAACCTAGCGACCAGCGCCCTCTGTGCCATGAGAGCCATAACGCAGAAGAAATATCGGGAGCGCAATGTGCTCTGAATTAACACAACGCATATGCTTTCCTGGACCAAACGATACGCTGCGTCTGCTGTAATTGATGAAATCCTTTAAACAGTTTACTGTTGCCCGCATAACTTTACGGCATAAAGCCCATTTTTCCGCCATACTGTCAATAATTGTTGACAGCTATCTTCACGTAAGCCCATATCTGTCCTATCATTCATCCGTCATTGGCCTTTTTAGGGTGAAAACTCCTATGCGTCTGGAAGTCTTTTGTCAGGACCGTCTTGGTCTGACCCGTGAATTACTCGATTTGCTGGTGCTGCGCGGTATTGACCTGCGCGGTATCGATATCGACCCGATTGGCCGAATCTACCTTAATTTCGCCGAGCTGGAGTTCGCCAGTTTCAGCAGTTTAATGGCGGAAATCCGCCGTATCTCCGGCGTAACCGATGTACGTACCGTGGCGTGGATGCCGTCAGAACGGGAACATCTGGCGCTGAGCGCGCTGCTGGTGGCAATGCCGGAACCGGTGCTGTCGCTGGATGCCAAAGGCAAAGTAGAGCTTGCCAACCCGGCCAGCTGCCAGCTGTTTGGTCAAACCCAGGCCCGCTTACGCAGCCATCCGGTGGCGCAGCTCATTACTGATTTCAACCTGCAGCGCTGGCTGGAAGGCAATCCGCTGGAGTCGCATACCGAGCATGTGGTCGTTAATGGCCAAAACTTTATGCTGGAAGTAACGCCGGTGTATCTGGAAGGCGAACACGCCGAACGCGTGCTGACCGGCGCCGTGGTGATGTTACGCTCCACCGTACGTATGGGGCGTCAACTGCAAACGCTGACGACCCAGGATACCAGCGCCTTTAGCCAGATCCTCGCCGTTGGGCCGAAAATGCGCCACGTCGTCGAACAGGCCCGCAAGCTGGCGATGCTTAGCGCCCCGTTGCTGATTGTCGGCGATACCGGTACCGGTAAAGATTTGCTGGCCCATGCCTGCCATCTGGCCAGCCCGCGCGCGAACAAACCGTATCTGGCGTTGAACTGCGGTTCGATTCCGGAAAACGCGGTGGAGAGCGAGCTGTTCGGCGATGCGTCGCAGGGGAAGAAAGGTTTCTTTGAGCAGGCCAACGGCGGCTCTGTGCTGCTGGATGAGATCGGCGAAATGTCGCCGGCCATGCAAACGAAGCTGTTGCGCTTTCTCAACGATGGCACTTTCCGTCGCGTCGGTGAAGATCACGAAGTGCATGTCGATGTCCGGGTTATCTGCGCGACGCAAAAAAATCTCGTCGAACTGGTGCAGAAAGGGCTGTTCCGCGAAGATCTTTATTATCGTCTGAATGTGTTGACGCTGAACCTGCCGCCGCTGCGTGATTGTCCGCAGGACATCATGCCGCTCACCGAACTGTTCGTCGCGCGCTTTGCCGATGAGCAGGGCATCCCGCGGCCCAAACTCTCTGCCGACCTTAATACCGTGTTGACCCGCTATAGCTGGCCGGGCAACGTGCGTCAGTTGAAAAACGCAGTGTACCGGGCGTTAACCCAGCTTGATGGCTTCGAACTGCGCCCGCAGGATATCCTGTTGCCAGATCACGATGTGTCCTCGCTGCCGGTTGGCGAAGAGGCGATGGAAGGATCGCTCGACGATATTACCCGCCGCTTTGAGCGTTCGGTATTGACGCAGTTGTATCGCAGTTTCCCCAGCACGCGTAAATTAGCCAAACGTCTCGGCGTTTCGCATACCGCGATTGCTAACAAGCTGCGCGAGTATGGTCTGAGCCAGAAGAAGGGCGACGAGTAAGTCACAGGTTGCGGCCGGCTCGGCGCGGCCGCAATTAACTGCGTTTTTTTAGCGATATTTCTGTATATACTTATTTTATTATTCTTTTTTCCGGGAAGGTGACGGTTGGTGCTGCAACGGGATTGGCCTCAGTGGATGATATTACTGGTACTCTCCGCCGTGCTCTCCTTTGTGCTGTTCCGCTTTCATCTCCCTGCCGCGCCGCTGCTTGGCCCACTGATCGCCGGAATAATCCTCAGCCTGCGCGGCGCCACGATTCGTCTCCCTCGTCCCTTCTTTATCGCCGCTCAGGCTATCATCGGCTGCATGATCGCCCGTGCGCTCACGCCGTCTATTTTCGGCGTTCTGGCCGCCAACTGGGCGCTGGTGTTGATTATCCTCTTTTCCACGCTAGCCATCAGCGCGCTGACCGGCTGGCTGCTGGTGCGCTACAGTTCGCTACCCGGAGCAACCGGCGCGTGGGGAAGCTCGCCGGGTGGCGCATCGGCGATGGTGGTGATGGCGCAGGAGTATGGAGCCGATGTTCGGCTGGTGGCTCTGATGCAGTATCTGCGGGTGCTCTTTGTGGTCGGCGCGGCGGTGATGGTGGTGCGTTTGGCGCTTGGCGGCGAGGCGCAGGAGATGACCCAGCATATCGTCTGGTTCCCGCCGCTGACTTTTAATCTACCGTTAACGCTGCTATTGACCGCGGTCGCCGGTTGGTTGGGGTTACGTTTACGCATCCCGTCCGGGGCAATGTTATTACCGATGCTGGCCGGCGCGTTGGCGCAGGGCGAGGGCATGCTGTTGCTGGAGCTACCGGAATGGTTACTGGTGCTGGCGTATACCGCGCTCGGCTGGACGGTTGGCCTGCAGTTTAATCGCGAGATTTTTCTGCTGGCGTTGAAGACGCTACCGCAAATCATCGCCGCCATCGTTGGCTTGATCGCGCTGTGCGCGCTGATGGCTTTAGCGTTAACGCACCTGCTGCCGCTGGATTTTCTCACCGCCTATCTGGCGACCAGCCCCGGCGGCCTGGATACGGTAGCGATAATCGCCGTCGGGACCCGGGCGGATATGTCTTTTATCATGGCGATGCAAACGCTGCGCCTGTTTACCATATTGCTCACCGGCCCGGCCACCGCGCGGTTGATTTCGCGCTATGCGCCGCGCAAAGAAAAAAGCCTCCGTTGAAGGAGGCTTGATAACAGAAGGAGGGCGATTACGCTTTCAGCGCAGCCAGCGCCGCATCGTAATCCGGCTCTTCGGTGATTTCGTTAACCAGTTGGCTGTAAACCACCTGGTCGTTTTCATCGATAACGACGACTGCACGTGCTGCCAGACCAGCCAGCGGGCCTGCGGAGATAGCAACGCCATAATCTGCCAGGAACTGCGGCGCGCGCAGGGTGGACAGGGTGACCACATTGCTCAGGCCTTCTGCGCCGCAGAAACGGGACTGCGCGAACGGCAGGTCAGCGGAGATGCACAGCACCACGGTGTTGTTCAGCTCAGAAGCCAGTTGGTTGAATTTGCGAACCGATGCCGCGCAGACGCCGGTATCGATGCTTGGGAAAATATTCAGTACTTTACGTTTACCAGCGTATTGGCTCAGCGTGACGTCAGAGAGATCTTTGGCGACCAGCGTAAACGGCTGCGCCTTCGCGCCAGCCTGCGGAATGGAGCCCTGAACGGACACTGGGTTACCCTGGAAATGTACGGTTTGCGACATGGTTATCTTCCTGTTTACATATAGTTAACGTCGTAGTTAGTGTATGACATCAGCCAGCAACACGGCAAACTCTATTTAACATTTACCTAAGAGGCCCAGGGAATGCGCAACCTTCGAGTTTTTGAAGAATCATGGCCGCTACACACGCCGTTTGTTATTTCTCGCGGCAGCCGCAGCGAGGCCAAAGTTGTCGTGGTGGAAATAGAAGAGGATGGGGTAAAAGGGGCCGGAGAATGTACGCCTTATCCGCGCTACGGTGAGAGCATCGCCTCGGTGATGGCGCAGATTATGGCAATCGGCGAGCAGCTTGAGCGCGGCGCTACCCGCGAGCAGGTGCAACAGCTACTGCCGGCAGGAGCCGCGCGCAACGCCGTCGACTGTGCGCTGTGGGATCTGGAGGCGCGCCGCGCGGGGAAAACGTTGCCGCAGCTGCTTGGCGTCAATCTGCCGCGCGAAGTGGTGACGGCGCAAACCGTGGTAATCGGCACGCCGGAACAGATGGCGGCCAGCGCCGCCGCGCTGTGGGAGAAAGGCGCGCGGCTGCTGAAGGTCAAGCTCGACGATCATTTGATTAGCGAGCGGCTGGTTGCTATTCGCGACGCGGTGCCGCAGGCGACCTTGATCGTGGATGCTAACGAAGCGTGGCGTGGCGAGGGTCTGGCGGCTCGCTGCCAGCTGCTGGCCGATCTTGGCGTGGCGATGCTGGAGCAGCCGTTGCCGGCCGGCGCGGATGAGGCGTTGGAAAACTTTATTCATCCGCTGCCGATCTGCGCCGATGAGAGCTGTCATACGCGGGAAAGCCTGCCGGCGCTGGCGGGCCGCTACGAAATGGTCAACATTAAGTTGGATAAAACCGGTGGTTTGACCGAGGCATTGCTATTGGCGCAGGAGGCTGAACGGCTGGGCTATACGCGGATGCTGGGCTGTATGCTTTGTACTTCACGGGCCATTTCCGCCGCGCTGCCGCTGGCGCCGTTGGCCCGTTTCGCGGACCTTGATGGACCGACCTGGCTGGCGGTGGATGTCGAGCCGGCGCTGCAGTTCAGCACCGGCCTGCTTCATCTGTGAGTGTGCCAGTGCAGTAAATCGGTCATCGCCGCGAGGTACTTTTCTGTGGCTTCGTCGGCGGAGACCGGCGGGAATTCGGCGGTAATGCACGGTAGGCCGATATCGGCGCACCAGCTGCCGAAAGAGCCTGGCGTTTCGTAACCGACGCTGCCCACCAGCGGTAAATTAAAGGCCCCGGCAAGCCATTGTCCAAGCTCGCTGTGGCCGGGGTCTTCAATGCAGGCTAGCGGATCGTGGAAGGAGACCACCCACGCCGGGTGGATCTGGTGGATCAGCTGGCACAGCGCCTGGGTTTCGGGTTCCGAACCTGGCTTTTCACCGGTCAGCAGCACTACATCGCGCTCTTCCGCGGCGCTATTCCAGCGATACACCGTTTCTCCCGCCTTCCAGTTAGCGGCCGGAAAGTTACGGTTGAGATCGATGCCGCGGGCGTTGGCGCGTAGCCCTAACTGACAGCCATCGGGGTTGACTGTGAGAACGACATGATGGCGGCGTAGCTCCGGTTTCAGCGTGCGCAACGCGCAGGAGAGGGTGACGATCGACGAGTTTTCGTCGCCGTGCGTGCCGGCGATAATCAGACCGCTGCGGCTATCGGCCAGCGGAGCGGGGAACCACAGCAGCGGCGCGCCGAGATGCGACTGGCCGTAGCGTTGCGTGCCTGGCGGGAAAGCGCCGCGCAAGGGGCGAGGGCGTGAAACGGGCATAGGGTATCCTGTCATCAGGTTATTGTTAGCAGTGTTGTAGAAAAGCGCCCCGGAATCAAATAGTTTCCATGGTTGGCGAAAAAACTCGTCATGTCAATTTTCTATCATAAGCCGTTTGCAATTTCAGCTGGGGAAACAAATAATTATCGCTCTGCCAGCACTGGTTTGTTCATTTAAAAGGGGATCTCATGAAGTATCCTGTCACATTGACATGCGGCGCGCTGTGGTTAGCCAGCGTTTCTTCTCTTGCCTGGGCGGCTGACGTGCCTCCGGGAACCGTATTAGCTGAAAAACAGCAGCTGGTACGCCATATCAAAGACGAGCCCGCTTCATTAGATCCCGCTAAAGCCGTCGGCCTGCCGGAAATTCAGGTTATCCGCGATCTGTTCGAAGGGCTGGTGAACCAGGATGCGAAGGGCAATATCATCCCTGGTGTGGCGACCCGCTGGCAGAGCAACGATAACCGCGTCTGGACCTTTACCCTGCGCGATAATGCGCGCTGGTCCGACGGCACTCCGGTGACGGCGCAGGATTTCGTCTATAGCTGGCAGCGGCTGGTCGATCCGAAAACCACCTCGCCATTTGCCTGGTTTGCCGCCTTAGCGGGTATCAGTAATGCGCAAAATATTATTGATGGTAAAGCGGCGCCAGACACCCTCGGGGTGACGGCGGTAGATGCCCACACGCTGCGCGTGCAGTTGGATAAACCGCTGCCGTGGTTCAGCAACCTGACCGCCAGCTTTGCGTTCTACCCGGTGCAGAAAGCCAACGTTGAAAGCGGCGCTAACTGGACGCGCCCGGGCAGCCTTATCGGCAACGGCGCCTATGTGCTGAAAGACCGGGTGGTGAATGAGAAACTGGTTGTCGTGCCGAATACACAGTACTGGGATAACGCCAAAACGGTGATTAAGCAGGTGACTTTCGTGCCGATTAACCAGGAATCCTCGGCGACCAAACGCTATCTGGCGGGGGATATTGATATCACCGAATCCTTCCCGAAAAATATGTATCAGAAGCTGCTGAAGGATATTCCCGGACAGGTCTACACGCCGCCGCAGTTAGGTACCTATTATTACGCCTTCAATACGCAGAAAGGGCCAACCGCCGATGAGCGCGTGCGCCTGGCGTTAAGCATGACTATCGACCGGCGGATTATGGCGGAGAAGATCCTCGGCACCGGCGAGAAACCGGCCTGGCGATTCACCCCTGATGTCACCGCAGGCTTTACTCCGCAGCCTTCGCAGTTTGAAAGTATGAGCCAGGCCGAGCTTAATGCCCAGGCTAAAGCGCTGCTATCGGCGGCAGGATATGGCCCGGACCGTCCGCTGAAGCTGACGCTGCTGTACAACACGTCGGAAAATCACCAAAAGATCGCCATCGCCGTGGCGTCAATGTGGAAGAAAAACCTCGGTGTCGACGTGAAACTGCAAAACCAGGAGTGGAAGACCTACATCGATAGTCGTAATACCGGTAATTTCGACGTTATCCGCGCGTCGTGGGTAGGGGACTACAACGAGCCGTCGACCTTCCTGTCGCTACTCACTTCTACTCATAGCGGTAATATCTCGCGGTTTAACGATCCGGCATACGATAAGATCCTCGCTCAGGCGGCGCAGGAAACCTCGGAAAAAGCGCGTAACGATGATTACAATGCGGCAGAGAAAATCATCATGGCCAAAGCGCCTATTGCGCCGATTTATCAGTATACCAATGGCCGCCTGATCAAGCCGTGGTTAAAAGGATACCCGATCACCAATCCGGAAGACGTGGCCTACAGCCGCACGATGTATATTGTGAAGCATTAATCAGTACCGGTTGCCTGATGGCGTCAGGCAACCATCGCTAACCACAGAACTGGCGCGGCTTGCAGCGCCAGTCTCTCTTTCTGACCATTTCCCGCCGCAGATGAAAACATCACTTTTCTGACTCATAGTTATCCTGCCGTATTTGGCGGGATAACAAATCAATAAATATGTCACTAAAACTACGGCTTTCTGGTGCTGGCGCGAACTTGTAACGCTGAAGGTAATTCAATGAATTTATCTGTCGAATTACCCGCCAGGAGCTCCAGCAATGTCTGTCCTGCGAGGGTTCCCGTTTCACTCCAGGGAAATTCGACGGCAGTCAGCGCCGGTGAACAAACGGCGGCAAGAGTCCCTCCGCTCAGGCTTGCCAGTGCCAGAGAGTCGGGCACTTTTTGCCCCGCGCCATGGCAGGCCATAATGCAACCGCAGGCGATTTCATCGGATGTGCAAATCAGCGCATCCAGTTCGGGCCAGGTGATACGAATATCACCGAGCAGGTTCAGGCCGGTCGTAATACCTGCCGCCAGGTGAGAGGTCACCACGCGATGCGGAGAGTGGTTAACGGAGAGCATCGCGCTGTTCCAGCCGCTCAGGACCTGGCGAAACATAATGTTATTGGAAGCCGTGCAAAGCAGGCCGATATTTTTGTATCCGGCCTGTACAAGCGAGGTGACCAACTTTTTGATGGCTGCAGCATAGTCAACACCAATGCTAACCCAGCTCGCATCACGATTGATGGCGCCAATCTCAACCACCGGCACGCCGGTATTACTTATCATTTGCGAACAACTGCTGATGTTATCAATATTGAATTGAACAATCGCAGCCGGGTTGTAAGCGAGCATTTGCGCAAAAGCTTTTTCTTCACTCTGTCCACCCTGGCCGGATTCGATAAACATCATGCTATAGCCCTGGGTCGCAAGCACGGTCTGCAGTGTTTCGGAGACGGCAAGAAAGCCCGGGGAGGAAAAAGAGGGAACCACGCCCATCACCAGGCTAGAGTCAGCGGAGGCAAGGTTGCGGGCCTGCAGATTTGGCACATAGCCCAGTTCGCTTACCGCTGCTTCTATGCGTGTGCGCAGTTCAGGGTTCACTTTTTCAGGCATCCGTAACGCGCGAGACACGGTCATTGTGCTAACGCCAACCAGTTTTGCTACTTCAGCGAGCGTAATTTTACCGGTATTTTTTCTGCGTTTTTCTCTCGCGCCATCGTCCGCTTCTAACGTCTGCACTGATTTCCTCCTTTCGCCTGACTGGGCAGCCATTGTAAATGATATTTAGCGCTTTGCGCATTGCCCAACAGCAAAGTAATGATAAGTATGGTTTATCAAGTTAGCGGTAACAATAATTTTAACACAGCTACCATGTTAGCGCTAACTTTGCGAGGGAGATCACGGTAAGCCGTAAAGGCATTCCACTATAGTAGGCGCACCTTAAACGCCATCGGGGTATTTATGATTACGACCTGGCTACCCACGGAAAATATCCAGATTGTAGATTCAATTAGTGACTGGAAACAGGCAATTACATTATCGGCCCAACCCTTATTGGCGAAAGAGGCGATTACTGAAAATTATATTCAGGCCATTTTTAACAGCCACCAAAAACTTGGTCCTTATTATGTTTTAGCGCCTGGTCTGGCGATGCCACATGCTCGCCCGGAGCAAGGGGCTATTAAAAACGGGCTATCGCTATTACATATTAAAAAAGGCGTTTCTTTTGATTCGGAAGATAATGACCCTATTTACGTCGTGATTATGCTGTGTGCGCTTTCGGGAGATGAACACATCAATATGATTACAGCACTGGCGGACATTTTTAGCGATGATGAACGACTCTCAGCACTGCTGAAAGCATCATCAATGAAAACAATTCAAGCCGTTATCAATGGATAATGAGGTAGAGATGAAAAAGATTCTGATTGTTTGTGGTAACGGTTTAGGTAGTAGCTTTATCGTTGAAATGAACGTAAAAAAAATCATTACAGAGTTGAATAAAGAAGCAGAGGTTTCCCATACCGATCTGACTTCAGCAAAAAGCGAAACTGCCGATATTATTCTTAGCGCCAGGGATATAGCTGAACATCTGTCCAGCCATTCTGCACAGGTTTTTGGTTTATCTAACCTGCTGGATAACAATAAAATCAAAGAAATTCTTTCCGAGAATCTCTGATTAATTATTTGCGGCCTTACGGAGTCATTCTATGCTGCAGTTTATTATTCATGATGTGTTGGGCACACCAGCAATACTGGTCGGTCTGTTTTCCCTGATCGGCTTATTATTGCAGAAAAAAGCAGTTTCCGACGTTATTTCCGGAACCCTCAAAACCATTATGGGGTTTGTGATATTAACATCCGGGGCGGCGATTGTCGCCACGACGTTAACGACGTTTAGCCAGCTGTTTGAGCACTCCTTCCATATTCAGGGGGTTGTACCCAATACTGACGCCATGGCGGCGCTGGCGCAGAAAAACTACGGTACTGCGACAGCCATGATCATGGTGCTGGGGATGTTGTTTAACATCGTCCTTGCCCGTATTACGCCGCTGAAATACATCTTCCTGACCGGCCACCACACGCTGTATATGTCGGCGATGCTGGCTGTCATTCTTTCTGTCGGCGGTCTGTCGCCGTTCTGGGTGGTACTGGTGGGGGCAGTAATCCTCGGTATCATGATGGTGGTCTCTCCGGCTATTCTGCAGCCATTTACCCGCAAAATTACAGGCACTGATGACCTGGCGCTGGGCCACTTTGGTTCAACCGGGTATCTGCTGTCGGCGCTGGTGGGGAAGGCGATCGGTAAAGGCAGCCCGTCGATTGAAGAGCTGAAAGTGCCGAAAACGCTGAACTTCCTGCGTGACTCCTCGGTAGCCATCTCGCTGACGATGATGATTCTGTTCCTGATTCTGGTACTGGTCGCAGGTAAAGAGTTTGTTGAGACCAGCATCAGTGGTGGTCAGAACTTTATTATCTTCGCCATTATCCAATCGCTGACCTTCGCGGCAGGCGTGTGGATCATCCTTGCGGGTGTTCGCATGATTATTGCCGAAATTGTTCCGGCCTTTAAAGGCATCGCCGACAAGCTGGTGAAAGACGCGAAACCGGCGCTCGACTGTCCAACCGTTTTTCCGTTCGCCCCGAACGCGGTGATCGTCGGCTTCCTGTCAAGTTTTGCCGCTGGTCTGGTGAGTATGTTCCTGTGTCCGCTGCTTGGCCTGAGCGTCATTGTTCCCGGCCTGGTGCCGCACTTTTTCTGCGGCGCGACGGCGGGCGTTTACGGCAACATCTGCGGCGGTCGTCGCGGCGCGGTGGTGGGGGCATTCGCCCACGGTCTGTTGATTTCTTTTTTGCCCGCGATTTTGCTGCCCCTGATGGGCGACCTTGGCTTTGCATCCACCACCTTTGGCGATGCGGACTTTGGCGTTGTTGGCATCATTCTTGGGCATGTCGTGTCACTGTTTAACTAACTAATTTTAAAGAGGTGAGGTATGGCAGCTAAATTTTCGCCCTCGTTAATGTGTATGGATTTAACGCAATTCAGAGAGCAAATTACGGCAATGAACGGTCGGGCTGATTTTTATCACGTCGATATTATGGACGGTAACTATGTGAAGAATATTACGCTATCACCGTTTTTTATCGAAAACCTGAAAAAAATTACCGATGTGCCGATCGACGTACATCTAATGGTGAATCACCCGGAAGATATAATTCCAATGTGTATTGATGCCGGGGCCGATATTATCAGCTTCCACCCTGAGACGGCGAATAACAAAATATTCCGTCTGTTGAACCAGATTAAAGACGCTGGTCGTCGCTGCGGCGTGGTGTTGAACCCTGCTACACCGGCGGATGCTATTAAAGAGTACGCGCACCTGCTGGATAAAGTGACCGTCATGTCGGTTGACCCAGGCTACGCAGGTCAGAAGTTTATCCCGGAGTCGCTCAATAAAATTAAACAGCTGATCGCGATGCGCGAAGCGCATGGGTACCACTATCTGACCGAAATTGACGGCTCCTGTAACGAGAAAACTTTTAATGTTATCTCCCAATCGGGCGTTGACGTCTTTATTGTGGGAACCTCGGGCCTGTTCTCCCTGGCGGATAATGTCAGCGATGCATGGGATAAAATGGTCGATATCTATCAACGCGAAATCGCTGCCTGAAAATTGCAGCGCGCTCAGCCGTATTGAGCCATTGTGCGGTGCAAAGAGTCTATTTAACCGGTCTGTCTTTTTGCCTTCGCGTTAGATTTATATGGTTGAGAGCGCTGTAACCCTTTTTATATCTGGAGTTCGCGTGCGGCGCCTCGTCGCACGCTTGCGGATGCTATCTATTGATGCTGTCCGGCCACCGAGGCGCCCCGACAGGTTTGGCAGACTGCATGGTGGCAGAAGCTGGTATCGCTGATTAATAATGATTATTTATATTAACGAAGGTAACTTATGGACATTTCGAGTGTACTGAACGTAAAAAATATCAAATTGAACATGATGGCTAAGAGTAAAGAAGAAGCAATTGAAGAATTAGCTGACTTATTAGTACGTGATGGAGCAGTTATTAATAAAGATATTTTTCTGAAAGATGTTTGGTTACGTGAAGAACAGGGCTCCACTGGATTCGAAAATCATATAGCGATCCCGCATGGTAAATCCTCAGGCGTAGCCCGTACGGCATTGGCCATTGGACGAACCCAACATCATATCCCCTGGGAAACGATGGATGGTAGTGACGTTCGTTGTATTATTTTATTTGCTGTATGCCTGGTGGATCAAAATACTACCCACATCCGATTATTATCCCAGGTTTCAGGTTCACTTGCCGATGAAGAGATAGTAGAAAAATTGCTGATGGAAGATTCCACTCAAAAAATTATTGATCTTTTAAATGCTGAAGGTGCCAGCGCTTAAATTAATTGTCAGATCTGCCATAGTATCTAAAAAACCATTCTGGAGAATAGTTATGAATATTGTTGGAATTACAGCCTGCACTGTAGGTATTGCACACACCTATATTGCGCAAAAGAAAATTGAAATAGCTGCAAAAAAGGCCGGTCACAATGTCAAAATCGAAACGCAAGGCACTATAGGTATTGAGAATGCCTTGACCGCTGAAGAAATTGCACAAGCCGACATTGTTCTGTTAGCCGCCGATGTTAAAGTTTCCGGTGAAGAAAGGTTTGCCGGAAAGAAAGTCGTCAAAGTACCAACGGAAATGGCAGTTAAATCACCAAATAAGCTTATTGAAAAGCTTGGTGAATTAGTCAATTCATAACCCCTACCTATGCGTATCCTATATAAAATAAAGGGCGTAATTTATGAATATAAAAGAAATATGGAAAGCAGCAAACCCTAAAGGTCATCTGCTGACTGCCATCTCATTCTTGATTCCGATTGTCTGTGGCGCTGGGTTTATTATTGCCATCGGTATGGGTTTTGGCGGGACGGTTCAGGACACTTTAGTATCGGGTCAATTTGATCTGTGGCAGGCTTTCGCTACCATGGGAGCTAAGGCACTCGGACTATTACCCGTCGTTATTGCTATCGGAATTTCCGGTTCGATCGCAGGTAAGCCCGGTATTGCCCCTGGTTTTGTTGTCGGTCTGGCCGCTAATGCTATTGGTGCGGGTTTTATCGGGGGAATGATCGGCGGCTACATTTCCGGGTATATTGCTCTTGCTATCATTAAAAATGTGAAGGTTCCTGGCTGGGCTCGGGGTTTAATGCCGACATTGATTGTGCCATTTTTTGCATCCATTTTCAGTGCTCTGCTCATGGTCTATATCATCGGCACGCCTATTGGTATTTTTACCGATGCACTCACATCGTTCCTGAGAAGTATGGGAACTTCATCTAATTTAGTGTTAGGTGCTGTTATTGGGGCGTTGTGTATCGTTGACTTTGGTGGGCCGATCAATAAAACGTGCTTTGCATTCGTCTTAACCCTCCAGGCACAGGGTATAAATGAGCCAGTTACGGCCCTTCAGTTAGTCAACACGGCAACACCTATCGGTTTTGGGCTTGCATTTTTTATCGCTAAGCTGCTTCGCAAAAATATCTATAATAACGAAGAAATCGAAATGTTGAAGTCGGCGGTTCCTATGGGGGTAGTGAATATTGTTGAAGGATCTATCCCTATAGTGATGAATGATATCGTTCGCGGTATTGCAGCAGCGGCAATCGGCGGTGCTTGTGGTGGTGCAATCACCATGGTTTATGGTGCGGATGCAACTGTACCTTTTGGCGGGGTATTAATGCTCCCAACAATGTCAAATCCTATGGCAGGTATTATGGCATTAATAGTTGATATTTTAGTAACAGCAACCATCTATGCTGTCATCAAAAAAGATGTTCCTCGCGATGTTGTTATTAATAACGATCAAGAAGAGGAAGATATCAACTTCGATGATATTAAGATTAGTTAGATATATGCATAATGGCATGTCGTAACTTGATGTCGCGTTCACAATACAATGTGATAATAGAATGTTATTGTTTTTGCGACATATATTATTTCTGCATTCTGTTCTAATCGCCACGAGTAAAAAATGGGTCGCCAGGGTGGCCCATTTTTTACAGGCATGTTATCAGAGTTACTTAAAAAGACTATCTAATAATCAATTGCGGCCCTGACGATTAACGTTGGGTGAAGAGCATGAGGGTAAATAGCAGCAATATTTTGTGGTTCAGTCTTAATCATCGTTTCATATCCGGCATTAATTCAATACGTTCGCCGCTCTGTAGCGTTGCGCCAATCAACCTACCTGTATTTATGAATTCAATGCATAGGTCAAATCAGAAATGACAGACTAATCATGTTGGCATTCCGGGCCTAAAATGATGTTTTCACATGACGGGAGCCTTTTCATGGAATACACAGTTTTAAGTAACAACCTCAACATGCCGATGGTCGGTTTTGGCGTGTTTAAGGTTACCGATAAAGAAGAGTGTAAGCAGTCGGTATTAAGCGCTATTCGTACCGGTTATCGCCTGATTGATACCGCTGCCGTCTATGGCAATGAAGACGCCGTGGGCGAGGCGGTTCGTGAAGCTATCGCCGAAGGGCTGTGTACCCGTGAGGAATTATTTATTACCTCAAAACTGTGGGTTCAGGACATGGCCAATGGCGATATGGCCAAAGCCGGTATCGAGGCGTCACTGAAAAAATCGGGCCTGGATTACTTCGATCTCTATTTATTGCATCAGGCCATGGGCGATTATTTCAGCGCCTGGCGCGCGTTGGAACAGGCTTATGAAGCCGGTAAATTGAAAGCCATTGGCGTGTCCAACTTCTATGCGCATGTCTTGGCCAACTTTTGCGAAACCGTCAGAATTAAACCTATGGTCAATCAAGTCGAACTGCATCCTTACTTTGCGCAACCCGCAGCGCTGGAAACCATGAAGCATTATAACGTTCAGCCTGAAGCCTGGGCGCCGTTAGGCGGTGGCAGATATAAACCTTATGAAGATGCAATGCTTCGGGGGATTGCCGCTGCTCATCAAAAAACCATTGCTCAGGTTGTCCTGCGCTGGAACGTGCAGCGCGGTGTCACGGTGATTCCTAAATCCACTCGGCAGGAACGGATTGCAGAGAACTTTGCAATCTGGGATTTCTCACTGACTGACAGCGAAATGGCGCATATCAGCGCACTGGATTTAGGCTATGTGGGTGAAGCGGTGAAACACTTTAATCCTGAATTTGTTCGCGGTTGTCTGGGGGTTAAAAAGCAGTAGAAAAGTCATAATGAGACGGTGGGGGAACCCACCGTCCTGATATAAACATTGCCAATCCACAGATCTTCGCTTTCATCTTACCGGGTTAATCTGCGCCAGGTTGACTATAAAAGATGTTCATCAAACTAACCAGCACGTAGCTCGCCAGCCTCCCAGCTATAAACATCATCGCCAATTAATGAGTCGCCCAGTTCCTGATAATCGAAATGGTAAAACTCGGCGCTGACGTCATAACCGGAGTAGTCTACTGCAGCAAGACCTACAAATGCCCCAGTAAAGAAACCGCCATAGCTCTGCAGGACATAGTCATCAGAAAGAACAGCGGCATCTAATATCACCGGGATTTCAATAAACGCGATGCCGTCAAAACTATACTCATAGCTATAGGTCTGCTTCCTGACTTTCGTCCGTAACCATACGTATTCGACGTTTTCAGGAACCTTAATCGCATTATCTTTCAAATATGAAGTATATTTTCCACGGTTGTTTTCGGCGACCTCAATGACTCTGCCGTTAATTTCATTCCAGGTGATAAAAGCAAAACTCCAGTGGCGATCGTTGTAGTAATTTGTTAACCCGGCCATTTGTTGGTAACTAAAGGGATTAAAGACTACTTTAACTTCAGCATTAAAGTAAAAGGCTTGCCAGCGGCGGGCAATCAACGACAGGTCATGGGTGTTCGCTAATGACCCCTGACCGATTAAGGTTAGCTTTCCGTTGCCTGTGCTACCCATTTTTTCGCTAAAAGGTACCCGAAGGGTATTCCAGTTGAGATTGAGCGCTGGTGTTGTAAATTCATCATGTTGGCTGTTGTCTTTCGTGCTTTCGGTATAAATGGCGTCTTTTGGTCCCTCGACAAACGTTCTACCGCCGTGACCGCCTTCCACTCGTGGCCAGCCATCGTCATCCCAGTACACCTTTTGGATAGCCGTTTCCCGGCCAAGCGTGGACCAACCGCGTGGATCATAAATTGACTCACCAGGGCGATTCCATGGACGAGCGCACAGCGAAGCATAATACCACTCGCCTTCGGGCGTCGAAACCAAAGCCCCGTGTCCTTGTTTCTGGATATAGCTGTCAGGGGTATCAACGTTAGTTAAAAATACCTCCCCAGGCTCAGTTTCAAAGCTATCGGCGTTTAATGTCGTGGAACGCGCCACCACCTCCTGATGAGTAAATACCGTTCCCCCCTGAGCGGCAAAGAGATAGTAATAGCCGTGCAGTTTATAGAGATGCGGCCCCTCAACGAGCGCCACCGCGGTACCGCGATAAATGGTTCTTGCTGTTTCGGGCATCAGTTTTAGCGTTTTAGTATCGAGTTCAGTCAAGGTAATGCCGTCAAAAGGATGATGGTACTCTCGATGGTCCCACGTTTGCTGCACGATATATTTACGGCCATCATCATCATGAAAAAGTGAAGCATCAAAACCTACGCCATTAAGTTTGACCGGCGAACTCCACGGGCCGCGAATATCAGTTGCGGTGGTCAGGTAGTTTGTCATGTCTTTAAAGGCACCCTCGGTGACTTTCACATCGGTATACACTAACCAGAATTTGCCATCCGCATAAGAGAGCGCCGGAGCCCAGATGCCGCCTGAAGACGGATTGCCTTTCATATCTAAAAGAGTAGTGGTCGACAATGGTGACGGCAGCAGATTCCAGTGCTGCAAATCCTTTGACTCATGCAAACGGACGCCGGGAAACCATTCAAACGTCGAGTTGGCTATATAGTAGGTGTCCTCAACACGGATAATGCTGGGGTCGGCATTAAAGCCACGCAAAATAGGGTTTTGGATAAGAGACATATCATTATACCTTTATAAATTTAATCGTATTGGTTTTACACCCGAATCTCATCAAGCTGGCGGTTAATGTCGCTGACGTGTTTGTCTGAGATAGGATAAATTTGCATGATGATCATCGAGACAATCGCTAAGGCGATGGGGATCCAGACCGCTGTCATCATGATCCCGTCGATAGCGCTCGCGCTTTGTTGCGCGCCGGTTTCATTAAAACCATAGACGGCCAGCAACCACAGAGGAATAGCGCCCCCGATGGTAAAGCCAATCTTGAAAAAGAGTCCCATAATCGCGTTGATGATTGCCGCATTTCGCTTACCAGACTTTAATTCGCCATAGGCAATCACTTCAGGTACCAGTGCCCACATAAATCCGGTGGCTGAGGTTAAGCCCCACTGTTTAATAAATGTGGCGATATAAGCAAGCCACAGCGCATCGTGCATACCTTCCCGTGACCAGACATACGTTAATAACTCACCGACAATAAACATCCCCAGGAAAATGTGGAAGAAGCCTTTCTTACCAAAAATTTTCTTAAGTTTTGGCCAAAAAATAGGGAACGCAATACCCGGTATTGAGGCGACCAGACCGACGGCGCCCATCCACTCAGAGTGACCAACCACATACTGATTGAAAAAGCCATTTACCGTGTTCATAAAGAACATGAAGGTAAAGGCCAGCATGAAAAATAGTCCAAGAATGACAAGAGGACGGTTATTTTTGAGCTCAAGGAACAGATCGGTTGTTTTGACATTCGCCGTCTGTTCTGCGGTTGCAACGACGCGTTCTTTGGTGAATTTATAACAAATAAAAAGTGCCACCGCGCCTAATAACATATAAACGGAGTAGACGCCGAACCAGGCGTAATTCGCTGATGGGTCGGTATAGTTACCAAGGTTGAGTTCAATGCCAAAAAAACCAGTATCCTTGAGGCTACGATCTTTTGGTGAAGCCATTTGTACGAACATCGGAAACAGGGTATAGACTAAAAGGTTGGCGCTATTAGCCAGCATCATTCGCGTACTGGTTAATTTATCAATTGATTCGGGATCTCTGGTTAGCGAGGCATTAAGAGAACCGTAAGGTATATTGACCAGGGAATAGACTAAATCCAGCGCTAAATAGATGATAAAAGCAAACGGTACGGAGCCTCTGACGCCCGGAATGGGGGCAAAAAGCAAAGCGGAAAGAATCACTAGCGGCACTCCGGCTCTTAATAGCCAGGGACGATATTTCCCTGCCGCGGAGGTCCTTTTGTCCACATAGGTTCCAACCATCGGATCCCAAAAAACATTGATGATTCGGACAAAAAGAAAAATGAACCCCGCAGTGGCTGTACTGATCGTATTTACCGTCAACATATGTAGAGCAAGAAAGCCGCCGATCGTGCCGAAAACCAGGTTTTGCGCAAAATCGCCCATACCGTAGCCAATACGTTCCCCGCGAGTTAATTTATGATATTCATCATTGCGATT
Organism: Klebsiella sp. 141153; assembly: GCF_032601995.1. Classification (NCBI taxonomy): domain Bacteria; kingdom Pseudomonadati; phylum Pseudomonadota; class Gammaproteobacteria; order Enterobacterales; family Enterobacteriaceae; genus Klebsiella; species Klebsiella sp. 141153. The sequence goes on along the minus strand of NZ_JAQIRJ010000012.1, from coordinate 13,803 downwards.
TTGCATTATGTTTTTACTCATTCTGAGCAGACTCCGGTTTGTTGTGTGAATGTGAAACACTTTCTGACACAAAAGATCGCGAAGAATCTATTACGTTTTTAAATTAATTAATTATGTTTTTTTACTTCTGTGATCCTCAAAGCAAAGGCCGTTTGGCATTATCTCTGTACTCTATATGGATTTTATGATGTTGAATATATGAAAGTGATATTTGCGATATGGCTCACATTTGAGTGTTTTCTCAATCGCTGAGTGAAATAACGTAATTGAGCAGCCGGTTTATAGAATACAGGATGTGTCATAGTTGTTACATTTCTTACATCCACCAATATTGGAGTGTTCATGCAATCTTAGGTCAAGTGCAGCGCGATTAATGGTTTTGTTCACCATACAATGAAATTCAACTGGCAAGTCTCTGCGGCGTTGCTTGTTTTAGCGCTAATCATTAATTTAATTGTGGGAAAGGAGAACGTTATTCGTATAAAACCTCTGTAGTCGAACAAAATAAAAATTAAATTGTTCTCACAGTAGCAACATATTCTGCGTGGCCAGAGTGAGATTGTTATTGCCTGAATAAAATTAACCTCTATTGAGATAATGATGACAATGATAAGAAAGCTTCCATTAACTATGGCGGTCATCGCCGTGTTTTCTCCGCTTACCTCTGTAACAGCCCAAGAATTTACCCAGGAGCAGATCGACGCCATCGTCGCGAAAGCCGTCGATAAAGCGCTGGCCGACCGCCAGGCCAAAATCGACGCCGCGGCTAATAAGAAGGTCGATGTTATAACCAACCCGCAAACCACCGCGGCTTCGCCGGATCTGGCGATCCCTTTCGGCCTGAAATTTAGCGGTTACGCCCGCTATGGCGCCCACTTCCAGACCGGCGACCAGAAATATGTCGGCGTCGACGGCTCCTATAACGGCGCCTCGGCGATCGGCCGTCTCGGCAACGAAAGCAACGGCGGCGAATTCCAGATCAGCAAAGCGTTCAAAAGCGCGCAGGGGGCCATCTGGGATCTCAACGTCATGTTTGACCACTGGAGCGACGAGGTTAACCTGAAAAAAGCCTACGTCGGCGTCACCAACGTCCTCGAATCTAACCCCAACGCCTATATCTGGGCCGGCCGCGACTTCCACCAGCGCCCACAACAGGGGATCAACGACTACTTCTGGATGAACCACGACGGCCAGGGCGCCGGGGTGAAGAATTTCGATATCGGCGGCGTGCAGTTCGACGTGGCGACGGTGTCGCAGGTGAAATCCTGTAGCCCGGAAGTGATGGCCGACGAGACCAACCCGTCGCGCATCACCTGTACCGGCAGCTCCGATACCGGCGACAACGATCACTACGCGCTGACCACCAAAACCCACAACATCAAGGCCGGGCCGATCGACGTCGAGGTATATGCCAACTACGGCTTTGACTCAAAAGCGGTGGACAGCGACGCGCGCCTCGATGCCTGGCAGGGCGGGCTGGTGCTGAGCCATAGCAACGACAGCGGGGTGAACAAAGTTATTCTGCGTTACTCCGACAACTCGGATAACAGCGTCTATAACAAGACCGACGACCTGACCACGGTCTATGCCAGCTTCGAGGGCAGCCATAAATTCACTCAGCAGGCGCAGATCGAGTATCTGCTGGCCTTCCACGATTACGACAACGGCAAGGACAATACCGATAACCGTAAAAACTACGGTGCGATCGTCCGGCCGATGTACTTCTGGAACGACGTGCACTCGACCTGGCTGGAAGCGGGCTACCAGCGCGTTGACTACGACCAGGGCGGGGATAACCACGGCTGGAAGCTGACGCTGTCGCAGAACATCGCCATCGGCATGGGGCCGGGGTTCCGCCCGATGCTGCGCTTCTATGTTACCGGCGGCCAGGTGGATAACGAGCACACCGCGAAAGTAGACGGCACCAGCGACGAGCGGCTGGATTCGCTGAACATCGGCGGTATGTTTGAGGCCTGGTTCTGAGAGAATGTTTTTTACGGGAATACCAGACTGGCCTACGCCAGTCTGGTAGTTTTTGACACCCAAAATGCTATTTTATTAACGTCTCTATTAATAGTTCCTTTTAATAATTCATTTATTAAAAGGAACTATTTTATTTCGACGCTGAAAGTTGAATTTATCACATTTAAATAGTTTCCATCTGTGATTGAGTGAATTATATATTGGTTATCGTGTTGAGATTGCATAAGTTATTGGTTGAAATGATTGCTTGCCGGCGATATTGATCTATGCCAATTAAATGACTTGTTATCTCTGGATCTTCGTATCTGCTGGTTGATATATTGCCCTGATTTCTTTAAACATAACGTTGTGAATAAAACGAAATTTACTCCGCAATCATTCCTTAAGGAAAAGGGACCGCTATGGCTGATTCATTCCAGAATGAGGTGCCGAAGGCACGTATTAATTTAAAATTATCCTTACATACCGGGGGGGCGCAGAAGAAGGTTGAACTACCGCTTAAACTGCTCACCGTTGGTGATTTCAGTAATGGAAAAGAGCATCGACCATTGGCCGAGCGCCAGAAAATAGATATCAATAAGAATAATTTTAATAGTGTGCTTTCTGAATTTAACCCAGAGATCAATCTCACCGTTGAGAATACGCTGGCTGGGGATAACTCAGAAGACAATGTTAAACTGCGTTTTTCCGATATAAAAGACTTTGAGCCCGAACAGGTTGCCCGGCAAATCCCTCAACTCCGCGCCATGCTGGCGATGCGTAATTTATTACGCGATCTCAAATCGAACCTGCTTGATAACGCTACTTTCAGAAAAGAGCTTGAGAGAATCCTTAAAGATCCAGCTCTGTCCAGCGAATTACGCGCCGAAATGAGTGCCCTTGCCGGGAAGTAAACGGCGGTCATCTCTTTTAATGGATTAACCGGGAATATGCTGATGTCTGTAAATACTGAAACGAACCCCGTGCAGGGGCAAACTGCCGTAATGAACAAAGAAAGCGTTTACGCTTCTCTGTTTGAAAAAATCAATCTGAGCCCGGCATCAAGCCTTGGCGATATTAATGTCTTTCTGGACGACGCGGCGCTATCAGAGGCCACGGCGGGGGAACGCCTGACCGCGGCGATGCAGGTTTTTATGGACTGCATTCGTCAATCCGGCCAGCAGGTGGAGAAACTCGATAAAACGCTTATTGACCACCACATCGCGGACCTGGATTTTCGTATAAGCCGTCAACTTGATGCTGTTATGCATCACCCGGAGTTCCAGAAGGTGGAATCTCTGTGGCGCGGCCTGAAGCAACTGGTAGATAACACCGACTATCGCCAGAACGTGAAAACCGAAATCCTCGATGTGTCCAAAGACGATTTACGTCAGGATTTTGAAGATGCGCCAGAGGTGATACAGAGCGGCCTGTACTGGCATACTTACACCGCCGAATACGACACCCCCGGCGGCGAGCCGATAGGATCGGTAATATCGGCGTACGAGTTTGACGCCAGCCCGCAGGACATGGCGCTGTTGCGTAATATTTCGAAAGTCTCCGCTGCGGCGCATATGCCATTTATCGGCGCCGTAGGGCCGAAATTTTTCCTCAAGGATTCAATGGAAGAAGTCGCGGCAATTAAAGATATCGGCAACTATTTCGATCGCGCTGAGTACATTAAATGGAAATCGTTCCGCGATACCGATGACTCGCGCTATATCGGCCTGGTCATGCCGCGGGTATTGGGCCGTCTGCCGTATGGGCCGGACACGGTTCCGGTGCGCAGCTTTAACTACATTGAGCAGGTAAAGGGGCCGGATCACGAAAAGTATCTGTGGACCAGCGCGTCATTCGCCTTCGCCTCGAACATGGTACGCAGCTTTATTCAAAACGGCTGGTGCGTGCAAATCCGTGGCCCGCAGGCGGGCGGCGCGGTGAAAGATCTTCCCATCCACCTCTATGATCTCGGCACAGGAAATCAGGTGAAAATCCCTTCCGAGGTGATGATCCCGGAAACCCGTGAGTTCGAATTCGCCAATCTGGGCTTTATTCCGCTGTCTTATTATAAGAACCGTGACTATGCCTGCTTCTTCTCAGCTAACTCAACTCAGAAACCCGCGCTGTACGACACCGCGGATGCGACAGCCAATAGCCGTATCAACGCCCGCCTGCCGTACATCTTCCTGCTATCGCGCATCGCCCACTACCTGAAACTGATCCAACGCGAGAACATCGGCACCACCAAAGATCGCCGCCTGCTTGAGCTGGAGCTCAATACCTGGGTTCGTGGCCTGGTTACGGAAATGACCGATCCGGGCGACGAGCTGCAGGCCTCACATCCGCTGCGTGATGCGAAAGTGGTAGTGGAAGATATCGAGGATAACCCTGGCTTCTTCCGCGTCAAGCTGTTCGCGGTGCCGCACTTCCAGGTGGAAGGCATGGACGTCAATTTGTCTCTGGTTAGCCAGATGCCGAAGGCGAAGGGGTAACACGCCTGTCACTATCCAAGTCGTCTGGCTCGACAGGCTACAGCCTGTCTGGCGACAGACAACACACCTGCGCCATCTCAGGATGATGGCGTGTTAAAAAATGAAATGGAGTAATTAACATGGCAATACCAGTCTATTTATGGTTGAAAGACGACGGCGGGGCGGACATTAAAGGTTCCGTAGATGTGAAAGATCGTGAAGGCAGCATCGAAGTAGTGGCGCAGGAGCATAACCTGTACATCCCGACCGACAACAACACCGGAAAGCTAACCGGCACGCGTATCCACACGCCGTTTCTGTTTACCAAGGAAATCGACTCCTCAAGCCCCTATCTCTACAAGGCGGTGACTACCGGCCAGACGCTGAAGTCTGCCGAATTCAAGTGGTACAAAATCAATGATGCTGGTCAGGAAGTGGAATACTTCAACACCAAACTGGAAAACGTGAAAGTGGTGAAGGTCAATCCGCTGATGCACGACATCAAGAACCCAGCCTACGAGAAGCACAGCCATCTTGAGCAGATTGAACTGCGCTACGAAAAAATCACCTGGACCTATAAAGACGGCAACATCATTCATTCCGATTCATGGAATGAACGAACGACAGCCTGACGCCCGAAGCAGGCGGTTCGCCGTCTGCTTTTTTGCTAAGCGCCAGTGACCGTTGGCTTTTAGCAAAAATAATCAGCCTGCCCGACCTTGTGCGCTTTGGTCTCCTGCATCACGGGAAACGGCGATGGGCGGTAGCGTGTCCGGAATCGACAAAGAGAGAGCCTCATGGAAAACCCAGCCATTCTGTTACGCCGTTTAAACCCTTATTGCGCCCGCGCCCTGGAAGGCGCCGCTTCGTTGTGCCAGGCCCGCGCGCATGCGCAAATCCTTCCCGAACACTGGCTGCTAAAACTATTGGAGCAGGGCGAGGGAGACCTGACCGTATTAGCGCGGCGTTATGAGTGGGATATGGACGCTATCTGGCAGGATCTGCTCTCTTTTCTGGAAACGCTTCCGCGCTCGGTACACAGCCGGCCGCAGCTGTCCGGCAGCATCCAGAGCCTGATGCAGGAGGCGTGGTTAAGGGCTTCACTGGCGGGCGAGACCTCTCTACGCAGTGTTCATCTACTGATGGCGTTAGTCAGCAACCCAACGCGGGTGCGCTGTGACAGTCTGTGGCCGCTGTTAACGTTGGGGCAAGCGCAGCTTGAACACCTGCGACCACTATTAGATATGCAGTCTGATGAGCGCCCGGAATTACAGCCAGATGAACCAGGCCACGTTGGCGATGTGGAGTTTGTCGGCCGCCCCGTGGAATCGGGCGTGAAGTCCGCTGAGATGACCCCTGCGTTACAGAACGCGCTGGACAAATTTACCCTTGATATCACTGCTCGCGCCCGCGAAGGCAAAATCGACCCGGTCTTTGGTCGCGATAACGAAATTCGTCAAATGGTGGATATCCTGTCGCGCAGGCGAAAAAACAACCCAATCCTGGTTGGCGAACCCGGTGTCGGCAAAACTGCGCTGGTCGAAGGGCTGGCGTTGCGTATCGCGGAGGGCAACGTGCCGGACAGTCTGAAGCCGGTTTCATTGCGTACGTTGGATCTCGGCTTACTGCAGGCCGGCGCAGGCGTTAAAGGGGAATTCGAACAGCGGCTTAAGAACATTATCGAAGCGGTACAGCAGTCGCCTGTTCCGGTGCTGCTGTTTATCGATGAAGCTCATACTATCATCGGCGCAGGCAACCAGGCCGGTGGCGCGGATGCCGCTAATTTGCTCAAACCGGCCCTGGCGCGCGGCGAACTGCGAACTATCGCCGCCACGACCTGGAGTGAGTATAAGCAGTACTTCGAGCGTGATGCCGCGCTGGAGCGCCGCTTCCAGATGGTCAAAGTCGACGAACCGGACGATGACACCGCCTGTCTGATGCTACGCGGGCTGAAATCTCGCTATGCTCAGCATCACGGGGTACATATCACCGATGAAGCCATTCGCGCTGCCGTGACACTTTCCCGACGCTATCTCACCGGCCGCCAGTTGCCAGATAAAGCGGTGGACCTACTGGATACCGCATCGGCCCGCATTCGCATGGGAATCGATACGGTGCCGGAATTGTTGACGCGTATGAAAGCGCAAATCACGGCGCTGGAAATGGAAAAACAGGCGTTGCTGGAAGATGCCATGGTCGGTAGCGGTAGCGACGAAGCGCGGCTGGCGGCAATTGAGCTGGAAGAATCGCGTATTATTTTACAGCTTGGTGATCTGGAAACGCAGTACGGCCTGGAACTGAAGCTGACCGAGCAACTGCTGAGCTGCCGAGCCGATCCTTCCCGCCGCAAGGAGATCGGCGCATTACAGAGCCAACTTGCCAGCGTCCAGAATAACCATCCGTTGCTGGGGCTGGATGTCGATTTACGTACCGTAGCAACGGTGATTGCCGACTGGACCGGGGTACCGCTCTCTTCATTGCTGAAGGACGAGCAGACGGAACTGCTGAGTCTCGAATCTCATTTGGATAAACGAGTGGTGGGGCAGGATATGGCGCTAAACGCCATTGCCAAGAGACTGCGGGCGACCAAAACCGGGCTTGCACCGGATAACGGCCCGCAGGGCGTATTTCTGCTTGTCGGTCCGAGCGGCACTGGAAAAACGGAAACCGCGCTGGCGCTGGCTGATGAGCTGTTCGGTGGTGAGAGATCGCTGATTACCATCAACCTTTCCGAATATCAGGAGCCGCATACGGTGTCCCAACTGAAAGGTTCGCCTCCCGGTTATGTCGGCTACGGTCAAGGGGGTATTCTCACCGAAGCGGTACGCAAACGCCCGTACAGCGTGGTACTGCTTGATGAAGTGGAAAAAGCGCATCGTGATGTGATGAATGTGTTCTACCAGGTGTTCGACCGTGGCTTTATGCGCGATGGCGAGGGACGCGAAATCGACTTTCGCAATACGGTGATCCTGATGACCTCAAACCTCGGCAGCGATCGGCTGATGCAGAGGCTGGAGGAGCGGCCGGAAGCGACAGAATCCGATTTACATGACCTGTTGCGCCCGGTGCTGCGAGAACATTTTCAACCAGCGCTGCTCGCGCGTTTCCAGACCATTATTTACCGTCCGCTCAGCCAACTGGCGATGCGCAAAATTGTCAACATGAAACTCAACCAGGTCAGCCAGCGTTTGTATCGTCACTACGGTATGACAACCGATATTGCCGAAAGCTTGTACGACGCGTTGACGGACGCCTGCCTGCTGCCGGATACCGGCGCGCGTAACATTGACAGCCTGCTTAATCAACAAATTCTACCGGTGCTGAGTCAGCAACTGTTGAGCCATCTGGCGGCAGGGTTGAAGCCGCAGAGCCTTTCTCTGGATGTCGATGAAGAAGGCGACGTGGTCATGGAATTTAGCCACTCCTGATGAGAATTTCTTAGCGTCAACCCCATCCCGGTACAGGATGGCGCGGGCGATGGGCAAGCAGAACACTATCTGCAGGGCATTGCGGTCTTATGGAGAAAAAATATGACCTGGATGAGTTCGTTGGGCCGTGAGCGCAACACAACCGCAGGAGCATAACCTGCATGGTTGGGAATATGAATTTAATCTCAAGCAAAGCTACCCAAAACGCGAACAGATAAACCAGTATCGCGAGAGCGACCTGGCGTTTATTCAGCGCCTGCTGGCTGAAGTCGGCATATTCTATTATTTCACCCTGCAGGAAGAGGCGCAGAGCGAAGTGGTGAATTTCGCCGATGCGCAGCGCACGTTGATATTTGGTAAGACACTCCCCGTCAACAGCCCGTCGGGAATGAGCGACAGCGGGGCGGAGTCCGTATGGGGCTGCGAGGCGGAGAGTGAACAGCGCAGGGAGGATCTTTATTAATGGCATCAGTTCTTACATTGATTAGTGCGAGCCAGGTAGCGCCGGAAGCGCTGGCCGCACAGACCCAGCAGCGTTTGCTGCTGTGGGAAAACTGGCTGCAGCCGGTCACGACCGAGCAACCAACGGGCGATGATCCCGGCTATGACGATGATTTCCAGTTGATGCGCGAAGAAGTGAATAAGCTATCCGGCGCCAATACCGATCTGATTTGTCAGCTTGCGGAAAAGCTGCTGACCACCGTCACCCAGGATATCCGCGTCGCCTCATACTACGCCTGGGCCCGCCTGCACCGCGATGGCGAAGCGGGTCTGGCTGATGGGCTGGAATTACTGGCTGGATTAATGCAGCGTTTTGGCGTGAGTCTACACCCGCAGCGGGATCGCAGCAGGAGAGCTGCCCTTGACTGGCTGGCGAGCCAGCGCATGCTCGACAGCCTGTCGTTATACCCGGAGGTATGCAACAGCGATGCGCTACGTATCACCGGCGCGTTGCTGATCATGGAGCAGACGCAAGAAGGGGCGGTCCCCGGCGCGTTGTGCGCCGCCCTCGAAACCCGGTTAATGAAATCCGGCGGGCCAGAAGCTGTGGTCCCGCAGAATATCAGCGATGCGCCGCTAGCGGCGGTGGGGGGCAGCGCGCCAGTGCTCAGCGGTATCACCTCTGGTCAGGAGCTGCTGACGCAGGCGCGGGTGCTGGCAAAGTATCTCAGCGACCAGCCGGATGGCTGGCTCTCTGCCCACCACCTGATAAAGAGCATTCGCCATGATACGCTGCATCAGTTGCCGCCGTTACTGGCGGACGGCAGAACTCGTATTGATCCGCCAAAACCGGACCAGCGGGCGCTGCTGAAAAGGCTGTATCTCCAACAGAGCTGGATGGAATTACTCGAGCAGGCCAGCGAGATGTTTTCCCGCGGCGCAAACCATCTGTGGCTGGATCTGCAGTGGTATGTTCACCAGGCGCTGTTGAAATCCGGGCGCGACGCGCAGGCCGCTATTATTCAGCATGATCTGCAAGGACTGCTGGCACGTTTGATCGGCCTGGAAGGGTTGGCGTTTAACGATGGTACGCCGTTTGCCGATGAGGTGACGCTGAACTGGATACAGCAACAGGTGCTGGATAATGCAACCATCTGGCTGGACGACACCGCTTCCCGCGCCGTCACCGCTTCCGGCGACGACAACATCCTTCAGTTAGAGCCGGAGGCGCTGGCTCTGGTCGACAGCGATGGCGCTGAGGCGGCGCTGACCTGGCTGCAACATCGTCCGGGTATCACCACCCCCAGAAGCCGCTGGTTACTGCGATTATTGATGGCGCGGATTGCCGAGCAGAGCGGGAAAAACGAACTGGCGCAACATCTGCTGGCGGAACTGGACGTGCTGGCAGCCACGCTGTCACTGGCGCAATGGGAACCGGAACTACTGTTTGAAGTCCGAGCGCGTCATCTGCGGCTGTTGCGCGGTAAGGCCGGACGCAGCGAAACGGAAAGAGCTCGTCTGCAGTCGCAGATGGACCGTTTGCTGGCGGACCTGATTGCTATTGACCCCGCCCGCGCGGCGGTGCTGTGCGTTTAAACGCCTGATGCTCGTCATGGACGAGTAACGGATAACATACGATCGATGATTTAACCTTGTGCTATTTCGATGCTGGATCTCGACAAAGCCGGTACGCCGGATCCCTACGTAGAGCGTCTATTTGAAGGGGTTGCTTTTTCCATGGAGCGCTTGCGGGAAAAGATTGATGACGACCTGCCTGAGCTTACCGAAGGGCTGGTTAGCATGCTGTGGCCGCACTATCTGCGCACCATTCCGTGGCTATCGGTGGTGGCGCTGACGCCGGAACTACCGACGATGAAGATGGCGGAAACGGTGCCTGCCGGGCTGGAGATATATTCCCGCCCGCTGGGGCCGAAAAATACCGTCTGCTGCGCCGCCTGCGCAGAGCGTGGGGCCGCGTGAGGTACCGTTTATCGACAAGGATCGGCTGGACCACGCGGCGTGGGGCTATGACTTTGCCCACACCGGCATCGTGGCGCAGCTGGGTTCGCCGCAGATGCTGGATTTTTACGATAATAGCGTCCTGCCGGGCCTGCGAGTAAAACAATTATTGAACTTAATATCGGCGAAATAATTAATACACGCACGAACGGATATGAAATAACTGCTGAGAATATTTATCGTGGCCAATATTCATTGACCGCTACAAATATCATCATCAGTTATATATGGAGGTTCATCTATTAGCATAAATACAAGCATTTAATTACGCCATTTATTAATAAGTCATCACTTTGTATTTGTAAGGACACATCAAAGATAAAGCATATCCGTATTTTGCCCGGCGGGCTGGCGGTGCTGGCCGCCGTTTTTCTCTGCCTGCTGACGGCCTGCCGCGACCACAGTCGCGACGGCATGAGCGGCGCTGATATAAATGTCTATAACCACGGTCCAGACGCCATTGTTTCTATGCAGGTTGACGGCTACGGCGGGCCAAGGGCGAATCCCTACGGCGGCGGCGGCGGCTTCTGCTGCGTGATGGTGCCCAACGACTGGCGACCGGGCCTGACGGCAAAAATCACCTGGACTTCCGACCCTAACTCCTGGATGAAATCGAGTGAGATGCCGGACGATTATGAAACTCACTATCAGAAACATGGGCCGATTACTGTCCCTATCGAACGTTGGGAGAAGGGGCAGGCCTGTGGCTTTGATGTGCATATTTTCCCCTGCGATAAAGTGCGGATAGTGCGTTCCTGCATCCCGCCTGGGCAGCCGGGCTACCCGGTACTCCAGTCTCCTCCTGACTGGGAGCAACGAGCGGATAAGATCATTTTCAAACATATCAAGGAGGAGATCGTATGTCCGACACCGCAGAGTCCACGCTGAATGCCCTGAAGGCGCTTATTGCGGCTTTTCAGACCGGCGCCACCCCGGTCACGGTTAAAACCTCCACCGCGGAAGCGGCCAGCTTACCGCCGAAGTTTCCCGGGCCGGATGATAAAAACGGAGAAAAGTCTGCCGATAACTCTGTGCAGCAGAAAGCCGAATACAACGAGCGCGGCCGCCTGCCGGCGAGCAGAACGCGGGCCGAAGGCAACTACGCCAGGCAGTATCTGGAAGGATATGTCGGGGAGTCTGAACATCAATCGGACAAAAAAACGGAGCCGGGCTGTCCCGCCAGCCTGCATACACAATTCGCTGCTGACTAATATTGCCCGGCTCTGGTCTATGAGAAACCGGTATTGATATTTGTAGCGGCCCATTTTATTTGACCGCTACAAATATCATCATCAGTTATATATGGAGGTTCATCTATTAGCATAAATACAAGCATTTAATTACGCCATTTATTAATAAGTCATCACTTTGTATTTGTAAGGACACATCAATGATAAAGCATATCCGTATTTTGCCCGGCGGGCTGGCGGTGCTGGCCGCCGTTTTTCTCTGCCTGCTGACGGCCTGCCGCGATCACAGTCGCGACGGCATGAGCGGCGCTGATATAAACGTCTTAAACCACGGTCCGGATGCCATTGTTTCGGTGCAGGTGAACGGCTACGGCGGGCCTGGAGCCAATTCCTACGGCGGCGGCGGCGGCTTCTGCTGTGTGATGGTGCCCAACGACTGGCGGCCGGGGCTGACGGCAAAAATCACCTGGACTTCCGACCCTAACTCCTGGATGAAAATAAGCGATATGCCTGACAACTATTCACAATACTATCAGCGCCATGGACCGATCACCGTTCCCATTGAGCGCTGGGAGAAGGGACAGGCCTGTGGCTTTGAAGTGCATATTTTTCCCTGCGATAAGGTAAGAATTGTTCGTTCTTGTCACGATCGCTCATCTCCGGAATATCCGATACATCGTGCGCCCGATGAGGATGAAAAAGCGAAAAAAATATTATTTGACCATGTTAAGGAGAACATCGTATGTCCGACACCGCAGACTCCACGCTGAATGCCCTGAAGGCGCTTATTGCGGCTTTTCAGACCGGTGCCACTCCGGTCGCAGTCAAAACCTCCACCGCAGAAGCGGCCAGCCTACCGCCAAAGTTTCCCGGGCCGGATGACAAAAAGCCCGCGGATAACTCCACGCAGCAGAAAACCGAATACAACGAGCGCGGCCGCCTGCCAGCGAGCAGAACGCAGACCGAAGGCAACTACGCCAGGCAGTACCTGGAGGGGTATGTTAAAGAGTCCGATCATCAACCGGACAAAAAAACGGAACCGGGCTGCCCGGCCAGCCTGCATATCAGCCTGTTCTTCGACGGTACCTGCTGTAATGAAGAAGATGGTGATGAAGTGTACGGCTCGCGAAACCCGCCGTTGACCAATATCGGTCGCCTCTACCATGCAGCAAACTGGAACGGACAGTCGCCGCCAGCGGAAGATGACGGCTACTTCAGCTATTACTTTCCCGGCTGTGGGGCGCGCTTTCCTGAGATTGACGAAGGGCACTACTCGCTGGACGGCGAGCTGTTTGCTAACGGCGGTGAGGACCGTATCAATCAGGCGCTGCTTAAAACCTACAGCAGCATTTGCTATGCGGTGAAAAAGGAAAGGATAGAAGACAGCGAACTGACCAGATACCGGAACAGTATGGCCACCGTCTGGCCCTTCTCGCGGCTGACCCAGAAGTTCAACCGTAAAAGCGCGCTCGATGAGTTCTGCGACGGCCATCTGGGTTGCGTGGTCAACCAGTGGCCGCGGCAGCCAACACGGCTGCATATCCAGCGCTCGCAGCGGCGCATTGCCAAAATCAAGCTGTTCGTCTACGGCTACTGCCGGGGGGCCGCCACCGCCCGCGCCTTCGCCCGCGGGCTGGAGTCGCTGCTCGATGACGCTAAAATGCCGCTCGATGCGACAAATATGCTGCCGGCGGGGACGGTGGTTCCGGGGGGACCCACGCTGCTGGGCATTCCCGTCAGTATCGAGTTTATGGGGCTGCTGGATTCGGTCTCTGCGGTTGGTGTGCCGCATATCCTGCCGTCGGCCACCGGTCATCTGGGCTGGGCGGCCAACAGCCTGCGGCTACCGACCACCAAAGGTTTTTTAAAAAGCTGCTACCACTTTGTCGCCGGCCACGAGCAGCACGGCGACCTGCCGCTGGACTCTATCCGCGGTCCGGACGGGAAATACCCGGCGGGAGCGGTGGAGGTGGTCTACCCCGGGATGCATGCCGATGTCGGTGGCGACTGTAAGCCCGCGGAGCTCGGCAAGGTGCAGACCGACGCCCGCAGCCTGCTGTCCAAGATTGTGCTGCACGATATGTATGCCGCCGCCTTTGATGCCGGGGCGCCGCTGAGCGTACCTGAGGAAGTGATGCCCGGCGGCGCCAAAGAGAAAACCTACCGGATAATGACTAATAATTTACTGGACCAATTCAAAATCTCCGAACAGGCGATCGCCCTGTTTAACGCCTGGCAGCAGGCCGGGGCGCAGCAGGCGGGGGCGAAGACCGAAACGCCGGCCGTCAACGA
>NZ_JAQIRJ010000011.1:0-205180 GCF_032601995.1 Klebsiella sp. 141153 | reverse complement strand
GTCGAGACGCAGGCGGGTGGCGAACAGGGACTGGTGGGCGTCGCGCAGGACGACATCGGTAATGGCAACGGTCATGAATTCCTCCGTGAATTAAGGATTAAGGCGGCGATGGTGGTGAATGGCGGCGACAATCGCCGGTTTTAAGCGGGCGAAGTCGTCGGCGGGTGCGACGGCGGCCGTCGCCGCTTTGGGCGCGGCAGGCGGCTCAGGGAACAGACGGGTAACGGCGAGAGACATCCCCCGGATGGCGAAAATGAGCAGCAGCAGAAACGCCAGCACGAAGCCCATGCCAAGAAACATCAGGGTGAAGCCCTCGCCTAACAGCGCAGCATCAGTCATACAAAATCTCGTATAAGGGCACGATGACGCGTTGGTTGGCGAGGTTGTCGACGCTTCCGGCTAAGGAGCAGGGTGGATTTCCCGCAGCCGCCCCCGGCGCTGGTCCCTGACTGGGTCAACTTCTTCGGCCGCTCAACGGCGCCATCGTGCGTGTGGGTTAAATCATCATGCCGAACACGATGCTGGCGATGACCAGCACAATACCGCCGCCCAAACGGGAGGAGATTTGTGCATAAGAGATAAGGCTCATACGGTTACAGGCGGAAAGGACTTCCAGGTCGCCGGAACCGCCGCGGTTAGCCATACACAGGCCTGCGGTGATCGCTGATTCAATCGGGAAGAAGCCCATCATCCAGCCGCCGATCGCCGCGCCGAGCACTGCGCCGATAACGATTACGGCGGCGATAACGACGTTATAGACAGTAATGGCATTGATGATTTCCTGCAGGTCGGTGTAGCAAACGCCGACGCCGACCATCAGTACCCACAGCAGCTGTTTAGAGAAGAAATCAGACAGACGCTTGGCGCCGGCTTTGATTTCCGGTGAGCACAGGCCGGAGGCGTTCAGCGCCGCAACGATCAGTACCATCCATGCGAAGTAGTGAATCGAAACGCCGCCAATGCTTGGCAGGATTTTCTTCGCGACGACGTATGCCAGCAGGAAACAGGTCGTGGAAAGCACCAGACCGACGGCGGTTTCACGATGCGTGATTTGTCCCGCTTTCTCGTCTTCTTCGACTTTGAACGAGGCTTTACGCACCAGTTCGCCTTCGCCGCTCAGCCAGGTGTATTTTTTGCCGATGATATCGAGGACTGCGGCGAAGACGATGGCGAAAATGTTAGCGATGGTCAGAATAGCGATGGCGGTTGAGTAGTACTCATCACGTGAACGACCGGTGACGGAGTGATAAATCTCCGACAGCGGAACCGCGCCGGCGCCGTTGCCGCCGCCCATGATCGGCAGGACGTACAGCATCATGATGCGATCTACCGGAATACCGAATACCAGGCCGATAGCGATGCCGAAAATCGACGCGCCGATAATGCCCATCAGGATGGTTGGAATATAGCCGAGCAGCGATTTCAGCAGCAGACGGCGGTTTACCGACAGAATCGCCCCGGTAATTAATACCGCGATGAATAAGTTAAGGAAGTTACTCTCATCCATAACGTTGCTGATAGCATCGATTTCTTTTTGCGTGAAAATACCAGCATAAACAAAATAAGCGGCGACCAGAAAAATCATTACCGGGGCGCCACCTATATATTTGTTGAATATTGGTAGACGTTTGCCAATTTCGCCGAATATGGCGCCGATAATAAACATGATGGCAAAGCCGCCAACGATGTCGGTGGGTAAAGCATTATAAAAATGTGAAAGTAATAGCGTAATTAACGCAAACGCGTAAAGGGGGAGCGGCATGCCGAAGATTTTAAATCCCAGCAGGTCGCTAACGCCCTTTTTCTCCGTTGTCGGAGCCTGACTCATGTTGGTCATAAACGTTTTCCTGTTTATTGATGGAGTAGTAATACCGGCGCATAGTAATAAATAGACTTAGTGGTAAGGTGTGATTACCTTCACTGAATACTCGTGTTTTTTATTAATTTAATTATTTTTATTATTCTGAATTAATTAACAACATAAAAACCATAAAGCTAATTAAGCCACGGGGAAAACTGTGACTTAAATACAAGTATCAATAGTCGAACGCTGGCGAAATACAGTTCGTTTTAGAATAACGAAGCGCTAAAAAATGACTCTGATATTAAAACGCGTTCAGCTATTAAAGGATCAACCGCGGCGAGAGGCGATCGATCGGTTTCTTCATCAGCATCAGTTGTCGTTAGAAGCCGATTGCGAGATGGCAATCGTTGCGGAGTATCAGCAACGGCTGGTCGGCTGCGGCGCCATTGCCGGTAATGTACTGAAATGCATCGCCGTCGATCCCTCGCTACAGGGGGAGGGGCTGAGCCTTAAATTACTGACCGAACTCCTGACGCTGGCCTATGAACTTGGGCGTAGCGAACTGTTTTTATTTACTAAGCCGAGCAATGCCGCGCTGTTCTCCGGCGCCGGCTTCTGGCCGATAGCCCAGGCGGGCGATCGCGCCGTATTGATGGAAAACAGCCGCGAACGTCTGACTCGTTACTGCCGTCAGCTGGCAATGTACCGTCAACCGGGAAAAAAAATCGGCGCTATTGTGATGAACGCCAATCCCTTCACTCTTGGTCACCGCTGGCTGGTGGAACAGGCGGCACGGCAGTGCGACTGGCTGCATCTGTTTGTGGTCAAGGAAGATGCATCCTGCTTTTCCTATCACGATCGCTTCAAGCTGATCGAACAGGGGATTACCGGCATCGACAAAGTGACGCTGCACCCCGGTTCGGCGTATCTGATTTCGCGGGCGACGTTCCCCGGCTATTTCCTGAAAGAGCAGGGCGTGGTCGATGACTGTCACAGCCAGATTGACCTGCAGCTCTTTCGCGAACGTCTGGCCCCGGCGCTGCAGATTACCCATCGTTTTGTCGGCACCGAGCCGCTATGTCCCCTGACTCGTAATTACAACCAACGCATGAAGTCACTGCTGGAAGCGCCAGGCGAGGCGCCGCCCATTGAAGTGGTTGAGCTGACGCGAATCGAAAAAAATGGCGGGCCCGTGTCGGCCTCCCGAGTGCGCGAACTTTATCGGCAGCGCAACTGGCAGGCGGTCGCGGCGTTGGTGCCGCCGGGAACCCTCTCTTTTCTGATGAAACTGGCGGAAAGCGAACATCAAACCGCCTGATTTTTATGCCCTAACTAAGGATTTTCCCCTATGGAAATGAAGATTGACGCCCTGGCCGGCACGCTGGAATCCAGCGATGTAATGGTCAGGATTGGACCGGCGGCGCAGCCGGGCATTCAGCTGGAAATCGACAGCATTGTGAAACAACAGTTTGGCGCCGCGATTGAGCAGGTGGTCAGAGAAACGCTGGCGCAGCTTGGCGTGAACCAGGCCAACGTGGTGGTCGATGATAAAGGCGCGCTGGAATGCGTACTGCGGGCCCGCGTACAGGCCGCAGCGCTGCGGGCGGCGCAACAGTCCCAATTACAATGGAGCCAGCTATGAAACCACGTCGCAGTATGCTGTTCATCCCTGGCGCCAATGCCGCCATGTTAAGCACTTCATTTGTTTACGGCGCCGATGCGGTGATGTTCGACCTTGAAGATGCCGTTTCGCTACGCGAAAAAGATACCGCTCGCCTATTGGTGCATCAGGCGCTGCAGCATCCGCTGTATCAGGATATCGAAACCGTGGTGCGTATTAACCCGTTAAATACGCCATTCGGTCTTGCCGACCTTGAAGCGGTGGTCCGCGCGGGCGTGGATATGGTGCGTCTGCCGAAAACCGACAGTAAAGAAGATATCCATGAGCTGGAAGCGCATGTTGAACGGATTGAGCGCGAATGCGGCCGGGAAGTGGGCAGCACCAAACTAATGGCGGCTATTGAGTCGGCGCTGGGCGTGGTGAATGCGGTAGAGATTGCCCGCGCCAGCCCGCGTCTGGCGGCGATCGCGCTGGCAGCTTTCGACTACGTCATGGATATGGGCACCTCCCGTGGTGACGGTACTGAACTGTTCTATGCCCGCTGCGCCGTGCTGCATGCCGCGCGCGTTGCCGGCATCGCAGCCTATGACGTGGTGTGGTCGGATATCAACAACGAAGAGGGCTTCCTGGCGGAAGCGAATCTGGCCAAAAATCTCGGCTTTAACGGCAAATCGTTGGTTAACCCGCGACAAATTGAACTCCTGCATCAGGTCTATGCCCCGACGCGCAAAGAGGTCGATCACGCGCTGGAGGTGATTGCCGCGGCGGAAGAAGCCGAAACGCGCGGTCTTGGCGTGGTATCGCTGAACGGCAAGATGATCGATGGACCGATTATCGACCATGCTCGCAAAGTGGTGGCGCTCTCGGCTTCCGGTATTCGTGATTAAGGGGAATAAGATGAAAGAGACAGTAACAATGCTTAATCAGCAGTACGTGATGCCGGAAGGGTTAGCGCCTTATGCGGGCGTGACGGCGAAAAGCCCGTGGCTGGCGAGCGAAAGCGAAAAACGTCAGCGTAAAATCTGCGATTCGCTGGAAACGGCGATCCGTCGCTCCGGCTTGCAAAACGGCATGACCATTTCGTTCCACCACGCGTTTCGCGGCGGTGACAAAGTCGTCAATATGGTAGTGGCGAAGCTGGCGGAAATGGGCTTTCGCGATCTGACGCTGGCGTCCAGTTCGCTGATCGATGCCCACTGGCCGCTGATCGAGCATATTAAAAATGGTGTGATCCGCCAGATCTACACCTCCGGCCTGCGCGGCAAGCTGGGCGAGGAGATCTCCGCCGGGTTGATGGAAAACCCGGTGCAGATCCACTCCCACGGCGGTCGCGTACAGCTGATTCAAAGCGGCGAGCTGTCGATTGATGTTGCGTTTCTTGGCGTCCCCTGCTGCGATGAGTTTGGTAATGCCAACGGCTTTAGCGGTAAATCACGTTGTGGTTCGCTGGGCTATGCGCGCGTTGATGCGGAACATGCCAAATGCGTGGTGCTGCTGACCGAAGAGTGGGTGGACTACCCTAACTACCCGGCCAGCATCGCTCAGGATCAAGTCGATCTGATTGTTCAGGTGGACGAAGTCGGCGATCCGGAAAAAATCACCGCTGGCGCGATCCGTCTGACCAGCAACCCGCGCGAGCTGCTGATCGCCCGTCAGGCGGCGAAAGTGGTTGAGCATTCTGGTTACTTTAAAGACGGTTTCTCGCTGCAGACCGGTACCGGCGGCGCCTCGCTGGCGGTGAGCCGCTTCCTCGAAGACAAAATGCGCCGTAACGGTATTACCGCCAGCTTCGGCCTCGGCGGTATCACCGGGACGATGGTTGACCTGCACGAAAAAGGGTTGATTAAAACGCTGCTGGATACCCAGTCGTTCGATGGCGACGCGGCGCGTTCATTAGCGCAGAACCCGAACCACGTAGAGATTTCCACTAATCAGTATGCCAGCCCGGGCTCTAAAGGCGCCTCCTGCGAGCGTCTAAATGTGGTGATGCTCAGCGCGCTGGAAATCGATACCGATTTTAACGTCAACGTGATGACCGGCTCCAATGGCGTGCTGCGCGGCGCATCCGGCGGCCATAGCGATACCGCCGCCGGCGCGGATTTGACCATCATTACCGCGCCGTTAGTTCGCGGCCGTATTCCCTGCGTCGTGGAAAAAGTGCTGACCCGCGTCACGCCGGGAGCCAGCGTAGATGTGCTGGTCACCGACCACGGCATTGCGGTAAACCCGGCCCGCCAGGATCTGATCGACAATTTGCGCAACGCGGGCATTGCGCTGATGACTATTGAGGAACTGCAGCAGCGTGCGGAACTGCTAACCGGCAAACCGCAGCCGATCGAGTTTACCGATCGCGTGGTGGCGGTGGTGCGCTATCGTGATGGCTCCGTTCTTGATGTCATTCGTCAGGTGAAAAACAGCGACTAAACGCAGAGGGGGAAGGGCAATGAGCGAAGTGTTAATCAATCCGCCGCGTTCACTGCGCATGACATCGCTGAACGCTGAAGAGGTGGTCAGCGCGGTAGAACGCGCGCTTTTGACCGAAGTTCGCCTGACCCCAAAGCCCGGGTTGGTGGACATTCGTAACACAGGCGCCCATCACGATATGGACCTGGCCTCTTTTGAGGCCAGCACCGCGGTCGTGGCTCCGTGGATGGAGAAATTTTTCATCATGGGCCACGATACCGCGGCTATCGTACCGGAACAGGTGTTAATGATGCTGCGTCCGGTGGGGATGGCCTGCGAGAACGATATGCTGGAGGCCACCGGCGGAGTGAATACCCATCGCGGGGCAATCTTCGCTTTCGGTTTGCTGAGCGCGGCGGCGGGAAGGCTGGTATCGAAAGGCGAACCGATTGAACAGCATCGGCTTTGCGATCAGGTGGCGCGATTCTGTCGCGGCATGGTTATGCAAGAACTCTCTTCCGCCAGCGGCGAACAGTTAAGCAAAGGCGAGGCCCATTTTTTACGTTATGGACTCTCCGGCGCCCGCGGCGAGGCCGAGAGCGGCTTTCGTACCGTGCGTACCCAGGCGCTGCCGGTGTTCAATCGCATGATGGAAGAGACCGGCGACAGCAACCTGGCGCTGCTGCAAACCTTGCTGCATCTGATGGCGTGGAATGATGACACCAATCTGGTCTCGCGCGGCGGGCTTGCGGGCCTGAACTATGTGCAGCAGGAGGCGCAGCGGCTGTTGTGGCAGGGCGGCGTCATGGCTGACGGCGGGCTGGAGGCGCTACGCCAACTCGACGACGAGCTGATTGCTCGCCATCTCAGCCCCGGCGGCAGCGCCGATTTACTGGCGGTAACCTGGTTTTTATCCGCTTTCCCCGCAGGCGCGCTTTTCCCCCTTTGATTGAGTACACAACGCCTTAGCCCGCGTCGCGCGGGCGGGGCGCTACCGTGTCCCCTCCCAATTTTCACTACTTAAACGCCGAATCGCGGCACAATCATATAGTTTTTACTGATATCGACCGCCGTTTGTCATAAATTTCTAATTATCGGCGTTTTTGAGTAGCGGCTATGCAATGGGCTGGTTACTCTGAAAACAATTCACGTGAAGTTAACAAAAGAGAATAGCTATGCAAGATGCACAAATCCGCGTGGCCATCGCCGGCGCGGGCGGCCGGATGGGACGCCAGTTAATTCAGGCTGCGCTGCAGATGGAAGGCGTGGCGCTTGGCGCGGCGCTGGAGCGCGAAGGTTCAAGCCTGGTGGGCAGCGATGCGGGCGAGCTGGCGGGCGCAGGCAAATCAGGCGTTACCGTCCAAAGCAGCCTGGCGGCGGTAAGCAATGATTTCGATGTTTTAATCGATTTTACCCGCCCGGAAGGCACGCTTAACCATCTGGCTTTCTGCCGTCAACACGGCAAAGGGATGGTGATCGGCACCACCGGTTTTGATGATGCCGGAAAGCAGGCGATTAGCGATGCCGCACAGGAAATCGCCATCGTCTTTGCCGCTAACTTTAGCGTTGGCGTCAACGTGTTGTTAAAGCTGCTGGAAAAGGCGGCAAAGGTAATGGGCGATTATACCGATATCGAAATCATCGAAGCGCACCATAGGCATAAAGTGGACGCGCCATCAGGTACCGCGTTGGCGATGGGCGAGGCGATCGCCGGGGCATTGAATAAAGATTTGAAGGACTGCGCCGTCTATAGCCGCGAAGGCCATACCGGCGAACGCGTTCCGGGTACTATTGGTTTTGCTACCGTTCGCGCGGGCGACATCGTCGGCGAACATACGGCGATGTTCGCTGATATCGGCGAACGTATCGAAATTACCCATAAGGCCTCCAGCCGGATGACGTTTGCCAATGGTGCTGTTCGTTCAGCTTTGTGGCTGAAAGATAAGAAAAGTGGTCTTTTCGATATGCGTGATGTGCTTGAACTGAATGCTTTATAATGATTATTACCCATCGTGATGTGGTTATTGCATTCAATATGTAATTGATTGCAAAGGGCAATATTTTATTGCCCTTTTTTATTTTGACTGCTTTTGTGCTTTTTTCTTATGAAGGCTTTAAAAAACTATATCTTCCTGATGTTTTTGGTTATTGAATTGTAAATTTTGACCATCTGGTCCATTTTTTTACCCTCCGCTGGCTGATTTTACAGTTTTCCTCGCCCGCAAGCGTTTTCTCAACCAGGTTAGTTGATCTTTTTACCGTGAAAATAGCCCATTGCGCGCCAGTGACGTAAAATAAGGTTAAAAATATCCGCTTTAAGTTGACTTTTACCTGACATCTCTCCAGAATGCCGCCGTTTGCCAAAATTCTGCGGGCAAAAATTTGCATTGATTCAGATCTATGTTCTGCATTAATATGCAAATAAAGTGAGTGAATATTCTCTGGAGGGTGTTTTGATTAAGTCAGCGCTTTTGGTTCTGGAAGACGGAACCCAGTTTCACGGTCGGGCCATCGGGGCAACCGGCACGGCGGTTGGGGAAGTCGTTTTCAATACTTCAATGACCGGTTATCAAGAAATCCTCACTGATCCTTCCTATTCCCGCCAAATCGTCACTCTTACTTATCCCCATATTGGTAATGTCGGCACCAACGCCGCCGATGAAGAATCTTCTCAGGTACATGCACAAGGCCTGGTCATTCGCGACCTGCCGCTGATTGCCAGCAACTTCCGCAATACCGAGGACCTTTCTTCTTATCTGAAGCGCCATAACATTGTGGCCATTGCCGATATCGATACCCGTAAGCTGACGCGTTTACTGCGCGAGAAAGGCGCACAGAATGGCTGCATCATCGCCGGCGATAATCTTGATGCCCAGCTGGCGCTGGAAAAAGCCCAGGCGTTCCCTGGCCTGAACGGTATGGATCTGGCGAAAGAGGTCACTACCGCAGAAACTTACGCCTGGACGCAGGGGAGCTGGACACTGGCGGGCGACCTGCCGGAAGCGAAGGCGGAAAGCGAGCTGCCGTTCCACGTCGTGGCTTATGACTTCGGCGCCAAGCGTAACATCCTGCGGATGCTGGTCGATCGCGGCTGCCGCCTGACTATCGTACCGGCGCAAACGTCGGCAGAAGATGTGCTTAAGCTGAATCCGGACGGTATTTTCCTCTCCAACGGCCCTGGCGACCCGGCGCCGTGCGATTACGCCATCGCGGCAATAGAAAAATTCCTCACCACCGATATTCCGGTCTTTGGCATCTGTCTTGGTCATCAGCTGCTGGCGCTGGCGAGCGGCGCGAAGACCATTAAGATGAAATTCGGCCACCACGGCGGCAACCACCCGGTTAAAGATATCGATAACAATGTAGTGATGATTACCGCCCAGAACCACGGCTTTGCCGTTGACGAAGCGACGCTGCCTGCCAATCTGCGCGTGACCCACAAGTCACTGTTCGACGGGACCCTGCAGGGGATCCATCGTACCGACAAGCCGGCGTTTAGCTTCCAGGGTCACCCTGAAGCGAGCCCGGGCCCGCACGATGCCGCGCCGCTGTTCGACCACTTTATCGAGTTAATTGAGCAATACCGTCAGTCCGCGAAATAATCAGGAGTAAAAGAGCCATGCCAAAACGTACAGACATAAAAAGTATCCTGATTCTGGGCGCGGGCCCGATTGTTATCGGTCAGGCGTGTGAGTTTGACTACTCGGGCGCCCAGGCCTGTAAAGCCCTACGCGAAGAGGGTTACCGCGTTATTCTGGTGAACTCCAACCCGGCGACTATCATGACCGACCCGGAAATGGCCGATGCGACCTATATCGAGCCGATTCACTGGGAAGTGGTACGTAAAATTATCGAAAAAGAGCGCCCGGACGCGGTACTGCCGACTATGGGCGGCCAGACCGCGCTGAACTGCGCGCTGGAGCTGGAACGTCAGGGCGTGCTGGCTGAGTTCGGCGTGACTATGATTGGCGCGACCGCCGATGCGATCGATAAAGCGGAAGACCGTCGTCGCTTCGATGTGGCGATGAAGAAAATCGGCCTCGACACCGCGCGTTCCGGCATTGCGCACACCATGGAAGAAGCGCTGGCGGTGGCCGCTGACGTTGGCTTCCCATGCATCATCCGTCCGTCCTTCACCATGGGCGGCACCGGCGGCGGTATCGCCTATAACCGCGAAGAGTTCGAAGAAATCTGCGAACGCGGCCTGGATCTCTCTCCGACCAACGAACTGCTGATTGATGAATCGCTGATCGGCTGGAAAGAGTACGAGATGGAAGTGGTGCGCGATAAGAACGATAACTGCATCATCGTCTGCTCGATTGAAAACTTCGATGCCATGGGGATTCACACCGGCGACTCCATCACCGTCGCCCCGGCGCAGACCCTGACCGACAAAGAATACCAAATCATGCGTAACGCCTCGATGGCGGTGCTGCGTGAAATCGGCGTGGAAACCGGCGGTTCTAACGTACAGTTCTCGGTGAACCCGAAAGATGGTCGCCTTATCGTTATCGAAATGAACCCGCGCGTATCCCGCTCTTCGGCGCTGGCTTCGAAAGCGACCGGCTTCCCGATTGCCAAAGTGGCGGCGAAGCTGGCGGTGGGCTACACCCTTGACGAGCTGATGAACGACATCACCGGCGGCCGTACTCCGGCCTCCTTCGAACCGTCCATCGACTATGTTGTGACCAAAATTCCACGCTTTAACTTTGAAAAATTCGCTGGCGCTAACGACCGTCTGACAACGCAGATGAAATCCGTCGGCGAAGTGATGGCGATTGGCCGCACGCAGCAGGAATCGCTGCAGAAAGCGCTGCGCGGCCTGGAAGTGGGCGCCACCGGCTTCGACCCGAAAGTCAGCCTCGACGATCCGGAAGCGCTGACCAAAATCCGTCGCGAGCTGAAAGACGCGGGCGCCGAGCGTATCTGGTACATCGCTGATGCCTTCCGCGCCGGTCTCTCCGTCGACGGCGTCTTCAACCTGACCAACATCGACCGCTGGTTCCTGGTACAAATCGAAGAGCTGGTGCGCCTGGAAGAGAAAGTGGCGGCAGTGGGCATCAACGGCCTCGACGCTGACTTCCTGCGCCACCTGAAGCGTAAAGGCTTTGCCGATGCGCGTCTGGCTAAGCTGGCGGGCGTGCGCGAAGCGGAAATCCGCAAGCTGCGCGACCAGTACAACCTGCACCCGGTCTACAAGCGCGTGGATACCTGCGCGGCGGAATTCGCCACCGATACCGCCTACATGTACTCCACTTATGAAGACGAGTGTGAATCTAATCCGTCCGTCGACCGCGATAAAATCATGGTTCTCGGCGGCGGCCCGAACCGTATCGGCCAGGGTATCGAGTTTGACTACTGCTGCGTACACGCCTCGCTGGCGCTGCGCGAAGACGGGTACGAGACCATCATGGTCAACTGTAACCCGGAAACCGTTTCGACCGACTACGACACCTCCGACCGTCTGTACTTCGAGCCGGTAACGCTTGAGGACGTACTGGAAATCGTGCGTATCGAGAAGCCAAAAGGCGTTATCGTGCAGTACGGCGGCCAGACCCCGCTGAAGCTGGCGCGTGAACTGGAAGCCGCGGGCGTACCGGTTATCGGCACCAGCCCGGACGCTATCGACCGCGCGGAAGACCGCGAGCGCTTCCAGCATGCGGTTGACCGTCTGAAGCTGAAGCAGCCGGCGAACGCCACCGTGACCGCGCTTGAGCAAGCGGTTGAGAAGGCAAAAGAGATCGGCTATCCGCTGGTGGTACGCCCGTCTTATGTGCTCGGCGGCCGCGCGATGGAAATCGTTTATGACGAAGCTGACCTGCGTCGCTACTTCCAGACCGCGGTGAGCGTTTCTAACGATGCGCCGGTGCTGCTCGATCGCTTCCTCGACGATGCGGTTGAAGTCGATGTTGACGCTATCTGCGACGGCGAAATGGTGCTGATTGGCGGCATCATGGAGCACATCGAACAAGCGGGCGTGCACTCCGGCGACTCCGCCTGTTCTCTGCCTGCCTACACCCTGAGCCAGGAAATTCAGGATGTGATGCGCGAGCAGGTACAGAAGCTGGCCTTCGAGCTGCAGGTTCGCGGCCTGATGAACGTACAGTTCGCGGTGAAGAACAACGAAGTGTACCTGATTGAAGTGAACCCGCGCGCGGCGCGTACCGTACCGTTCGTCTCGAAAGCCACCGGCGTACCGCTGGCGAAAGTGGCGGCGCGCGTGATGGCCGGTAAAACCCTGGCGCAGCAGGGCGTCACCAAAGAAATCATCCCGCCGTACTACTCGGTGAAAGAGGTGGTGCTGCCGTTCAACAAATTCCCGGGCGTTGACCCGCTGTTAGGGCCGGAAATGCGCTCTACCGGGGAAGTGATGGGCGTGGGCCGCACCTTCGCGGAAGCGTTCGCCAAAGCGCAGCTGGGCAGCAACTCCACGATGAAGAAACAGGGGCGCGCGCTGCTCTCCGTTCGCGAAGGCGACAAAGAGCGCGTTGTCGACCTGGCGGCAAAACTGCTGAAACAGGGCTTCGAGCTGGATGCAACCCACGGTACCGCGATTGTACTGGGTGAAGCCGGTATCAACCCGCGTCTGGTGAACAAGGTACATGAAGGTCGTCCGCACATTCAGGACCGTATCAAGAATGGCGAATATACCTACATCATCAATACCACCGCAGGTCGTCAGGCGATTGAGGATTCCAAGCTGATTCGCCGCAGCGCGCTGCAGTACAAGGTGCATTACGACACCACCCTGAACGGCGGTTTCGCCACCGCGATGGCGCTGAATGCCGATGCGACCGAGAAGGTCATTTCGGTGCAGGAAATGCACGCGCAAATCACCAAATAAGCGCACCGGCCGGGCCGGAAAGCGAAACAGAGGGGCTGACGATATCGTCAGCCCTTTTTTTTACGGCAACCATCTTCGGAGAGTTCTGCTTTTATCTGCCTGCCAGGTCAGGCTAACTATAGTTAGCACGATAACGATACCAATTGATGAAAAGACAGGAGGATACAATGCGGAACAAAATTCTGGTGGCATCCGCGCTGGCGGCAACGGCGATGGTATTTGTGGCAGGTTGCTCATCAAATCAGTCGCTCAAAACGACAGATGGCAAAACAATTGTGACCAGCGGTAAGCCGCAGGTTGATGATGATACTGGCCTGGTATCCTACAAAAATGCGGAAACCGGTCGCGTGGAGCAGATTAATCGCGACCAGGTGAAGTCAATGGACGAGCTGGATAACTAAAAAAAAGCAGTGGCTCCGGCCACTGCTTTTTACCTTTCATTGTACGGTGATTACCAGCGGTGATTCAGCAGAATGTGGCCGCCATAAGCGGCGTAGCTGTTTTCACCCCATTCGCCGCTGGCGCGCAGCGAGATTGTGGTCGTCTCGTTCACATTGCCGGTTACGCCCAGCTCTAGCTGACCGCGGTCGTCCGGCGTATCGTTGCTGACTTTTTCGCCATTGAACGCCAAATCGTTTTGACCCGCCCCTTTCAGCCAGTTCACCGCGACATACGGCTGCCAGGCTTTAACATCTTGCTGCTCAAAGTAGCTGGTCTTCACGCCGAGACGGCCAAACAGGCTGTTGTTGTCCAGGGTTGATACCCGCACGCCATCCGGGTCGGTGTGATTTTCCTGATCGAGATAGCTGTAGATCACCTGCGCCTGAGGTTCGATCTTCCACGTACGCGCGCTTTCTGAAGGGATTACCCACGCATGGCCAACTTCAACAGAGGCGGCAAAACCTTTACTGTCATACTTTTCATTATTGCGATTGCTGGTGACGGTGTTGTTATACCAGCTGTAAGAGGCCCAGGTATCGATGTAGCTGCCGAGACGCAATTTCGGGTCTTCCTGCCAGGTGGCGTACAGGCCAACGTTGAAACCGTCAACTTTACCCTGCGCGGTACGCACATTGTGTTTTGCATCTGAATCCGTTTTCGCCTGACCTGCACCAAACATGCCGCCCGCGCGCAGTATCCCTTTGTCCATCGGCTTACTCATGAAGTCGCTGCCTGCCTGGAGCACGGTGGTGGTGGTGTCGTAGCTGACTTTATCGCCGCCGGCATCGTTCTCATGATAGCGGCCCTTCACGTACATCCAGGTATTCAGGTCGTCTTCGTTGCGGAAAGTGAGCTGGTCGCGATCGTCACGTTTATGCAGGAACATACTCTGCGCCGCGAGATAGTTACCCAGATAAGCACCAACTTCCGGGGCCATTACTTCTGGCAGGGGTTGACCGCCATTATCGGTGCCGCTACCGCCATCGGTGCCGCTACCGCCATCGGTGTTGCTACCGCCATCAGTGCCGCTGCCGCCATCGGTACCGCTGTCACCATCGTCAGTATCATCCGACGGATCGTCTGACGGGGTCGCTTTGGATTCCAGATACCAGTTACCGTTGTCGTGTTGATACAGACCATACTCATAAGCCCCGGCGACAACCGGTTTGGATAAAGTTAACTGTGCTTCTGAACTGCCGCCGACGCTGACAACCTCCATACCATTAACGGTTTGCGCGCCCAGCCCGCCGATATTGGCGATGCTAACGCCAGACTGACCGTAGCTGCTGCCGGTGATGGACAGATGGTCGGTCGGCGAGCTGTCTTCGCCAAGTTGGCTGTTCATCACGATTTGGCTGCCGGCGGAGCCGGTATAGTCGCCGTTAATCGTAAAATTGTTGCCAACGCTATTATCGGCGGCGCTGAGTAACAGCGTGCCGCTGTTGCTTACATTGCCATTAATGGTGTCGACGCCGGATGTTCTTAGCGTTGAGTTACCGTCAACCGCATTCCACGCCGCGAGGATACCGCCGCTGAGGACATCAATGTTGTTATTGACTTCGCCTGCGCTGGCAAATTGCGCGCCATTTTCGATGGTGAGGGTGGCGTCGCTGCCGGCGACGCCGAGAGTAGCGCCTTCCGCGACCAGAGTGGTGCCGCTTTTCAGAAGCGTATTG
This sequence comes from Klebsiella sp. 141153, assembly GCF_032601995.1. NCBI lineage: Bacteria > Pseudomonadati > Pseudomonadota > Gammaproteobacteria > Enterobacterales > Enterobacteriaceae > Klebsiella > Klebsiella sp. 141153. The sequence goes on along the minus strand of NZ_JAQIRJ010000011.1, from coordinate 190,391 downwards.
CCGGTATAACTATTGGCGCCGGTTAAGGTCAGGGTATTGGCATCGACTTTTTCCACGTTGCCGCTACCGATGATACCGGTGGCAAAAGTAGAGTCGCTTCCCTGATTGAAGATCAGCGTGCCGTTATTGGTCAGGCTGCCGGTGAGGGTCGCAGTTTTCTGCCCGTTGCCTAACTGTAGCGTGGCCGCTTCCGCTACCAGCGTGTTGCCGCTATTAGCGACAGCGCCCGCCAGCGTCAACTGGCCGCTATTAACCTGGAGGGAATCGCCGCTGCCGATGATGTCGAGGTTGCCGGTGAGCGTCCAGTCTTCACCGTTCATTTTCACGGAGGCAAAACCGTCGCCATCGTTAAGGCCGACAAAGTTGCTGTCTTCCGTACCAGAACCGACCAGCGAGAGTGCGTTACCCGTTGAGCCCGTGGAGATGACATCGCCGATGAGGGAAGAGCCGGTATTGAGTACCAGGCTGTTATTTTTGCTGCTGGCAAACATCACGGCCGCATCGCCGCCGCCGAGTAAACCGCTGTTGATGATATCGGCCTTCGCGTCATTAGCGACGTTGATACCGTTTTGGCTACCCTGCACGGTGCCGCTGTTGTTAATTTTGCTGTTGCCGTCGCTTAATGCAACACCATCGCCTGCGGTACCGGTGATGGCGCCGCTGTTATCTAACCCGAGGCCGATTTGCGAACTCAGGCCGTTTTTCCCGCTAATCACGCCGGTATCGGTATTGGTGATACTAATTGCCGATGACTCTTCGCTAACGAAAATACCGTTGTTGGCGCCAGTAATGATTCCGCTATTATTAAAATCACCCGCCATTGATTGCACGTTAACGGCATTATCAGTTGCAGATGAAATAATTGCATTTTCATTATTATTAATTTCTACTGGTTGCGCATCGATATTAATATTCAGACCGATTCCCGAACCGGAAATATTGCCTTCATTGGTAACTTTTTCGACTTTCATCCCGCTAACGGATACTGCTGGGATGTTATCTGCGGAGGAGACGGTGACGTCTCTATTGATGACGTACTCGCTATCAGCCGAGAAGTCTTGCGGCACGGAGGTTGACTCGGCAATCGTGCCTGCGCTGACAACAATTGGCGTAAACATTAATAAGGCGGGAAATATTCTCGCCAGCGTTTTGGTTGTTCTGTTTAGTTCAAAATGTTTGTTGCTCATATACACGTCCATTTGCGTAAATAGCGCTTCCGGTTAACGCTATATATTAGAGTTTTGTTTTTGATTTAAAATTTTGGGGCTCAAAATGAAGAGCGTAAAATTATTGGTTGTACATTGTGGGGTGTATAGATTTATTTATTAAAGAATGATTTAATCTCGCCTTAAAATATCAAGTGACTGTATCATTTCTAATGATAAATTCGTATGGGGAATTAAATGGGGCGCCAATTGTGCTCTGGGACGCCTGCATTTTTGTTGTGATGAGAGGATTATCATTAGCTGCGATCGACTTTTCCTCAGGCATTCCCCCCTTTCAGTGAGCGAGTTAACTGTCTACACTCACTGCTACAAGAATACAAAAGACAGGCCCATTCATGATTCTGATAATTTACTCGCATCCTTATCCGCATCACTCCCATGCGAATAAGCGGATGCTTGAGCAGGCAGGGACGCTTGATGGCGTAGAGATACGCTCCCTCTACGAGCTATATCCCGACTTCAATATAGATATCGCTGCCGAGCAGGCGGCGCTGGCGCGCGCCGATCTGGTTATCTGGCAGCATCCAATGCAGTGGTACAGCGTGCCACCGCTGTTAAAACTGTGGATGGATAAAGTCCTGTCCCACGGCTGGGCGTACGGCCACAACGGTATTGCGTTACACGGTAAATCGTTAATGTGGGCGGTTACTACCGGCGGCGGCGAAAGCCACTTCGATATTGGTTCATTCCCCGGCTTTGACGTGCTGGCGCAGCCTCTGCAGGCAACGGCGCTGTACTGTGGTATGAAATGGCTGCCGCCGTTTGCCATGCACTGTACCTTTATCTGCGATGACGAAACGCTGCAGGCGCAGGCCCGTCATTATCGTCAACGCTTAATCGAATGGCAGGAGGCGCATAACAATGGATAGCCATACGCTAATACAGGCGCTGATTTACCTCGGTTCCGCTGCGCTTATCGTGCCGATCGCCGTGCGTCTTGGGCTGGGATCGGTGCTCGGATATCTGATTGCCGGCTGCGTTATCGGCCCGTGGGGACTGCGGCTGGTTACTGACGCTGAGGCGATTCTGCATTTTGCCGAAATCGGCGTGGTGCTGATGCTGTTTGTTATAGGTCTTGAGCTGGATCCGCAGCGCCTATGGAAACTGCGCGCCTCGGTATTTGGCGGCGGTGCGCTGCAAATGGTGGTGTGCGGCGCGTTTATCGGCCTGTTCTGCATGCTGCTTGGCTTGCGCTGGCAGGTTGCGGAGCTGATCGGGATGACGCTGGCGCTGTCGTCGACGGCGATTGCGATGCAGGCGATGAACGAACGTAACCTGACGGTGACGCAGCTGGGACGCAGCGCCTTCGCCGTGCTGTTGTTCCAGGATATCGCCGCTATCCCTCTGGTCGCGATGATTCCGCTGCTGGCGGCCAGCGGCGGTTCAACCACGCTGGCCGCGTTTGCGCTGTCGGCGTTAAAAGTGGCCGGCGCGCTGGCGCTGGTGGTGCTGTTAGGGCGCTATTTGACCCGGCCGGTGCTGCGCTTTGTTGCCCGTTCCGGCCTGCGCGAAGTGTTCAGCGCCGTGGCCTTGTTCCTGGTCTTCGGCTTCGGATTGCTGCTGGAGGAAGTCGGGCTGTCGATGGCGATGGGCGCGTTTCTTGCCGGGGTGCTTCTGGCTAGTTCTGAATACCGCCATGCGCTGGAGAGCGATATCGAACCGTTTAAAGGGTTGCTGTTGGGGCTGTTCTTTATCGGCGTCGGTATGTCTATCGACTTTGGGACCCTGGTCACCCATCCGCTACGTATCCTGATCCTGCTGGTGGGTTTCCTGGCGATTAAGGCCTTGATGCTATGGTTGATTGCTAAACCACTGGGTGTACCGCGCGCGCAGCGCCGCTGGTTTGCCGTATTATTGGGGCAGGGGAGTGAGTTCGCTTTCGTGGTCTTCGGCGCCGCGCAGATGGCCGATGTGCTGGATAGCGAGTGGGCGAAGGCGCTGACGCTGGCGGTGGCGCTATCGATGGCGGCAACGCCTATCCTGCTGGTGCTGCTGACGCGAATGGAGAAATCCGCCAGTAACCAGGAGCGCGAAGCGGACGAGATTGATGAAGAGCAGCCGCGGGTAATTATCGCCGGTTTTGGCCGCTATGGGCAGATAGCCGGCCGTGTGCTGCTTTCCAGCGGGGTGAAAATGGTTATCCTCGATCACGATCCGGACCACGTTGATACCCTTCGCAAGTTCGATATGAAGGTGTTTTACGGCGATGCCACGCGGGTGGATCTGCTGGAATCGGCGGGGGCGGCTAAGGCGGAAGTGCTGATTAACGCCATCGACGATCCGCAGGCCAGCCTGCAACTGGTGGAGCTGGCGAAAGAACATTTCCCGCATCTGCAGATCATTTCACGCGCCCGCGATGTCGATCACTACATTCAGCTGCGCCAGGCCGGGGTAGAAGCGCCGGAGCGCGAGACCTTCGAATCGGCGCTGAAAAGCGGCCGCATGACGCTGGAAGCCTTAGGTCTGGGCGCTTATGAGGCCCGCGAGCGCGCCGATCTGTTCCGCCGCTTTAACCAGCAGATGGTGGAAGAGATGGTGGCGATGGCGGAAAATGACGCTGCCTCGCGGGTGGCGGTGTTCAAGCGTACCAGCGATATGCTTACCGGCATCATTAATGAGGACCGTAATCATCTGTCGCTAGTGCAGCGTCACGGCTGGCAAGGTACTGAAGAAGGACGGCACACCGGAGACGTCCGCGATGAGCCGGAGAATAAGCCTTCAACCTAAGGTGGTAAGCAAATGTTGCGTTAACTTTACAGCTAACATTTTGTTTTCAATTTAGTTCCTGATCTGGCGGCTCATGAGGCTTACGTGGGCTCGCCAGCAAATCTAAAAATTTTCTTATTCTTTACTCTTCGTTCAGTCGACGAAGTATTACGCTTTCCGTATAGTGGCGGCAATTTTTTGCATTCGGGATATTTTCAATGATTAGTCTGATTGCGGCGTTAGCTGTAGATCGCGTAATTGGCATGGAGAACGCTATGCCATGGGACTTGCCTGCCGATCTCGCCTGGTTTAAACGTAACACCTTAAACAAGCCGGTGGTAATGGGGCGTTTGACCTGGGAATCCATCGGTCGCCCGTTGCCAGGACGTAAAAATATCGTTATCAGCAGCAAGCCAGGCAGCGACGATCGCGTGCAGTGGGTGAAGTCTGTTGATGAAGCGATTGCCGCCTGCGGCGACGCGGAAGAGATTATGGTGATCGGCGGTGGCCGCGTTTACGAGCAGTTCCTGCCAAAAGCGCACAAACTCTACCTGACCCATATTGATGCGGAAGTGGAAGGAGATACCCATTTCCCGGATTACGATCCGGACGAGTGGGAATCGGTGTTCAGTGAGTTCCACGATGCCGACGCGCAAAACTCCCACAGCTACTGCTTCGAGATCCTCGAGCGTCGTTAAGCTAACATAGCGTGGATTGAAAAACCCCGGTCGCGTCAGGCGTGACCGGGGTTTTATTTTATCAGGAATTTCCCGTACCGGAGGTAGCCCGGATAAGGCGCAGCGCGCCGCCATCCGGGATCGACTCAGGAGGCGACCGCTTCGCCTTCGTCGAGGCTTTTCTGGCGGTTGGAACGCTGGGTGAAATACGTTTTATCTTCCCAGCGCAGGCAGGTCAGGTCGCCGCCCCAGCAGCAGCCGGTATCCAGCGCATAGATACCTTCCGGCGTACCGCGGCCTTCCAGCGACGCCCAGTGGCCAAAGGCGATACTGTACTCGCGGGCGACCGGGCCCGGAATGGCAAACCATGGCTTAAGCGGGGCTGGCGCGTCTTCCGGCGCCTCTTTGCTGTACATATCCAACTGGCCGTTCGGGAAGCAATAGCGCATGCGGGTGAAGGCGTTGGTGATAAAGCGCAGGCGCGCCAGGCCGCTGAGCTCATTGCTCCAGTGGTTCGGCATATCGCCATACATCGCGTCGAGGAAGAACGGATAAGAGTCGCTCGCCAGCACGGCTTCGACATCGCGCGCGCACTGTTTGGCGGTTTCCAGATCCCACTGCGGCGTGATACCGGCATGAGCCATCACCAGCTTTTTCTCTTCATCGACCTGCATCAGCGGCTGGCGACGCAGCCAGTTGAGCAGTTCGTCAGCGTCGGGCGCTTCCAGCAGCGGCGTCAGACGGTCTTTGGGCTTGTTGCGGCTAATGCCGGCAAATACCGCCAGCAGATGCAGGTCATGGTTGCCCAGCACGATGCGCACGCTATCGCCGAGCGTTTTCACGAACCGCAGCACTTCCAGAGAGCCGGGGCCGCGCGCGACCAGGTCGCCGGTGAGCCACAGGGTATCCGTATCAGGATTAAACTCCACCTGCTCCAGCAATGCGATCAGTTCATCGTAGCAACCATGAATGTCGCCAATAAGGTATGTAGCCATTGTTTTTAATGTATAAGCGTTGGAACTGCGAGACGGAAGACAGGGATCTCGATAGTGAACGGTGCGCCGTTGCTATCAATCATCTCATAATGACCCTGCATGGTGCCCAGCGGCGTTTCGATAACCGCGCCGCTGGTGTATTGATACTCTTCGCCGGCAGGGATGTGCGGCTGTTCGCCGACCACCCCTTCACCCTGGACTTCCGTCTCGCGACCGTGTCCATTGGTGATGAGCCAGTAGCGGCCGAGAAGCTGAACCTGACTCCGCCCCAGGTTGCGAATAGTGACGGTGTAAGCGAAGACGTAGCGCTCTTCTTCCGGAGAAGATTGCGATTCGATATAGACGCTTTGCACCTGGACGCAAACACGAGGCGAATTAATCATGGTTAGCTCTCCTTCGAAGGCAGATTGTTGGATAACCAGTTGGCCATCTTACAGTACTGCTCTACAGAAATATTTTCCGCACGTACCGCCGGGTCGACGCCCAGCTCCGTCAGCACCTCAACGCTAAACAGATTGCCGAGACTATTACGGATGGTCTTACGGCGCTGGTTGAAGGCTTCAGTGGTGATACGGCTCAGCACGCGGACATCCTTCACCGGGTACGGCATGGTGCGGTGCGGCACCAGGCGCACGACGGCGGAATCCACTTTTGGCGGCGGCGTAAAGGCGGTCGGCGGGACTTCAAGTACCGGGATCACCTGGCAGTAGTACTGCGCCATTACGCTTAATCGACCATACGCTTTACTATTCGGCCCGGCAACCAGACGATTAACCACTTCCTTCTGCAGCATAAAGTGCATATCGGCAATGGCATCAGTATAGCTGAAGAGGTGGAACATCAACGGCGTTGAGATGTTGTACGGCAGGTTGCCGAAGACGCGCAGCGGCTGGCCCATTTTCTCCGACAGTTCGCCGAAGTTCATGGTCATCGCATCCTGCTGGTAAATGGTCAGCTTAGGGCCGAGGAACGGATGCGTCTGCAGGCGGGCCGCCAGATCGCGGTCCAGCTCGATAACGGTTAACTGGTCGAGGCGTTCGCCGACCGGTTCGGTCAGCGCGGCGAGACCCGGGCCGATTTCGACCATCGCCTGGCCTTTCTGAGGATTGATGGCCGAAACAATGCTGTCGATCACGAACTGATCGTTGAGAAAGTTTTGCCCGAAGCGTTTACGGGCTAAATGGCCCTGATGGACTCGATTATTCATTGGGTATTAACAATCATTTTGATGGCGAGATTAAGCGCCGTGATAAAACTGCCGACGTCCGCTTTCCCCTGACCGGCTAATTCCAGCGCGGTCCCGTGGTCAACGGAGGTACGAATAAAAGGTAAACCGAGCGTAATATTCACGCCGCGGCCAAAGCCCTGGTATTTTAGCACGGGCAGGCCCTGATCGTGGTACATCGCGAGTACCGCATCGGCATTATCGAGATATTTTGGCTGAAAAAGGGTATCCGCAGGCAGCGGACCGCTTAAATTCATGCCCTTTGCCCGCATCTCTTCCAGCACGGGAATAATGGTATCGATCTCTTCCGTCCCCATGTGGCCGCCTTCGCCGGCGTGGGGATTCAGGCCGCAAACCAGCACGTGCGGCTGAGCGATACCGAATTTATGCCGCAGATCGGCATCCAGAATGGTAATTACTTCGCGCAGCAGCTCTGGCGTAATTGCCTCGCTTATTGCTTTTAGCGGCAGATGGGTGGTGGCCAGCGCGACCCGCAGCTCTTCGGTCGCCAGCATCATCACCACTTTGCTGGCGTGAGCGCGTTCTTCAAAGAACTCGGTATGGCCGGTGAAGGCGATACCGGCGTCATTGATGTTGCCTTTGTGCACCGGCCCGGTAATCAACGCCGCGAATTCTCCCTTAAGGCAGCCATCGCAGGCGCGCGCCAGGGTTTCCACCACATAGTTGCCGTTAGCGACATTAAGCACGCCCGGCTGTACCGGCGCGTTGAGGGCAACGGGAAGTAGCGTGAGCGTGCCCGCCCGCTGCGGCTGTGGAGGAAGGGTTGGATCGTAAGGGAGGAGCGATAAAGGAAGACCGAGCTGGCGGGCTCGGTCAGTTAACAGTGCGCCATCGGCGCAGATAACCAGTTCAACCGGCCAGTCGCGCTGTGCAAGCTCGGCGACAAGATCGGGACCAATCCCCGCGGGCTCGCCGGGAGTGATAACAACACGTTGCATAGAAACGTTCCTTCGGGCCAGGGGGGCCCGGCTGCGCAGTCGACCCCAGCCGTTGCTGGGGCGACCGGTCTACCCTCCCGCTACGCTTTTAAGGCGTGGAGAGGGGAGAACTTTAGTTGCTCAGAATTTTGACGTAAGCGCTGGCGCGCTGTTCCTGCATCCAGGTTGCCGCTTCTTCAGAGAATTTGCGGTTCATCAGCATGCGGTAAGCACGATCTTTCTGCGCGGCGTCGGTTCTGTCGACGTTGCGGGTATCCATCAGTTGGATCAGGTGCCAGCCGAAGGAGGAGTGAACCGGGCCGCTGGTCTGGCCTTTGTTCAGACGCATCAGCGCATCGCGGAACGCGGGATCGAAGATATCCGGCGTCGCCCAGCCTAAGTCGCCACCCTGATTGGCGGAACCCGGATCCTGGGAAAACTCTTTCGCCGCTTTATCGAATGTGGTCTTACCGCTCTTAATGTCAGCGGCGATCTGTTCCAGTTTCGCCTGCGCCTGCGCGTCGTTCATGATCGGCGACGGCTTCAGCAGGATGTGGCGGGCATGGACTTCGGTGACGGAGATGTTCTGGCTGCCGCCGCGCATATCGTTAACTTTCAGGATATGGAAGCCGACGCCGGAACGAATCGGACCGACAACATCGCCTTTCTTCGCGGTACTCAGCGCCTGAGCGAAGATACCCGGCAGCTCCTGAATACGCCCCCAGCCCATCTGGCCGCCTTTCAGCGCCTGCTGGTCAGCAGAGTAGGTGATAGCCAGTTTGCCGAAGTTAGCGCCGTTACGGGCCTGTTCAACGACGGACTTCGCCTGCTCTTCCGCAGCCGCAACCTGATCGGAGGTCGGGTTCTCCGGCAGCGCGATCAGGATGTGGCTCAGGTTCAGCTCGGTGCTGGCATCGTTCTGATCGCCAATCTGCTTAGCCAGAGCTTCAACTTCCTGCGGCAGCACGGTGATACGGCGGCGCACTTCGTTGTTACGTACTTCCGAAATCAGCATCTCTTTACGGATCTGGTTACGGTAGGTGTTGTAGTTGATGCCTTCATAGGCCAGACGGCTACGCATCTGATCCATCGACATGTTGTTCTGTTTGGCGATGTTGGCGATGGCCTGGTCAAGCTGATCGTCGCTGACTTTCACGCCCATTTTCTGACCCATTTGCAGAACGATCTGGTCCATGATCAATCTTTCGAGGATCTGATGACGCAGGGTCGCGTCATCCGGCAGCTGCTGTCCCGCCTGACCAGCGTTGAGCTTCACCGACTGCATCAGACCATCGACGTCGCTTTCCAGAACAACGCCATTATTGACGACAGCCGCTACTTTATCGACCACCTGCGGGGCGGCGAAACTGGTATTCGCGATCATGGCGATACCGAGAAGCAGCGTTTTCCAGTTCTTCATACTTTTTCCATTTCAATTAACCGCAAATGCGGATTACGTTTTAAACCAGACGCCTTACAGCGAGCTCTGGTACGGCAAAATGTTCGAGCGCAGCATCTGCTGGGTGCCAAGACCGTAGTTGGAGCTCAGACCACGCAGTTCGATGTTGATACCGAAGGTGTTGTCGTATTTGCTCTCACCGCCGTTGTTGTTATCCCAGCCGTTGATCTTACGTTCGTAGCCAAGGCGGATAGCGTAGCAGCAAGAGTTATACTGTACCCCTAACATCTGGTTAGCCGCTTTTTTGGTATTGGTATCGAAGTAGTACGCGCCGACCACTGACCAACGATCGACAATCGGCCAGCTGGCGGTCATACCCACCTGAGAAATACCTTCTTTGTACTGCTGAGCGGTGGAATACGAAGGCAGCGTCGCCTGAATATATTCCGGACTCGCGTAACGGTAGTTCAGTTGCACTAAGCGGTTTTCGTCGCGGCGGTATTCAATGGTTCCGTTGCCGGTTGCGACGTTATCCAGACGCGTATCGTACTGGATCCCCCCGCGTAAACCCCAGTTATCGGTGATACGCCAGTAAGTATCGCCGGCCCAGACCAGTGAACCCGTGGTGTCGTTATTCTCCCAGTTGATGTTGTCCGCACCGGTGCGAGACTCGGTGAAATAGTAGATTTGACCAACGGAAATATTAAAACGTTCAACGGCCGCGTCATCATATACGCGAGATGTGACGCCGGTGGTGACCTGGTTGGCTGACGCGATACGGTCAAGGCCGCTGTAGGAGCGGTCGCGGAACAGGCCGCTATAGTCGGACTGCAGCAGTGTCGAGTCGTAGACGCCAATGTGGCTCTGGTCGCGATACGGGATGTACAGGTACTGCATGCGCGGTTCCAGGGTCTGGGTATACCCTTCCTGCATATCGCGTTCGAAGACCATTTTGCCGTCGATTTTGAATTGCGGCATCACGCGGTTAACCGAATCTTTGTAATCGGTACCGTTAGCGGTGTTGTACTGATCGAGATTACTCTGCTGATAGTGGGTCGCCAGCAGCTTCGCCTCGGTATTGATGCTTCCCCAGCCGTTAGACAGCGGCAGGTTGATCGTCGGCTCCATGTGCAGGCGCGTTGCTTCTGGCATATCGCCGTTGGTGTTGACGAAGTGCACCGCCTGCGCATACAGATGAGTATCGAACGGACCGACGTCATTCTGGTAGGCGTTAATATCGAGCTGAGGCTCAGCAGCGTAGGAGTTGCTTGAGCTACGGTCGAAGACCTGGAACTGCTTGGTCGACACGGTGGCGTCAAAGTTCTGGTTAACGTAACCGGCGCTGAATTTCTGCGTCGCGTAGCCGTCGGTACTGGAACCGTACTTAGAGCTAAAGTCGTTAAAGTAATCCGGGTCGCTGACTTTGGTGTAGTCGGCGTTCAGACGCCACACCTGATCGATAACCGCGTTGTGGTTCCAGTAGAACATCCAGCGGCGGCTATTGCTGTCGTTGGAGTGATCGTCTTCGTACACTTTATCGGAAGGCAGGTAATCGAATTCGAATAAACCTGCGCCCGCCTGGGTCAGATAACGGAATTCGTTTTCCCACATTACGCCGCCGCGTTTATTCATATAGTGCGGCGTAATGGTGGCGTCGAAGTTCGGCGCGATATTCCAGTAATAGGGCAGCGAGAACTCAACGCCATTTTTAGTGCTGTATTTGGCGTTGGGGATCAGGAAGCCGGAGCGGCGCTTATCGCCGACCGGCAGCTGCAGATATGGGCTATAAAAAATAGGGACGGAACCCAGCTTAAAGCGCGCGTTCCAGATTTCGGCAACCTGCTCTTCGCGGTCATGGATAACTTCGCTGCCGACGACGCTCCAGGTATCAGAACCCGGCAGACAGGAGGTGAAGCTGCCGTTTTCCAGAATGGTATAGCGGTTTTCGCCGCGCTGCTTCATCAGGTCGGCGGTACCGCGCCCCTGACGGCCAACCATCTGATAGTCGCCTTTCCAGACGTTAGTATCTTTGGTGTTCAGGTTCGACCACGCCTTCGGCCCCTTCAGAATAACCTGGTTATCGTCATAATGAACGTTGCCAAGCGCATCAACGGTACGCACCGGCTGCGGTTGGCCCGCCGGCTGCTGCTGATGCAACTGCACCTCGTCGGCCTGCAGGCGACTATTCCCCTGATTAATATCAACGTTGCCGGTAAACACGGCATTATCGGGGTAGTTGCCTTTCGCATGATCGGCGTCAATCGTTACCGGTTGATCGTTAGGCTTTCCTTCAACGAGAGGACGATTATAGCTTGGCACGCCAAGCATACATTGCGTGGCGAGATCGGCGGCCATGCCCTGTTGGCTATACAAGGCGCTGGCGATCATGGTGGCCAGGAGGCTGGGGATACGTTTTTTCATACGTTTTATTTGTTGTTCCGTCATCTTGTGGCAGCGGCTTGCAAACGGTCAGAGCCTAACGTACTCATCTTAATCGCGCTAGTCTTAATCCGCTCGTTTCGTTTCTGAGCGTTAGGCACCGTGTAGAATGGCGAGTATGATAAAGCAAATTATAGGCGATGTCCCACATGACCGTGGCGTCAACGCTTGGTAACGTGCGGTCAGATATAGCTTAACTGGTAGCAGAAAGATTGGGGAGTCTATGCAGTATTTGGGTAAAGTGATTGGTGTCGCGGTTGCATTATTGATGGGCGGCGGCTTCTGGGGCGTGGTGCTTGGCTTTTTAGTCGGACATATGTTTGACCGGGCCCGTAGCCGTCGGCTGAATTTATTTGCCAACCAGCAGGAGCGGCAGTCGCTGTTCTTTTCCACCACTTTTGAAGTGATGGGGCATCTGACTAAATCTAAAGGGCGCGTGACGGAAGCCGATATTCATGTGGCGAATGTGCTGATGGATCGTATGAACCTGCACGGCGAGTCGCGCACCGCGGCGCAGCAGGCATTTCGCGCCGGCAAGGCCGATAATTACCCGCTGCGCGAGAAAATGCGTCAACTGCGCAGCGTCTGTTTCGGTCGCTTCGATTTAATTAGGATGTTTCTGGAAATTCAGCTGCAGGCAGCCTTCGCCGACGGCGAATTACATCCCAATGAACGCGAAGTGTTGTTTGTTATCGCCGACGAGCTTGGTATCTCGCGCGCGCAGTTTGAGCAGTTCCTGCGCATGATGCAGGGCGGCGCGCAGTTCGGCGGCGGCTCGCAGCAGCAATCCTATGGTCAGCGCGGCGGCAATGGCGGCTGGCAGCAGGCACAGCGCGGTCCGACGCTTGAAGACGCTTGTAACGTTCTCGGCGTCAAGCCGACCGATGATGCCGCCACCGTCAAACGCGCTTACCGTAAACTAATGAGCGAACATCACCCGGACAAGCTGGTGGCCAAAGGGCTGCCGCCGGAGATGATGGAAATGGCGAAACAGAAAGCGCAGGAAATCCAGAAAGCCTGGGAGCTCATCAAAGAGCAGCGCGGCTTCTGAATCCCGAAAGGCTTCTCCTGCGGGGAGAAGCCTTAGTTCGCGCCCTGCGCGCGGCGATACATCCGCCGCGGGTGGCCAATCTTTCCGTACAGCATTTCCACTTCCAGAAAACTCACTTCTACGCAATGCTCGAGATAACGACGGGCAGTGGTCTTGCTCAGCCCGGTTTCGCTGACCACTTCGTCAACCGAAAAACAGTGCGTTTCGCGGCCATGAAATAAATTTTGTACCAGCGCCAGGGTCTTTTCTTCGATGCCCTTGCTGCCGTTATCGGCGCGAAAATTTTTAGCCTGCAGCTGATACAGAGAATCAACGTTTTGCTGATCGACGATTTTCCATTCCCGCTGCTGATCGTAAAACTGAATAAAGCGCTCCAGCGACTGGCTCAGCCGTTTCCACGAAACCGGCTTGAGAATGTAGTCGAAGGCGCCGTTGCGTATCGCCTGGCTGCAGGTTTCCATATCGCTGGCGGCGGTGATGAAAATGACCGAGCAATTGGCATTGGCCAGAATCGGGTCGGTCATCAGAGTAACGCCTTTGCCGTCCGGCAGATAATTATCCAGCAGGACCAGCTGCGGCGGTCTGGCGTTGAGCATCTGCCGCGCCTGGGAAAGCGAGGCGGCCATTCCCGCCAGCCGCATGCGCGGGTGTTTCTGTATCAGCTCGGCGTGCAGGCGGGCCAGCTCGTTTTCATCTTCGATGATCAGCACATCGACCAGATCATGATGCATCGTTGGCCTCCGGTTGCGGATGGGCTGGCGGGTCGGCGGGAATAAACAGGGTAAATATCGTTCCGCGCGGCGCGTTATCGGCAACCTCAATCGTGCCGCCAGCCTGAGTCACATAATGTTCAATAAGATACAGACCAATACCGTGATCGCCACGGGTTTTTGTCGTCACCCCGCGCTCAAAAATACGTTCGCGGATATCCGGGCGAATTCCGACGCCGCGATCGGCCACCTCAATCATCAGCTCGCGGGCGTTGAGTTGAATCAGTACCTCGACCGGCTCGTGAGGTAGTTCAGCGCGCTGCGTCGCTTCAATGGCGTTATCCAGCAGGTTGCCGATGATCGAGATAAGTTCCGACTCCATCAGCGACGACAGCGGGCGATCGATACGACAGGCCGGATCAAAGCTCAGTTCAACGCCTTTTTCATAAGCGCGGGTGGCTTTACCCAGCAGCAGGCCGCATAGCGTCGGCGAGCGGAAGCGCGAGGAGATGAAGTCCAGCAGCTCCTGGGCATGTTCCGATTGCGCCTGTATATAGCGAATAGCTTCGTCGTAGTGGCCCATATGCAGCAGGCCGGAGAGCGTGGTCATGCGGTTGAGCTGCTCGTGGCGCATAATGCGCAGGTTATCGACATAGCGTTTCACCTGGCTGAGCTGGGCGGTGAGGGCGTTAATTTCATCGCGGTCACGGAAGGTGATCACCCAGCCCTGCAGCGAGTTTTCCAGCATGATGCGCACCCGGCTGGCGAGTACCGTCAGCTGGTTGAAGCGACACAGTTCATCGTGCGTATCGTTCGCCAGCATCGCGCCGCTGGCGAAGAACGGCTGCGGCGCGATCACGCTATCAATCGATTTGCCGCGCAGCAGATGCGCGGGCTGCTTAAGCCCCAGCAGGCTGCGGGCGGCGTGGTTAATCACCTCAATCCGTCGCTGGCTGTCGATAACGATAACCCCTTCGAAAATCGATTCCATCATCGCTTTTTGCTGGCGAACCAGCAGGCCAATTTCGCGCGGCTCCAGCGAAAAAATCTGCTTTTTAATACTGCGGGTAAAATACCAGGAGAAGATAAACAGGGCGATCAGCAACAGGATGGCGGCGACAAAAATATTCACTACCTTTTGCACGGTGATGCTGTCGAGATAGCTGGTCAGATAGCCGACGGAGACGATGCCGATCACCCGCCCGTTGTCGTCGACAATGGGCGTTTTACTGCGTAGCGAGATGCCCAAACCGCCTTTACGGATGGTAGTGATAGTTTTGCCTTCCAGCACCGCCTGGTTATCGCCGCCCACTAAGCGGGTGCCGACCCATTCCGGGTGCACGGAATGAAACAGATGTACGCCTTTATCATCGCCGATGACGATAAAGCTGGCATCGCTGTGGGCGGCGATTTGCCTCATGAAGGCGCCGATAGCCTGCGGGTCGTGCAGACTGACCTGCTGGCGTAGATTGGGCATCAGCGCAATCTCTTCGGCCTGAATTTTCGCCCTGGCGCTCATTTCCTGATACAGCTGGCGGCTGGCGTCGAGATAATAATAAACGCCAAGCAGAGCGAATAAGATGGAGAAAAAGGCCACCAGGGAGATGAACAGCTTAAATTGAAATGAAACTTTCATAGTTATGCGCACAGTATTTGAGATTCGGCAACGATATCGTCAGCGGCCAGAAGGACAATTTATCTACTGGCGCCTATTTATAAAGGGTAATTATCCGGTTAATAAAAAAACCATAAAAACCACGTTTAGAAATCAGATATGTATCACGCTGATTAATATACCCGTCATACTTCAAGTTGCATGGGCGTTGGCAATAACTCGGCCCATCCCTGGGCCTCGCCCTTACGGGCGCAGTGAACTGCGTTCAAATTCGTTCCTGACGAATTTGTCCTCACTCACCCCAGTCACTTACTGGAGTAAGCTCCTGGGGATTCCCTGCGTCGCCGCCTTCCTGCAACTCGAATTATTTAGGGTATAGAAACCATAAAAACCATAATGACCATTAAAACTTCTTTTTTAATCTGCCTTTTCTCACATTAACGCCGCGCCAGCCCCTCTACCCTGAACAGGAATAATAACTACAGGGCTGAATTTATGAGCACCACAGACAACGCATTCTCTGCAACCCTTGAACCTATTAACAAACCGAAAGCCTCGTTGAAGCAGCGCTGGTGGCACGTGATGGATAGCTGGAAAGTGGGGATTATCCCGCTGCCGCTATTTTTGCTGGCCGGTGGTCTTATCGCGCTGGACTGCCTCGGCGGCAAGCTGCCGAGCGATATCGTGGTGATGGTGGCGACGCTGGCCTTCTTCGGTTTTGCCTGCGGCGAGTTCGGCAAGCGTCTGCCGGTACTCGGTAAGCTTGGCGCGGCGGCGATTTGCGCCACCTTTATTCCTTCGGCGCTGGTCCATTACGGCCTGCTGCCGGATGTGGTGGTTGAATCCACCACCAAATTCTATAAATCGACCAATATTCTTTATCTCTACATCTGCTGCATTATCGTTGGCAGCATTATGAGCATGAACCGCACCACGCTGATTCAGGGGTTCCTTAAGATCTTCCTGCCGATGCTGTGCGGCGAAGTTGTCGGCATGCTGGTAGGCGTCGGCGTGGGTAGCCTGTTGGGAATGGATCCGTTCCAGGTCTTCTTCTTTATCGTGTTGCCGATTATGGCCGGCGGCGTGGGCGAAGGGGCGATCCCGCTGTCGATTGGCTATGCGGCGCTGATGCATATGGATCAGGGGGTTGCGCTGGGACGCGTGCTGCCGATGGTGATGCTGGGCAGCCTGACGGCGATCGTCATTGCCGGCTGTCTGAACCAGCTTGGCAAACGCTTCCCGCATCTGACCGGCGAAGGCCAGCTAATGCCGAACCGCAGTAATGAAACCCGCAGCCTGAGCGAAAGCGAAGGATTTGGCGGTAAAACTGATGTGGCGACGCTGGCCTCCGGCGCGCTGCTGGCGGTGCTGCTGTATATGATGGGCATGCTCGGACATAAATTGATTGGCCTGCCGGCGCCGGTTGGCATGCTGTTCCTCGCGGTGCTGCTGAAGCTGGCGAATGTGGTTTCGCCGCGCCTGCAGGAGGGCTCGCAGGTGGTGTATAAATTCTTCCGCACCGCGGTGACTTATCCGATTCTGTTTGCCGTCGGCGTGGCGATTACCCCGTGGCAGGAGCTGGTAAATGCCTTCACGCTCACCAACCTGCTGGTTATTGTCTGCACCGTCTCGGCGCTGGTGGCCACCGGGTTCTTCGTCGGTAAAAAAATGGGGATGCATCCGGTCGACGTGGCGATTGTCTCCTGTTGCCAGAGCGGGCAGGGCGGTACCGGCGACGTCGCCATCCTGACTTCCGGCAACCGTATGAACCTGATGCCGTTTGCTCAGATAGCTACCCGTATCGGCGGCGCGATTAATGTGTCGTTAGGGCTGCTGTTCTTAAGTCATTTCTTATCGTGATTTAGTTCTGCGCTAACAGCAAAAACTGCCATTTCCCTCCGCAGGACGAAGAAAATTTCTTTGTCCTGCGTCCTAAATTCTGTGCGATTAGCGATACAATAGGCGGCGTTATCCGCGATAGCGACGGCAGCCCCGAGCTGCCTTTTTGATCATTAAAGGAGAGGAAAGAATGTCAGTGCATACTCCCGCCCGGGCGGGCGTCAGCATGGAAAATCTGCTGGCGGCGAAAGAGCAGCGCGCAGCCCGTCAACAAGACTGGCTCAACCATTATCAACAACCGGTCATTTCTCTCACTCTGGTAACGCCAGGGGCGGTAAAAGACAGTATTCGCTATCGCAATATGATGGGTGTTGCGCTGCAGGCCTGTGACCAACTTTTGTGGCAGCAGCGTTGGAAAACGCTCGACCGCCAGGTGTTGTGGCTCCCTACCGGCCCGGAAGCGATGTGGTGCGTTGAGCACTCCGCGGAAGAGATCAAAGCGCTATGCAGCGAACTGGAACAGAATCATCCGCTGGGACGTCTGTGGGATATCGACGTCATTTGTCCGCAAGCGGGGCTGATTAGCCGCCAGGCGCAGGGTGAAGCGATGCGCCGCTGCCTGCTGTGCGATGAGCCGGCCCACGCCTGCGCGCGCAGCCGTCGTCACGACACCGGGCTGGTGGTCGCTCGCGTTGAGCAGATGATCGATGCGTGGTTCGCCCGCGATTAATCGCGTCTGCGTTAGAGATTTCCCCGGCGGCGTAGCGCAACCGGGGGCGTCCGGGTAATGACTTAAAAGTCGATCGGCGCGCGGAAGGTCATCGCGTTGCCGTAGGCGGGATGAGTGATGGTTAACGTTTCGGCATGCAGTAGCAGGCGCGGGGCCATCGCCAGCGCCTCCGGCGTGGCGTAAAAGCGGTCGCCGAGGATCGGATGCCCTAACGCCAGCATATGCACGCGAAGCTGATGCGAGCGCCCGGTAATCGGCTTCAGGCGCACGCGGGCGGTGTTGTCCTCCGCGTACTCCAGCACTTCATATTCGGTTTGCGCCGCTTTGCCGGTTTCATAACACACCTTCTGCTTTGGCCGGTTCGGCCAGTCGCAAATCAGCGGTAAATCCACCAGACCTTCCGCAGGCTGCGGATGGCCCCAGACGCGGGCGATGTACTGCTTCTTCGGCTCGCGCTCGCGGAACTGACGCTTCAGTTCACGCTCGGCGGCCTTATTCAGCGCCACCACAATCACGCCGCTGGTGGCCATATCCAGGCGATGCACCGATTCGGCCTGCGGGAAATCGCGCTGGATACGCGTCATCACGCTATCCTTATGCTCTTCCAGCCTGCCGGGCACGGACAACAAGCCGCTCGGCTTGTTGACCACCATAATGTGCTCATCCTGATACAGAATCACCAGCCAGGGATCCTGCGGCGGATTGTAGTTTTCCATCGCCATTTTCGCGTTCCGTTACTGGTGAGTGACGACGATCAGACGCAGCGCGTCCAGACGCCATCCGGCCTGCGCCAGCGCATCCATCACCTGCTGGCGGTTGCTTTCGATCGCCGCCAGTTCGTCGTCACGGATGTTCGGGTTCACCGCCTTCAGCGCTTCGAGACGCGACAGTTCCGCCGTCAGTTTATCATCGGCTTCGTTACGCGCCGCGTCGATCAGCGCCTGCGCCGCTTTGGCGATCTGCGCTTCGCCCTGTTGCAGAATCGCGTGAACGTCCTGCTGCACCGCATTGACCAGCTTGCTACCAGTGTGGCGGTTGACCGCGCTCAACTGGCGGTTGAAGCTTTCGAACTCCACCTGCGCGGCGAGGTTGTTGCCGTTTTTATCCAGCAGCATGCGAACCGGGGTCGCCGGCAGGAAGCGGTTAAGCTGTAATTGCTTCGGCGCCTGCGCTTCGACGACGTAGATCAGCTCCAGCAGCAGCGTGCCGACCGGCAGCGCCTTGTTCTTCAGCAGCGAAATCGTGCTGCTGCCGGTATCGCCGGAGAGGATCAGATCCAGACCGTTGCGAATCAGCGGGTGTTCCCAGGTGATGAACTGCGCGTCTTCACGCGACAGCGCCACGTCACGCTCGAAGGTGATGGTGCAGCCATCTTCCGGCAGGCCCGGGAAATCCGGCACCAGCATATGATCGGACGGGGTCAGGACGATCAGGTTTTCGCCGCGGTCATCCTGGTTGATGCCGACGATATCGAACAGGTTCATCGAGAAGGCTATCAGGCTGGTATCGTCATCCTGCTCTTCGATGCTCTCAGCCAGAGCCTGCGCTTTTTCGCCGCCGTTGGAGTGGATCTCCAGCAGACGGTCGCGGCCCTGTTCCAGCTGCGCTTTCAGCGCTTCATGCTGCTGGCGGCAGGATTTGATCAGATCGTCGAAGCCATCGGTGGATTCCGGCGCGGCAAGGTAGTTAATCAGGTCGTCGTGAACGCTATCGTAGACGGTACGGCCGGTCGGGCAGGTATGTTCGAAGGCATCGAGGCCTTCGTGATACCAGCGCACCAGCACCGACTGCGCGGTTTTCTCCAGATACGGCACGTGGATCTGGATATCGTGCGCCTGGCCGATACGGTCGAGACGGCCGATACGCTGCTCCAGCAGATCCGGGTTAAACGGCAGGTCGAACATCACCAGGTTGCTGGCGAACTGGAAGTTACGCCCTTCGGAGCCGATTTCGGAACACAGCAGCACCTGCGCGCCGGTGTCTTCTTCGGCAAACCACGCTGCGGCGCGGTCGCGTTCGATAATCGACATGCCTTCATGGAATACCGCGGCGCGAATACCTTCGCGCTCGCGCAGCACCTGCTCCAGCTGCAGCGCGGTGGCGGCTTTGGCGCAAATCACCAGCACCTTCTGCGAGCGATGGCTGGTCAGGTAGCCCATCAGCCATTCGACGCGCGGGTCGAAGTTCCACCAGGTGCCGGTATCGCCTTCAAATTCCTGATAGATCTGCTCCGGATAGAGCATGTCGCGCGCGCGCTCTTCCGCGGTTTTGCGTGCGCCCATAATACCGGAGACCTTGATAGCCGTCTGGTACTGGGTCGGCAGCGGCAGGCGAATAGTGTGCAGCTCGCGTTTCGGGAAACCTTTCACGCCGTTACGGGTGTTACGGAACAGCACCCGGCTGGTGCCGTGGCGGTCCATCAGCATTGAAACCAGCTCCTGGCGCGCGGCCTGAGCATCTTCACGATCGCTGTTAGCGGCCTGCAGCAGCGGCTCGATATCCTGTTCGCCAATCAGATCGCCAAGGGTGTTGAGCTCATTATCGTTGAGCTTGTTGCCTGCCAGCAGCAGGGCGACGGCGTCGGCGACCGGGCGATAGTTTTGCTGTTCTTCAACAAACTGTTCAAAATCGTGGAAGCGGTTTGGATCCAGCAGACGCAGGCGCGCAAAGTGGCTCTCCATGCCCAGCTGTTCCGGCGTCGCGGTCAGCAACAGTATCCCCGGCACGCGTTCGGCGAGCTGTTCAATGGCCTGATATTCACGGCTCGGCGCCTCTTCGCTCCACACCAGGTGGTGCGCTTCATCGACCACCATCAGGTCCCATTCGGCGTCGCACAGGTGCTCCAGGCGCTGCTTGCTGCGGCGCACGAAGTCTAAGGAGCAGATAACCAGCTGTTCGGTTTCGAACGGGTTGTAGGCGTCGTGCTGCGCTTCGGCGTAGCGTTCGTCGTCGAAGAGCGAGAAACGCAGGTTGAAGCGGCGCAGCATTTCCACCAGCCACTGGTGCTGGAGGGTTTCCGGGACCACGATCAGCACGCGCTCGGCGGCGCCGGAGAGCAGCTGCTGGTGCAGGATCATCCCGGCTTCGATGGTTTTACCTAAGCCCACTTCATCGGCCAGCAGAACGCGCGGCGCGTGACGACGGCCCACGTCGTGGGCGATGTTCAACTGATGCGGGATCAGGCTGGTGCGCTGGCCGCGCAGGCCGCTCCACGGCATGCGGTACTGTTCGCTCTGGAACTTACGCGCGCGGTAGCGCAGGGCAAAGCGGTCCATCCGGTCGATTTGCCCCGCGAACAGGCGGTCCTGCGGCTTGCTGAAGGCCAGCTTGCTGTCGAGCAGGACTTCGCGCAGGGTAACATGTTCTTCTTGCGTATCCAGGCGGGTGCCGGTGTAGGACAGCAGCCCATTCTCTTCATTTACTTCGTCAACGTGGAGCTGCCAGCCTTCGTGGCTGGTAATGGTATCACCCGGGTTAAACATCACGCGGGTAATTGGGGAATCGTTGCGAGAGTACAGACGGTTTTCGCCGATGGCGGGGAAAAGGAGAGTGACCATGCGCGCATCCAGCGCTACCACTGTCCCTAGTCCTAGTTCGCTCTCTGTATCGCTAATCCAGCGTTGACCAAGTGTAAAAGGCATATGTGTTCGGCTCTTTGTTCTTTAATTGCAGGCAATAGTGCATCCTCAGCATAGTTATGCTGAGGAATCAAAATTGGGTCCAGGAATGGAAAGGGCGCTATGGTACTGGATGCCGAGGTGTTAGTCACCTGTCAAAATAGCCCCAGTTGCCCTGTCACTATTGTAGCAAAGTCGTCGTTGACGAAGGGAAGGATTCCTTCCGCCACCGGCTGCAATTGCTTTGACAGATAGTGATCGTAATCGAGCGGCGACTGCTGGTAATCCACCGGCTCCGGGCCGCCGGTAGTCCAGACGTATTTAATGGTGCCGCGCTGCTGATACTGCTGCGCCCGCCCAAGCTTCGCGTTGTGTTCATCGGCAAGCCTCGCGGCGCGCACGTGCGGCGGCACGTTACGCTGGTACTCCGCCAGCGGTCGGCGCAGGCGCTTGCGATAAACCAGCTGCTCGTCGAGCTCGCCGTTCATTAGTCTTGCGATAGTCTCCCGTACATAATCCTGATACGGCTGATGGCGGAAGATGCGCAGATACAGCTCCTGTTGAAACTGCTGGGCCAGCGGCGTCCAGTCGGTGCGTACCGTCTCCAGCCCCTTGAACACCATGCGCTGGGCATCGCCCTCCTGAATCATTCCGGCATAACGCTTTTTACTGCCGGTATCGGCGCCGCGGATCGTCGGCATTAAAAAGCGGCAAAAGTGGGTTTCATATTCCAGCTCCAGCGCGCTGGTCAGCTGGCTTTTGCCCAGTTCCTGCGCCCACCAGTCGTTAACATAGGCAACAAGTTTGCGGCCGATTTCCGCCGCCTGCGCTTCGCTATGCGGGCGTTTGAGCCAGACGAAGGTGGAGTCGGTATCGCCATAGATAACGTCATAGCCCTGGGCTTCAATCAGCGCTTTGGTCTGGCGCATGATCGCGTGGCCGCGCATGGTGATCGACGACGCCAGCCGTGGATCGAAAAAGCGGCAGGCGCTGGTCCCCAGCACGCCGTAAAAGGCGTTCATGATGATCTTCAGCGCCTGCGACAGCGGCTTATTATGCTGACGCTTAGCTTCATCGCGGCCGTGCCAGATCTGCCCGACGATGCCTGGCAGGCAGTGCTTTTCGCGCGAGAAGCGGGCGCCGAGAAACCCTTCGGTGCTGTGGCGGTCATCGGGCTGTGCCAGCCCTTCAACCAGACCGACCGGATCGATTAAAAAGGTGCGGATGATCGACGGATACAGGCTTTTGTAGTCCAGCACCAGCACTGAGTCATACAGGCCGGGGCGGGAGTCCATGACGTAGCCGCCGGGACTGGCCTGCGGGGGAACTTCGCCGAGATTCGGCGCCACGTAGCCCAGCCGGTGCATGCGCGGGAAATAGAGATGGCTGAAGGCGGCGACCGATCCGCCGTGGCGATCGGCGGGCAGGCCGTTGACCGTCGCCCGTTCGAGCAGAAACGGCATGATCTCTGTCTTATGAAAGATCCGCGTCACCAGCTCGCAATCCTGTAGGTTATAGGTGGCCAGCGCCGGTTTATCTTCATGGAAACGGCGATCGATTTCGTCCATCCGATCCCACGGGTTGTCGATAGCTTTACCTTCGCCGAGCAGTTCGCGGGCGACGGCCTCGAGTGAAAATGAGGAGAAGTTCCAGAACGCCGATTTTAGCGCTTCAATGCCGTCGATAATCAGCCGGCCGTTGGCCTGGGCGAAAAAGACGCCGTTCTTAAAACCGTGCTCGCGCCACTCCAGCTCGCTATTGCCGCGGCCGAGCTGCAGCGGGATGCGGTAGCGCTCGGCGTGTTTTTGCAGGACCCGCAGATCGAACTGCACCACGTTCCAGCCGATCAGCACGTCGGGATCGTGTTCGGCAAACCAGGCGTTGAGCTTTTCCAGCAACAGCGGGCGGCTTGCGACATAGACCAGGCTGAAGCCCACATCCGGCGGCGTAGCGGGCTCGGGGCCTAACATGTAGACCACCCGCTGGCCGCAGCCTTCCAGGCCGATGCAGTAGAGCTCGCCGTGGCGGCTGGTTTCGATATCCAACGAGACCCATTTCAGCGGCGGGCGGTAATCCGGATTAGGTTTCATGCGCGCGTTAACCAGCTGCGAACCGCGCGTTTCGCCTTCCACCCACACCGGGGCGGTGATAAAGCGCTCCATCAGGTAGCGCTCCGGCGGGCGGATATCGCCTTCGTAAACGGTGACGCCGTTTTCACGCAGCTTTTTTTCCAGCCGCATCAGCTGGCGATGGGCGCGGCAGTACAGGCCGAAAACCGGCTGGCGGTGGAAATCTTTTAACGCAAGCGGGGCCAGGCGATAGCCGTTTTCACCTTGCAATAGGCTTTCAGCCTGCTGCCGCTGCGCTTCGGGGATAAACGCGACGGATTCCTGCGGCGGCAGCGTGACCTGCAGCGGGCCGTTATCGGTCGCCAGCCAGAAGGCCAGTTCCGTTCCCTGCGGGGTATCCCGCCAGTGACGGGTGAGTAAAAATCCTGCTTGCGGCTGCGTCACGCGTGCTCTCAACGATAAAAAACCAGGCCTGATTATAGCCTGGTTTCACGATAGGTGCTGGGGTTTTATACAGGCATTCAGCGCCGCGGTTGCCCCGGATTTCTGCTTGCGCCTCATCCGGGCTACGGTTCGTGCCATTGTGAGCTTAAGGTCTCTACCTTGTACCTGTGGCTACTGAAACTGCCGGTGTTGGTGGCCTCAAAATCGCTGAGACGTTCCCGGAAGGCCGGGGCAGCCCGCATGGATGCGGGCTGAGGGCCGTGATTTGCAAGGACGCTGCCTCGGCCCGACCCGAAGCCTGCAGGGATAAGTCGAAGGCACCACGAAGTGGCGATTTTGGCGGCCAGAGCCGGGGAGTACAGAGGGCGGCGGCGACTGGCCGCCCTCTGTGCGCTCCCTGCGCCATGAGAGACATAACGCAGAAAAATTAATCGGGAGCGCAATATGCTCGGAATTAACACAAAACACACGTTTTTCCCGGACCAAAACAGTTGTAAACCGACAACAGTTTCTACAACTTGGCCCAACCAGCGGCCGTTACTGGCCGTAGTAGGCTTTGGCCCCGTGTTTACGCAGATAGTGTTTATCGAGCAGCGTCTGCTGCATAGCAGGCAGTTGCGGCGCCAGCTGGCGGCAGAAAATTCCCATATAGGCGATCTCCTCCAGCACGATGGCATTATGCACCGCGTCTTCGGCATTTTTTCCCCAGGCGAACGGGCCGTGGGAATGCACCAGCACGCCGGGCATTTGCGCCGGGTCGATGCCCTGCTGACGGAAGGTTTCGACAATCACGTTGCCGGTTTCCCACTCATATTCGCCGTTGATCTCCGCATCGGTCATCAACCGGGTGCAGGGGACCGGGCCATAAAAATAGTCAGCGTGGGTGGTGCCGGTCGCCGGGATAGATTGCCCGGCCTGCGCCCAGATGGTGGCGTGGCGCGAATGGGTATGCACAATCCCGCCAAGCGTCGGGAATGCCTGATACAGCAGGCGATGGGTCGGCGTATCGGAAGAGGGCTTCTTGTTGCCTTCCACCACTTCACCGGTCTCCAGACTGACGACGACCATGTCGTTAGCGGTCATCACTGCGTAATCCACGCCGGAGGGTTTAATAACCAATACCCCTTTGTCACGATCGACGGCGCTGACGTTGCCCCAGGTTAAGGTCACCAGATTATGCTGCGGTAGCGCTAAGTTGGCCTCCAGCACCTGGCGTTTGAGATCTTCTAACATAGTGTGCTCCGAATAGCAGGTGAGTTGGGTTCCCCTCACCCCGACCCTCTCCCAAAGGGAGAGGGAGAAAGATGACACCGCGCCGGTTGGTTCCTTCTCCCCACTCCTCTCCCAAAGGGAGGGGGAAGGTGACACCGCGCCGGGTCGGTTCCTTCTCCCAAAGGGAGTGGGATAAAGGCGACACCGCGCTCGTTCGGTTCCCTCTCCCCGCTGGGGAGAGGGTTAGGGTGAGGGGCGGCCTCTTAGCGTTTTGAACCGTAATAGACTTCATTCCAGCGCAGCGCGTCTTTGAACGACGGCAGGCGGGTATCGTTGTCGATGACGGTCAGCTCAATATCCTGCAGCTCGGCAAACTGGCGCATATCGTCGAGGGTTAGCGCATGGCTGAAGACGGTATGGTGCGCGCCGCCGGCGATGATCCAGGCTTCCGACGCGGTACGCAGATCCGGCTGTGCCTGCCACAGCGCGTTGGCCACCGGCAGCTTCGGCAGATCGTGCGGCGTCGCGACGGTTTCGATGGTGTTGACCAGCAGGCGGAAGCGATCGCCTAAATCAATCAGGCTGGCGACGATCGCCGGGCCGGTTTGGGTGTTGAAGATCAGACGCGCCGGATCGGCCTTACCGCCAATTCCCAGCGGCTGGACGTCGAGGATCGGTTTCTCGGCGGTAGCGATAGTCGGGCACACTTCCAGCATGTGCGAGCCCAGCACCAGATCGTTGCCGTTGTCGAAGTGATAGGTGTAATCCTCCATAAAAGAGGTGCCGCCCTGCAGACCGGTCGACATCACTTTCATGATGCGTAGCAGAGCGGCGGTTTTCCAGTCGCCTTCGCCGGCAAAGCCATAACCCTGCTGCATCAGGCGCTGTACGGCGAGACCCGGCAGCTGCTTCAGGCCGTGAAGGTCTTCAAAGGTGGTGGTAAAGGCGTGGAAACCGCCTTGCTCAAGGAAGCGCCTCATCCCCAGTTCGATGCGCGCGGCGTCCAGTACGTTCTGGCGTTTATCGCCGTGCACCTGCGCCGCTGGCGTCAGGCGGTAGCTGCTTTCATACTCATCGACCAGCGCGTTGATATCGCCGTCGCTGATGCTATTCACCACCTGCACCAGATCGCCGACCGCCCAGGTGTTGACCGAGAAGCCGAACTTAATCTGCGCCGCCACTTTATCGCCATCGGTTACCGCCACTTCGCGCATGTTATCGCCGAAGCGGCACACTTTCAGATGACGGGTATCCTGCTTCGAAACCGCCTGACGCATCCACGCGCCGATGCGCTGGTGCGCTTCTTTATCCTGCCAGTGGCCGGTGACGACGCTGTGCTGCTGGCGCATGCGCGCGCCGATAAAGCCGAATTCGCGGCCGCCGTGCGCGGTCTGGTTGAGGTTCATAAAGTCCATATCAATGCTGTCCCACGGCAGGGAGGCGTTGAATTGGGTATGGAATTGCAGCAGAGGCTTGTTGAGGAGCGTCAGGCCGTTAATCCACATTTTCGCCGGTGAGAAGGTATGCAGCCAGACCACTAATCCGGCGCATTTATCATCGTAGTTGGCGTCGCGGCAAATATGCGTGATTTCATCCGGCGTGGTGCCGAGCGGTTTCAGCACCAGCTTGCACGGCAGTTTTGCTTCCGCATTCAGGCTATTCACCACATGTTCGGCATGTTTCGTCACCTGGCGTAGGGTCTCCTGGCCATACAGGTGCTGGCTGCCAATTACGAACCACACTTCATAGTTATCAAAAATCGTCATTTTCGTATCCTTAATGGGTGAGCGCTGCCTGAGATTGCGGGTCGTTTTCCGCCTTTGCAGCCGAAGGGAGATAGTGTTGTTCCGCGCTGGCCGACCACTGCTGGTAGCGCTGATACAGTTGTTCGAAACGTTGCGCCTGCTGCGCGCGCGGCTGCAGGGTGTTTTCCACCTCGCTTGCCATGTTGCGTTGCGCGGCAGGGATATCCGGATAGACGCCAGCGGCGACGGCGGCGAAGATGGCGGCGCCCAACGCGCAGCACTGATCGGAGGCGACAATCTGCAGCGGGCGGTTCAGGACGTCGCAGCAGGCCTGCATGATGACCTGGTTCTTACGCGCAATGCCGCCGAGCGCCATCACGTTATTGACCGGAATGCCCTGATCGGTGAAGCACTCCATAATGGCGCGGGCGCCGAAGGCGGTGGCGGCAATGAGCCCGCCAAACAGCGCCGGGGCGTCGGTGGCCAGATTTAAATCGGTAATAACGCCTTTCAGCCGCTGGTTGGCGTTCGGCGTGCGGCGGCCGTTGAACCAGTCCAGCACCACCGGCAGGTGATCGAGGGACGGATTGTTGGCCCAGGCTTCGGTGAGCGCAGGCAGCAGCTGTTTTTGACTGGCTTTGATTGGCTCGCGCAATTCAGGGTGCTGTTGGGCCAGCTGTTCCAGCGGCCAGCCGAGGATACGGCCAAACCAGGCATAGATATCGCCGAAGGCGGACTGACCGGCCTCCATACCGATGAAATCCGGCACCACGCTGCCGTCCACCTGGCCGCAGATACCTTTCACCGTGCGGTTGCCCACGCTCTGTTTATCGGCGATCAGGATGTCGCAGGTGGAGGTGCCGATAACTTTAACCAATGCGTTAGGCTGTGCGCCGGCGCCGACCGCGCCCATATGGCAATCGAAGGCGCCGCCGGAAATCACCACTGTCTCCGGCAGGCCGAGGCGCTGCGCCCATTCGGCGGTCAGGTTGCCGACGGGGAGATCCGCAGTCCAGGTGTCGCGGAATAGCGGCCAGGCAAGGTGGCGGTTGATAATCGGGTCGAGTTCGTCGAAGAAGCTGGCGGGCGGCAGTCCGCCCCAGCTCTCGTGCCACAACGATTTGTGCCCGGCGCTGCAGCGACCGCGGCGGATATCCTGCGGGCGGGTGGTGCCGGAAAGCAGGGCGGGCACCCAGTCACAAAGCTCAATCCACGATGCCGCGGCCTGCGCGACGGCGCTATCTTCGCGAGTGACGTGGAGGATCTTGGCCCAGAACCATTCGCTGGAGTAGATGCCGCCGATATAGCGCGAGTAATCTTCTTTACCCGGCGTGTGGCACAGGCGGGTGATGGCTTCCGCCTCTTCCACCGCGGTATGGTCTTTCCACAGTACGAACATGGCGTTCGGGTTGTCGGCGAACTCTTCGCGCAGCGCCAGCACGTTACCGTCAGCATCAATCGGCGCCGGGGTTGAACCGGTGCTGTCGACGCCGATACCGACCACCATCGCTCGTTGTTCTGCGCTTAATGCCGCCAGGACGCTTTTCAGCGCCGATTCCATCGATTCAATATAATCGCGCGGGTGATGGCGGAAGCGGTTATTCGGCCCATCGCAGAACAGCCCTTCCTGCCAGCGTGGATACCACTCTACGCTCGCGGCCAGCTCCGCGCCGGTAGCGCATTCCACCGCCAGCGCGCGTACTGAGTCACTACCAAAATCGAGGCCAATCGCAATTGCCATCTTGTTACTCCATGCTGAAATCATTCATGCAGCAACAGTAGATATCCCCGGCCAAATCCGTCAGGCCGTATTCGCTAATCTTATGGACTATATTGCTGTCACCTCGCAAAGTGTGACGCCGTGCAAATATTCGATGTGGACTTTCCTGCCGTATTTATAGACACTTTTGTTATGCGCTGGATCAACGCGAAATGCGTGCTGGTAGCGCTTTTTTCGCTCACCGTGCGGGTTTTTGTCTAAATTCCCACCGGTATCGCAGTCGCAACGGCGCGGATGGCGATAAAATGATGAATATGGACAATTGGTGTCAAAAATACCTCGTGGAGAACGACGCTTATGGCCGAAACGCAAAACGATCCGCTGCTGCCGGGCTATTCCTTTAACGCTCATCTGGTCACCGGCCTGACGCCGATTGAGGCGCAGGGTTATCTCGATTTCTTTATCGACCGCCCGCTGGGCATGAAAGGCTATATTCTCAACCTGACGATCCGCGGCGAGGGGGTGATTAACAACCACGACGAACAGTTCGTTTGTCGCCCCGGCGATATGCTGCTGTTTCCGCCGGGGGAGATTCATCACTATGGCCGCCATCCCGACGCCAGCGAGTGGTATCACCAGTGGGTCTATTTCCGTCCGCGCGCCTACTGGCAC
The DNA here is from genome assembly GCF_032601995.1 of Klebsiella sp. 141153. Taxonomy (NCBI): domain Bacteria; kingdom Pseudomonadati; phylum Pseudomonadota; class Gammaproteobacteria; order Enterobacterales; family Enterobacteriaceae; genus Klebsiella; species Klebsiella sp. 141153. Next base: position 161,362 of record NZ_JAQIRJ010000011.1, on the reverse strand, counting down.
GAATGGCTCAACTGGCCGACGATCTTCGCCCAGACCGGTTTCTTCCGCCCGGATGAACAGTGGCAGGCGCGGTTTGGCGAGCTCTTCGGGCAGATTGTCGATGCCGGTCAGGGGGCGGGACGTTATTCCGAACTGTTGGCGATTAACCTGCTGGAACAGTTGCTACTGCGGCGCATGGAGGCGATTAACGAATCGCTGCATCCGCCGCTGGATAACCGGGTGCGCGATGCCTGCCAGTACATCAGCGACCATCTGGCGGACAGCCATTTTGATATCGCCAGCGTCGCTCAACATGTCTGCCTGTCGCCTTCGCGTCTGTCGCACCTGTTTCGCCAGCAGTTGGGGATAAGCGTACTTGGCTGGCGGGAAGATCAGCGAATTAGCCAGGCCAAACTGCTGTTGAGTACCACCCGGATGCCAATTGCCAGCGTCGGCCGCAACGTTGGCTTCGAAGATCAGCTCTATTTTTCGCGGGTCTTTAAAAAATGTACCGGGGCCAGCCCCAGTGAATTTCGCGCAGGATGTGAATAAAAAGTAAAGAAAGTGAAATGATGACCCGCTTAAATGTCACAGCCAGTAAACTATTAAGACAATTGGTGGCTTGACGACGACGTGACGGCTCCGGAGAATCCGGGCTTCGTTTTTTAACCGGGTACATTATGCAGGCATTGCTGGAACACTTTATCACCCAATCCACGGTCTACTCGTTGATAGCCGTGATGCTGGTGGCATTTCTTGAGTCGCTGGCGCTGGTGGGGCTTATTTTACCCGGCACGGTCATGATGGCTGGCCTGGGGGCGCTCATCGGCAGCGGCGAAGTTAACTTCTGGCAGGCGTGGCTGGCGGGGATTGTCGGCTGCCTGTTGGGAGACTGGATCTCATTCTGGCTCGGCTGGCGCTTTAAAAAGCCGTTACACCGCTGGTCGTTTATGAAAAAAAATCGCGCGCTGCTGGAGAAAACCGAACACGCGCTGCACCAGCACAGCATGGTGACGATTCTGATTGGCCGCTTTGTCGGGCCGACGCGGCCATTGGTGCCAATGGTCGCCGGGATGCTCGACCTGCCGGTGGCGAAGTTCGTGCTGCCGAATATTATTGGCTGCCTGCTCTGGCCACCGCTCTATTTCCTCCCCGGTATTCTGGCGGGGGCGGCGATTGATATTCCTGCCGATGAAAACAGCGCCAGCTTCAAATGGCTGCTGCTGGGCGCGGCGCTGCTGGCGTGGCTGGCGGGCTGGCTGTGCTGGCGGCTGTGGCGGAGCGCGAAAACCTCCGGCGATCGCCTGACCCGTTGGTTACCGCGCGGACGCCTGCTGTGGCTGGCGTCGTTGATGGCGGCGCTGGCGGTAGCGGCGCTAACATTTGTTTTCTGCCATCCCCTGATGCCGGTCTACCTTGAGATCCTGCATAAGGTCATTTCGCGCTAATTCCCAACAGCGCCGAGGCGCTGCTGTTGCCGCTCAACAGATCGTCAGTGGCGCCGTCCCAGGCAATGCGCCCTTCGGCCACTACGATGGAACGAGGCGCAATGCGCGCCGCATCCTCCACGCTGTGCGATACCATCAACAGCGTCAACTGTTGCCGCTGACAGACATCGGCGACCAGCGTCAGCATCTCCTGACGCAGCGCCGGATCGAGCGCCGAGAAGGGTTCATCAAGCAGCAGCACCGGCTGTTGGCGTATCAGACAGCGGGCCAGCGCCGCTCGCTGCCGCTGACCGCCGGAAAGCTCGCCCGGTAGACGATCCAGCAGCGTATCCATTCCCATCTGCCCGGCTATCGCCGTGACCTGCGCGTGCTGCTCGCGGTTCAGCTTCAGGCCGGGGTGGATGCCGAGGCCAATATTCTGCCGGACGGTGAGATGGTTAAACAGGTTGTTCTCCTGAAACAGCATGGAAACCGGACGCTGCGCCGGCGGCGTGGCGTTATGCTTCTCGCCGTCGATCAGCAGGCTGCCGCTGGCCGGCGGCAGAAAACCGGCGATCAGATTCAGCAGCGTGCTTTTGCCGGCGCCGCTGGGACCGAGCACGGCGATGCGTTCTCCGCGCTCGACGCTGAGCGTAAAGCGCATCGGCAAATGCTGATACAGCCAGGTGACATCATTGAGTTTTAGCATCGCGTCCCGGTAGTTTCTCGATCAAAGTAAAAAGGATAAAGCACAGCAACAGTAGCAGGAGCGCGGTGACCGCGCCGTCCTGGCTGCGGTAGGAGCCTATTTGTTGATACAAATAGAAAGGCAGCGTGCGGAAGGATTCATTGCCGAACAGCGCCACCACGCCGAAGTCGCCGATAGACAGCACGCAGGCGAAAGCCAAAGCCTGCGCCAGCGGCCGTTTCAGCGCCCGTAGCTCCACTACCCGCAGCCGGTTAAAACCTTGTAGCCCCAACGACTGACACAAAGCGCCATAGCGGGCGGCAATATCGCGCATCGGGTTTTCCAGCACCTTCAGGGCATAGGGGATTGCCATCAGCGCGTTGGTAAAGATGACGATGCCGTCGGCGGATTCCGGCAGGCCGACGCTGTTATTGAGCAGCAGGAAAAATCCGGTTGCCAGCACAATCCCCGGCATAGCGAGGATGAGCATGCCGCTGAGCTCCAGCGTCTGCCCGGCCAGCGGCAGATTGCGGGCCCGCAGTTCGCGGCTGCTCCATAGCAGCATCATGGTCAGGATAACGCTAAGCAGACCGGCGGCGAGGGCGATACGCAGTGAGGTCCACAGCGCCTGCCATAGCGCGGCTTGGCCGAGCACCTTCGGCAGATTGACGTTGAGGCCATCGACGATTACCGCTAACAGCGGCGGCAGCAACAACAATAGAGCAAGCGCGATCAGCGCGAAATCGCACAGGCGGCTATGCAGACGGTCATCGGGGTCGCGCCAGCCCTGCAGTTGGTTGGCGCCGATCGCCACGGCTTTGCTCAGGCGCTGGCTCAGCAGCACCAGCCCAAGACAGCAGACCATTTGAATAATCGCTAATAGCGCCGCCCGCGCCGGGTCGTAATCAAAGCTTAGCGCCTGATAGATAGCCAGCTCAATGGTGGTGGCCCGCGGCCCGCCGCCAAGTGACAGCACGGTGGCGAAGCTTGCGAAGCACAACATAAAAATCAGCGTAGCCACCGGCAGGATCTGCCGACGCAGCCACGGCCATTCCACCAGCCGGAAGAAGACGAAACCGCGCATGCCGAGCTGTGCGGCGATCTGCCGCTGTTCGCCGGGAATGTTTTCCAGCGCCTGCAGCAGCAGGCGGGTCGCCATCGGCATATTAAAAAACACATGGGCCAACAGGATGCCCTGTAAGCCGTATGGCGAGAAATCCCATTGCCAGCCGAGGGCGTGGAACAGCGCGGCGAGCCACCCCTGGCGGCCATAGACGCTGAGGATGCCGAACACCGCCACCAGTACCGGCAGGATTAACGTCATCGCGCACAGGCGCAGCAACAGCGTGCGCCCCGGAAAGCGGCGGCGATACAGGGCGCGGGCGAGGAATATCGCCGGCACCACCGAAAATAGCGCCGACAAAAAAGCCTGCCAGAAAGAGAAACGAACGACGTGCCAGAGATAGCTATCGCTGAGGATCGTCTGCCAGGGGGCCTGCGGCGCTTCCAGCCACAGCGCCAGAAACGCCGCCAGCGCCACGATGACCAGTAAGCAGGCCGCCGCGGTGCCGGGGATCAGCCAGCCGAAACTTAGCGGCTGACGGCGCGTTGCCATGAACCGATCCAGTTTTGACGTTCAGCGGCGACCTGCTGCGGGGGGAACTGCAGCGTGGTTTGCGGTTTGGTTAGCGTGTTGAAGCCGGCCGGCAGCGCCACCTGAGTTACCGGGTACATCCAGTTGCCGGTGGGGATCGCGTTCTGGAAGCCAGGCGAGACCATAAATTTCAGGAACTTCTCCGCCAGTTCCGGCTGCTTGCTGGCGGCGGTACGCGCGGCGACTTCAACCTGCAGATAGTGGCCTTCGGTAAAGTCCGCCGCGGCGTAATTATCTTTTTTCTCTTCGATGAGGTGATAAGCCGGCGAGGTGGTATAGCTCAACACCAGGTCGCTTTCGCCTTTCAGGAACAGGCCGTAGGCTTCGCTCCAGCCCTTGGTGACGGTGACGGTTTTGGCCGCCAGCTTCTGCCAGGCTTCCGGCGCCTTATCGCCATACACCTTTTGCATCCACAGCAGCAGGCCGAGCCCCGGCGTACTGGTGCGCGGGTCTTCATAAATCACGCGCCATTTCTGCGGGCTCTCGACCAGCTCTTTCAGGCTTTTCGGCGGGTTTTTCAGCTTGTTTTTGTCATACACGAAGGCGAAGTAGCCGTAGTCGTAAGGCACGAAGGTGTCGTTATCCCAGCCGCCAGGTACGGTGACCGCGCTGCCCGGAACGCCGCTTTTGGCAAACAGTTTGCTCTGCGCCGCGGCTGCCAGCAGATTGTTATCAAGGCCGAGCACGACATCAGCTTTGCTGTTTTTGCCTTCCATTCGCAACCGGTTAAGCAGCGATACGCCATCTTCGAGGGCGACGTATTTCAGCTCGCAGCCGCAGTCGGCCTCGAAGGCTTTTTTCACCGCCGGGCCAGGACCCCAATCGGCGGAGAACGAATCGTAGGTGTAAACGGTGAGGACCGGTTTAGCAAAGACCGGGGCGGCGACCAGCGCCAGCAGGGGAAGCAGTTTTTTCAACACTTTGCACCTCAGTATATGGGGAGGCAAAGGATTTTGAGTAGGCCTCAAATCCCTTCGCCGGCGTTATCCGGATCAGGTTCGACGGGTATTTTCTCAGCCCATACGCTTCATCCTTCAAGCCGCATCTGCGTTAGCTTCGCGCGTTCACCCCAGTCACATAGTTATCTATGCTCCAGGGGATTCACCCGCTTGCTGCCTTGATGCAACTTGAATGATATTGCGTATGTTTATTAGCACCCCGTTGAGAACGGCGATAGTGTAATGATTTTGTTAGTTGACGCAAAGCATTCAGGGCTCCGGCGGGGCGAACCAGGCCGATTTAAAGTCAAACCAGCCGAGGGTGTTCATGCGCACGCCGCGCATACTGCGCTGGCCCTGAATCATCAGCCAGTGGTGGATCAGCGGGACAATATGCTGCTTCTCCAGCAGTTGCTGGCTCCAGGTCGCCGGGTTGAACTCCCCTGCGCGCCAGCGGTTGGCGTCTGCCTCCCAGTCGATGGGAATGCAGTGATGCATCAGCGGCACTTCATATAAATAGGCGAACAGGGAAAAATCGATCGGCAACGTGAAATTGACGCTGTTGAGCCAGATATCGCTCACCGTTTCGCCGCGATGCCAGTCATCGTACTCCAGCTCCTGAATGTTCAGCTTTACCTGATGTTCCGCCAGCAGCGCCCGCATGATCCCGCCAATGACCCGATGTTCCACATGATCGCGGTAGTAGGTGAGGGTGACTGACTCGAGGCCGGCTGGTTTTTCACAGGCATGGCTGCGGGCGTGGTGCCAGCGCGGCAGCAGACCGTAGGCCGGAAACCAGTTGCCTTGATAGTGTTCGCCGGCGTGATACAGCAGGTTGGCGGGCTGGAACAGATAACTTAACCAGCGGCGCACGTCATCATTACCGCCCAGCGGGCTGCGGCTATCAAAGAGCAGGTAATAGCACCCCTCTTCCAGGCGGCTCTCTACGGCTTTTTCGCTTTCGGTATTCCCCTGCAGGGTTAAACCGCCGTTGGGTTCTTCGCTAATTTCCGGTAGCACCCAGACGTTAACCTCATCGATTAGCGCCCGGTAGCCGAAGTATTCTTCGAAGGCATGGATTTTCAACTGATTTTGATTATTGCGCGCGACCGCGTAAGGGCCGGTACCGATGGGCATACTGGAAAAATTATCCATCGTGCGCCATTCCTGCGGCAGCACCATTGCCGGGACCTGCCCTAACAGCCAGGGCAGCCAGCGGTCCGGCTGGCTGAGGTGAATATCCAGCGTCCAGGCGGTCGGCGAGACGATGCGCTCAATATGGGAAAATAGCGGCAGTTCGCTGCTGCGCTGTAGCGAAGAGATAACGTCGGCCATCTCCAGCTCGCGGCCATGATGGAAATGAATGCCGGGACGCAGGAAAAAGCGCCAGTGATTAGGCGAAATTTGTTGCCAGTGGTGGGCAATATCGGCCTCCAGTTCCCCATTTTCCTCATTTACCCGCGTCAAAGCGCTAAAAATTTGCCGCGCGATATGGGTCTCCGAACGGCGCAACGCGCTGCCGGGCAGCAGATTTTTCATCGGCCGATAGTAGAGCACGCGCAGGATGTGGCGCCCCTGGCGGAAGCTGCGTCCCAGATGGGAGATCAACATTTGCCTGACCGCCGTTTTATCACCTACCAGTTGTACCAGCTGATCGATGCGATCCTGCTCCAGCAGATCTTCGGCGCGCTGCTGCTGTAGCGCCAGACCGGTATAAAGGAAGGTCAACCTGGAGCGCTTGCCACGCCCGGCTTCAGATTCCCACGCCAGCCAGCCGCGCGCTTCCATCAGATTGAGCAAGGTGCGCATATGGCGGCGCGAACAGCTGAGCATTTCCGCCAGTTCGTTGAGGGTGGTCTGCTGCGACCTGCCATCGCAGCATTGCCACAGGCGGATGAACTGTTGTTGCAGACGGCTGGAAGGCATAAAAGAGGAACTCCTGACGAAAACTCAGCAATTTATGAGTTCCTATATTAAGCCAATAATGAACCTCGATGAAGTAAGGAGATGAATATGACGAGGTCAACCACTAAGCAGTTCTATCAACGGTACTTTTCTGCGACGCAGGGCGCGTCCTGGCTGGCCCGCCAGTTAGCAGGAAGGCAGCAGAAAATGCTGGAGGAATTGATGCAGTGGGGAGTTACGTCGCCGACCTCCGATCGTTGACTTGCCGACATCATGTGTGACTGAGTATTGGTGTTATACTCGCCGTCTTTCAGGCTGCAAGCGCATTGGCTGCAACTCGAAATCCACAGAGTATAGAATCACCCGCCAGCAGATTGCTTCTGCTGGCTTTTTTCGTTTACTTCGCGTGTGTTAAGGATATTTCATGCTGTGGTTGATGACGATGGGGCGACGGTTAAACGGCGTCTACGCCGCCTTTATGCTGGTGGCTTTTATGATGGGCGTGGCCGGGGCGCTGCAGGCGCCGACGCTCAGTCTATTTCTTAGTCGTGAAGTCGGCGCGCAGCCGTTCTGGGTCGGCCTGTTTTATACGGTGAATGCGATTGCCGGTATCCTGGTGAGCCTGGCGCTGGCCAAACGATCCGATAGCCGCGGCGATCGTCGGCGGTTAATTATGTTCTGCTGCCTGATGGCGGTGGGTAACGCGCTGCTATTCGCTTTCAACCGCCATTATCTGACGCTTATCACCTGTGGCGTGATGCTGGCGTCGGTCGCCAATGCGGCAATGCCGCAGCTGTTTGCTCTTGCCCGCGAATACGCTGATAGCTCTGCTCGCGAAGTGGTGATGTTCAGCTCGGTGATGCGCGCCCAGCTGTCGCTGGCGTGGGTCATTGGCCCGCCGCTGGCTTTTATGCTGGCGTTAAATTATGGCTTTACGACCATGTTTTCCATCGCCGCCGGGATTTTTGTCATCAGCCTGGCGCTGATTGCCTTTAAGCTGCCTTCGGTGGCGCGAGTGACGCAACTGCAGGAAGGCAGCAGCCTGCCGGAACTGGAAGGCGGCTGGCGCGATAAAAACGTCCGCATGCTATTTATCGCCTCAACGCTGATGTGGACCTGCAACACCATGTATATCATCGATATGCCGTTGTGGATCAGTAGCGATCTTGGCCTGCCGGATAGCCTGGCGGGGATACTGATGGGCACGGCCGCCGGTCTTGAAATTCCGGCGATGATCCTGGCCGGCTACTACGTTAAGCGTTGGGGTAAACGCAAAATGATGGCGGCGGCAGTCGCCGCCGGCGTGTTGTTCTATGTGGGGCTGATTATGTTCCATGGCCGCACGGCGCTGCTGGCGCTGCAGCTATTCAACGCCATCTTTATTGGTATCATCGCGGGGATCGGCATGTTGTGGTTCCAGGACCTGATGCCGGGGCGCGCCGGGGCGGCGACCACGCTGTTTACCAACAGTATCTCCACCGGGGTTATTCTGGCCGGGGTGATTCAGGGGGCGCTGTCGCAAAGCTATGGTCACGCCAGCGTCTACTGGACAATCGCGGCGATTTCGCTGCTGACGCTGTTTTTGACCAGCCGGGTGAAAGATATTTAAGTCAATCTTCCGCGCCGGCCATGCTGGCCCGGCGCGGAGAGAGCGTTACTTCAGTACGATTCGCTTGATGTCGCCGATGATAAAGATGTAGGCAATCACCCCGATCAGGGCGGTCACTCCAACGTAAATGAGGGCGTAAAAGAAGTTACCGGTGGCTGATATAATCACGCCAATGATGAGTGGCGCGATAATTGATGCCAGGTTGGCGCAGAAATTAAATATACCGCCGGTCAACCCAGCCATATTATCCGGGGCAATATCAGATATTAACGTCCAGCCCAGACCAACCATTCCCTGACCAAAGAAAGCGATCGACATAATAATAATTACCGTCGAATTCGCGCTCACCCAATTGGCGGCGATAATGCAACTGGAAAGCAATAATCCAGAAATTATTGGAAGTTTTCGGCTTATATTGGCTGAGCCCGTACGCTTAAGTAGCCTATCGGAAAGCCAGCCGCCGAAGATGATGCCAACCGCGGCGGCCAGGAATGGCCAGGTGGCGAAAAAGCCCACGTGAAGCCACGGCAAGTGGCGTTCGTTGGCCAGATAAGTCGGGAACCAGGTAAGGAAAAAGACCAGCGTAGTGTTACCAGCAAACTGCCCCAGACTGGCGCCGATAATTTGCCGACAGCAGAGTAATCGTTTGGCATCACGCCAGTTAAATGGAATATTTTCACTCTTATTGGCAACCTGGTCGGCGCCAATATAATCCAGTTCTGCTTTATTTGCCGTTTTCGATTCATGCGGCTCATGATAAAAACGCCACCATACGAAAGTGAATAAAATTCCTAGCCCGCCGGTTAGAAAAAATAAGGTGCGCCAGCCATGATGTTCCAGGATTAAAAATAACAATGGCGAGAAGGCGGCTAACCCAATATATTCGCCTACTGTATAGGTAGCGGTGGCTCTGGCCCGTTCATGCTGGGGGAACCATTTGCTGACGATGCGGCTATTGGCCGGAAAGCAGGGTGCCTCGCTGACGCCTAGCCCCAGACGCAGAAGGAGCAATGATTTCAGCCCCAGCGAGAAGCTTTGCAGCAGGGTAAACAGCGACCAAAAGAAGATGGACAGGGCGTAGGTCAATTTATTACCGAAACGGTCTAAAAACATGCCGCCAGGAATTTGCGCCAGCGCATAAGTCCAGGCAAAAGCGGAAAAAACAATGCCCATCATCGCCGGGTCGATATGGATTTCAGTGGTTAATTTTGGAGCAACGATTCCAAGAATGGTACGATCGAGATAATTAATCATCGTACCCAGCGATAAGAGCGATAAAATAAAAATACGCGTTCTGCTTCTTTTTAGCGCGCCGGGCGATGACGCCAGGCTACCCTGAGAGTCAGGTATACACATATAGATTTCCTTTAAAGTTTAAAATATTTTTGCATGTATTAATGCATGCAGAAATACTCTAATGATTCATAGACTGTGTCTATGAATGGCAACGCCTTGTTACGCACAAAAGAAAATATCAAATAATATTTGATGGGAATCTGATATTGGCTCGTTGTAGCGTATTATCCACCTGCCGCATGGTATATTAGGCGCAGTGGTTTTATTCTTATATTATACGGACAAAAATAATGAACCTGAAGCAACTTTATTATTTTAAGCGATTGAGCGAGACGGAACATTACACCGAGGCGGCATCCAGCCTGTTCATCACTCAACCCTCGTTAAGCCACGCCATATCTGAGCTGGAGAAGGAGTTGGGTGTGGCGCTGTTCGCCAGAAAAGGCCGCAACGTCAAAATTACGCAAAGCGGTAAACGTTTTTTACCCTATGTGGAAGATGCGCTCGCTTCTTTAGAGAATGGGCGCCTGACGCTGCAAAACAATGATAGTGAAAAGAAAGAGAATATTCGTATCGCCTTTATTTATACGATGGGTGAATTTGTTGTTCCGCAGTTAATTAATAAATACACTAATTCACCATCCAGTCACAAGGTGACTTTTTCCTTCACGCAAGGCACTTCACTTTCGTTATTACAAGCATTAAAGGCAGGAAAAACCGATCTGGCGATTTGCTCATATATTGCCGATGAACCAGACATCGATTTTATTCCCATCATTCAGCAGGAGCTGGTGGTGGTGACGGCGAAAGATCACCCGCTTGCCCGATTGTATGAAAATGAGGTCGATTTGGTTGAGACGATTCACTATCCCTATATCTACTTCTCAGAAAACAGCGGTCTGCGGCCTTTTATTGATAATGTCTTCATGCAGCAAAAACTGGTGCCGGATATCGCCTGCTACGTCGATGAAGATACCGCGATGGCGGGGTTAGTTAGCATCGATTATGGCATTGCGATTATGCCGAGGATCTCCGCGCTGGCAAATTATAACGTGCACATTCTGAAAATAAAAAATGAGATTCCCCCTCGTTATATCTACCTGGCAACGATGAAGGAAAGGGTACTTTCCTCAGCGATTCAATCATTTAAAAACGTCATTATTAATGATAGCCAGAGAATCAACTGAGTAAGCGCCCGGAGACTGGCTCCGGGCGGCATGGTTATCAGGACAGTATGTCCATCAGCTCACGCAGCTTTGCAATGGCAATCTGGCCCGGCGCGGAGGCCTGGCCGACGGTGCCAAAGGTCATCGCTGAACCGAACAAGCGACCGGTTACCCGGCTCACGCCGCCGGATTTGCCCATCGACATGGTGATCAGCGGGCGCGTCGCATATTTCTCTTTCATGGTCAGCGTGGCGGAAAGCAGAGTGAGTACGTCCTGAGGCGACTGCGGCATCACCGCGATCTTCGGCAGATCGGCACCCAGATCCTGCATTCGACGCAGGCGATAGATAATATCTTCCTGTGCCGGCGTTTTATGGAAATCATGGTTGCTCATGATCACTTTTACGCCGGCCTGATGGGCGTCGTTCACCAGCGCGCGAATTTGCGCTTCATCGTTAAACAGCTCGATGTCGATAACATCGGCGAATCCGCTTAGCGCCGCCTGGCGGTTAAGTTCAAAGTACGCTTCGTCACTGATTTCCGTTTCGCCGCCTTCTTTCTTACTGCGGAAGGTGAACAGCAGCGGCAGAGCTTTCAGCGTATGGCGGATTTCCGCCAGCGCGGCCAGCACCTGGGGGATTTCCCGGACGTGGGTAAAATGGTCAACGCGCCATTCGATAATATCAGCGCCGGCGTCAACCAGGCCCTGAGCATTAGTCAGCAGCTCATCCAGCGTTTTTCCGATCAGCGGTACGCAAATTAAGGTTTCGCCTTCCTTGAAGGTGATGTTCTTTACGGTTACTGCAGTTGTCATGTAGGTATCCATTATTGTTGTCGTTGAACCTCAGGCGGTGACGGTGGTGCGGGACACTCTTTGCGCCGCGCGCGCCTGAAGTTGACGATAGCCGATGTACAGGGCGATCACAAAGCCGATGACGGCGATCAGGAAATCAAACCACATAATGCTGGCAATGCTAATCTGCGAAAGCCTGGCGGTGATAAGCGGGATCGTGAAGCTCGCGATGCTGCCAGCGGTGTAGAAGATCCCCGTCGCCTTGCCTTTGCCATTCGGAAAGCTCATCGCCATGATGGTCGCTCCCAACTGCAGTACCCCGCCGGCAGCGGCAAAGCCGATGACGAAGGCGAAGCCGGTCACCATCACCGGTGTCGGGAACAGGCACACTAACAGCAGCGAGACCATCGACAGACAGGTATAGATGATCATGGCCACCGCTGAGCTGAACACCTCTTTGACAAAGGCGGCGGTCACGAAGACGCAGACCAGCGAACCGACGGTGTAGATGCTCAGCAGCTTGATCGCCGAGGCATAAGGCATGCCGACCACTAACTGACCATATTGCGCCAGCCATTGACTGACCAGGTAAAAGGTTGCCATGCCGATATAGCCGTACAGGGTAAAGACAACCATATCCAGTTTGTTGGCTTGCGGCTTAGCGGAAGCTTCTGTCTGCGCCGTTGGAGTCTCTTCCTTTTTGGCCGCCTGGCTGTCGGGGAACGGCATCTTGAGCAGATAAATTGCGCTCAGTACAAACAGAGCCGCCGCGATCACAAACGACCAACCGAACCACAGATTCGCCCATATCAGCAGGCTGATAATGAACGGCAGCAGGAACTGCCCTGCGGAAACGAAGGCTTTGATGAGTACGTTAGCGCGGCTGGCGGAGTGCGGGAACGACTCCATCAGCGCCGGATAGGTTCCGGAGTCGAGGAAGCTGTTCGCCAGACCGGCCATGATGCCAAACACGTAGGCCAGATAGATATTTTTGGTCAGCAGAATGCCGACGAAAAAGATCAGGTAGCTGAGGATCCCAAGATAGATAAAGGGCTTACGACCAAAGCGATCCGACAAAAAGCCGGTCACGATCGTCGCCAGCTTACCGATACCTAATGAGGAGATAACGATCGATACGCCAGCGGCGTCTGTTCCCCACTGTTCCTGAAGATGGGCCATGTTGAGGGTGATTAAAAGCACCCCCATGCCGTGGATCAGGTAGTTGAGATACAGCCCTGCCGCAGTAGGGATGTATTTGTTTTTCATCTCTTGCCTCTTAGAACAGAATGCTCTTGACGTAGTCAACCGGCATCTCTTTGCCCGTCCAAATTTCGAACGCGCGCGCGCCTTGCCACAGCATCATTCCCAGGCCGTTGAGGGTCCGGCAGCCTTTTTTCTCCGCCACTTCCAGCAGATGGGTTTTACGCGGGTTATAGACGACGTCGGAGACAATCAGGTCCGGGCGCAGGAAGCTGTCGTTTGGCAGCAGCATCTGGCCTTCGAATGGTTTCATACCGACGCCGGTGGCGTTGGTGAGGATCACGCTGCTGTCGATTTCGGCGTGCAGCTTGTCATGATCGTCGAGATCGAAGAGATGGATCTCGCAGTCGGTGTTGTCGCGGATCTTGGCGACGGTCTGCTCGGCATTGGCGAAGAACTTGTCTTTACGGTTGAAGATCGAGATGGCCTTCACGCCGTCGAGCGCGGCCTGTACGCTGATGGCGGTAGCCGCGCCGCCTGCGCCGAGGATGGTCATCTTCTTGCCAATGATATCGATACCGGCTTCTGACAGCGCGCGCATATAGCCGGTGCCGTCGGTAATGTGGCCGGTTAACACGCCATTATCGTTGACGACGGTATTGACCGCGCCGACCAGCTGCGCCGCCGGCGAAAGCTTGTCGAGATACTGGCAAATTTCGGTTTTATTCGGCATCGAGACGTTGTAACCACGCAGTTTTAGCGCGCGGAAACCCTGCACGACATCTTTTAGCTCCTGGTTATCGACCTCGAACGCCAGGTAGGCGTAATCGAGGCCAAGATGGGCAAAGGCTTCGTTGTGCATGGTCGGCGACATGCTGTGACGAATCGGGGTAGCGATTAGGCCAATCAGTTCGGTATGACCGGTAAGACGTTCTGCCATGATTAATATCCTCAATATGTTAAAAATGGAATCTGTTGCGCTTCGCGATTGCCGAGTACGCCCATGTCTTCGAGTATCTCCAGCACGTTGCGGCCTTCGCGCACGCCGTCGATAATTCTCCGGGCCGACAGGCTGTCGCCGATATTCATGATTTTTACGTTGTTGGCGGCGGCCCACTGGGCGATATCGTCGAGACCTGCGCGGTTGGCGCGCATTCCCAGGCATACAAAGCCATAGTCGAAGGGAATGTCGAACGTGCCGTTGACGGTATTAACGGTGAAATGGTCTGGAGCGACGGCGGTTAATCGGGTCTGCATGTGTTGCTCCACCTGGTGTTCTTCCAGCATGGTCAACATCGCGTTTTTGGTAATAATGTCGAGGTCCTGTCCCGGCGCGTCCTGCATTTCAATCAGCACCGTCTCGGCGCCGCGCGCTGAGAAGTATTCAATGACGTCCAGGCCGACGGCGCCGCCGCCAACCACGACGATGCGTTTACCTGCGGCATCGGCAAAGGCGTCAAGGTGTTCAATCATGCCGGTTATTGAAAACAGGCGGCCACCTTCGGCGTCAATGTTCTCGCGCAGGCCTTCGATAGGCGGCAGCAGAGGAACCGAGCCGGTGGCGTTGACGATGAGCTGTGGATGCAGCGCGGCGACTGAAGCGACATCGGCGCGTTTACCGACCTGCAGCATCAGATTACTGAGCCCGGAAAGGCGGTTTTTCATAAACTGCGGGAAATCGGCGATGCGCTTTTTCTCCGGCAGCAGCGCAATGGTGCTGGCCAGTCCGCCGACGTGGCTTTTCTCTTCCAGCAGCCAGGTGTTACAGCCGACTTCCGCGGCGGTGCAGGCGGCTTCCATTCCTGCAGTGCCGGCGCCGATTACCACAACGTTGGTTTCGCGCGAAACACGCTGCTGCTTGTAAGCGTCGCCGTGGATGATGTCCGGGTTGATCGAGCAGCGCAGCGGACGAGAACGGGCGATGCGGTGATCCGCGCAGCCGATATTGCAGGAGATGCATTTACGCATCAGACGCTCATTGCCGCTTTGTACTTTCTGTACCCATTCAGGCTCGGCAATCAAACCACGACCAATGGCGATCAGATCGGCATCGCCGCTGGCGAGGATATCTTCGGCGATTTTTGGCGAACGAATGTTGCCGGCGATGACCGTCGGCTTATGGAATTTATCGCGTACCGCGCGAGAGAGGTAGCGCTTCCAGCCGTCTTCCAGCGACATCTGGTCGATTTGTAAATTCAGGTTATCGTTCTGCGCGGCAGAGACGTTAATAATGTCGACCTTATCCTGGCACAGCTCGAGGATGCGCAGCGAATCTTCCAGCGTGTTGCCGCCCTTTAAGAAATCGTCGGCGCTGATGCGCAGGCTTATCGGGAAACGTGGTCCAACGCAGGCGCGAACCTTATCGATAATCAGGCTTAATATGCGGGTGCGGTTTTCGATACTGCCGCCGAATTCGTCGGTACGTTTATTAAATAGCGGCGACAAAAACTGGCTAATTAAATAGGAATGGCCGCCATGAATTTCTACGCAGTCAAAACCGGCGCGGCGTACGCGCTCAGCGGCGTCGCCAAATTTGTCTACCGCGTGATAAATTTCCTCGTGAGTCATTGGCCGCGGAATATTACCGTGCTTTTTCGACGGCGTGCTGGATGCCGAAAGCGGCGTCTGCCCATTCAGGCGATAAGCATAAGCCGAAGCGCCCGCGTGATTCAGCTGAATCGCTACGCAGGCGCCGTGTTTATGGAGGGTTTCGGTTAATTTAAACAGGCGCGGAATATATTGATCGTTATCGATACGTAACTGCGTCGTGCCATTGGAGGCGAAGGGAAAATCAATGCAGATATTTTCCACGGTAATGAGCCCGGTGCCGCCTTTCGCCCGCAGTTCGTAGTATTCAAGCTGCTCCTGCGAGACTTCGCCATTCAGAGTGGCCATATTGGTACCCATCGGCGGCATGATAATGCGATTTTTTATGGTCATCCCGTTGATGGTTAGCGGGCTGAATAGATGAGGATAGTGGCTCATTTAGGCTCTCCACAAGAACGGCAGGCGGCCCACGATGTGAGGCAGGCGACGTGACGTATCTAAAGTTAATATTTCTCTGTCAGGAAAGATAACGAGCCGGGGAGGGGAAAAATAATGCTTTTTTTTGTGCTGAGCTATAGGGGTTTTCTATGGAGTTAACTGTTAATTCACATATTAGGCGGTTTGTTTTAAATACTTCTGCTGATTATTTACTTGTCATTGTGGATATAAACAAAAATAGCCCGCTTACGCCGGTATAAATGCATGATAAAGGACGGGAAGAATAAATTTATCTATAAATTATACGTAGTCATGTGCGCCAGAGAGGAGCACAAAGAGAAAGCCCGGCTTGCTCGCCGGGCTTAAAGGTTAGTTCATAAAGGCGGGCTGTTGACGCTCGTAGGCGGAAATCGCCTCTTCATGCTGCAGCGTCAGGCCGATGCTATCCAGACCGTTGAGCATGCAGTGGCGGCGGAAGTCGTCGATTTTAAAGCTGTAGGTTTTATCCCCGGCTTTAACCACCTGCGCTTCAAGATCTACTTCAAAGCTGATGCCCGGGCTCGCCTGTACCAGCTTGAACAGCTCGTCCACCTGCTCATCGCTGAGCGTCACCGGCAGCAGTTGGTTATTAAAGCTGTTGCCGTAAAAGATATCGGCAAAGCTTGGCGCAATCACCACTTTGAAACCGTAATCGGTCAACGCCCACGGCGCGTGCTCGCGCGAGGAGCCGCAGCCGAAGTTTTCACGCGCCAGCAGGATAGACGCCCCTTTATATTGCGGGAAGTTCAGCACGAACTCCGGGTTCGGTTGCTGCCCCTGGTCGTCGAGGAAACGCCAGTCGTTAAACAGGTGCGCGCCAAAGCCGGTACGCGTCACTTTCTGCAGGAACTGCTTAGGAATGATCGCATCGGTATCGACGTTTGCGGCATCCAGCGGAACCACCAGGCCAGTATGTTGGGTAAATTTCTCTGCCATGATGGTCTCCTTATTTCAAGTTACGGATATCGGCGAAATGGCCGGTCACCGCTGCCGCCGCGGCCATCGCCGGGCTGACTAAATGGGTGCGTCCACCGCGGCCTTGACGGCCTTCAAAGTTACGGTTGCTGGTAGAGGCGCAACGTTCGCCGGGATTCAGGCGGTCGTTGTTCATCGCCAGGCACATGGAGCAGCCCGGTAAGCGCCATTCAAAACCGGCGTCGATGAAAATCTTATCCAGACCTTCGGCTTCCGCCTGCGCTTTCACCGGGCCGGAGCCGGGAACCACCAGCGCCTGTACGCCCGGCGCCACTTTACGCCCTTTGGCGATTTCCGCCGCCGCGCGTAAATCTTCGATTCGCGAGTTAGTGCAGGAACCGATAAAGACTTTATCGATCGCGACCTCGGTCAACGGCACGCCGGATTTCAGCCCCATATAGGTCAGCGCTTTCTCGGCGCTGGCGCGTTCGACCGGATCGCTGAACGATGCCGGATCCGGGATAATATCGGTGACCGAGATGACCTGGCCTGGATTGGTGCCCCAGGTAACCTGCGGCGCAATCTCTTCCGCCTGCAGCGTGACTACGGTATCGAAGGTGGCGTCATCGTCGGTTTTCAGCGTTTTCCAGTATTCCACCGCGTCGGCGAAATCCTGGCCCTTCGGCGCGTGCAGGCGGCCCTGCACGTAATTGAAGGTCGTCTCGTCCGGTGCGACCAGACC
Source organism: Klebsiella sp. 141153 (assembly GCF_032601995.1). Lineage (NCBI taxonomy): Bacteria > Pseudomonadati > Pseudomonadota > Gammaproteobacteria > Enterobacterales > Enterobacteriaceae > Klebsiella > Klebsiella sp. 141153. The sequence continues at coordinate 144,026 of NZ_JAQIRJ010000011.1, read as the reverse complement.
CGCTTTGGCGCCCATTTCGATTGCCATATTGCACAGGGTCATACGGCCTTCCATGCTCAGATCGCGAATGGCTTCGCCGCAGAATTCGACCACGTGACCGGTACCGCCGGCGCTACCGGTTTTGCCGATGATCGCCAGCACAATGTCTTTGGCGGTAATGCCCGGCGCCGCTTTGCCACGAACCTCGATTTTCATGGTCTTCGCGCGACCCTGTTTCAGGGTCTGGGTTGCCAAGACGTGTTCCACTTCGGATGTGCCGATACCGAACGCCAGCGCGCCGAATGCGCCGTGTGTGGCGGTATGGGAATCGCCGCACACGATGGTCATCCCCGGCAGGGTGACGCCCTGTTCCGGGCCCATGACGTGTACGATGCCCTGGAACGGGTGATTTAAGTCATACAGCTCAACGCCAAACTCTTTGCAGTTCTTAATCAGCTCCTGCATCTGAATACGGGCCATTTCGCCGGAGGCGTTGATATCTTTGGTCTGCGTTGAGACGTTGTGATCCATGGTGGCGAACGTTTTGCCCGGCTGGCGCACCGGACGACCGTGCGCGCGCAGGCCGTCAAACGCCTGCGGAGAGGTGACTTCGTGCACCAGATGGCGGTCAATATACAGCAGCGGGGTTTCGTTCTGCGCTTCGTATACCACATGCGCATCAAACAATTTTTCGTATAACGTCTTCGCCATGATTACACCCCTTCCGCGACATAGCGGGCAATGATATCGCCCATTTCATCTGTACTGACCGCCGCCGTACCGCGCGCTAAGTCGCCGGTACGAATGCCTTCTTCTAACGCGCGGTTGATAGCGCGTTCAATGGCGCTCGCCGCGTCGCCGGCATCCAGGCTATAGCGCAGCAGCAGCGCCAGCGACAGGATTTGCGCAATCGGGTTGGCGATATTTTTGCCCGCGATGTCCGGCGCCGAGCCGCCCGCTGGTTCATACAGGCCAAAACCTTGCTCGTTGAGGCTGGCGGACGGCAACATGCCCATAGAGCCGGTGATCATCGCGCACTCGTCGGACAGGATGTCGCCAAACAGGTTCGAGCACAGCAGGACGTCGAACTGCGACGGATCTTTGATAAGCTGCATGGTGGCATTATCGATATACATATGCGCCAGCTCGACATCCGGATACTCTTTGCCAATCTCGTTGACGATTTCGCGCCACAAGATAGAAGACTGCAGGACGTTGGCTTTATCGATTGACGTCACTTTATGACGACGCTTGCGCGCTGATTCAAAGGCAATACGCGCGATACGCTCGATTTCAAAGCGGTGGTATACCTCAGTATCGAAAGCTTTTTCATGCTGGCCGCTGCCTTCGCGGCCCTTCGGCTGACCGAAGTAGATGCCGCCGGTCAGTTCGCGCACGCACAGAATGTCGAAGCCGTTGGCGGCGATATCGGCGCGCAGCGGGCAGAACGCTTCCAGCCCCTGATACAGTTTAGCCGGGCGCAGGTTGCTGAATAATTTGAAGTGCTTACGCAGCGGCAGCAGCGCGCCGCGTTCCGGCTGTTCGGCCGGCGGCAGATGTTCCCACTTCGGACCGCCGACGGAACCGAACAGAATCGCGTCTGCCTGCTCGCAGCCATCAACGGTGGCTTGCGGCAGCGGCATGCCCTGACGGTCGATGGCGATGCCGCCAACGTCGTACTGGCTGGTGGTGATACGCATTGAAAAACGGTTACGAACGGCTTCCAGTACTTTCATCGCCTGGTTCATCACTTCCGGGCCAATTCCATCACCCGGCAAAACGGCAATATGATAATTCTTCGACATTACACGGTTTCCTTGTTGTTCTCTTTATTCTGAGCTTGGCGTTGCAATTCTTTTTCGACTTCGGCGGCGCGCCAGATGTTGTTCAGCACGTGTACCATCGCTTTTGCTGACGATTCGACGATATCGGTCGCCAGGCCGACGCCGTGGAAGCGGCGACCGTTGTATTCCACGACGATATCAACCTGACCCAGCGCATCTTTGCCGTGACCTTTGGCGCTTAAGCCATACTTCACTAAGTCGATGTTGTAGTCCGTCACGCGGTTAATAGCCTGGTAGATAGCGTCAACCGGGCCGTTGCCGTTGGCGGCTTCGGTTTTGATGTCATCACCGCATGCCAGCTTGATAGAGGCGGTAGCGATATCGCTCGAGCCAGACTGGACGCTGAAGTAGTCGAGACGGAAATGCTCTGGCTCTTCCTGCTGCTTATTGATGAACGCCAGCGCTTCCAGGTCGTAGTCGAAGACCTGGCCTTTTTTATCCGCCAGCTTCAGGAACGCGTCATACAGATGATCCAGGTTGTAGTCGCTCTCTTTATAGCCCATCTCTTCCATACGGTGTTTCACCGCCGCGCGACCGGAGCGTGAAGTCAGGTTCAGCTGTACCTGGTTCAGGCCGATGGATTCCGGGGTCATGATTTCGTAGTTTTCGCGGTTCTTCAGCACGCCATCCTGATGAATACCGGAAGAGTGGGCGAAGGCGCCGGTGCCGACGATGGCTTTGTTAGCCGGGATAGGCATATTGCAGATTTGGCTGACGGTCTGGCTGGTACGCCAGATTTCGTGGTGATTGATGTTGGTGTGCACGTTCATAATGTCTTTGCGCACTTTGATCGCCATGATCACCTCTTCCAGCGCGCAGTTACCGGCGCGTTCGCCGATACCGTTCATCGCGCCTTCTACCTGACGCGCGCCAGCGTGGACGGCGGCGAGGGCGTTACCGACGGCGATGCCTAAATCATCATGGGTGTGGACTGAAATAATCGCTTTATCAATGTTTGGTACGCGTTCATACAGACCGCTGATGATGTTGGCGTATTCGAACGGCATGGTGTAGCCGACGGTATCCGGGATATTAATAGTCGTGGCGCCGGCGCGGATAGCCGCTTCGACGACGCGAGCCAGATCGTCGATCGGCGTACGACCTGCGTCTTCACAGGAAAATTCGACGTCATCGGTATAGTTACGTGCGCGTTTCACCATGTAAATAGCGCGCTCAATGACTTCATCCAGCGTACTGCGCAACTTGGTGGCGATATGCATCGGAGACGTTGCGATGAAGGTGTGGATGCGGAACGCTTCGGCCACTTTTAAGGATTCCGCCGCCACGTCGATATCTTTCTCAACGCAGCGAGCCAGCGCGCACACGCGGCTATTTTTGATGGTGCGCGCGATGGTCTGCACCGATTCAAAATCGCCTGGGGAAGAAACCGGGAAACCGACTTCCATCACATCGACGCCCATACGTTCGAGGGCCATGGCTATCTGCAGCTTCTCTTTCACGCTCAGGCTGGCCTGTAACGCTTGTTCCCCATCACGTAAGGTCGTATCGAAAATAATGACTTGCTGGCTCATGGTTTAGATCCTTAATCTGTTGCCTGGCGCCTTGCTTCGAGCATAAAAAAACCCGCGCAATGGCGCGGGTTTAGTGTCTTGCTGGAAGATGACTTAACGCTGAACGTCGCCCAACAGCCTACCGCGCACAATGGATGCGTTTAGTAGTAGTAGGCTGGTGAAACGAGTGGTGCGAATCATGCGTCATACTCCAGTTGAAATCGATATGCTTTTAGAGTTACTGGATAGCGGTTTTGATGTCAACCCCAGGCAAGATAAAAACTGTTTTTCACCAGCCTGGTGAATTAGCTAATTGTGCTGGATTATCCCTTGTTTTACCGACGATCCTATTTGAGACATTCATATGCCCCTGGAAAAATAAAACAATTAGAAAAATTTTTTATCATAAAGGGGATGAAAAATATGAGAGAGGGTTCCATTGTTATCTTAATGAAAGATAAGAGATTAATGGTATTCTCATCGCTGATTTTGAGGGGTTTAGACAAAAGGAAGGATAACAAAGTGTTAATTAATCGCAGGGATAAACTAGATAGTTAATTGATACTTAAATTGCAATTAACTAATAGTGGTGTTGTTTATTCCTGTGATCTATGGGTACACTTTATATCATCAAGTAAATGATATGTTTTAGGCGGGTTCCGGTGATGTCCTGTGAGGTTTTTCGTCGCTACTCATAACCTTGATATATTCCTAAAATTCCATTTTGCCCTTTTGCAGATTTAATATGCATGATAAATGATATTGTCTTAATTAATTACTGCACTTTGGTAAAAGGAATTTAGCGTGACGGTGGAGTTAGATATGTTAATTGAAAATACTGAATATAAATCAGCCCCGGGACAGGAAGTCGTTAAACCACAACTGCGGATGGTGGATCTCAACCTGCTGACCGTGTTTGATGCGGTGATGCAGGAACAAAATATTACCCGTGCGGCCCACACTCTCGGGATGTCCCAACCGGCGGTGAGTAACGCGGTCTCTCGCCTTAAGGTGATGTTTAATGATGAACTGTTTGTTCGCTATGGGCGCGGCATTCAGCCAACGGCGCGGGCCTATCAGCTGTTCGGCTCGGTACGCCAGGCATTGCAACTGGTGCAAAATGAGCTGCCGGGTTCCGGCTTTGAACCGCTGAGCAGCGAGCGCGTATTTAACCTCTGCGTTTGTAGCCCATTGGATAATTACTTAACCTCGCTAATATTTAATAAAGTTGGTGAAATCGCGCCAAATATTCATCTGGTCTTTAAATCAGCGCTACATCAAAACACCGAACATCAGCTGCGTTATCAGGAAATTGAATTTGTTATCGGCTATGAAGAGTTCCGTCGTCCGGAGTTCGCCTGCATACCTTTATTCAAAGATGAAATGGTTTTGGTTGCCAGCCGTAAACATCCGCGTATTTCCGGGCCGTTAACGGAAGCGGATATTTATCAGGAAGAGCACGCGGTCGTCGCATTGGATCGTTATGCTTCATTTAGCCAGCCGTGGTATGACTCCGTGGATAAACAATCCTGCATTGCCTATCAGGGTAATGCCATGGTTAGCGTATTAAACGTGGTTTCGCAAACCCACATGGTGGCGATAGCGCCACGCTGGTTAGCCAATGAATTCGCGGATAAATTAGACCTGCAGATATTACCGCTGCCGCTGAAGGTAAATAGCCGCACCTGCTTCCTTTCATGGCACGAAGCGGCCGGTCGTGATAAAGGCCATCAATGGATGGAAGAGTTACTGGCGAATATCTGCCAGCGCTAATTGTCCTCATCCACAAAGGGGAGCGGAAGTTCCATCTTATCTGAGTAAACATTAAAAAGCAGAATATTATTCTGTTTATCACCGCGGGTTCTCGCAACCCGACGGTGAAAAATGGATGATTTTCTGCCGTAAGCCATTTTCCCCGAGTATTGGCTGTCTCATTTTTCTATTCCTGAAGCAATCCTCCATATATTTCTCCATATGCTTTCTTTTCTGCTTTTGAGACGCGCTCCAGACGCCGCCAGGCGAATTGCCTGCCTGTTGGCGAGCAGTTATGGTAATGCACAGCAAGTTGTTCACTTCAATGCGCTGCCGATGGCGGCGCATCATACGACGCGCGCGGAAAATGACTTCCGCCGTCGTGAAAACAAAAAGCCTGGAGGCAAACCATGGAGATGTTGTCAGGAGCCGAGATGGTCGTCCAATCGCTTGTCGATCAGGGCGTCAAGCAAGTATTCGGCTATCCCGGAGGCGCGGTCCTCGATATCTACGATGCATTACATACCCTCGGCGGCATAGACCATGTGCTGGTGCGCCATGAGCAGGCGGCGGTGCATATGGCTGACGGGCTGGCGCGCGCGACCGGCGAAGTCGGGGTGGTGTTGGTGACCTCCGGCCCGGGAGCGACTAACGCTATTACCGGTATCGCAACGGCTTACATGGATTCTATTCCGCTGGTCATTCTTTCCGGGCAGGTCGCCACCTCGCTGATTGGCTACGATGCCTTCCAGGAGTGCGATATGGTCGGTATCTCGCGCCCGGTGGTCAAACACAGCTTCCTGGTGAAACAGACTGAAGATATTCCCGGCATTTTAAAGAAAGCGTTCTGGCTGGCGGCCAGCGGCCGACCGGGGCCCGTGGTAGTCGATTTGCCGAAGGATATTCTTAATCCGGCGAAAAAGCTGCCTTACGTTTGGCCGGATGCGGTCAGCATGCGTTCTTACAACCCGACAACCAGCGGTCATAAAGGGCAGATCAAACGTGCGTTGCAAACGCTGGTGGCGGCGAAAAAACCGGTCGTATACGTCGGTGGCGGGGCGATCAATTCGCAGTGCGAAGCACAGCTGCGTACCTTGGTCGAAAAGCTGAAGTTACCGGTAGTCTCTTCATTAATGGGCTTAGGCGCTTTTCCGGCGACTCATCAGCAGGCGCTTGGCATGCTGGGGATGCACGGCACCTATGAAGCCAACATGACCATGCATCATTCCGACGTTATTTTTGCAGTCGGCGTACGCTTTGACGATCGCACCACCAACAATTTGGCTAAGTATTGCCCGAACGCCACGGTGCTGCATATTGATATCGATCCTACGTCGATCTCCAAGACCGTCCCTGCGGATGTGCCGATCGTTGGCGACGCGCGGCAGGTGCTCGACCAGATGTTTGATCTGCTTGAGCAGGAAGAGAGCCAGCAGCCGCTGGATGAGATCCGCGACTGGTGGCAGCAGATCGAACAGTGGCGTTCCCGTCATTGTCTGCAATACGACACGCAAAGCGGCAAGATTAAACCACAGGCGGTAATTGAGGCTATCTGGCGCCTGACCAACGGTGATGCTTACGTGACCTCCGACGTTGGCCAGCATCAAATGTTCGCCGCGCTCTATTATCCATTCGATAAACCAAGACGTTGGATTAATTCCGGCGGCCTCGGCACGATGGGCTTTGGCCTGCCTGCGGCGCTGGGCGTGAAGATGGCGCTACCGCAAGAAACCGTCATCTGCGTGACCGGGGACGGCAGCATCCAGATGAACATTCAGGAGCTTTCCACCGCCCTGCAGTATGAACTACCTGTGCTGGTGTTGAACCTGAATAACCGTTACCTCGGGATGGTGAAGCAGTGGCAGGATATGCTCTATTCCGGCCGCCATTCGCAGTCCTACATGGAATCGCTGCCAGACTTCGTGCGCGTCGCCGAGGCGTATGGCCACGTCGGTATTCGCATCAGCGAGCCGCAAGAGCTGGAAGCTAAACTGGCGGAAGCGCTGGAGCAGGTACGTAATAACCGTCTGGTGTTCGTTGATGTTACGGTTGATGGTAGCGAGCATGTTTACCCCATGCAGATCCGCGGCGGCGGCATGGACGAAATGTGGTTGAGCAAAACGGAGAGAACCTGATTATGCGCCGGATATTATCTGTATTACTGGAGAACGAATCGGGGGCATTATCCCGGGTGATCGGCCTGTTTTCCCAACGCGGCTACAATATTGAAAGCCTGACGGTAGCGCCAACCGACGATCCGACGCTGTCCCGCATGACCATCCAGACGGTGGGCGACGAGAAAGCGATTGAGCAGATCGAAAAGCAGTTACATAAGCTGGTGGATGTGCTGCGGGTCAGCGAACTGGGCCAGGGCTCCCACGTCGAGCGTGAAATCATGCTGGTTAAAGTGCAGGCCAGCGGTTATGGCCGTGAAGAGGTGAAACGCAACACCGAGATATTTCGCGGGCAGATTATTGATGTGACGCCTTCTATCTATACCGTGCAGCTGGCAGGAACCAGCGATAAGCTGGATGCCTTCCTGGCCTCATTGCGCGACGTCGCGCGCATTGTTGAAGTGGCGCGCTCCGGTGTCGTCGGCCTGTCGCGTGGCGATAAAATTATGCGCTAAACGCTGAAAAAATGACGTAAAAATAGCCCGACACAAACTGTCGGGTTATTTTTTTGCGAATTCCGTAGGAACTGTGGACGAAAGCGGTTGCCGCGCTAACTATTCTGCGTTTAGATGTTATAAAAATGGATCTCTATACTCTAATGAGTATATCTATTTAATGGTTGTTTTTTGTACTTCTTACCCAAGGGGCAATTGTGAAACTGGATGAAATCGCCCGGCTGGCCGGTGTTTCAAGAACCACCGCGAGCTATGTGATTAATGGCAAAGCGAAGCAGTATCGCGTCAGCGATAAAACGGTCGAGAAGGTGATGGCGGTGGTGCGCGAGCATAACTACCACCCGAATGCGGTCGCTGCTGGCCTGCGCGCAGGACGCACGCGTTCAATTGGTCTGGTAATCCCGGATCTCGAAAATACCAGTTATACCCGTATTGCGAACTACCTGGAGCGTCAGGCGCGTCAGCGCGGCTACCAGTTGCTGATCGCCTGCTCGGAAGATCAGCCGGACAACGAAATGCGCTGCATTGAGCATCTGCTGCAGCGTCAGGTGGACGCGATTATTGTATCGACTTCGCTGCCGCCGGAGCACCCGTTTTATCAGCGCTGGGCGAACGATCCCTTCCCAATTGTCGCGCTTGACCGCGCGCTCGATCGTGAACACTTTACCAGCGTCGTCGGCGCCGATCAGGACGACGCCGAAATGCTCGCTGCCGAGCTGCGCAAATTCCCCGGCGACAATGTGCTGTATCTGGGAGCGCTGCCGGAGCTGTCGGTGAGTTTCCTGCGTGAGCAGGGGTTCCGTTCGGCGTGGAAGGATGACCCGCGGGAAGTGAACTTCCTGTATGCCAACAGCTACGAACGCGAAGCTGCAGCCCATCTTTTCGAGAAATGGCTGGAAACGCATCCGATGCCGCAACTGCTGTTCACCACCTCTTTCCCGCTGCTGCAGGGAGTGATGGACGTCACGCTGCGCCGTGAAGGCAAACTGCCATCCGAACTCGCCATCGCCACCTTCGGCGATAACGAACTGCTCGATTTCCTGCAGTGTCCGGTGCTGGCGGTCGCGCAGCGTCACCGCGACGTTGCCGAGCGTGTTTTAGAGATTGTACTGGCAAGCCTGGATGAACCGCGTAAGCCAAAACCAGGCTTAAGCCGTATTCGTCGTAACCTTTATCATCGCGGAAGTTTGAATCGCCGCTGATCCATTAGCGAAAAAAGGTTAAGATTCTTCGTAGGTTATTCGCCAGATGGATTAGCATCTGGCGATATTCCATACAATTTACGTAGAGATTCGTAAATCTATTCGCTTTCAGACAAATCCCTAAACTTCTTTACGCCTTATTTTGTTTTATTCCTGAGAAAGATTTTTTTGTATCCAAATGGTGCAAGAAAATGCGCAATACCCTTTGTTAGTATTATTTTGTTACATTCAGCGGAATAATTGCTGAATTAACAATCGCTTTATCCTGCCTTCATCGCATCTGAGAGCGTCAGGCCGCGGCACAAGTGCTTCTCCGTCCACAACAGGCACTGTTAACGGACATCAGAATGGCCTAAAATGCCGCTCGCGTCGCAAACTGACACTTTATATTTTCCCGCTGAAGATATTTTGTCGCTTTTAACTGTTACGAGTTTGTTGGTTATTTTCTTACACGTATTCATAACGTTAATTTGCCTCGTTTGTTGGTGATTTATTCATCAGGGCTAATATCGGCTGTAAATAATGGGTTTTTGCGCTCCGTTGGCATTAGTGCTGGCTTGACAAGCTTTTCCTCCGCTCCGTAAACTCCTTTAGGTGGGAATTTGTGGGGTAAAGTGGCGAAAAGGGGTGAGGCTGGCATGTTCCGTGGAGCAACGTTAGTCAATCTCGACAGTAAAGGCCGTTTGGCCGTACCGACGCGCTACCGCGACGGGCTGATCGAGGATGCTTCTGGTCAAATGGTGTGCACCATTGACATTCATCACCCGTGCCTGCTGCTTTATCCTTTGCCTGAATGGGAAATCATCGAGCAAAAATTGTCGCGTTTGTCGAGCATGAATCCCGTTGAGCGGCGCGTACAGCGCCTGCTTTTGGGGCATGCCAGCGAATGTCAGATGGATAGCGCCGGACGATTGCTAATCGCGCCGGTGCTGCGGCAACATGCCGGGCTGACAAAAGAAGTGATGCTGGTCGGACAGTTTAATAAATTTGAACTGTGGGATGAAACGACCTGGTATCAACGGGTCAAGGAAGATATCGACGCTGAGCAGTCCGCTACCGGTGAACTGTCGGAGCGCCTGCAGGATTTGTCTTTATAAAATGATGGAAAATTTTAAACACACTACGGTACTTCTGGATGAAGCCGTTAACGGCCTGAATATTCGTCCAAATGGTATCTACATTGATGGAACCTTTGGCCGCGGTGGTCACTCGCGTCTGATCCTCTCCCAACTGGGGGCGGAAGGGCGCCTGCTGGCAATCGATCGCGACCCGACGGCTATTGCCGTTGCGCAAACCATCGATGACCCACGCTTTTCCATCGTACATGGTCCTTTCTCGCAGCTGGCTGACTACGTCGCCGAGCGCAATCTTACCGGCAAGATCGACGGTATTCTTCTCGATCTTGGCGTTTCTTCACCGCAGCTGGACGACGCGGAACGCGGGTTCTCCTTTATGCGCGATGGTCCGCTGGACATGCGCATGGATCCGACTCGCGGTCAGTCCGCCGCCGAATGGTTACAGACTGCCGAAGAAGCCGATATCGCTTGGGTCATCAAAACCTTTGGCGAGGAGCGTTTCGGTAAACGTATCGCGCGCGCGATCGTTGAGCGTAACCGCATTGAGCCGATGACCCGTACCAAAGAGCTGGCGGAAGTTATCGCGGCGGCAACGCCGGTGAAAGATAAGCACAAACATCCCGCGACCCGTACCTTCCAGGCGGTGCGCATCTGGGTGAACAGTGAACTGGAGGAGATAGAGCAGGCGCTAAAAAGCTCGCTCGGCGTGCTGGCCCCCGGTGGTCGGCTGTCGATTATCAGTTTCCATTCGCTGGAAGACCGCATTGTGAAGCGTTTTATGCGTGAGCAAAGCCGCGGTCCGCAGGTTCCAGCAGGGATCCCGATGACTGAAGATCAGCTCAGGAAACTGGGCGGCCGTCAGTTGCGAGCACTAGGCAAGTTGATGCCGGGCGAAGAAGAGGTGGCAGAGAATCCACGCGCCCGTAGTTCAGTGCTGCGTATCGCAGAGAGGACGAACGCATGATCGGCAGAGTGACAGTAGCCTTAAGCAAAGTTAAAGGATCGTTAGGAAGCAACGAGCGCCATGCCTTGCCTGGCGTCATCGGGGACGATCTTCTGCGGTTTGGGAAGCTGCCACTCTGCCTGTTCATTTGCATCATCATAACGGCAGTGACCGTGGTGACGACGGCGCACCATACCCGTCTGTTAACCGCGCAGCGTGAACAATTAGTTCTGGAGCGTGACGCTCTGGATATTGAATGGCGCAACCTGATCCTCGAAGAGAACGCCCTTGGCGATCACAGTCGGGTTGAACGGATCGCGACAGAGAAGTTGCAGATGCAACACGTTGATCCATCACAAGAAAATATAGTGGTACAGAAATAAGGATTATTGCGACGCATGAAAGCAGCGCCGAAAACGCCAAAAGCAAAACGTCAGGAAGAACAGGCCAACTTTATCAGTTGGCGTTTTGCGTTGCTGTGCGGATGTATTTTAATCGCTCTCGCCTTCCTGCTTGGCCGCGTCGCGTGGCTGCAGGTTGTCAGCCCGGACATGCTGGTGCGTCAGGGGGATATGCGTTCCCTGCGCGTACAGGAAGTCTCCACCGCGCGCGGCATGATTACCGACCGCTCCGGCCGCCCGCTGGCGGTCAGCGTTCCGGTAAAAGCGATTTGGGCCGACCCGAAAGAGCTGCATGATGCGGGCGGTGTGACGCTCGATAACCGCTGGAAAGCGCTAGCCGATGCGCTGAACATGCCGCTGGATCAGCTGGCATCGCGCATCAACAGCAACCCGCGGATGCGTTTTATCTATCTGGCGCGTCAGGTGAACCCTGACATGGCCGACTACATCAGAAAACTGAAGCTGCCGGGGATCCATCTGCGCGAGGAGTCTCGCCGTTATTATCCGTCAGGCGAAGTAACCGCTCACCTCATTGGCTTCACCAACGTCGATAGCCAGGGGATTGAAGGGGTTGAGAAAAGCTTTGATAAATGGCTGACCGGTCAGCCGGGCGAACGTATCGTGCGTAAAGACCGCTATGGCCGCGTGATTGAAGACATTTCTTCCACCGACAGCCAGGCGGCGCATAACCTCGCGTTGAGCATCGACGAGCGCCTGCAGGCGCTGGTATATCGCGAACTGAATAATGCGGTGGCGTTCAACAAAGCGGAATCAGGCACCGCCGTTTTGGTTGACGTCAACACCGGTGAAGTGCTGGCGATGGCGAATAGCCCGTCGTACAACCCAAATAATTTCGCGGGTACCTCCAAAGATACCATGCGTAACCGCGCCATCACCGACGTATTTGAACCGGGTTCAACGGTGAAGCCGATGGTGGTGATGACGGCGCTGCAGCGCGGCATCGTCAATGAAAATACCGTGCTGAATACCATTCCATATCGAATTAACGGCCACGAAATCAAAGATGTGGCGCGCTACAGCGAATTGACCCTGACCGGGGTGCTACAGAAGTCGAGTAACGTCGGCGTTTCTAAGCTGGCGTTAGCGATGCCGTCCTCAGCGTTAGTAGATACTTACTCACGTTTTGGGCTTGGAAAGGCGACCAATTTGGGGTTGGTCGGAGAACGCAGTGGCTTATATCCTCAAAAACAACGGTGGTCTGACATAGAGAGGGCCACCTTTTCTTTCGGCTACGGGCTAATGGTAACACCGTTACAGTTAGCGCGAGTCTACGCAACGATTGGCAGCTATGGCATCTATCGCCCGCTGTCGATTACCAAAGTTGATCCACCGGTTCCGGGCGAGCGCGTGTTCCCGGACTCGCTCGTTCGTACCGTCGTTCACATGATGGAAAGCGTGGCGCTTCCCGGCGGCGGCGGCGTGAAAGCGGCGATTAAAGGCTATCGCATCGCCATTAAAACCGGTACGGCGAAAAAAGTGGGGCCGGATGGCCGCTACATCAACAAATATATTGCTTACACCGCAGGCGTTGCGCCCGCCAGCCACCCGCGTTTCGCGCTGGTGGTGGTGATCAACGACCCGCAGGCAGGTAAATACTACGGTGGCGCCGTTTCCGCGCCGGTATTCGGTGCCATCATGGGCGGCGTACTGCGCACCATGAACATCGAACCGGATGCGCTGGCAACGGGCGAAAAAAGTGAATTTGTGATTAATCAAGGCGAGGGAACAGGTGGCAGATCGTAATTTGCGCGACCTTCTCGCTCCGTGGGTGCCAAATGCGCCGGAGCGAATTCTGCGAGAGATGACGCTGGACAGCCGCGTGGCGGCGTCCGGCGACCTCTTTGTCGCGGTACAGGGTCATCAGGCGGACGGGCGTCGTTATATCCCGCAGGCGATAGCGCAAGGTGTTGCTGCCATTATTGCTGAGGCGCAGGGCGAGGCCGCAGACGGCGAAGTTCGCGAGATGCACGGCGTGCCGGTCATCTACCTTAGCCAACTGAACGAGCGGTTATCCGCGCTGGCCGGGCGTTTTTATCATCAACCTTCGCAGCAGATGCGCCTGGTGGGCGTTACCGGCACTAACGGTAAAACCACCACGACTCAACTGCTTGCGCAGTGGGCGAAACTGCTCGGCGAAACCAGCGCGGTGATGGGTACCGTCGGTAACGGCCTGCTGGATAAAGTGGTGCCAACCGAAAACACCACCGGCTCTGCGGTTGATGTTCAGCACGTGCTTTCCGGTCTGGTAGGGCAGGGGGCGACTTTCGGCGCGATGGAAGTCTCTTCTCACGGGCTGGTTCAGCACCGCGTGGCGGCGCTGCAGTTTGCCGCCTCGGTGTTTACCAACCTGAGCCGTGACCACCTCGACTACCATGGCGACATGGAACATTACGAAGCGGCGAAATGGCTGCTCTATTCCACCCACCATTGCGGCCAGGCCATCGTCAACGCCGACGATGAAGTGGGGCGTCGCTGGCTGGCGAAACTGCCGGATGCGGTGGCGGTGTCGATGGAAGATCATATCAATCCGAACTGCCACGGCCGCTGGCTGAAGGCGACCGCGGTCAACTATCACGACAGCGGCGCGACCATTCAGTTTGACTCGAGCTGGGGCAAGGGCGAAATCGAAAGCCGCCTGATGGGCGCCTTTAACGTCAGCAACCTGCTGCTGGCGCTGGCGACGCTGCTGGCGCTGGGCTATCCGCTGGCGGACCTATTGAAAACCTCTTCGCGTTTACAGCCGGTGTGCGGCCGCATGGAAGTGTTCAGCGCGCCGGGCAAACCGACCGTGGTGGTCGATTACGCCCATACGCCTGACGCGCTGGAAAAAGCGCTGCAGGCCGCGCGTCTGCACTGTAGCGGCAAGCTGTGGTGCGTCTTCGGCTGCGGCGGCGACCGCGACAAGGGCAAACGCCCGCTGATGGGCGCTATCGCGGAAGAGTTTGCCGATATCGTGGTCGTTACCGACGATAACCCGCGTACCGAAGAGCCGCGGGCGATTATTAACGACATTCTGGCCGGCATGCTTGATGCCGGGCAGGTGAAGGTGATGGAAGGCCGCGCGGAAGCGGTGACCAGCGCGGTGATGCAGGCGAAAGCGAACGACGTTGTGCTGGTCGCGGGCAAAGGCCACGAAGACTATCAGATAGTCGGCAACCGCCGTCTGGATTACTCCGACCGCGTTACCGTCGCGCGTCTGCTGGGAGCGGTAGCATGATTCGCTTTACATTAAGCCAGCTCGCCGATATCACCCGCGGCGAACTGCAGGGTAGCGATATCGCTATCGATGACGTGACGTCCGATACCCGCAAAGTCACGGCGGGTTGCCTGTTTGTGGCGCTGAAAGGCGAGCGTTTCGACGCGCATGATTTTGCCGAACAAGCGAAAGCGGCGGGCGCAGGCGCCCTGCTGGTTAGCCGCCAACTGGCCTGCGATTTACCGCAGGTGGTGGTGAAAGATACCCGTCTGGCTTTTGGCGAGTTAGCGGCCTGGGTGCGTCAGCAGGTGCCGACCCGCGTCGTTGCGCTCACCGGTTCGTCCGGTAAGACCTCGGTCAAAGAGATGACCGCGGCGATCCTCAGCCAGTGCGGAAATACGCTGTATACCGCCGGTAACCTGAATAACGATATCGGGGTACCGATGACGCTGCTGCGTCTGAACAAAGATCACCAGTATGCGGTGATTGAACTTGGCGCCAACCACCAGGGCGAAATCGCCTGGACCGTCAGCCTGACGCGTCCGGAAGCGGCGCTGGTCAACAACCTCGCCGCCGCGCACCTCGAAGGCTTCGGCTCGCTGGCGGGCGTGGCAAAAGCCAAGGGCGAAATCTTCACCGGCCTGCCGCAAAACGGCATCGCGATTTTGAATGCCGACAATAACGACTGGCTGAACTGGCAGAGCGTGATTGGCGATCGCAAAGTGTGGCGCTTCTCGCCGAACGCGGCGAACAGCGACTTCAGGGCGACCAATGTTCATATCACCAGTCATGGCACCGAATTTACGCTGCAGACCCCGTTCGGCAACGTCGACGTACTGCTGCCGCTGCCGGGGCGCCATAACATCGCTAACGCGCTGGCGGCAACTTCGCTGGCGATGGCGGTAGGCGCCGATCTGGCCGCGGTGAAAGCTGGACTGGCGCAGCTGCAAGCGGTGCCGGGACGTCTGTTCCCGATCCAACTGGCGGAAAACCAGCTGCTGCTGGATGACTCCTACAACGCTAACGTCGGTTCGATGACCGCCGCGGTACAGGTGCTGGCGGAAATGCCGGGCTTCCGGGCGATGGTGGTCGGCGATATGGCTGAACTCGGCGCGGAAAGCGCGGCCTGTCATCGCGAAGTGGGCGAAGCGGCGAAAGCGGCGGGCCTGGATTGCGTGCTCAGCGTCGGTTCACTGAGCGCGGATATCAGCAGCGCCAGCGGCGTGGGCGAACATTTTAACGATAAAGCCGCCGTGGTAGCTCGCCTGCGCGAGCTGCTGGCAGAGCATAAAATCATGACCATTTTAGTGAAGGGTTCACGTAGTGCCGCTATGGAAGAGGTAGTACGCGCATTACAGGAGATTGCGACATGTTAGTATGGCTGGCCGAACATCTGGTCAAATATTATTCCGGCTTTAACGTCTTTTCCTATCTGACGTTTCGCGCCATCGTCAGCCTGCTGACCGCGCTGTTCATCTCGTTGTGGATGGGCCCGCGTATGATCGCCCGTCTGCAAAAACTGTCTTTCGGTCAGGTCGTTCGTAACGACGGCCCGGAGTCCCACTTCAGCAAACGCGGGACCCCGACCATGGGCGGGATTATGATCCTCACCGCGATTACCGTTTCCGTCCTGCTGTGGGCTTATCCGTCCAACCCATACGTCTGGTGCGTGCTGACGGTATTAATCGGCTACGGCATCATCGGGTTTGTCGATGATTACCGTAAAGTCGTGCGTAAAGACACCAAGGGCCTGATTGCCCGCTGGAAGTATTTCTGGATGTCGGTAATCGCGCTGGGCGTGGCGTTCGCGCTGTATCTGGCGGGGAAAGACACCCCGGCGACCGAGCTGGTAGTGCCGTTCTTTAAAGATGTGATGCCGCAGCTGGGACTGTTCTACATCCTGCTGGCTTACTTCGTTATCGTCGGTACCGGCAATGCGGTCAACCTCACCGACGGCCTCGACGGCCTGGCGATTATGCCGACCGTCTTCGTCGCCGCCGGCTTTGCGCTGGTAGCGTGGGCCACCGGTAACATGAACTTCGCCAACTACCTGCATATTCCTTATCTGCGTCACGCCGGCGAGCTGGTTATCGTCTGCACGGCGATTGTCGGCGCGGGCCTGGGTTTCCTGTGGTTTAACACCTACCCGGCGCAGGTCTTTATGGGTGACGTCGGTTCGCTGGCGCTCGGCGGCGCGCTGGGCATTATCGCCGTACTGCTGCGTCAGGAGTTCCTGCTGGTGATTATGGGCGGCGTTTTCGTCGTGGAAACCTTGTCGGTTATCCTGCAGGTCGGCTCGTTCAAGCTGCGCGGCCAGCGCATCTTCCGTATGGCGCCGATTCACCACCACTATGAACTGAAAGGCTGGCCGGAACCGCGCGTTATCGTGCGCTTCTGGATTATTTCGCTGATGCTGGTGCTGATTGGCCTGGCGACGCTGAAGGTACGTTAATCATGGCAGATTATCAGGGTAAAAAAGTCGTCATTATTGGGCTGGGCATGACCGGCCTGTCATGCGTGGACTTTTTCATGGCGCGCGGCGTAACCCCGCGCGTGATGGATACCCGCGTCGCCCCTGCCGGGCTTGATAAGCTGCCGGAAGCCGTTGAGCGCCACGTGGGCGGCCTTAACGACGACTGGCTGCTGGCGGCGGATCTGATTGTCGCAAGCCCGGGGATTGCTCTGGCGCACCCTTCACTGAGCGCGGCGGCGGATGCCGGAGTGGAAATCGTCGGCGATATCGAGCTGTTTTGCCGCGAGGCGCAGGCGCCGATTATCGCCATTACCGGCTCTAACGGAAAAAGCACCGTTACCACCCTGGTGGGCGAAATGGCGAAGGCGGCGGGCGTAAACGTCGGCGTTGGCGGCAATATCGGCCTGCCGGCGCTGATGCTGCTGGATCCGGCGCGCGAACTGTACGTGCTTGAACTTTCCAGCTTCCAGCTGGAGACCACCTCCAGCCTGAAGGCCGTCGCGGCCACCATCCTCAACGTGACTGAGGATCATATGGACCGCTATCCGCTTGGGCTGCAGCAGTACCGCGCGGCGAAACTGCGGGTCTATGAAAATGCTAAAACCTGCGTGGTGAATGCCGATGATGCGCTGACCATGCCGGTACGCGGCGCTGACGAACGCTGCGTCAGCTTCGGCGTCGATGTCGGCGACTATCACCTTAACCGCCAGCAGGGCGAAACCTGGCTGCGGGTGAAGGGTGAGAAAGTGCTGAACGTGAAAGAAATGACCATCAGCGGCCAGCACAACTACAGCAATGCCCTGGCGGCGCTGGCGCTGGCGGATGCCGCGGGCTTGCCGCGCGCCAGTAGCCTGAAGGCGCTGACTACCTTCACCGGCCTGGCGCACCGCTTCCAGCTGGCGCTGGAGCATAACGGCGTGCGTTGGATCAATGACTCCAAGGCGACCAACGTCGGCAGTACCGAGGCGGCGCTGAACGGCCTGCATCTCGACGGTACGCTGTATCTGCTGTTGGGCGGCGACGGTAAATCCGCCGACTTCACGCCGCTGAAACGCTATCTTGGCGGCGAGAACGTTCGTCTGTACTGCTTCGGCCGCGACGGCGCTCAACTGGCGTCGCTGCGTCCGGAAATCGCGGTACAAACCGAAACCATGGAACAGGCGATGCGGCAAATCGCTTCGCAGGTTAAAACAGGCGATATGGTCTTACTGTCGCCGGCCTGCGCGAGCCTGGACCAGTTTAAAAACTTTGAACAACGGGGTGATGTCTTTACCCGTCTGGCGAAGGAGTTAGGTTGATGCGTTTCTCTCTCCCACGCCTGAGAATGCCACAGCTGGGCCTGCCCCGGTTGAAGCTGCCGCGACTGCCGGGGATGTTTATTTTCGCCTGGCTGTTCGCCGCGCTGAAAGGTTGGGTGATGGGCTCGCGCCCGAAAGATAACGATAGCCTGGTCATGTATGACCGGATGCTGCTGTGGCTGACCTTCGGCCTGGCGGCTATCGGTTTTATCATGGTGACCTCGGCCTCGATGCCGGTCGGACAGCGCCTGGCGAACGATCCGTTCCTCTTTGCTAAGCGTGATGGTTTGTATATTGTGCTGGCTTTCGCGCTGGCGATGATTACGCTCCGTCTGCCGATGGAGTTCTGGCAGCGCCACAGTACCGCGATGCTGATCGCCTCGATTGTGATGCTGCTGATCGTACTGGTGGTGGGGAGCTCGGTTAACGGCGCCTCGCGTTGGATCGCGCTCGGGCCGCTGCGTATTCAGCCGGCGGAGTTTACCAAGCTATCGCTGTTCTGCTACATCGCCAACTATCTGGTGCGTAAAGCGGATGAGGTGCGTAACAACCTGCGCGGCTTCTTAAAGCCGATGGGCGTGATTTTCGTGCTGGCGATTCTGCTGCTGGCGCAGCCTGACCTCGGTACGGTGGTTGTACTGTTCGTGACTACGCTGGCGATGTTGTTCCTGGCCGGCGCGAAACTCTGGCAGTTCATCGCTATTATCGGCATGGGGATCTCGGCGGTGGTGCTGCTGATCCTCGCCGAACCGTATCGTATTCGCCGCGTCACCTCCTTCTGGAACCCGTGGGAAGACCCGTTTGGTAGCGGCTATCAGCTGACCCAATCGCTGATGGCCTTTGGCCGCGGCGAGATGTGGGGGCAGGGCCTCGGCAACTCGGTGCAGAAACTGGAGTATTTGCCGGAAGCGCACACCGACTTTATCTTCGCCATTATCGGCGAAGAACTCGGTTATATCGGTGTGGTACTCGCGCTTTTAATGGTATTCTTCGTCGCCTTTCGCGCCATGTCGATTGGCCGCAAAGCGCTGGAGATTGACCACCGCTTCTCCGGCTTTTTGGCCTGTGCTATCGGCGTGTGGTTTAGCTTCCAGGCGTTGGTTAACGTCGGGGCGGCGGCGGGAATGCTGCCGACCAAAGGTCTGACCCTGCCATTGATTAGTTATGGTGGTTCCAGTCTGCTGATTATGTCGACGGCCATTATGTTTTTATTGCGAATAGATTATGAAACGCGCCTCGAGAAAGCGCAGGCGTTTACACGGGGTGTTCGATGAGCGGTCAGGAAAAGCGGTTAATGGTGATGGCGGGCGGCACTGGCGGACATGTGTTCCCGGGGCTGGCGGTCGCGCACCATTTAATGGACCAGGGCTGGCAGGTTCGCTGGCTCGGCACCGCCGATCGTATGGAAGCGGATTTAGTGCCGAAACACGGCATTGATATCGATTTTATTCGCATCTCCGGCCTGCGCGGCAAAGGGATAAAAGCGCAACTGTTAGCGCCGGTGCGGATCTTCAACGCCTGGCGACAGGCGCGGGCGATCATGAAGCGTTTCCAGCCGGATGTGGTGCTGGGCATGGGCGGTTATGTTTCCGGGCCTGGCGGTCTGGCGGCATGGTCGCTCGGAATCCCTGTGGTGCTGCATGAACAAAACGGGATTGCCGGCCTGACCAATAAATGGCTGGCGAAGATTGCGAAGAAAGTGATGCAGGCGTTTCCCGGCGCCTTCCCGCACGCAGATGTCGTGGGGAATCCGGTGCGTACCGACGTTCTCGCGCTACCGCTGCCGGGACAGCGTCTGGTGGGCCGGCAGGGGCCGATTCGCGTGCTGGTGGTCGGCGGCTCTCAGGGCGCGCGCGTGCTGAACCAGACTATGCCGCAGGTGGCCGCGAAGCTCGGCGATACGGTGACCATCTGGCATCAGAGCGGGAAAGGCGGCATGGATACCGTGCGCCAGGCGTATGCCGCCGCCGGTCAGCCGCAGCATAAAGTGACTGAGTTTATTGATGATATGGCGGCAGCCTATGCGTGGGCCGATGTGGTTGTTTGTCGTTCCGGCGCGCTGACGGTCAGCGAAATCGCTGCCGCAGGTTTACCAGCATTGTTCGTCCCGTTCCAGCACAAAGATCGTCAGCAGTACTGGAATGCGCTGCCGCTGGAAAAAGCCGGCGCGGCGAAAATTCTCGAACAACCCGAGTTCACGGCGGATGCCGTGGCGGCCACTCTGGCCGGTTGGGATCGGGAAACCCTGATGGATATGGCGGAACGAGCGCGTGGCGCTTCGATTCCGGATGCTACCGAGCGGGTAGCGGAAGAGGTCAGCGCCGTAGCTTTGGCGCGCTAATCGCGGTGATTTTCACCGCCCGAATAAAGAAGTTGATGGCGTAAAGAATGAATACACAAGATTTGGCAAAACTGCGTTCCATAGTGCCCGAGATGCGTCGCGTCCGGCACATTCACTTTGTCGGCATCGGCGGTGCCGGTATGGGCGGTATTGCCGAAGTGTTGGCGAATGAAGGCTACCAGATTAGCGGCTCCGATCTTGCGCCGAATCCGGTGACTCAGCAGCTGTCGCAGCTTGGCGCCACCATTTATTTCAACCATCGCCCGGAAAACGTGCGCGATGCCAGCGTTGTCGTGGTGTCCAGCGCGATCTCCGTGGATAACCCGGAAATCGTCGCCGCGCACGAAGCGCGCATTCCGGTGATCCGCCGCGCGGAAATGCTGGCGGAACTCATGCGTTTCCGTCACGGGATTGCGATTGCCGGTACTCACGGCAAAACCACCACCACCGCGATGGTATCCAGCATTTACGCCGAGGCCGGCCTCGATCCGACCTTCGTCAACGGCGGGCTGGTGAAGGCGGCGGGCGTGCATGCCCGTCTTGGCCATAGCCGCTATCTGATTGCGGAAGCGGATGAGAGCGATGCGTCGTTCCTGCATCTGCAGCCGATGGTCGCCATTGTGACCAACATTGAAGCTGACCATATGGATACCTATCATGGCGACTTCGAGAATCTGAAGCAGACCTTTATTAATTTCCTGCACAACCTGCCGTTCTACGGGCGCGCGGTGATGTGCGTGGATGACCCGGTGATTCGTGAACTGCTGCCGCGCGTCGGCCGCCAAATCACCACCTATGGTTTTAGCGATGACGCCGACGTACGCATTGAAGAGTATCGTCAGGTCGGCGCGCAGGGCCATTTCCGCCTGGTACGCCAGGACAAAGAGGTCATGCAGGTGACGCTGAACGCGCCGGGTCGCCACAATGCGCTTAACGCTGCCGCGGCCGTTGCCGTCGCGACGGAAGAGGGCATTGAAGACGAGGCGATTCTGCGCGCGCTGGAAAGTTTCCAGGGCACCGGCCGCCGCTTCGACTTCCTTGGCGAATATCCGCTGGCGGAAGTCAACGGCAAGAGCGGTAGCGCGATGCTGATCGACGATTACGGTCATCACCCGACGGAAGTCGACGCCACTATCAAAGCGGCGCGTGCCGGCTGGCCGGATAAAAATCTGGTGATGGTATTCCAGCCGCACCGTTATACCCGTACTCGCGATCTGTACGATGATTTCGCCAACGTGCTGACCCAGGTCGATGCGCTGCTGATGCTGGATGTGTATCCGGCGGGCGAAGCGCCGATCCCTGGCGCCGATAGCCGCTCGCTGTGCCGTACGATCCGCGGTCGCGGCAAAGTTGACCCGATTCTGGTTTCCGATCCGGCGCAGGCCGCGGAGATGCTGGCGTCGGTATTGACCGGCGACGATCTGGTGCTGGTGCAGGGCGCCGGCAACATAGGAAAAATCGCACGTCACCTGGCTGAAATCAAACTGGTACCGCAAAAAACGGAGGAGGACCGCCATGGCTGATAAAATCGCGGTTCTCTTCGGCGGAACCTCCGCTGAACGTGAAGTCTCGCTGAATTCAGGCGCGGCGGTGTTGGCCGGGCTGCGTGAAGGCGGGGTGGATGCCCACCCGGTCGATCCGCGTGACGTTGATATCACCCAGTTGAAAAACATGGGCTTTCAGAAAGCGTTTATTGCCCTGCACGGGCGCGGCGGCGAAGATGGCACGCTGCAAGGCCTTCTTGAGCTCATTCAACTGCCGTACACCGGCAGCGGCGTAATGGCTTCCGCCATTTCGATGGATAAACTGCGCAGCAAATTACTGTGGCAGGGGGCGGGATTACCGGTCGCGCCATGGGTTGCATTGACCCGCGCCCAGTTCAACGCAGGACTTTCTGCTGGCGTTAGTGAGCAGATTGCGGCGCTGGGGCTGCCGGTTATCATCAAGCCGAGCCGCGAAGGGTCCAGCGTCGGCATGTCGAAAGTTAGCGAAAGTTGTGCAATGCAGGATGCATTGGCGCTGGCTTTTCAGCATGATGATGAAGTTCTGATTGAGAAATGGCTTAGTGGCCCGGAATTTACCGTCGCTATCGTCGGTGAAGAAATTTTACCGTCAATTCGTATCCAGGCGGCTGGAACCTTCTATGATTATGAGGCGAAGTATCTCTCTGATGAGACGCAATATTTCTGCCCTGGTTTTGAGGAATCTGCCCGCGAGACAGAAATCCAGAGCCTGGTGCTTAAAGCCTGGAATGTTCTGGGTTGCAAAGGATGGGGACGTATTGACGTGATGCTGGACAGCGATGGCCAGTTTTATCTGCTGGAAGCGAACACCTCACCGGGGATGACCAGCCATAGTCTGGTGCCGATGGCGGCCCGCCAGGCGGGGATGAGCTTCTCGCAGCTTGTTGTACGAATTCTGGACCTGGCGGGGTGATATGTCGCAGGCGGCGCTGAATACGCGGAACCAGGAAGAAGAGTCGATTGCTTCTTCGCGTCGGAATAATGGAACCCGGCTGGCAGGTATCGTTTTCCTGCTGGCAGTGTTGTGTACCGTGTTGGTCAGCGGATGGATGGTTCTTGGATGGATGGAAGATGCGCAGCGTCTGCCGTTGTCGAAAATGGTCGTCACCGGCGAACGTCACTACACGCGTAACGATGATATCCGTCAGGCTATTCTGGCGTTGGGCTCGCCGGGCACTTTTATGACTCAGGACGTCAATATCATCCAGAGTCAAATTGAGCGCCTGCCGTGGATTAAACAGGCGAGCGTAAGAAAACAATGGCCCGATGAATTGAAGATTCATCTGGTTGAATATGTGCCGATTGCGCGCTGGAATGATCAACATATGGTAGACGTCGAAGGAAATTCTTTCAGCGTGCCGGCGGATCGTACCAGCAAACAGAACTTACCGATGTTATACGGCCCTGAAGGCAGCGAAAATGAAGTGCTGCAGGGATACCGCGACATGGGGCAGGTGCTGGCAAAGAATAAGTTCACGTTGAAAGTGGCGGCAATGACCGCGCGTCGCTCCTGGCAGTTGACGCTTAATAACGATATTAAGCTCAACCTTGGCCGCGGCGACACCATGAAACGGCTTCAGCGCTTTATGGAACTCTACCCGGTTCTTCAGCAGCAGGCACAGACCGACGGCAAACGGATAAGCTACGTTGATTTGCGCTATGACTCGGGTGCGGCGGTAGGTTGGGTACCTGCTCCCGTAGAGGAAAATAATCAACAACAGAATCAGGCACAGGCAGAACAACGATGATCAAGGCGACGGACAGAAAACTGGTAGTTGGACTGGAGATTGGCACCGCGAAGGTTGCCGCTTTAGTAGGGGAAGTTCTGCCCGACGGTATGATTAATATCATTGGCGTGGGCAGTTGCCCATCGCGCGGCATGGATAAAGGCGGGGTGAATGACCTCGAGTCGGTAGTGAAATGCGTACAGCGCGCTATCGACCAGGCTGAACTGATGGCCGATTGCCAGATCTCATCAGTGTATCTGGCGCTTTCAGGCAAGCATATTAGCTGTCAAAATGAGATTGGCATGGTGCCTATCTCCGAAGAAGAGGTGACGCAGGATGACGTGGAAAACGTCGTTCATACCGCGAAATCGGTACGCGTACGCGACGAGCATCGCGTACTGCACGTCATCCCGCAGGAATACGCCATCGACTACCAGGAAGGTATTAAAAACCCGGTAGGGTTATCCGGCGTGCGTATGCAGGCGAAGGTACATCTGATTACCTGCCATAACGATATGGCGAAAAACATTGTTAAAGCGGTTGAACGTTGTGGTCTGAAAGTTGACCAACTTATTTTCGCCGGTTTAGCGGCCAGTTATTCCGTATTAACGGAAGACGAACGTGAGCTGGGTGTCTGCGTAGTGGACATCGGCGGTGGTACAATGGATATCGCCGTGTATACCGGCGGCGCGCTGCGTCACACCAAAGTGATCCCTTACGCGGGCAACGTGGTGACCAGCGACATCGCCTATGCCTTCGGTACGCCGCCGAGCGACGCCGAAGCCATCAAGGTTCGTCACGGTTGCGCATTAGGTTCAATCGTCGGTAAAGACGAAAACGTGGAAGTACCGAGCGTGGGCGGACGTCCGCCGCGTAGCCTGCAGCGTCAGACGCTGGCAGAGGTGATTGAACCGCGTTATACCGAACTGCTCAATCTGGTTAATGAAGAAATCCTGCAGCTGCAGGAACAGCTCCGTCAGCAAGGGGTCAAACACCATCTGGCGGCGGGGATTGTTTTAACCGGCGGCGCCGCGCAAATCGAAGGCCTGGCGGCCTGCGCGCAGCGCGTGTTCCATACGCAGGTACGCATTGGCGCGCCGCTGAACATTACCGGTTTAACGGATTACGCTCAGGAGCCGTATTATTCGACGGCGGTTGGGCTGCTGCACTACGGAAAAGAGTCACATCTCAGTGGTGAAGCAGAAGTCGAAAAACGCGTGACGGCGTCAGTGGGCTCGTGGATTAAGCGACTCAACAGCTGGCTGCGAAAAGAGTTTTAATTTTTTAAGAGAACGCAGACAATTAGCGTTCTCAGGCGACAGGCACAAGACGGAGAGAAACTATGTTTGAACCTATGGAACTGACCAACGACGCGGTGATTAAAGTCATCGGCGTCGGTGGCGGCGGCGGTAATGCCGTTGAACACATGGTGCGCGAGCGCATTGAGGGTGTTGAATTCTTCGCGGTGAACACCGATGCGCAGGCGCTGCGTAAAACGGCTGTTGGCCAGACTATCCAGATCGGTAGCGGTATTACCAAAGGTCTGGGTGCAGGCGCGAACCCGGAAGTTGGCCGTAATGCGGCTGACGAAGACCGTGAAGCGCTGCGCGCTGCGCTTGATGGCGCGGACATGGTCTTTATCGCGGCGGGTATGGGCGGCGGTACCGGTACCGGTGCGGCGCCAGTGGTCGCGGAAGTGGCGAAGGATCTGGGTATCCTGACCGTTGCGGTCGTCACTAAGCCATTTAATTTCGAAGGCAAGAAGCGCATGGCGTTTGCTGAGCAGGGGATCACCGAGCTGTCCAAGCACGTTGACTCACTGATCACCATCCCGAACGACAAGCTGCTGAAAGTACTGGGTCGCGGTATCTCTCTGCTCGACGCTTTTGGCGCGGCAAACGACGTACTGAAAGGCGCGGTGCAGGGTATTGCCGAACTGATTACCCGTCCGGGTCTGATGAACGTCGACTTCGCGGACGTTCGTACCGTGATGTCGGAAATGGGCTACGCAATGATGGGCTCCGGCGTGGCGAGCGGTGAAGACCGTGCGGAAGAAGCGGCTGAAATGGCTATCTCTTCTCCGCTGCTGGAAGATATCGATCTGTCCGGCGCGCGTGGCGTACTGGTCAACATCACCGCTGGCTTCGACCTGCGTCTGGATGAGTTCGAGACCGTCGGTAACACTATCCGCGCCTTTGCTTCGGATAACGCGACCGTGGTTATCGGTACCTCTCTGGACCCGGATATGAACGATGAACTGCGTGTAACCGTTGTTGCCACCGGTATCGGTATGGACAAGCGTCCGGAAATTACCCTGGTGACCAACAAACAGGTACAGCAGCCGGTAATGGATCGCTACCAGCAGCACGGTATGGCTCCATTAACTCAAGAGCAGAAACCGGTCGCGAAAGTGGTGAACGACAATACGCCGCAAACCGCGAAAGAGCCGGATTATCTGGATATTCCAGCTTTCCTGCGTAAGCAAGCCGATTAAGAATTGGCTGGAAGTTGGGCATCTGCGCTCTTTGTGCTAAACTGCCCTGCCGAATGTATAGTACACTTCGGTTGGATAGGTAACTTGGCGAGATTATACGATGATCAAACAAAGGACTCTTAAACGTATTGTTCAGGCGACTGGTGTCGGTTTGCATACCGGCAAGAAAGTCACGCTGACTTTACGCCCTGCGCCGGCAAATACCGGGGTCATCTATCGTCGCACCGACTTGAATCCACCGGTTGATTTTCCGGCTGATGCCAAATCTGTGCGTGATACCATGCTCTGTACTTGCCTGGTGAACGAGCATGACGTGCGGATTTCTACAGTCGAGCACTTAAATGCTGCACTGGCTGGCTTGGGCATCGACAACATTATTGTTGAAGTCGATGCGCCGGAAATCCCGATTATGGACGGTAGCGCCGCTCCGTTCGTTTATCTGTTGCTGGATGCCGGCATCGATGAACTGAACAGCGCCAAGAAATTTGTGCGTATCAAAGAGACGGTTCGCGTTGAAGATGGCGACAAATGGGCTGAGTTTAAGCCGTACAATGGTTTTTCGTTGGACTTTACCATCGACTTTAACCATCCGGCGATTGACTCAAGCACCCAACGCTATGCGCTGAACTTCTCGGCCGATGCGTTCATGCGTCAGATTAGCCGTGCTCGTACTTTCGGTTTCATGCGTGATATCGAATATCTGCAGTCCCGTGGCCTGTGCCTGGGCGGCAGCTTCGATTGTGCCATCGTTGTTGACGATTATCGCGTACTGAACGAAGACGGTCTGCGCTTTGAAGATGAGTTTGTACGCCACAAAATGCTGGATGCGATCGGTGACCTGTTTATGTGTGGTCACAACATTATCGGCGCATTCACGGCGTTCAAATCCGGTCACGCGTTAAATAACAAACTGCTGCAGGCTGTTCTGGCAAAACAGGAAGCCTGGGAGTATGTGACCTTCGAAGACGACGCAAAACTGCCGCTGGCATTCCGCGCACCGTCAATGGTTCTGGCGTAAGCCTGACCATTCAGTAAATTCGACTGGTAACCTGGTACTCTCTCCGTCCAGGGAACCAGTCGTTTTTCTTTTTAGCCTCCCCAAACCGCTTTTCACTGCGTTTCGCTGGCAATAACCTGTGCGCGTTCGCTGCTTTATTAAGCGTTTTACCGCAGCATTAGCGTTCATTCCTGCTGTCTCGGCGCGGTATTAATGTTAGTATTTGGGCGCAAAATTTTTCTCTGGGTTGCTTTATCCTGTCGATTTCAGGCTGTACTGCGAAGACCGCCAATAAAATGGACCGCCTGAAAGGACGCAGGAATACCAACTAAAGGTAAAGAAAGTGAGTGGATTGCTGACGCGTTGGCGACAGTTTGGCAGACGGTATTTTTGGCCGCATCTCCTGTTGGGGATGGTCGCGGCTAGCCTCGGCCTGCCTGCGCTTAACAACAGCCACGAAACCACTACGCCGGCGAAAGCCACGGCCAGCAACCATAACCCGAATAAAGTTAACTTCTCCCAGCTGGCGCTGCTGGAGGCCAACCGTCGGCCGAACTTTACCGTCGATTACTGGCATCAGCATGCGATTCGCACCGTTATTCGCCATCTGTCGTTCGCGATGGCGCCGCAGGCTTTGCCGGTGGCGGAAGAATCGTCGCCGCTTCAGGCTCAGCATCTGGCCCTGCTCGATACGCTCAGCGCGCTGCTGACCCAGGACAGCAGACCGCCGGTGGTTATCCGCCAGGCAGCTTATATCCCTTCCTCTTATTCTGTCTTCCGCGTCAGCGCCTGGATAAGCCAGGTAGCGGGGATCCGCGCAGGGCCTCAACGTCTCAGCTGAAAATAAACACGGACCATCCTATTTTTTTACTCCGCACTGCGGGGCGTTTGAGATTTTATTATGCTAATTAAAATGTTAACTAAGGTGTTCGGTAGCCGTAACGACCGTACGCTGCGTCGTATGCGCAAAGTCGTCAATATCATCAACGGTATGGAACCGGCGATGGAAAAGCTCTCTGATGACGAGCTGAAAGCCAAAACCGGAGAATTCCGCGCGCGTCTGGAGAAAGGTGAAAGCCTGGAAAGCCTGATCCCGGAAGCTTTTGCCGTGGTGCGCGAAGCGAGTAAACGCGTCTTCGGTATGCGCCACTTCGACGTGCAGCTGCTGGGCGGTATGGTACTGAACGACCGCTGCATTGCGGAAATGCGTACTGGTGAAGGTAAAACCCTGACCGCGACCCTGCCGGCCTACCTTAACGCGCTGACCGGTAAAGGCGTTCACGTCGTTACCGTCAACGACTATCTGGCGCAGCGTGACGCCGAAAACAACCGTCCGCTGTTCGAATTCCTCGGTATGAGCGTGGGCATCAATATGTCCGGCCTGCCTGCGCCGGCGAAGCGTGAAGCCTACGCGGCCGACATCACCTACGGTACCAACAACGAATACGGCTTCGATTATCTGCGCGATAACATGGCGTTCAGTCCGGAAGAGCGCGTACAGCGTAAACTGCACTATGCGCTGGTGGATGAGGTGGACTCCATCCTGATCGACGAAGCGCGTACCCCGCTTATCATTTCCGGCCCGGCTGAAGACAGCTCCGAAATGTATCGCAAGGTGAACAAAATTATTCCGCACCTGATCCGCCAGGAAAAGGAAGACTCCGACACCTTTACCGGTGAAGGCCACTTCTCCGTGGATGAGAAAGCTCGCCAGGTTAACCTGACCGAACGCGGTCTGGTATTGATCGAAGAGCTGCTGGTGCAGGAAGGCATCATGGAGGAAGGCGAATCGCTGTATTCTCCGACCAACATCATGCTGATGCACCATGTTACCGCCGCGCTGCGCGCCCACGCGCTGTTTACCCGCGACGTTGACTACATCGTGAAAGATGGCGAAGTCATCATCGTCGATGAACACACCGGCCGTACGATGCAGGGGCGTCGCTGGTCCGATGGCCTGCACCAGGCGGTAGAAGCCAAAGAAGGCGTGGAGATCCAGAACGAGAACCAGACTCTGGCATCCATCACCTTCCAGAACTACTTCCGTCTGTACGAGAAGCTGGCGGGGATGACCGGTACCGCGGATACCGAAGCCTTTGAATTCAGCTCCATCTATAAACTGGATACCGTTGTCGTCCCGACTAACCGTCCGATGATCCGTAAGGATATGGCGGATCTGGTCTATATGACCGAAGCGGAAAAAATTCAGGCGATTATCGAAGATATTAAAGATCGTACCGCCGCCGGTCAGCCGGTGCTGGTCGGTACTATCTCAATCGAAAAATCTGAAGTGGTTTCCCGCGAACTGACGAAAGCCGGCATCAAGCACAACGTCCTGAACGCCAAGTTCCACGCCAGTGAAGCGGATATCGTCGCCCAGGCGGGTTATCCGGCTGCGGTCACCATCGCTACCAACATGGCGGGTCGTGGTACCGATATTATGCTCGGTGGTAGCTGGCAGGCAGAAGTCGCCGCGCTGGAAAATCCAACGCCTGAGCAGATTGAAAAAATCAAAGCTGACTGGCAGGTGCGCCACGATGCGGTACTGGCCGCAGGCGGTCTGCACATCATTGGTACCGAGCGTCATGAATCCCGCCGTATCGATAACCAGCTGCGTGGCCGTGCTGGCCGTCAGGGTGATGCCGGTTCTTCCCGCTTCTACCTGTCGATGGAAGATGCCCTGATGCGTATCTTCGCCTCCGATCGCGTATCCGGCATGATGCGTAAACTGGGGATGAAGCCGGGCGAAGCTATCGAGCACCCGTGGGTGACCAAAGCGATTGCTAACGCTCAGCGTAAAGTGGAAAGCCGCAACTTCGATATCCGTAAACAGCTGCTGGAATATGATGACGTCGCCAACGATCAGCGTCGCGCTATTTACACCCAGCGTAACGAGCTGCTGGATATCTCCGACGTGAGCGAAACCATCAACAGCATCCGCGAAGATGTCTTCAAAGCCACTATCGATGCGCACATTCCGCCGCAGTCGCTGGAAGAGATGTGGGATATCGAAGGCCTGCAGGAACGTCTGAAAAACGACTTCGACCTTGATCTGCCAATCAAAGAGTGGCTGGATAAAGAGCCGGAGCTGCACGAAGAGACCCTGCGCGAACGTATTCTGCAGAACGCGGTAGAAACCTACCAGCGTAAAGAAGAAGTGGTTGGCGCCGAAATGATGCGTCACTTCGAGAAAGGCGTCATGCTGCAAACGCTGGATTCCCTGTGGAAAGAGCACCTGGCGGCGATGGACTACCTGCGCCAGGGTATTCATCTGCGCGGCTATGCGCAGAAAGATCCGAAGCAGGAGTACAAGCGCGAATCCTTCTCAATGTTCGCAGCCATGCTCGAATCGCTGAAGTATGAAGTCATCAGCACCCTGAGCAAGGTACAGGTGCGGATGCCGGAAGAAGTCGAAGAGATGGAACAGCAACGTCGCGAAGAGGCAGAGCGTCTCGCGCAGATGCAGCAGCTGAGCCACCAGGATGACGATACTCTGGCTGCCGCTTCGCTGGCGGAACAGACCGGCGACCGTAAAGTTGGCCGTAACGATCCGTGCCCGTGCGGTTCCGGTAAAAAATATAAACAGTGCCACGGCCGTCTGAGCTAAGGGCTGATAAAAAGCAAACCAGGGCGCAGATTTCTGCGCCTTTTTTATGGAGCTGATTCAATGAAAAAACTGCAAATCGCCGTCGGGATAATTCGCAATCCGCAAGGCGAAATTTTTATTACCCAGCGTGCCGCAGACGCGCATATGGCTAATAAACTGGAATTCCCCGGCGGCAAAATAGAATCAGGTGAGACGCCGGAACAGGCGCTGGTACGTGAACTGCAGGAAGAGGTCGGGATTACGGTGACGACGTCCACGTTGTTCGACAAACTGGATTATCAGTTCCCTGACCGCCATATCACGCTATGGTTCTTCCTGGTGGAAAACTGGCAAGGCGAGCCGTGGGGCAAAGAAGGGCAACCGGGGCAGTGGATGGCGCAGCAGGCGCTGGATCCGCAGGCATTTCCGCCGGCGAACGAGCCGATTATCAATAAACTTATTACGCTTGCCTGAGCGCCGTGCAACCCGGCGCCAGCCTGAAATGCTAATCCGGATCGTCCCGGATTAGCGATAGGGAAGGTTACTGCTGCGGCTCGCTCCAGTCATCGCTATCAGACAAGTCGCCGGAACTGGGTATACGTTTCTCTTCCGCCGCCCACTCGCCAAGATCGATAAGCTGGCAACGCTTCGAGCAAAACGGGCGAAACGGGCTTTGTTCGCTCCAGACGACGTTTTTACCGCAGGTTGGGCAGTTAACGATAGTCTCTTCTGACATAGTATCTCCTTAGCAACAAGCCAGTTCAAAATCAAAGCGTTCCGGAACGATGCCATGCTCGCTGTCCAGCGGCAGGAAACGGATAGCGAAGCGGCTTTTATGGCCGGAAATTTGCGGATACAGCTGGCTTGCGAGATCCAGGCGCAGGCGCAGCAGATCGGCATCGTCGCCGTTATCCTGATAAAAGCCATTGAGGCTGGTTTGCTTACGGAAAGGCGCAGAGTTACGAATCAAATCAAGGATCAGCTCCAGCGACTGCATCAGCGGCGTCAGGCTCGCTAACCATCTCGCCACCTGCTCATCACGATATTCCTGCGGCATATGCAGCCAGATATGTAGCGTTGGTAAATCAAAGCCGCAACAGCCGCCGGGGATGCTCAGACGCTGGCGCACCAGGCCAATCAATCGATCTTCACGAAGAAACTGGCCAATGCGCGGAGCGGAAATCAAGGTGCTGCCGGACTGTTTAAGCTGCTGACGCAGAGCATCAATACGCTGCTGGTCGACACCGGGCACTTCGGCCCAGGTTTGTAATTTCCGCTGTTGTCGCTCCAGCTCTTTCAGCAGATCGGTACGCACTTCACCGCGTTCCAGCACGTCCAGGAGATCGCCGGTATTGCGGAAAAAATGGAGGGCGTCCGCGTAGCTGGCGATGGTGGGGCGAGAAGAGAGCTGCTGAAATAAAAATTCAATGCGCAGCCAGGTGCGCATTTTCTCATTGAGCGGATGTTCGAAGAGAACAGGGGTATGCATTACGATTTTTCCTGTGAGGCGGCCTGCGATGCCAGCATTAAATACTTTTCGTGCAGGCGGGCGACGTGGGATGCGACGGCATCCGCGGAGCCCATGTTTTCAATAACATCATCCGCTGCGGCAAGACGCTGTTCGCGCGTCGCCTGGGCGGCAAGAATATGTTCAGCGTGTTCGCGACTGACCCCATCGCGGCGCATGGTGCGCTCGATTTGCGTCTCTTTCGGCACATCGACAACCAGCACGCGATCGGCTTTATCGGTCAGGCGGTTTTCGACCAGCAAGGGTACGACCCAGAGGAGATAAGGCGAGGTTGAGGCCTGCATCTGACGGCGCGTTTCTTGCTGAATCAGCGGATGCAGCAGCGCGTTAAGCCAGGCCTTGTCCTCGCTATGAGCAAAAATACGCTCGCGCAAGCGGCGGCGATTCAGGCAGCCATCGTCGTTGATCATCTGTGGACCAAATCTTTCGGCGATGGCGAGCAGGGCAGGTGTACCGGGTTCTACAACCTGGCGCGCAATAATATCGGCGTCGATAACGGTTACGCCCAGGTGAGCAAATTCGTCGGCAACGGTACTTTTACCGCTACCGATGCCGCCTGTTAACGCTACCGTATACCCCATACACTTCAATCCCGATGTCACATTATTGTTCAAAACCCTGGCGATTCACCACGCCCGTCAGGCGCCGGGGATAGCTTAATCGAGATTTTGCTAAATCGAAAAAGTATCCATAATGTGAATCGTTACTTTCTTTATATATGAAAATCAATTGGTTAAAAATGATGCACTGGTAAGGAAAGCACACGAGCGTGTTTTTCGCTATTCACCAGGTAAATTTAAACGATTGTAGCGTAAAAAAAGTGAAAATCGCAGTCTTGCGCGGCTATGATTCGTGCGTATGATAGCGTCACTGGAGTTGTGCTCTCACATTAATGCAATTAACCCCAGGAATTCGCACATGCGTATTGAAGAAGATCTGAAGCTAGGTTTTAAAGACGTTCTTATCCGCCCGAAGCGCTCTACCCTCAAAAGCCGTTCTGATGTTCAGCTGGAACGTGAATTCACCTTTAAGCATTCAGGCCAGACCTGGTCCGGCGTACCGATTATCGCTGCTAACATGGATACCGTCGGCACCTTCAGCATGGCGAAAGCCCTGTCCGCTTTTGGAATTCTGACCGCCGTGCACAAGCACTACAGCGTTGAAGAATGGCAGGCGTTTGTGCAGAGCGAATCCGCAGAAGTGCTGCAGCATGTGATGGTGTCCACCGGCACCTCTGACGCGGACTTTGAAAAAACTCAGCAGATCCTGGCGCAGAATCCGCAACTGAACTTTGTGTGCATCGACGTGGCTAACGGCTACTCTGAGCACTTTGTTCAGTTCGTGGCGAAAGCCCGCGCCGCCTGGCCGCAAAAAACCATTATTGCCGGCAACGTAGTGACCGGTGAGATGTGTGAAGAACTGATTCTTTCCGGCGCTGATATCGTTAAAGTCGGCATCGGCCCTGGCTCCGTCTGTACTACCCGCGTGAAAACCGGCGTTGGCTACCCGCAGCTGTCTGCGGTGATTGAATGCGCCGATGCCGCGCACGGTCTCGGCGGCCAGATCATCAGCGATGGCGGCTGTACTATGCCGGGCGATGTCGCGAAAGCTTTTGGCGGCGGCGCCGATTTCGTGATGCTCGGCGGGATGCTGGCGGGCCACGAAGAGAGCGGCGGTACCGTGGTTGAAGAGAACGGCGAAAAATTCATGCTGTTTTACGGTATGAGCTCTGAATCGGCGATGACTCGCCACGTCGGCGGCGTCGCGAAGTACCGCGCGGCGGAAGGCAAAACCGTTAAGCTGCCGCTGCGCGGCCCGGTTGATAATACCGCGCGCGACATCCTCGGCGGCCTGCGTTCAGCATGCACCTATGTCGGCGCTTCCCGCCTGAAAGAGCTGACCAAACGCACAACCTTTATCCGCGTCCAGGAACAAGAGAACCGCGTGTTCAACAGCCTGTAAGGACGATGGCTGGCGCTTTAGCGCCAGCCATTAACTTCCCATCCCGCCGAGCGCGTCTCCCAAATGAAAAATGGGGAGATACATCGCTACCACCAGTACGCCAACGATCGTTCCGGTCACCGCCAGCAGTAATGGCTCCAGCAGCGTCGCCAGATTATCCGCCTGTTGATGAGTTTGCTCGCTATGATGGCGCGCCAGGTTATCGAGCATCGTATCCAGCGCTCCCGATGCCTCGCCGGTACGAATGAGCTGCAGACACAGTAAGGTGAATCCGCCGCAATTCGTTAGCGCCTGCCAGATTGGTTGGCCGTGGATGATATCTGCGCGCGCCTGTGCAATCCGCTGCCGCCACAGCGGGCACCCCATGGTTTCCTCCACGCTCTCCAGCCCTTGTACAAAGCTGATGCCCGCGCTTTGGGTCAGTGAAAGAATGGTAAATATCTGGCTCAGCTGTTGGCCGTTGATTAGCCGACCGGCAATCGGAATCGCGTGTAGTAACTTTTGCCTTAACAGCAGCCAGCGTGGCCGATGCCGGGCCAGTCGGTTGAGAAATAGCGGAATAGCAAAAAGCGGCGGCAGCAACGGCCAGTAGCGGGCCAACGCATCGCCGATGTGAATGACCATTTGCGTCAGCAAGGGGAGCGGTGTATTGAAGGTCCGATAGATAGCGGTGAATTCCGGCAGCACGAAAAACAACATTGCCATGACCACCGCCAGCGCCAAAGTCAGAATCACCATTGGGTAGCGCAGCGCCTTCTTTACCTTTTTTGTCAGACGCTGCTGTTCCTGCTGCTGTAGCGCGAGCTGAAAGCAGCAGCGTTCCAGCTTACCGGTGAGCTCGCCGGTGCGGATCATCGCCAGATAGAGCGGCGGAAAGACCCGCGGCCATTGCGTCAGGGCGCTGGAGAGAGAAACACCCTGCGCCAGTTCCTGCGCCAGCATTCGCAGCAGCGCCTGCCACTGTTTGTACGGCTGTTGTTGGGCCAGCAGCTCCAGCCCTTCGGCCAACGGTAAGCCAGCCTGCAGCAGCGTGGCAAGCTGGCGGATAATCTCGCAGCTATAGCGCGGACGCCACAGTGAACCCTGTACCGTTTGGCGCCGCAGCGCCAGCAGCAGTATCCGCTGCTGTTCCAGTGATGCCAGCGCCTGTGCGCGCGTCTCTTGCCAGAGTGCCCCTTCGCACGGCATTCCTTGCTTATCCATCCCGCGCCACTGCCAAAGCTGCTTAGTCGCCATGTGGGATCCCCAGAACGCGCACGACTTCTTCCAGGCTGGTCAACCCGCGCTCCACCGCGTCACAGCCGCTTTCAAACAGCGTCATCATGCCAGCTTCGCGGGCCAGCGTTTCGATTTCCGCCGCGCTGAGATCGCGATTAATGGCCTCGCGTAGCGCGCTATCCACCGGCAGCAGTTCGAATAAGGCCAGGCGGCCGTAGTAACCGTGGTAGCACTGCGGACAGCCAACCGCCAGCCAGCCGGGCAATGGGCGTGGCCAAAGACTGTGCGGCACTTCGGTAGGGCGGCCGCCATCGCGCCGGCAGTGGGGACACAGTTTTCGCACCAGCCGCTGGGCGACCACCAGCGAAAGCGCTGAGGAGATCATCCAGCGCGCCACGCCCATTTGTTGCAGGCGAATCAACGTTTCGCTGGTGGAGTTAGTATGTAATGTAGAGAGCACCAGATGCCCGGTTTGTGCGGCCTTAATGGCGATTTCCGCGGTCTCGGCATCGCGAATTTCTCCGACCATGACGATGTCCGGATCCTGACGCAGTAGCGCCCGCAGGACGCTCTGAAAGGTGAGGCCGGATCGCGGATTGATCTGCGTTTGGTTGAGACCGATTAGCGGGATCTCCAGCGGATCTTCCACGCTGCAGATATTAACCTCTTCGCGATTCCGCGCCTGCAGCGCGCTATACAGGGTGACGGTTTTGCCGCTACCTGTCGGCCCGGTAACCAGTAGCAACCCCTGCGGCTGGTTCAATGCGGCGCGGAAAAAAGCAAGCTGACGAGAGGAGAGCCCCAGAGCTTCCAGATCCAGCGCCTGCTCCACCTGGTGTAATAAACGCAGGACGATTTTCTCCCCGCCGCGGCAGGGGAGGGTTGCAATGCGAAAGGAGACCGTGCGCCCGGCCAGCGTCAGAGTGAACTGTCCATCCTGCGGTAGACGATGCTCGGCAATATCGAGGTTGCCCAGCACCTTAAGCCGTGCGGCCATTGGCGCAGCCAGCGCGGCCTCAAGTAACGGCAGGGCATGCAACACGCCATCGACACGCAGGCGTATCCGCAGCTGTTTTTCCGCCGGCTCAATATGAATATCAGAGGCACGCTGGCGCAGCGCCTGCTCCAGAATTTGATTCAGCAGATCGGTTACGCCCCGGGTGTTACCCGTGGCGGACTCTGATGCTGACTGTTGCGCCTCGTGCTGATGCTTATCCATTCGATCCTGGCTCCAGCATTCAATATCGATACGCTTTTGGGTAGCGAAGCGCAGCGCTTCCATCAGTTCTGGCGCCGGCGTATCCACGACGGCGATAACGATGGTCTGCTCATCGCTCTTCAATAAAATGGCGTGATGGCGCTGACAGAGTGAGAGTAGCTGTTCGCTTTTCATGGCTGTCACCTCAGTTAAAGCGGAAGACATCTTCGCAGGCCTGCTTTAGCGCGCTGTCATCGCCGATGGCGCAGACGCGCTGCCAGCCGGTGATGCCGTTGGCATTATCCCAGGAAGGGGTCAGGGTGACGGCCAGTCCGTTCAGACTCTCCTGCCCGGTCAGGGTGACCACGCCCTGGGCGACGCTCATCGCCGATACATAGCGGGTAGTCGACGGCGAGGGAATACCGTTGCTGCCGCCATCGCAGCTGGTTAGTCCGCCGTGGTCCAACGCGCACAGTTCTATTGCCGTACGGTAGGGCACAAAGGTTTGCAGCATATCGGTGAGGGCGGCTTTGCGTAGGTAGTTCTGGTAGGCGGGAATGCCGATGGCGCTGAGGATGGCGATAATGCCGATAACCACCATTAATTCGATCAGGGTAAAACCACGTTGCTTATCCATAAGTCACTCCTTGTTGGTTGTGGGGTGACTTTGGCGCGATTACGTTGCGGCGGCGAGGAGGAAAAATACGCTTAGGATGCAGGCATCCAGCTTTTCGGTAGTGCTTTCAAAGATGCATGCGAAGCGTGCGAGGCGTCTCGCAAAAATAGCCCCGATACCCGGTGGATATCGGGTAGAGAATTAACGAAAACGCATGGACAGGTCGAGCGCCCGCACGTGCTTAGTGAGTGCGCCGACGGAAATATAGTCAACGCCGGTTTCCGCGAATTCGCGAATGGTATCGAAGGTGACGTTGCCGGAGACTTCCAGCGCCGCCTGGCCGTTGGTACGTTTCACCGCCTCGCGCATCAGGTCGGTGGTGAAATTGTCGAGCATGATGATATCAGCGCCGGCTTTTAACGCTTCGTCCAGCTCATCCAGCGTTTCGACTTCGACTTCCACCGGTACGTCCGGATGCAGCCAGAAGGCTTTTTCCACCGCCTGGCGTACCGAACCGGAGGCAATGATGTGGTTTTCTTTGATCAGGAAAGCGTCAAAGAGGCCCAGACGGTGGTTCGCGCCGCCGCCGCACAGCACCGCATACTTCAGCGCGGTACGCAGGCCTGGTAACGTTTTACGCGTATCAAGCAGCTGCGTTTTGGTGCCTTTGAGCAGGTCGACGTAGCGGCGCACTTCGCTTGCTACCCCAGAGAGGGTCTGCACGAAATTTAGCGCGGTGCGCTCGCCGGTCAGCAGCACCCGCGACGGGCCATCCAGTTCGAACAGCGGCTGATCGGCTTTAACCGTATCGCCGTCAGCCACGTGCCAGGTGATGCTGACATCGTCGCCGGCAAGCTGAATGAAAACTTCTTCTACCCAACGCTTACCGCAGAATACCCCATCTTCGCGGGTGATGACGACGGCGTGAGAGCGCGCGTCCGACGGCAATAATTGCGCGCTAATATCGTTGTTAGCGTCAACTTCGCCGCCCAGATCTTCGCGTAGTGATTGCGCGACGGCGTCGGTAATATCGAGATTAATACGTTCCAGCAGCGCGTCACGGCGGCGGTCGGGGCTGTAGCGACGAGGCGTCATGATAAAGCTCCAGATAGATAAGATTCAGAAGTGGGAAACATGCTAACCTGAACCACGTTTCTGTACCACACATACCCAATGGATTTCGCGTCGCCTGTGGGGCCGCCGGGATCCACGTTTGCGAAAGGAGATTCCCCATGCAGTTGAATGGCGGATGGCTGGTGGGCGCGCGTCGGGTGCCTTCGCCGCATCACGATTGCCGTCCGGACGATGAAAACCCTTCTTTACTGGTGGTACACAATATCAGCCTGCCGCCGGGGGAGTTTGGCGGCCCGTGGATTGACGCGCTATTTACCGGTACGTTGGATGCCGACGCGCATCCTTACTTCGCCGGGATTGCTCATCTGCGCGTTTCGGCGCATTGTCTGATTCGCCGCGATGGCGAAATAGTCCAATATGTGCCCTTTGATAAGCGCGCATGGCATGCGGGCGTCTCAAGCTATCACGGCCGCGAGCGCTGCAATGATTTTTCGATAGGCATTGAGCTGGAAGGGACGGATACTCAGGCCTACACCGAGGCGCAGTACCAGCAGCTAGCGGCGATTACCCGGGCGCTTATCCAGCGTTATCCTGGTATTGCTGATAATATTACCGGCCATTGCGATATCGCGCCGGTACGCAAAACGGATCCCGGCCCGGCCTTTGATTGGGCAAAATACCGCGGTATGTTGGCCGCATCGTCACATAAGGAGATACCATGACGTTGTTTACTACGCTGCTGGTTCTCATCGCCGAGCGTCTGTTCAAGCTTGGCGAGCACTGGCAGCTCGATCATCGCCTGGAGGTACTGTTCCGCCGCGTGAAGCATTTCTCGCTGTTCGGCACCGTGCTGATGACCGTCGTCGCGGTGGCGGTGGTATATGTTATTCAACGCCTGCTACAAGGGCAGCTATTTAACGTACCGCTGCTGGTGTTCTGGATTTTGCTTGGCCTGCTGTGTATTGGCGCGGGTAAGGTGCGCCTGCATTATCATGCCTATCTGAAGGCGGCGGCGAACAACGATAGCCACGCCTGCGATTCGATGGCCAGCGAGCTAACGCTTATTCACGGCGTGCCGCCGGGCTGCGATCGCCAGGAGTATCTTCGTGAACTGCAGAACGCGCTGCTATGGATCAACTATCGCTACTATCTCGCGCCGCTGTTCTGGCTGGTGGTCGGCGGCCCGTGGGGGTTATTGACGCTGACGGCCTATAGCGTCCTGCGCGCCTGGCAGACCTGGCTTGCGCGCTATCAGACGCCGCGCCATCGTTTACAGTCCGGCATTGACGGTATTCTGCATATTATCGATTGGGTGCCGGTGCGCCTGGTTGGCGTGGTATACGCGCTGCTGGGTCACGGCGAAAAAGCGCTGCCGGCGTGGTTTGCCTCGTTAGGCGACCGTCACTCTTCACAGTATCAGGTATTAACTCGTCTGGCCCAGTTCTCGCTGGCCCGCGAGCCGCACGTTGATGCGGTTGAGACGCCAAAAGCGGCGGTTTCCATGGCGAAGAAAACTTCGCTGGTGGTGGTGGTGATTATGGCGCTGCTGACCATCTACGGGACTTTGATTTAACAGCCCGAAGCCAGGCGCTGCCGGGCTTGGCGCACTCATGTCGCCGGATGGCGCTGCGCTTATCCGGCCTACGGTCCGCGGCCCGGTAAGCCAGAAGCGGTAGCCCTGCTAAGCGCAGCGC
This sequence comes from Klebsiella sp. 141153, assembly GCF_032601995.1. Classification (NCBI taxonomy): domain Bacteria; kingdom Pseudomonadati; phylum Pseudomonadota; class Gammaproteobacteria; order Enterobacterales; family Enterobacteriaceae; genus Klebsiella; species Klebsiella sp. 141153. The sequence goes on along the minus strand of NZ_JAQIRJ010000011.1, from coordinate 103,743 downwards.
AAGCAGGGAAAATCCCAGCGGTGGCGTTGGATCCCGGACGGCTTGCTGTTCATTCTCTACAGCGTATCAGCAGGCGGGATGCCGAAATCGGGCATCCCGTTTTCTTGCCAGCGTACCAGCTTTAGCCGGGTGTGACGGTTAGGATCGTACAGCGGGTCGCCTTCGATTTCGGTGTAGTTGCGCGCGTGGTACACCAGCACATCTTCCCCCTCCGGCGTTTGCGTAAAGCTATTATGGCCGGGACCATACTGGCGGTTTTCATAGCTGGTACGAAATACCGGCTGTGGGGATTTATGCCAGTTTTCAGCCACCAGCGGGTCGGCTTCACGGTCGATCCATAATAATCCCATGCAGTAGTTTTCATCGGTCGCGCTGGCGGAATAGCTGATAAACAGCTTATCGCCGTGTACCAGCACCGCAGGCCCCTCATTGACCATAAATCCCCGGCATTCCCAGGCGAACTCCGGCTTGCTCAGCATGAGCGGCGCGCCTTTTAGCGTCCACGGGTTTTCCAGCTCCGCCAGATAGAGATTGGTATTGCCGGCGATCTGCGGGTCTTTCTGCGCCCATAAATACCAGCGTTTCCCTTGATGGCAGAAGGTGGTGGCGTCGAGGGCGAAGGTATCGAACGGGGTGACGATTTGTCCTTTTTCCTGCCAGCGGCCGCTGAGCGGATCGCTGTCGGTACACTCAAGGGCGAACATCCGGTGCTGGAACATCCCCTGGGCGTCGAGGTCATGGGTCGGGGCGGCGGCGAAATAGATATACCACTTGCCGTCGATGTGGTGGAGCTCCGGTGCCCAGATCAGCTGGCTCATCGGACCGCTTTGCGGCTTGCGCCAGACGGTCACCGGCTCGGCTTCACGCAGGCCTTCCAGCGTAGCGGCGCGGCGGATCTCCAGCCGATCGTATTCCGGTACGGAGGCAATAAAATAGTAGTGGTCTTGATGGCGCAGAATAAAAGGGTCCGCGCGTTGTTCAATAAAGGGGTTAGGCCAGTTGTTCATCAGGCTTTCCTTACGTGTTCACTGGTTTTCAATTCCTGGAGTTCATTCAGTTCGCTGTAGTTACTGCGGCGTTTTTCCAGATCGCTCTGGATTTGGCGCATCAGATTGCGGTCAACTTTCAGCAGGCGTACGACGCCTGCGGTAATCAGGTAGCCAACGCCGGGGATCACAGAGAACAGCAGCACGATACCATTCAGCGCCGAGGCGCTTTGCTGCTTCGCGCCGGCATCGTAGCCGTACCACGACAGCAGGAAACCCACCATGGCCCCGGCGACCGCCAGCCCCACTTTCAGGAAGAACAGATTGCCGGAGAAGCTGATGCCGGTGATCCGTTTACCGGTTTTCCACTCGCCGTAGTCATCAACGTCGGACATCAGCGACCAGTGCAGCGGCGACGGGATTTGATGCAGGATATTGAGCAGGAAGTAGAGTGCCAGAATCAGCGTCGTGGCATGCGGATTAAAGAAGTAGAATGCGCAGGAGAAGACCGCCAGTACAATGTTGGTCCAGAAAAAGACCTGCAGTTTACACCAGCGGTCAGTCAGCACTTTCGCCAGCATGCTGCCGATCATCATGCCGACCACGCCAAGGCTGATAAACAGGGTGGCGAAGTGGGTAGTTTGCCCCATCACCCAGGTGACGTAGTACATGGTGGCGGCCATGCGGATAAAGCCGGGGCAAACGTTGCACAGGGTTAAGAGCAAAATGCGAACCCACTGGTCGTTTTTCCACACGTCCTTGAGATCTTTTTTCAGCTCGTCGTTGGTTTGGACCGCCGGGCGGATGCGCTCGCGTACAGTGGCGAAGCAGAACAAAAACATACACATGCCGATGAACGCCAATACGGTCATCGCCATTTGATAACCTTTAGCTTTATCAGCGCCGCCGAACCACTCCGCCATAGGCAGCAGAGTCAGCGAGAGCAGAAGCGTCGCGATACCGACCAGCACAAAGCGGTATGACTGGCAGGCGACACGTTCTTGCGGGTCGGATGTCATCACCGTCCCCAAAGAGCAGTAGGGGATGTTAATCGCGGTATAGGTTATCGACAGCAGGAAGTAGGTGACGAAGGCATAGATAACCTTGCTGTTGTAGGTCCATTCCGGGGTGGTGAACATCAGCACGCTGAACAGGGCGTAGGGGAAAGCCATCCACAGCAGCCATGGGCGAAAGCGGCCATATTTACTGCGAGTGCGGTCGGCCATCGCCCCCATGATCGGGTCGGTGACGGCGTCGATGACTCGCACCGAAAGCAGCAACACCCCAACCAGCGCCGGGGCAAGACCAAAAATATCCGTATAAAAATAGTTAACGAACAACATGATGGCGCCAAAGATAATGTTACATCCGGCATCGCCCATCCCGTAGCCAATCTTTTCTTTCAGCGAAAGTTTATTGCCTGTCATCCTGGAACTCTCCATTGCAGTCTGGAGAGAATTATTGGTCTTAGCGTCGGGAATTACGTTGCAGTAATCCGTCATCGATATGGATAAAACTGTTACAGGAAGGAAAGTGTGAAGCAGATAACAATGCGCCGTGCCCGTCGCTAAAGGACGGACACGGCGTGACGAGATGTATTATTGTGCTTTTACGACGCCGGCGCTTTTCTGTTTAAACAGATAGCCAACGCCGAGAACGGCAATCCATACCGGTATCAGCCACACCGAAATCGCCATCCCCGGGGTCATCAGCATGATGGCCAGTACCGCGACCATAAACAGCAGGCATACCCAGTTACCCAACGGGTAGAACAGCGCCGGGAAACGTGTTTTCACGCCTTCCTGCTGCTTGGCGCGACGGAATTTGATGTGCGCGAGGCTAATCATCGCCCAGTTAATCACTAGCGCGGAGACAACCAGCGCCATCAGCAGTCCGAACGCCGATTCCGGCGCCAGGTAGTTGATCAGCACGCACAGCGCGGTGACTACGGCGGATACCATAATGGTGTTGACCGGTACGCCGCGTTTATCGAGGGTCAGCAGCGCTTTCGGCGCATTACCCTGCTGCGCCAGGCCGAACAGCATACGGCTGTTACAGTATACGCAGCTGTTGTAAACCGAGAGCGCGGCGGTCAGCACCACGATGTTGAGGGCGTTTGCCACCAGCGTGTCGCCGAGTTCGTGGAAGATCAGGACGAACGGGCTGGTATCGGCGGTGACGCGCGTCCACGGCAGCAGTGAGAGCAGCACGGCCAGGGAGCCTACATAGAAAATAAGGATACGGTAGATAACCTGGTTGGTGGCTTTCGGGATGCTCTTTTCCGGGTTGTCCGCTTCCGCCGCGGTGATACCCACCAGTTCCAGGCCGCCGAAGGAGAACATAATGATCGCCATCATCATTACCAGCCCGGTGAAGCCGTGCGGCAGGAAACCGCCCTGATCCCACAGGTTACTGACCGTCGCCTGCGGGCCGCCGTTGCCGCTGAACAGCAGCCAGGCGCCGAACAGAATCATGGCCACTACCGCGACGACTTTAATAATCGCGAACCAGAATTCCATTTCGCCGAACACTTTTACGTTGGTCAGGTTAATGGCGTTAATGGCGATGAAGAAGACTGCTGCCGAAGCCCAGGTAGGGATTTCCGGCCACCAGAACTGGATATATTTGCCGACGGCGGTCAGCTCCGCCATGGCGACAAGCACATACAGCACCCAATAGTTCCAACCGGAGGCAAAGCCTGCAAAGCCGCCCCAGTACTTATACGCAAAATGGCTGAATGAACCGGCTACCGGTTCTTCGACGACCATTTCGCCGAGTTGACGCATGATCAGGAAGGCGATAAACCCGGCGATAGCATAGCCGAGAATAATACCAGGACCTGCAGATTGAATCACTGACGCACTACCCAGGAATAAGCCCGTACCGATAGCGCCTCCTAGCGCAATGAGCTGTATATGGCGGTTCTTCAAGCCGCGCTTGAGTCGATCGCCATGCTGTTGACCTTCCATCATGAAACCTCGTGTGTGGTTATTATGTTTATACGCTTCATCCTTCAGGTTGCTGCTTTGCTGTCCGTCTCTGCCAAATAGCATAGTTAGCTAATTTCAAGGCGTTTGAGGCCAGTTTTTACCCGAGTGACGCAACGCACACATTGTTGTGTTTGTGTAATTATGAAATTCCATTTTTGTATTGATTTCTTTACGGAAAGAAAAGCGGAAATTCCCTCAAAGACCTTTCGCCTGATGAAGAATAATGGTAAGGGCGTGCGAATGCACCTGCTTTATGAAGGGATGATGACGGAACGAACAAAAAGACACCGTTTGTCATTTTTTCTTACCACCGCCGCCGCTACCCTTAATTGGTTATCTATTCACTTTATTGGTTTATAAATGCACTTTTTTGCTTCTTGAATCGGTTCAGAAAGCGTAATTTTTCGTTTATATAAAGTTAATGCTACCCCTTGCTGGGTAAATGTAAGTTTTGTGCAAGGTTACATTTCTGAAACGTTATTTCTGTAAGGTTGTTAAAAAAGGCCAGGTTTACTGATTTCAATCAAAACCTGTATGGACAGGAGGTGAATACTTTGTTACTTTAGCGCTACGAACTTTAAATTGGTAAGACCAATTGACTCCGGGCGAATGGCAGAGACAGGGAATATGGCCTACAGCAAGATCCGCCAACCAAAACTTTCTGATGTGATAGAGCAGCAGCTGGAGTTTCTGATTCTTGAGGGGACGTTGCGCCCCGGTGAAAAACTCCCGCCTGAACGCGAACTGGCAAAACAGTTCGACGTTTCCCGTCCCTCGCTCCGTGAGGCGATTCAACGCCTCGAAGCCAAGGGCCTGTTGCTTCGTCGCCAGGGCGGTGGAACCTTTGTACAAAGCAGCCTGTGGCAGAGCTTTAGCGACCCGTTGGTCGAGCTCCTGTCCGACCACCCTGAATCCCAATTCGATTTGCTGGAAACCCGTCACGCGCTGGAAGGCATCGCGGCTTATTACGCGGCGCTGCGCAGCAATGATGAAGATCGCGACCGTATTCGCGAACTGCATCAAGCCATTGAGCGGGCCCAACAGTCCGGCGACCTCGACGCCGAATCCGGCGCTGTCGTCCAGTACCAAATCGCCGTCACCGAAGCGGCGCACAATGTGGTGTTGCTCCATCTGCTAAGGTGTATGGAGCCGATGCTGGCACAGAACGTTCGTCAGAACTTTGAATTGCTGTATGCCCGCCGGGAAATGCTCCCGTTGGTCAGCAACCATCGTACTCGCATTTTCGAGGCGATAATGGCCGGGGAGCCGGAGCAGGCGCGTGAGGCGTCGCACCGTCACCTGGCGTTCATTGAGGAAATTTTGCTGGATCGTAGCCGTGAACAGAGTCGTAGAGAACGTTCATTGCGTCGTTTACAGCAACGAAAGGACGAGAACTCCGGTTCTTAAGCGCCATTTTTTAGAGCGCGGCAACTAAACGCAGAACCTGTCTTATTGAATTTTTGGTTGTTCATCAGAGTGAAACACTAAAGAGTTCAATGGGACAGGTTCCAGTTAAATCAACGATTAGATAGATAAGGAATACCCCCATGTCAGAACGTTTCCAGAATGACGTGGATCCGATCGAAACTCGCGACTGGCAACAGGCGATCGAATCGGTCATCCGTGAAGAAGGTGTTGAGCGTGCTCAGTATCTGATCGACCAGCTTCTTTCTGAGGCCCGCAAAGGCGGCGTGAAAGTAGCGGCCGGTGCGGCAGCGCATAATTACGTCAACACTATTGCCGTTGAAGATGAACCGGAATACCCGGGCAATCTGGAGCTGGAACGCCGTATTCGTTCAGCGATCCGTTGGAACGCCATCATGACCGTTCTGCGCGCATCGAAGAAAGATCTGGAACTGGGTGGCCACATGGCATCCTACCAGTCTTCCGCTACCTTCTACGAAGTCTGCTTCAACCACTTCTTCCGTGCGCGCACTGAGAAAGACGGCGGCGACCTGGTTTACTTCCAGGGCCACATCTCTCCGGGCGTATATGCACGTGCCTTCCTGGAAGGTCGTCTGACTGAAGAGCAGATGAACAACTTCCGTCAGGAAGTTCACGGTAATGGTCTGTCCTCTTATCCGCACCCGAAACTGATGCCGGAATTCTGGCAGTTCCCGACCGTATCGATGGGTCTGGGGCCGTTGGGCGCTATCTATCAGGCTAAATTCCTGAAATATCTGGAACACCGTGGTCTGAAAGACACCTCTGCGCAAACTGTTTACGCCTTCCTGGGCGATGGCGAGATGGATGAGCCGGAATCTAAAGGCGCTATCACCATCGCGACCCGTGAAAAACTGGATAACCTGGTCTTCGTCATCAACTGCAACCTGCAGCGTCTGGACGGCCCGGTCACCGGTAACGGTAAAATCATTAACGAACTGGAAGGCATCTTCGGTGGTGCTGGCTGGAACGTTATCAAGGTTATCTGGGGCGGTCGTTGGGATGAGCTGCTGCGTAAAGACACCAGCGGTAAGCTGATTCAGCTGATGAACGAAACCGTTGACGGCGACTACCAGACCTTCAAATCCAAAGACGGCGCCTACGTTCGTGAGCACTTCTTCGGTAAATATCCGGAAACCGCCGCACTGGTTGCCGACTGGACTGACGAGCAGATCTGGGCCCTGAACCGTGGCGGCCACGATCCGAAGAAAGTCTACGCTGCACTGAAAAAAGCGCAGGAAACCAAAGGCCAGCCGACCGTGATTCTGGCGCATACCATCAAAGGTTATGGTATGGGCGACACCGCGGAAGGTAAAAACATCGCGCACCAGGTTAAGAAAATGAACATGGACGGCGTTCGCTACGTCCGCGATCGTTTCAACGTGCCGGTGGCTGATGCCGATATCGAAAAACTGCCGTACGTAACCTTCCCGGAAGGTTCCGAAGAGCACACTTACCTGCACGCTCAACGTGAAAAGCTGAACGGCTACCTGCCGACTCGTCAGCCGAAATTCACTGAAAAACTGGAGCTGCCGACCCTGGCCGACTTCAGCGCGCTGCTGGAAGAGCAAAACAAAGAAATCTCTACCACTATCGCTTTCGTTCGCGCCCTGAACGTGATGCTGAAGAACAAGTCGATCAAAGATCGTCTGGTGCCGATCATCGCCGATGAAGCGCGTACTTTCGGTATGGAAGGTCTGTTCCGTCAAATCGGTATCTACAGCCCGAACGGCCAGCAGTACACCCCGCAGGACCGTGAGCAGGTTGCATACTACAAAGAAGACGAGAAAGGCCAGATTCTGCAGGAAGGTATTAACGAGCTGGGCGCAGGCGCATCCTGGCTGGCTGCTGCGACCTCCTACAGCACCAACGACCTGCCGATGATTCCGTTCTACATCTACTACTCGATGTTCGGCTTCCAGCGTATCGGCGATCTGTGCTGGGCGGCTGGCGATCAGCAGGCTCGCGGCTTCCTGATCGGCGGGACTTCCGGTCGTACTACGCTTAACGGCGAAGGTCTGCAGCACGAAGATGGTCACAGCCACATTCAGTCGCTGACTATCCCGAACTGCATTTCCTACGACCCGTCTTACGCGTACGAAGTCGCTGTCATCATGCATGACGGTCTGGTTCGTATGTACGGCGAAGCGCAAGAGAACGTTTACTACTACATCACTACGCTGAACGAAAACTACCACATGCCGGCCATGCCGGAAGGCGCCGAGGAAGGTATCCGTAAAGGTATCTACAAACTCGAAACCCTCGAAGGTAGCAAAGGTAAAGTTCAGCTGCTGGGCTCCGGTTCTATCCTGCGTCACGTTCGTGAAGCAGCGCAGATCCTGGCGAAAGACTACGGCGTGGGTTCTGACGTGTATAGCGTCACTTCCTTCACCGAACTGGCGCGTGATGGCCAGGATTGCGAACGCTGGAACATGCTGCACCCGCTGGAAACTCCGCGCGTACCGTACATCGCTCAGGTGATGAACGACGCTCCGGCTGTGGCATCCACTGACTATATGAAACTGTTCGCCGAGCAGGTTCGTACTTACGTACCGGCTGATGACTACCGCGTACTGGGTACCGATGGCTTCGGTCGTTCCGACAGCCGTGAAAACCTGCGTCACCACTTCGAAGTCGATGCTTCCTACGTGGTCGTTGCGGCGCTGGGCGAACTGGCTAAACGTGGTGAAATCGATAAGAAAGTTGTGGCTGACGCCATTGCTAAATTCGACATCGATGCAGAAAAAGTTAACCCGCGTCTGGCGTAAGAGGTAAGAGAATAATGGCTATCGAAATCAAAGTACCGGACATCGGGGCTGATGAAGTTGAAATCACCGAGATCCTGGTCAAAGTTGGCGACAAAGTGGAAGCTGAACAGTCGCTGATCACCGTAGAAGGCGACAAGGCCTCTATGGAAGTTCCGTCTCCGCAGGCTGGCGTCGTGAAAGAGATTAAAGTCTCCGTCGGCGACAAAACCGAGACTGGCAAACTGATCATGATTTTCGATTCCGCCGAGGGTGCAGCAGCCGCTGCACCTGCGCAGGAAGAGAAAGCAGCTGCTCCGGCACCGGCAGCAGCGCCGGCGGCAAGCGCAGCGAAAGAAGTTCACGTACCGGATATCGGCGGCGATGAAGTTGAAGTCACCGAGATCATGGTTAAAGTGGGCGACACCATCGCCGCTGAGCAATCCCTGATCACCGTCGAAGGCGACAAAGCTTCTATGGAAGTTCCGGCGCCGTTCGCGGGTACCGTTAAAGAGATCAAAATCAACACCGGCGACAAAGTGTCCACCGGCTCCTTGATCATGATCTTCGAAGTGGCGGGCGCTGCGCCTGCAGCCGCTCCGGCACAGGCTGCCGCTCCGGCTGCAGCGGCACCGGCTGCTGCGGCTGGCGTGAAAGATGTTAACGTACCGGATATCGGCGGCGACGAAGTTGAAGTCACCGAAGTGATGGTAAAAGTCGGCGATAAAGTTGCCGCTGAGCAGTCACTGATCACCGTCGAAGGCGACAAAGCTTCTATGGAAGTTCCGGCGCCGTTCGCGGGTACCGTTAAAGAGATCAAAATCAGCACCGGCGATAAAGTGTCTACCGGCTCTCTGATCATGGTCTTCGAAGTGGAAGGCGCTGCGCCTGCTGCTGCTCAGGCTGCGGCACCGGCACCGGCTGCTGCACCTGCACCGGCTCAGAAAGCTGCCGCGCCGGCTGCGAAAGCAGAAGGTAAAACCGAATTCGCTGAAAACGAAGCTTACGTTCACGCGACTCCGCTGATTCGCCGCCTGGCGCGCGAGTTCGGCGTAAACCTGGCGAAAGTGAAAGGGACCGGCCGTAAAGGTCGTATCCTGCGCGAAGACGTTCAGGCTTACGTGAAAGAAGCGGTTAAACGCGCTGAATCCGCACCGGCTGCTGCCGCAGGCGGCGGTCTGCCGGGCATGCTGCCATGGCCGAAAGTTGACTTCAGCAAGTTTGGCGAAATCGAAGAAGTGGAACTGGGTCGTATCCAGAAAATCTCTGGTGCTAACCTGAGCCGTAACTGGGTGATGATCCCGCACGTTACGCACTTCGACAAAACCGATATCACCGATCTGGAAGCGTTCCGTAAGCAGCAGAATGCCGAAGCTGAGAAGCGCAAACTGGATGTGAAATTCACCCCAGTGGTCTTCATCATGAAAGCCGTTGCCGCTGCGCTTGAGCAGATGCCGCGCTTCAACAGCTCGCTGTCCGAAGACGGTCAGCGCCTGACGCTGAAGAAATACATCAACATCGGTGTGGCGGTAGATACTCCGAACGGTCTGGTGGTTCCGGTCTTTAAAGACGTGAACAAGAAGAGCATCACCGAGCTGTCTCGCGAGCTGACCACCATCTCGAAGAAAGCGCGCGATGGCAAGCTGACTGCTGGCGAAATGCAGGGCGGTTGCTTCACCATCTCCAGCATCGGCGGCCTGGGTACTACCCACTTCGCGCCGATTGTTAACGCGCCGGAAGTGGCCATCCTGGGCGTGTCTAAGTCCGCGATGGAGCCGGTATGGAATGGTAAAGAGTTCGTTCCGCGTCTGATGATGCCGATCTCTCTGTCCTTCGACCACCGCGTCATCGACGGTGCTGATGGTGCCCGCTTCATTACCATCATTAACAACACCTTGAGCGACATTCGCCGCCTGGTGATGTAAGCGAAAAAGCCGGCCTGACGGCCGGCTTTTTTCTGATAACCTCAGGCTGTTGGGGATTATCAGCAACAAAGGACAAAATCGTTTGCCGTTTGTTGTTTAAAAATTGTTAACAATTTTGTAAAATACACGCGGATAGAACGTCCCGGTGGACTTGGGCGTAATAATAAAAGCGTCAGACCCGCCGGATATAAATTACAGAGGTCATGATGAGTACTGAAATCAAAACTCAGGTCGTGGTACTTGGGGCAGGTCCTGCAGGCTACTCTGCAGCCTTCCGTTGCGCTGATTTAGGTCTGGAAACCGTCATCGTAGAACGTTACAGCTCGCTGGGCGGCGTTTGCCTGAACGTGGGTTGTATCCCTTCTAAAGCACTGCTGCACGTTGCAAAAGTTATCGAAGAAGCGAAAGCGCTGGCCGAACACGGCATCGTTTTCGGCGAACCGAAAACCGACATTGACAAGATCCGCACCTGGAAAGAAAAAGTCATCACTCAGCTGACCGGTGGTCTGGCTGGCATGGCCAAAGGTCGTAAAGTGAAGGTGGTTAACGGTCTGGGTAAATTCACCGGCGCTAACACCCTGGAAGTTGAAGGCGAAAACGGCAAAACCGTGATTAACTTCGACAACGCGATCATCGCGGCGGGCTCCCGTCCGATTCAGCTGCCGTTTATCCCGCATGAAGATCCGCGCGTTTGGGATTCCACCGACGCTCTGGAACTGAAATCTGTACCGAAACGCATGCTGGTTATGGGCGGCGGTATCATCGGTCTGGAAATGGGTACCGTATACCATGCGCTGGGTTCAGAGATTGACGTGGTTGAAATGTTCGACCAGGTTATCCCGGCTGCAGACAAAGACGTGGTTAAAGTCTTCACCAAGCGTATCAGCAAGAAATTCAACCTGATGCTGGAAACCAAAGTGACTGCCGTTGAAGCAAAAGAAGACGGTATTTACGTTTCCATGGAAGGCAAAAAAGCCCCGGCGGAAGCGCAGCGTTATGACGCGGTGCTGGTAGCTATCGGCCGCGTGCCGAACGGTAAAAACCTCGACGCAGGCAAAGCCGGCGTGGAAGTTGACGATCGCGGCTTCATTCGCGTTGACAAACAAATGCGCACCAACGTGCCGCACATCTTTGCTATCGGCGATATCGTCGGTCAGCCGATGCTGGCGCACAAAGGCGTACATGAAGGTCACGTTGCCGCAGAAGTTATCTCCGGCCTGAAACACTACTTCGATCCGAAAGTGATCCCGTCTATCGCCTACACCGAGCCAGAAGTGGCATGGGTTGGCCTGACTGAGAAAGAAGCGAAAGAGAAAGGCATCAGCTACGAAACCGCCACCTTCCCGTGGGCTGCTTCCGGCCGTGCTATCGCTTCCGACTGCGCAGACGGTATGACCAAACTGATCTTCGACAAAGAGACCCACCGTGTTATCGGCGGCGCGATTGTCGGCACCAACGGCGGCGAGCTGCTGGGTGAAATCGGTCTGGCTATCGAAATGGGCTGCGACGCGGAAGACATCGCGCTGACTATCCACGCTCACCCGACTCTGCACGAGTCCGTTGGCCTGGCGGCAGAAGTCTTCGAAGGTAGCATTACCGACCTGCCAAACGCGAAAGCGAAGAAAAAGTAACTTTTTCTTTCAGCTAAAAATGCGTAAGCGGCTCTGAGAGCCGCTTTTTTTATCGCTAATGTTTAGAACTATGTCCCTGTTCACAAACCGCTACACCTCATACATACTTTGAAAATAGTCACTCAGTAAACTAATAGGCAGTTAATTATGTATCTGAGGTGTGAGATGAAACGCTTATTGACCACGGCGCTGTTAGCCACGACGTTAGTATCCGGTATGGCCTGCGCGGCTGATGCGACAATTCCATGGGCGGCGAACAGCGGCGGTACCGAAAGTACCCATATTGCGGCGATGGGTCAGGATCTGAATGCGCAGCATCAGTTGGTGACGAAGACGAATGAAGGGGTGTGGGCGGCGAATTCCGGGAGCATCAGCTCGGATGAAGCGGCGCTGACCAGTCAGAAACCTGCTTTTGCCGGTTATCCGGAGCTGATGCCGCACCAGGGCTAAGCACCAGAGAGTGCCCGGTTGCTATTGCGCAACCGGGCATTTTTTTATTGATTGACCGGCTGCCATCCCGCCGCTGAATCGGGGGCAAAATGCGTAATTGCCTGCGCTTTCGTCGCGCTCTCTTCGCCCAGGTTTGCCTGCCAGACCTTATCGTTCTGATCGATCATAAAGCTCATCACCCCGGTTTCTCCCCACTCTACCGGCCATGCCAGTAAGGCGACGCCTTGACTATCGCTATCGGCGATAATGCGGAAACGGTAGCCATGATAACCGGCGCCGGGCTCAGTCGGGCTAAAGGCCGGCCCCAGCGGGCTTGGCGTTTCGCCCGGTGAGGTTGGCCAGTACAGACCATCTTTTTTGCCTTCGCTGCTGATGATTTTTTGCGCCCAGCGATGATTCAGTTGATAGTAATCCTGCTGGGCATCAACGTAGGCGTGCATGGCGGCAATTGCCGACAGTTCATTGCGGCCGATGGCGCGTGTGAGAATTTCATCTTCCCCGGCCGCCATATCAAATCGCCAGCCCTGTTCATCTTTGACAATCGGAATTGGCAATCGCCACGCTTCACTGCCGACATCAAGCCAGGCGTTATTACCCTGCTGCACAATGACGTGTTTCACCTGCCAGTCGCGCTGAAAGCGGTCGACGGCATTGGGATCAATACCATCGGTGGGTAAAAACTGCTGCCAGTTATCGCCGAGCAGATTATTGAGCGCGGATTTATCACGATGATTGAGCGCATCGGCCAGCGCGCTTGCGGCTTTCTCCGGCGTGGGAAACTGTTGCTGGGCGAAGGCGGCGAGCGGCGACAGCATTAGCGTTAATAGGGCGATCTGTAATGGTTTTCTCATCTGCTCATCCTCAGCGACGACGCAATTCATGGTGTTCGGAAAGGCGCTCTCTGGCGGCGCCGCGCTGTTCGCTACTCAAGCCGGAAATATTACGGCTTTGCAGCCCGCGCGCCTGCTGCGATTGCCAGGAGGGGGAGCGACTTTCGTTGCCGCTTAAGGCATTGGCGCGGGCCGTGCTTACCGCTTGCTGACGCTGGGCCGGCGTCGCGGAGTGAATCTGCTGACGGCGCTGTTGTTGCTGAGGCGTAGGATTTTGCACGTGGCTCTTCACGGCCTCGCGATGCTGTTGCTGCTGCGGCGTTGGGTGTTGCAACTGCGTTTTCGCCGCTTCGCGACGCTGCTGTTTGGCAGGTGTCGGCGTGCTGTCGTAGCCACGGTAGCTGCTGCGCTGGGTGGCCTGCTTCAATTGTTGAGAGGCCGCCTGACGCTGCGCATCGCGCGAGGCGCTAGTGGCCGCCAGCGTGCCTGCGCTGGCTGCTGGCGCGTTGGGATGCTGAAGCTGCGTCATCGCCGCTTGCCGTTGAGCGTTGCGATCGACCGGCGCATGCTGGGTCGCGCTGAGTCCGCCGGGCACATTGGTCTGATGATAGCGCTGGGCGACATTATTATTCGGATAAGGCACGTTGCCGCGATAGGCGGGGTTATGCTGCCAGTTAACGCGGTTACCCGGTAGGTTCTGCCCGGTAATGTGGTTGAAATTATTCACATTAATATTGATGTTATCGCCATTGTGCTGGTAACCGCCGTGATGGTAATCGTCATCATGATGATGGTCATCATCATCCCAGTCGATGCTGCTGAAGAGCGCCCAGGTGGTGGCGACGCCAAGACTGTAGCCAAAACCTTTGACAAAGCTATCGGTGAACTGCTCTCCGGGAGGCGGCGGCAGATAGACCGGGGGATAGGCGCTATTCGGCCAACTGCCGTAGACGGTCGAAGGGTTATAGCTTGGAACGTATACCACTTGCGGGTTGGTCGGTTCAATTTTGATGATCTGCGAAGGCGCTGGAGAAGCCGTTGAGGTTGTCGAGGTTGATACCGCGCTGCTATTCGATGACCTCGAAGAGGCTGGCGCCGCGGCCGTGACGGTCACTTTCTGTTGCGGCGTGGATTTTAATGTCCCGGTTTGCTGGGCAATGGCGCGCAGGCGCTGTACGGAGTCCATGACGTCGTGGGGTTGGGCTAAAAATGCGTCGCCAAGGTTTTCCACCCACGGCGGATTTTCGCCCATCATTGCCAGCAGGGCGGGAAAGGCGACGAGGGATTTGACGCTCGGATCCCACGGCTGGCTGGCAACGGCCTGAACGGCCGCGTCGCCTTTCATCGACGGGTTATCCTGCGACCACTGTACCGCCTGCATAACGTTGTCCGGATAGGTGGAGGCCATCAGTACCTGCGAGAGTAAACTGTCCGGATAGAGCGCGATTGGCGCGACCCATTGGTCGATTTGCGCCTGTGTGTAGGTGGCTGTGACCGCTTGTCCCGCCGCCGGCGCAGTCGGGGACGCCGGCGCGGGTACCGTTGTGGGCTGTGCCGTCACCGGCGCTTCCGCGATAGTCTCTGGGGTACGACTTTTAACATAGAGCGTTCCTGCCGCTGCGAGTAAGCCTGCGCTGCAGAGCAGGGCGATAATATGGGGTTTGAACGGTAGTGACATGGAAGCTCCTGACACAGAAATGTTACCCATCTCGCTAAAGTATCGGCGAAAACGGTACGTTAGGGGAGTATATGAAGACGATATTGTTTTTTTTGATTTTTGTTGGGATCCTGACATTAAATCTGTAACAGAAATAAATTTATCTACCAGCATTTGAACAGAAAGCCTGCAATATCCTGCCCTTAACGATTCAGCTAAATTTTAATGTTGCTTTTTTGTAAACAGATTAACACCCTTCAAAAATCCTGCTATGCTGCCCTCGCGGTATCGGGCATTTACCCTACAAACTGCTGTCTCACAGGAGCGTGAAGAAAATCGCCTACCGCATTTTACAATGAGAGCGAGGAGAACCGTCGTGCTAGAAGAATACCGTAAGCACGTAGCTGAGCGTGCCGCCATGGGGATTGTTGCCAAACCCTTAGACGCAACCCAAATGGCCGCGCTGGTAGAACTGCTGAAAAACCCGCCAGCGGGTGAAGATGAATTCCTGTTAGATCTGCTTACCAACCGTGTACCGCCGGGCGTCGATGAAGCCGCCTATGTTAAAGCCGGATTCCTTGCCGCTATCGCCAAAGGCGAAGCGACCTCCCCACTGGTTACCCCTGAAAAGGCCGTTGAACTGCTGGGCACCATGCAGGGCGGTTACAATATTCACCCCCTGATTGAAGCGCTGGACGATGCCAAACTGGCGCCGATTGCCGCGAAAGCGCTGTCCCATACCCTGCTGATGTTCGATAACTTCTATGACGTAGAAGAGAAAGCCAAAGCGGGTAATGAGTACGCTAAACAGGTTATGCAATCCTGGGCTGATGCCGAGTGGTTCCTGAACCGTCCGCAACTGGCGGAAAAAATCACCGTTACCGTCTTCAAAGTTACCGGCGAAACCAATACCGATGACTTGTCTCCGGCACCTGATGCCTGGTCCCGTCCGGATATCCCACTGCACGCTCTGGCGATGCTGAAAAACGCTCGCGAAGGAATTGAGCCGGATCAGCCGGGCGCGGTCGGCCCGATTAAACAAATTGAAGCGCTGCAGCAGAAAGGCTTCCCGCTGGCCTACGTTGGCGACGTTGTTGGTACCGGTTCTTCGCGTAAATCCGCCACCAACTCGGTGCTGTGGTTCATGGGCGACGATATCCCGAACGTACCGAACAAGCGCGGCGGCGGCCTGTGCCTGGGCGGCAAAATTGCGCCTATCTTCTTCAATACCATGGAAGATGCGGGCGCGCTGCCTATTGAAGTGGACGTGAGCAACCTCAACATGGGCGACGTCATTGACGTTTACCCGTTCAAAGGTGAAGTGCGTAACCACGAAACCAACGAGCTGTTGGCAAGCTTTGAACTGAAAACCGATGTACTGATCGACGAAGTGCGCGCCGGCGGCCGTATTCCGCTGATCATCGGTCGCGGCCTGACGACCAAAGCGCGCGAAGCGCTGGGGCTGCCGCACAGCGACGTTTTCCGTCATGCGAAAGATGTGGCGGAAAGCAACCGCGGCTTCTCTCTGGCGCAGAAAATGGTTGGCCGCGCCTGCGGCGTTGCCGGTATCCGTCCGGGCGCTTATTGCGAGCCGAAAATGACCTCCGTCGGTTCTCAGGACACCACCGGTCCAATGACCCGCGATGAGCTGAAAGACCTGGCGTGCCTGGGCTTCTCCGCGGACCTGGTGATGCAGTCCTTCTGCCACACTGCGGCTTATCCGAAGCCGGTTGACGTCACCACGCACCACACTCTGCCGGACTTCATCATGAACCGCGGCGGTGTTTCACTGCGTCCGGGCGATGGCGTTATCCACTCCTGGCTGAACCGTATGCTGCTGCCTGATACCGTAGGTACCGGCGGCGACTCCCATACCCGTTTCCCAATCGGTATCTCCTTCCCGGCGGGTTCTGGTCTGGTGGCCTTCGCCGCCGCGACCGGCGTGATGCCGCTGGATATGCCGGAATCAGTACTGGTGCGCTTCAAAGGTAAAATGCAGCCGGGTATTACCCTGCGCGACCTGGTTCACGCCATCCCGCTGTATGCCATTAAGCAGGGCCTGCTGACCGTTGAGAAGAAAGGTAAGAAAAACATCTTCTCTGGCCGCATCCTTGAAATCGAAGGTCTGCCGGATCTGAAAGTCGAGCAGGCATTTGAACTGACCGATGCTTCCGCTGAGCGTTCTGCTGCTGGTTGTACCATCAAGCTGAACAAAGAGCCGATCGTTGAGTATCTGAACTCCAACATCGTCCTGCTGAAGTGGATGATCGCGGAAGGTTACGGCGATCGCCGTACGCTGGAGCGCCGTATCCAGGGCATGGAAAAATGGCTGGCGGATCCGCAGCTGCTGGAAGCCGACGCTGATGCGGAATACGCGGCAGTGATCGACATCGATCTGGCGGATATCAAAGAGCCTATTCTGTGCGCGCCGAACGATCCGGACGATGCGCGTCTGCTGTCGGACGTGCAGGGTGAGAAGATCGACGAAGTGTTTATCGGTTCCTGCATGACCAACATTGGCCACTTCCGTGCTGCCGGTAAACTGCTGGACAGCCACAAAGGCCAACTGCCGACTCGCCTGTGGGTGGCGCCGCCAACCCGTATGGATGCCGCGCAGTTGACTGAAGAAGGCTACTACAGCGTGTTTGGTAAGAGCGGCGCGCGTATCGAAATCCCTGGCTGTTCCCTGTGTATGGGCAACCAGGCGCGCGTGGCTGACGGCGCGACCGTCGTGTCGACCTCTACCCGTAACTTCCCGAACCGTTTAGGTACCGGCGCCAACGTTTATCTGGCCTCTGCCGAACTGGCGGCGGTCGCTTCTCTGCTGGGCAAACTGCCGACGCCGGAAGAGTACCAGACCTTCGTCGCTCAGGTTGATAAGACGGCGGAAGATACCTATCGCTATCTGAACTTTAACCAGCTGGATCAGTACACTGAAAAAGCTGACGGCGTGATTTTCCAGACCGCTGTGTAATCCGTTCGGTCAGCCTGGCTGACCGTTTGGCTACAAACTCTCCAATGCCCGCTGAACATTGCATCAGCGGGCATTTTTATTTTTAAACCTCCCACCCGTTGCGCTTTTTTTCTTCCTGTCTGCTGCGATAATTAGGTTATGGGTACAGTGCAGCGGTGACGCATTGCCCTTGCAGAGGAAAAGATTATGGATTACGAATTTCTGCGCGATATTACCGGTGTGGTAAAGGTGCGAATGTCGATGGACCACGAGGCGATTGGTCACTGGTTCAACGAAGAGGTGAAAGATAACCTGGCTCTTCTGGATGAAGTGGAACAGGCAGCGCGCACCGTGAAAGGCAGTGAACGTTCCTGGCAGCGAGCCGGCCATGAATATACGTTGTGGCTGGATGGCGAAGAAGTGATGATCCGCGCCAACCAACTGGAATTTTCCGGCGATGAAATGGAAGAGGGGATGAACTACTACGACGAAGAGAGCCTCTCTCTTTGCGGCGTGGAGGATTTCCTGCAGGTGGTTGCCGCATACCGTGAATTTATGCAGCAGCGTTAATGATTCGTTTTGTGCCGGGCGGCGCGGAACCGTAGGCCCGGCAGGCAAAAGCGCCGCCGGGCATTTCAGATGTTACACCGCAGGTATATTGCGGGCGTAATAAATTTCCCGCATCTCTTTCCACAACAGGTCGGTAATCACCTTGCGCTCTTGTTCGCTTAACTCTTCCGGTTTGGTATGGAACATGTAGTGCTTCAGATCGAACTCTTTCAGCATCATTTTGGTATGGAACATATTTTCCTGATAGACGTTCACGTCCACCATGTCATAGAGCGACTTCATATCTTCTGACATGAAGTTCTGAATTGAGTTGATTTCATGATCGATAAAATGCTTCATGCCGTTGATATCACGAGTGAACCCACGCACGCGATAATCAATGGTTACGATATCGGATTCCAGTTGGTGAATCAGGTAGTTCAGCGCCTTCAGCGGTGAAATCACCCCACAGGTGGAGACTTCAATATCGGCGCGGAAGGTGCACAGGCCGCCTTCCGGATGGCTTTCCGGATAGGTATGCACGCAGATGTGGCTTTTATCGAGATGTGCGACCACGGTCTCAGGCAGCGGGCCCGGATGCTCGCTCTGATCGATAAGCTGCGGGTCGATAGGCTCTTCGCTAACCAAAATGGTGACGCTTGCGCCCTGCGGTTCATAATCCTGGCGTGCAATGTTGAGTATGTTGGCGCCAATGATTGAACAGGTCTCGGAGAGGATTTCCGTCAGGCGATTGGCATTATAGAGTTCATCGATATAGGCGATATAGCCATCGCGCTCTTCGGCGGTTTTAGCGTAGCAGATATCGTAAATACAAAAACTCAGGCTTTTAGTCAGGTTGTTGAAGCCGTGCAGCTTAAGCTTTTTCAATTTGGTTCACCTCCTCGTTTCAGGTTAGCTGGCGGTCAGCGCATCCAGCAGGTACTGCGGTAGCGCGAAAGCCGCGGTATGAATTGCCGGATTGTAATAACGGCATTTCAGCCCGGCGCTATGGAAGCGGGCCTGAATAATTTCCGTCGACAAATGACGCAGTGCTTCATTATCGGTCGCCCAGGCAAAGGTCATGATGCCGCCATAGTAGGTCGGGATCGCCGCCTGGTAGAAGCTGACATCGGTGAAATAGTGGCTGAGCTTGCGATGGCTGCCGACCGCTTCATCCTGCTGCAGGAAGCTTACGCCGTTCTGGGCAACGAAAATTCCGCCGGGATTCAGGCAACGTTTACAACCGGCATAAAATGCCGAAGTAAAGAGGCTCTCACCGGGGCCGATCGGGTCGGTACAGTCGGAGATAATGACATCAAAGGTTTGTGACGTTTGGTTGACGAAGTTCACGCCGTCATCAATCACCAGCGTAAAGCGCGGGTCGTCATAGGCGCCGGCATTATGGTTTGGTAGATACTGACGGCAGAACGAGACCACCCCGGCGTCGATTTCCACCATGGTAATGGTTTCGATATGTTGGTGGCGGGAGACTTCACGCAGCATCGCGCCATCGCCGCCGCCGATGATCAGCACGTGCTTTGCGTGACCATGCGCCAGCAGCGGAACGTGGGTCATCATTTCATGATAAATAAACTCATCGCGCTCGGTGGTTTGCACCACGCCATCAAGCGCCATCACGCGGCCAAATGCCGCATTTTCGAAGATGATTAAATCCTGATGATCGGTCTTCTCATGGTACAGCACGTTATCAACGGTAAAATATTGACCAAAATGGTCGTGCAGCGTCTCATGCCAGTGATTACTCTCGGCCATGGCTTACTCCTCCTTTGTTAACTTCTGTCGCGCCCGCAACGCGGGCACCACATCATAGCCAACTATAGATAGAGATTGATATGGCGAATAGTAAACCTTCTATTGTTTAGATGAACTCTCGCTTAGCGTGAGGTTTTCGGCGCAAATGCTCTGGATTGTTGGTCGCTGTTGGGTCTGGCGTCAACAATTCGCACGCTATACACCATCGTCGCGCCAGGCGGAATTTTTCCGGGGATTCCTTTGCTGCCGTAGGCCCGCTCCGGCGGAACAACAATAGTGATGGCGCCATGGTTACTAAGACGTTTAAGCGGTTCACGGAAGGTTTCGGGATATTGACTTAGCGCCTGGGTCCAGACCTTATCTTCGGCTTCCATATCGTTTATCACGGTACCGTCGATCAGGCTTTCTTTGATAACGACGGTGACGATATCGTTATCAGCGACCTTACCTTTACCGGGGTAGTCTATACGGCTGTAAATACCTTCTTTAAGCACTGCGCCTTTCTGCGCGGCAAATTGCTGCTGATACTTTTTACCTTCACGGAGAGTTTGCTGTTCTAGCTTATCAATGTTTTTGTATAACCGCTGTGAGACGTCGAAAAGCGCCTTATTGCGTGCTTTGTCATCCAGCGCCGGCTGACCGGCAAAAACATCGTTAATCCCCTTAAGAACGGTTTCCTGTTGCAGGTTTAACCCTTTCGCTGCCTGACTGGACAGCGTGTTAAGCGCATCTTGCCCTATCGACACACCAACCGAATATGCCTGCCGCTGTGGGGCGCTGCTGAGGTTTAGCGTGGGGGATTTGGCTGTCGTGGCGGCGGTGGTTTTTACGCCGGCGAGCTCGGCGCTCAGTTTCTGCTGCTCCGCCATTGCCGCAGCCAGCTTATCGCTCAGGGCCTGCTTGTCTCTCTCCAGCGCGTTGAGCTTTACCGTTTGCGCCTGCAGAGCGGCGGCAGAGCGTTTGAGATTATCCGCGCCGTCGGCTTTTTCCTGCTGAACGGTACCGACTTGCTGAACAAGCCGCTTGTTTTCCGTGTCCAAAGCAGCGATCCGGCTCTGGAGTTGTGCGATGGTTTTATTTAATGCTGCATTATCTACCGGCGCTGGCATCGTGGCGGGAGGTGGCGATTTCAGCTGTGCCTGCAGTTGGCGGATGATCTTATCTTTGTCGGCGATGAGACTTTTTTGCGCGGCCAGCTTTTTTTGCAGCGCTGCGGTGTTGTTCTCGCGGGCTCTGGAGGGTTTACTGACCTCCGGCGCCGGAGATATCTCTTTCTTCTCTTTTTTCTCCTGCTGCTGGACATAGTTGAGAAATGCAGGCGCATCGTCATCCGCTTGCGCATAGGCAATAAAAAGGGACGCCAGCAAAATGAAGGCCAGCGTCAATATATTAAGGCGATTTATCATGGCGCCTGTCACTTCACCGCATTATCGCCGCGCATGACCAGGCTATCGATCAGCGACTTTTCAATATCGGCGCAAAGCTTAATAGATTTAAATTGATACATAGAATCTATGCCCTGACGGGTGGGATCGGCGACTTTCGTACGCACTGAGTTATATTGCGACGCCGCACCTATCAGAGCGGTGAATTCACTACCCAGTCTTGAGGCTTCTTTCGGATTGACTTCTTTTAACGAATCCAACGCCTGGCGGCAGGCATTAAGTCGCTCCTGCTCAGCGGCCAGCCTCAGCTTTTCATTCTGTTGCGCGTCGGTGGCAATGGCGATTGGTGGCGTTATGGGAGCGTTAGCCTGACGATGCGCCTGGCAGCCAGCTAACATGAGAACAGCGAACGGAAGTAAGCGAAAAACAGGTGAGATATTCAAAATGTCATTCCATTGCAATAAGAGAGGTTGCAGGCGATTTTAATTAGCCAGCAGGTCTTTGCAATAAACGATGAGTTGAATTATTCACTCCTGAATGTGATTTTTTTTGGATAAATTAAGCCGTCGTCTAATTAATGAATATAAAGCATATTAGCTGCATGTGAAATAAAAAGTATCGCGCAATGAATTCATAGTAAATGAATCATAGGGGAAAGAATAATATAGCATTCTGCAACCGCATCGCGGCGGCTGCAGATGCGTTTACTTCACATAGGCCAGCAGGCTAAGGGAGTCACGCGCCAGAGCTTTGCACTTTTTGGCGGTCGGGATTTTGATACCGCTGAGATCGCGATAGCTGTCCTCACCTAATGCTTTCATATTAAAGCTATCGTAGTTGCTGAGGTCCCATTGGTTTTGCTGGGCAAAAAAGACCAGCGCGCGGCGAATTTGCGTATTTGGCAAATTTTGATAGCCGCAATCATTTTTCAGGAATACAAATACCGCCGTTAAATCAGCCATATCTTCCGCTTCGGACTCGCTTAATGCATAGCTATTGGCGGAGAGGGCGAGCAGGCTGCCAAACAGCATTGTTCTGAAAAACGTCTTCATTTTTTCTACCATTGAAACACGGACAATCAAAGTTAGCATACTTCTTTACACCACGCAGAGCTTTATTCACAAGCTTCTGCTTGACCTTCCCGTTGCGGGAGGGTTTAAGCTTAAATATTCACCAGCAGAATAAAAGGATGTGAAAATGCAACGTCGTGAGTTTATCAAATTAGGCGCCGCGCTTGGCGCGGTCAGCGCCTTACCGCTCTGGAGCCGTTCGGTATTCGCTGCCGGCCGTCCGGCTTTGCCGGTTCCGGATTTATTGACCGCTGACGCGCGCAATCGCATTACGCTGACGATTCAAGCCGGAAAGACGCAGTTTGGCCCGCATCTTGCGACGACCTGGGGCTATAACGGTAACCTCCTCGGGCCCGCGTTGAAGCTGAAGCAAGGTGAAGCGGTGACGGTAGATATTCACAACCGCCTGGCGGAGGAGACCACGGTCCACTGGCACGGGCTGGAAGTGCCTGGCGAAGTCGATGGCGGTCCGCAGGGCGTCATCGCCGCAGGAGCCTCAAGGACGGTGAGTTTTACGCCGACGCAGCGAGCGGCGACCTGCTGGTTCCATCCTCATCAGCATGGTAAAACCGGACGTCAGGTTGCCATGGGGCTGGCGGGTTTGGTGCTGATTGAAGATGTCGAAAGCGGGCAATTACTGCTTCCGAAGCAATGGGGAATCGATGATGTTCCGGTGATCGTGCAGGACAAAAGATTCAATGCCAATGGCGAAATAGATTATCAGCTCGATATCATGAGCGCCGCCGTTGGCTGGTTTGGCGATACCCTGTTGACGAACGGCGCGCTGTATCCCGAACACGCTCCGCCGCGCGGTTGGTTACGACTGCGTCTACTTAATGGCTGTAATGCCCGCTCGTTGAATTTCGCTACCAGCGATCGCCGCCCAATGTACGTAATAGCAAGCGACGGCGGCCTGTTGGCGGAACCGGTCAAAGTGAGCGAACTGCCGGTGCTGATGGGCGAGCGCTTTGAGGTTTTAATTGATACCCGCGACGGGAAGGCATTTGATCTCCTGACGATGCCGGTGAGCCAAATGGGGATGGCGATTGCGCCATTTGATAAGCCGCAGCCGGTGCTCCGTATACAGCCGCTATTGATCCCGGCCTCCGGTAAGTTACCCGATACTTTGGCCGCGATACCCGCGCTGCCGTCACTGGAGGGGCTGACGCAGCGCACGCTGCAGCTGTCGATGGATCCTATGCTCGACATGATGGGTATGCAGGCGCTAATGAAGAAATATGGCGACCAGGCGATGTCCGGTATGAATCATGGAATGATGGGGCATGGCGACATGAACAATATGGGAAATATGAATCATGGTGAAATGAAGAATATGAACCATGGCGGTGGCATGGGACATGGCGCTTCATCAGACAAGGGTTTTGATTTCCATAGCGCCAACCGCATCAATGGCAAGGCCTTTGATATGAATGTGCCGATGTTTGCCGCGGCCAGGGGGCAGTACGAGCGCTGGCTGATCTCCGGTAAGGGCGACATGATGCTGCATCCTTTCCATATTCATGGCACGCAATTCCGTATTCTGAGTGAAAATAGCCAGGCGCCGGCGGCGCATCGGCGCGGCTGGAAGGATACGGTAAGAGTGGAGGGCGGGGTGAGCGAAGTGCTGGTGAAGTTCGATCATCAGGCGCCAAAGGAGTTCGCCTATATGGCGCACTGTCATCTGCTGGAGCATGAAGATACCGGGATGATGTTGGGATTCACCGTGTAGGACTGTACAGCCTGCCGCCCACTCCCATGGGGAGTGGGGCAAAAAAAACGGCAACTTTCGTTGCCGTTTTGCGTTTTACTTCGCGTCATCCGGTAACGCGTAGGCAACGATGTAGTCGCCCATTTTAGTACCGAACGAGCCATGACCGCCGGCAGAGATGACAACGTACTGCTTGCCATTCACTTCATAGGTCATCGGCGTCGCCTGGCCACCTGCCGGCAGACGCGCCTGCCACAGTTTTTCGCCATTGCTCATGTTGTAAGCGCGCAGATAGTTATCGGCGGTGGCGGCGATAAACAGCACGTTACCGGCGGTTGAGATCGGACCGCCCAGCATCGGCATACCCATATTGAACGGCAGCGGGACAGGCAGCGGGAACGGCAGACTATCCTGCGGCGTACCGATGCGTTTTTTCCACACCACTTCGTTGGTCTTCAGATCCAGCGCCGAGATATAACCCCATGCCGGTTGTTTACACGGCAGGCCAAACGGCGACAGGAACGGGTTCAGCGTAACGCCGAACGGCACGCCATACTGCGGCTGAACGCCAGACTCGGTACCGGAGCCTTTCGCGTCTTTTGGCGGTTCCATCGGGTTGCCCGGGCCGCGTGGGATCAGTTTAGAGACGAACGGTAGCGCCATCGGGTTGGCGATAGCCACCTGACGGTTAGGATCGACGGAGATGCCGCCCCACTCAAACATCCCCAGGTTACCCGGGAATACCAGCGTGCCCTGTTCGGACGGCGGCGTGAAGATACCTTCATAGCGCATCTGATGGAAGATAACGCGGCACACCAGCTGGTCAAACATGGTGGCGCCCCACATATCCGCGCCGGTCAGGTCTTTCTTCGGACGGAAGCTCAGCTCGGAGAACGGCTGGGTTTTGGCAACATAGTCGCCCTTCGCCGCACCCTGCGGAACCGGTTTTTCCGGCGCCGGGACCACCAGTTCGCCATTACGACGATCCAGCACGAAGATGTTGCCGGTTTTGGCCGGAGCGTAAATCACCGGTACGGTTTTACCGTTCACATCAATGTCGGCCAATGTCGGCTGCGACGGCATATCCATATCCCACAGATCGTGGTGTACGGTTTGGTAGCTCCACGCGAGTTTACCGGTGGTTGCGTTCAGCGCCACGATAGAGCTGGCGTAACGTTCCTGTTCCGGCGTGCGGTTGCCGCCCCAGATATCCGGCGTGGTAACGCCCATCGGCAGATAGACTAAATCCAGCTTCGCGTCATAGGCGGCAGGCGCCCAGGAGTTAGGTGAATTGAGTGTGAAGTGATGCTCATCGCTCGGGATCGCATTAGGGTCTTTCGCACCCGGGTCGAAGGCCCACAGCAGTTTACCGGTATTCACATCAAAGCCGCGGATCACACCTGATGGCTCGCGGGTGGAGAAGTTATCGGTTACCGCGCCGGCAATGACGATAGTCTTGTCGGTGATAATCGGCGGCGACGTCGGTTCATACATGCCCGGCGTGGTCACCGGCATGTTGGTCTGCAGGTTGAGAATGCCTTTATTAGCAAAGGTTTCGCACAGCTTACCGTTGTCGGCGTTCACCGCGAACAGACGGCCATCGTTGACCGGCAGAATAATACGGCGCGGGCAGTCGGCGACGACGTCGGCAGGGGCGTTATCCGCTTTTGCTTCATGATAGGAGACGCCACGGCAGGTCACGTGCTGGAACGACGGATCGGCGTTCAGCTGCGGGTCAAAATGCCACTTCTCTTTACCGGTGGCCGCGTCGAGCGCGAACAGACGCTGGTGCGCGGTACACAGATACAGCGTGTCGCCAACTTTAATCGGCGTCACTTCATTAGTGATTTCACCCGGATCGTTCGGCTGCTTCAGGTCGCCGGTGCGGAATACCCAGGCTTCCTTCAGGTTCTTCACGTTGTCAGCGTTAATCTGTTTCAGCGGCGAATAACGCTGGCCTTCCTGGTTACGGCCATAGGCCGGCCAGTCGCTATCGGCGACGGTAGAAATCGGCGCGGCCGGCGTCGCGTCAGCGCTCAACGTACCGTTCACTTCCTGCGGATCGTTGAAACCGGCCCAGGTCAGGATCCCGCCGCTAATCAACAGGGCGATAACCAGACCGCCCACGGCGCCAGCGGAGGGTACCGGCAGGCGACGCCAGACAAATGGCAGAATCAGCCAAATGCCGAAGAAGACCAGGATGTCGCTGCGCGGCGTCAGCGCCCAGAAGTCGAAGCCGACTTCCCATACCCCCCAAATCATGGTTGCCAGCAACAGGGCGGCATACAGCCACAGCGCTGCGCGCTTGCCGCGGAACAGCATGACGGTGACGGCCAGCATCACCAGGCCTGCGATAGGGTAGTACCAGGAACCGCCGATAGCGGCCAGCCATACCCCACCGATTAACAGATACAGGCCACAGAAGGCGGCAAACAGCGCCGTCAGCGTGACAAGTAACCGTGATTGTTGAGATTTTGTTTCTGCCATAGAAAGACACTCTTCAGTTGTTAATTTTTTAACTGCAATTAATTATAGGATTTAACAACTGTGATCGGAATCACAAATATGGCTTTATTATTCACTGCACCGAAGATTTCGTTTTGCTGGTATACTGTATCGCTTGCCGGTCAACGTCGGTGTGAAAGCAGCGGCTTTGAAGATTTATCCTAAGAATCAAATGGTTAGTTTAATGAAACATACTGTAGAAGTGATGATCCCGGAAGCCGAGATCAAAGCGCGTATCGCCGAACTGGGTCGTCAAATTAATGAACGCTATAAAGACAGCGGCAGCGAAATGGTGCTGGTGGGTCTGTTGCGCGGTTCATTTATGTTTATGGCTGACCTGTGCCGTGAGGTTCAGGTGCCGCATGAAGTCGACTTTATGACCGCCTCTAGCTATGGCAGCGGCATGTCCACCACCCGTGATGTCAAAATCCTTAAAGATCTTGATGAAGACATTCGCGGTAAGGACGTACTGATCGTCGAAGACATCATCGATTCCGGCAACACCCTGTCTAAAGTGCGCGAAATCCTCAGCCTGCGCGAGCCGAAATCGCTGGCTATCTGTACGCTGCTGGATAAACCAAGCCGTCGTGAAGTGAACGTCCCGGTTGAGTTTGTCGGTTTTGCCATTCCGGATGAGTTCGTGGTGGGCTACGGCATCGACTATGCTCAGCGCTATCGCCACCTGCCGTACGTCGGTAAAGTGATCCTGCTGGACGAGTAATTATTGTTGCGGTCCCGGATAGGGTGAACGCCTTATCCGGGGCGGTGAGCGCGGCGGCTATTTATGGTTGGCGTGCTTGCTCTTGAGATTGGAAATC
The DNA here is from genome assembly GCF_032601995.1 of Klebsiella sp. 141153. Classification (NCBI taxonomy): domain Bacteria; kingdom Pseudomonadati; phylum Pseudomonadota; class Gammaproteobacteria; order Enterobacterales; family Enterobacteriaceae; genus Klebsiella; species Klebsiella sp. 141153. The sequence goes on along the minus strand of NZ_JAQIRJ010000011.1, from coordinate 76,326 downwards.
CCGTGGCGATAGCGCTGCTCGAGGGTTTCCCGGCTGACGGCGGTGACATCAAGATCGCGCAGCAGTCCGTCGTGAATACCATAAGCCCAGCCGTGGATCGTCACCTTTTGGCCACGTTTCCACGCCGACTGCATGATCGTCGAGTGTCCCAGGTTGTATACCTGCTCCATCACGTTCAGTTCGCAAAGCGTATCCAGACGCCGATCTTCCGGCATCTCACCGAGCAGCGAGCTGTGTTTAAACCAGATATCGCGAATGTGCAGCAGCCAGTTATCAATGAGCCCCAGCTCCGGGTTCTCGACCGCCGCCTGTACGCCGCCACAGCCGTAGTGGCCGCAGATAATAATGTGTTCGACTTCCAGCACGTCAACGGCGTATTGCACCACCGACAGGCAGTTCAGGTCGGTATGGATCACCAGATTGGCGACGTTACGGTGTACGAATAATTCACCGGGTTCCAGGCCGGTTAAGCGCTCCGCGGGGACGCGGCTATCGGAGCAGCCAATCCACAGAAAGCGCGGTTTCTGCGCCTGCGACAATTTCGCAAAGAAGCCGGGGTCCTCTTCCACCAGCATTTTTGACCATAGTGCATTATTGCTGATGAGTGTATCTATATCATTCATGGACGTTTACGGCCTGTAACCAAGTAAGTGCGTTGCGCTAATATAGGGTAAGCTCACCTTTTTGAAAACATTACATCACGTGTGATAACACGAGAAGAGATATTTAATGACCATTGCTCTGGAATTAAAACAGCTCAAGAAAACCTATCCCGGCGGGGTTCAGGCGCTGAAAGGCATCGACCTGCAGGTTGAAGCCGGCGACTTTTATGCGCTGCTGGGCCCTAACGGCGCGGGGAAATCCACGACTATCGGCATCATTAGTTCGCTGGTTAATAAAACCTCCGGCCAGGTTAACGTATTTGGCTACGACCTGGAAAAAGATGTGGTGAACGCCAAGCGCCAGTTAGGGCTGGTGCCGCAGGAGTTCAACTTCAACCCATTCGAAACCGTACAGCAGATCGTGGTTAACCAGGCGGGTTACTATGGCGTTGAGCGTAAAGAAGCAATTTTGCGTAGCGAAAAGTATCTGAAACAGCTCGATCTGTGGGAAAAGCGCAATGAACGCGCGCGTATGCTCTCCGGCGGGATGAAGCGCCGCCTGATGATAGCCCGCGCGCTGATGCATGAGCCGAAGCTGCTCATTCTTGATGAGCCCACAGCTGGCGTTGATATCGAACTACGTCGCTCGATGTGGGGTTTCCTCAAAGATCTTAACGATAAAGGCACCACCATTATCCTCACGACCCACTATCTGGAAGAGGCGGAAATGCTGTGTCGTAATATCGGCATTATCCAGAGCGGCGAGCTGGTGGAAAACACCTCAATGAAGGCGCTGCTGGCTAAGCTGAAATCGGAAACCTTTATCCTCGATCTAGCGCCGAAAAGCCCGCTGCCAACCCTCGACGGGTATCAGTACCGGCTGGTTGATACCTCGACGCTGGAAGTTGAAGTGTTGCGCGAGCAGGGGATTAACAGCGTTTTCGCCCAGCTAAGCGCCCAGGGCGTGCAGGTATTAAGTATGCGTAACAAGGCCAACCGTCTGGAAGAGTTGTTTGTCACGCTGGTGCACGACAAAAAAGGAGAATCAGCATGATGCAGCTTTACTGGGTCGCGCTGAAAAGCATCTGGACCAAAGAGATCCACCGGTTTATGCGTATCTGGGTTCAGACGCTGGTACCGCCGGTGATCACCATGACCCTCTATTTCGTCATCTTTGGCAACCTGATCGGCTCGCGGATCGGCGAGATGCACGGTTTTACCTACATGCAGTTTATTGTGCCGGGGCTGATTATGATGGCGGTGATCACCAACGCCTACGCCAACGTCGCCTCGTCATTCTTTAGCGCCAAGTTCCAGCGCAATATTGAGGAACTGCTGGTGGCGCCGGTGCCAACCCACGTGGTGATCGCCGGTTACGTCGGCGGCGGGGTGGCGCGCGGGCTGTGTGTCGGCATTCTGGTGACGGCAATCTCGCTGTTCTTCGTCCCGTTCCAGGTTCATTCCTGGCTGTTTGTCGCCCTGACGCTGATTTTGACGGCAATTCTGTTCTCGCTGGCGGGCCTGCTCAATGCGGTGTTTGCGAAAACCTTCGACGATATCAGCCTGATCCCGACTTTCGTGCTGACGCCGTTGACTTACCTTGGCGGGGTGTTCTATTCGTTGACGCTGCTGCCGCCGTTCTGGCAAGCGCTGTCGCATCTCAACCCCATCGTCTACATGATTAGCGGCTTCCGTTTTGGTTTCCTCGGCATTCATGACGTCCCGCTGGCGACCACCTTTGGCGTACTGGTGGTGTTCATCGTGGTCTTCTATATTCTGTGCTGGTACCTGATCCAGCGCGGGCGCGGCCTGCGTAGCTAACCTCTCTACAAGCGCCCCCGCTAATTTCACTTTGCCGGGGCGCTATGCGGTAATTTTTGATACCCATCACCCTACCTCAACGCTTGCCCTGCTAAATTGTTTGCCTGCTAAGGAGGTAGGCGATGTTAGGTTGGGTAATTACCTGCCATGATGAGCTGGCGCAGGAGATGCTGGATCGTCTGGAGAAAAAGTTTGGCCCGCTGGCGCAATGCCGGGCGGTGAATTACTGGCGTAATCTGAGCGTCAATATGCTGAGCCGCATGATGTGCGACGCGCTGCATGCCACAGACTGCGGCGATGGGGTGATTTTTCTCACCGATAAAACCGGTGCCGCGCCGTATCGCGCCGCCGCGCTGATGAGCCACAAGCATACTCACTGTGAAGTCATTTCCGGCATTCGCTATCCATTGCTGGAAGAAATGTATTTACAGCGCTATACCCTCAGCAGCGACGCCTTCCGTAATGCTATTGTTAGCGCTGGAGGCCCCACGGTGAGCAGCCTGTGGCATCAGCAGCAAAAAAATCCGCCTTTTCGTCTCCTGCATGACACGTTCGGAAATTAGGCATTAGCATTGATGCCGCTTTTGTTACAATGGCGGCATTCAGGTTTACCGGTTCGATGCGCATGTTTGCCCGAGTCATAACACTATTCCTTTTGCTGACGTCAGTCAGCGTTTCCGCCAGCCTGCTCAGCCAACAGGGCGTCCCCGCACGCTATATGCAAATCACGGAAGATGCCGATATCTGGGCGCAGGTCGGCAACCATGTAGTGAGCGTCGGCAACGTTCGCGCCGGGCAAATCCTTGCCGTGGTACCGACTACCGCAGACTATTACGAATTCAATTTTGGTTTCGGTACCGGCTTTATTGATAAAGGGCACCTGGGGCCGGTGCAGGGCGCAAAGCGGGTTGAGGATAACCTGGGCGATTTACACCAGCCATTGAGCAACCAGAACCTGCTGACCTGGAAAGATACGCCGGTTTACGATGCGCCGTCAGCGGGCAGCCCGCCGTTTGGCACATTAGCCAATAACCTGCGCTATCCCATTATCAGCAAGCTGAAAGACCGCCTTAATCAGACCTGGTATCAAATTCGTATCGGCAACCGGCTGGCGTGGGTAAGCAGCCTGGACGCGCAGGAAGATAACGGCATTCCGGTACTGACTTATCACCATATTCTGCGTGATGAAGAAAATAGCCGTTTCCGCCATACCTCGACCACCACCTCGGTGCGCGCTTTCAGTAACCAGATGACCTGGCTGCGTGACCAGGGCTATACCACGCTGACGATGTATCAACTGGAAGGGTATTTACGTAACAAGGTTAATCTGCCTGCGCGCTCGGTGGTGATTACCTTTGATGACGGCCTCAAGTCGGTGAATCGTTACGCTTATCCGATCCTCAAGCAGTACGGATTCCACGCTACGGCATTTATTATCTCATCGCGGATCAAACGTCATCCGCAAAAGTGGGATCCGAAATCGCTGCAGTTTATGAGTATCTCTGAGCTCAGACAGATTCAGGACGTGTTTGATGTGCAGTCGCATACCCATTTTCTGCACCGGGTCGATGCCGCCCGTCACCCGATATTACTTAGCCGTAATTACCACAATATTCTCTTTGATTTCGAGCGTTCACGGCGGGCGCTGAGCCAGTTTAATCCACATGTGCTGTATCTTTCGTATCCATTCGGCGGCTATAACGCCACGGCGGTCAAAGCGGCGAACGATGCCGGTTTTCATCTGGCGGTAACGACGGTGAGAGGGAAGGTGAAACCGGGGGATAATCCGTTCTTGCTGAAGCGGTTGTATATCTTACGCACCGATTCGCTGGAGACGATGTCGCGGCTTATCAGCAACCAGCCGCAGGGATAAACCGGCGCTGCGGCTGAGCGCAGCGCCGTAAGAATCAGGCGACCTGCACCGGGATGGCTTTCGCCTGGCGCTTCATTTCGTTATCGCCTTCGAAATAGGCCACTTTCGGCTGCCAGGTGCGGGCTTCTTCGTCAGACATGGTCACGAAGCTGGCGATAATGAGGATATCGCCGACGCTAGCGCAGTGCGCCGCAGCGCCGTTGACAGAGATAATCTTCGAACCACGCTCGGCGGCGATCGCATAAGTCGAGAAACGGTTTCCGTTGGTCACGTTCCACAGATGAATGGCTTCATTTTCCAGAATACCGGCCGCTTCGAGGAAATCCTGGTCAATGGCGCAGGAACCTTCGTAATGCAGGTCAGCCTGCGTGACTTTAACGCGGTGGAGCTTGCCCTGCAGCATATTACGCATCATAACTTCTACCTTCCAACCTTTAAGTAGCAAAGCGGACACGGCATCCGCTTTGAGAAAATAACCCGATTTTTCGTTCCGGACTACTGGCCCAGCTCGACGATTTTGTTATCAATCAGACGCGCCTGGCCCAGCCATGCCGCCATCAGGATCACCGCGCGTTTGCTGGCATCCGTGAGCTCCAGCAGGGTGTCGGCATCGCGGATCTGGATATCGTCGGCGCGAAAACCTGATTCGTTGAGCTCCTGCTCGGCGATGGCGATGATTTCCTCAAGATGACGTTCGCCCGCGGCAAGTTTTTCCGCCACCGAGCTCAGCACTTTATACAGACCCGGGGCGATTTTACGCTGCTCGGCGGTCAGATAACCATTACGCGAGCTCAGCGCCAGGCCGTCTTTCGCGCGGATAATCGGCACGCCGACGATCTCGATGTCATAACCCATATCGGCGACCATTTTGCGGATCAGCGCCAACTGCTGGAAATCTTTCTCGCCGAAGCAGGCGACATCTGGCTGCACCAGGTTGAACAGCTTGCTGACAATGGTCGAGACGCCGCGGAAGTGGCCAGGGCGGCTGGCGCCTTCCAGCATGGTCGACAGGCCCGGGACATCAACGAAGGTTTGCCCTTCGGTACCCTGCGGATAAATTTCCGCCGGCGCCGGAGCAAAGACAAAATCGACCTTGCGCTTGTTCAGCTTTTCGCAATCTTCCTGCAGGGTACGCGGATAGCGCGCCAGATCGTCCGGGCGGTCAAATTGCATGGGATTCACGAAGATACTGACCACCACGACATCCGCGCAGGCTTTGGCTTCATCAACCAGCTTCATATGACCATCGTGCAGGTTGCCCATGGTGGGAACCAGCGCAATGCGCTTGCCTTCCTGGCGTAAACGACGGATATGCTGGCGCAGCAGCGGCAGGGTTTCAATTATCAGCACAACAAGACTCCTTAATGGAAACTATGTTCTTCGCCCGGATAGGTCCCGGATTCGACTTCGGCAATATACTGCCGTACCGCGGCGCGGATGTCGCCCGCTTCTGCGAGGAAATTTTTCGCGAATTTAGGAATGTGGCCGCCGGTGATCCCGAAAGCGTCATGCATCACCAGGATTTGCCCATCGGTCACGTTGCCTGCGCCGATGCCGATAACCGGGATCGTCAGCGCTTCGGTAATGCGTTTTGCCAGCTCTACCGGCACGCACTCCAGCACCAGCAGCTGGGCGCCGGCGGCTTCCAGGGCTAATGCGTCATCAAACAGCGCCTGCGCTGCATCGCCGCGACCTTGTACTTTATAGCCGCCGAACACGTTCACCGATTGCGGCGTCAGACCGAGGTGACCGCAAACCGGTACCGCGCGCTCCGCCAGCATCCTGACGGTATCAGCCAGCCAGGCGCCGCCTTCGAGCTTGACCATATTGGCGCCGGCGCGCATCACGACGGCGGCATTTTCAAAGGTTTGTTCCGGCGTGGCGTAGGCCATGAACGGCAGGTCGGCGAGCAGCAGGCTGTTCGGCGCGCCGCGGCGCACCGCGCGGGTGTGGTAAGCGATATCGTCAACGGTCACCGGCAGCGTGGAGTCGTGGCCCTGTACCGTCATCCCTAGCGAATCGCCCACCAGCAGGACGTTAATGCCTTCATCGGCAAAAAGCTTAGCGAAGCTGTAGTCGTAGGCGGTGATAGTGGCGAAGCGCTTTTTCTCCTGTTTGCATTTCTGCAGCAGGGCAATGGTGGTCGGTTTCATAACGTTTCCTGATGATGAAAGTCATATTAACCGGCATTCTAACAGCAGCATTCAGGGGGGCAATGATTTTGGGCAACCGATTACCACTATCGCCGGAAATGCTAAAAAAGGGAGTAGGGGTTACCAGAGAGCGGGTTTTTCGGCGCCCAGATTTTCCAGCGCGGCGCGAAGGGCGAGGCCATCGGGGAAGTGGAGCTGTGGGGCGATTTCAAACAGCGGCCAGAGCATAAAACCGCGATTTTTCATATCGTAGTGCGGCACCGTCAGACGCTCGCTGTTAATGACCGCATCGCCGAATAGCATAATGTCGAGGTCCAGCGTTCGCGGTCCCCAGCGTTCGGCTTTCCGCTCCCGTCCCTGCTGCAGTTCGATGCGCTGAGTGTGATCGAGCAGCGCTTCCGGCGCGAGCGCGGTTTCAAGCGCGACGGCGGCATTGAGATAGTCGGGCTGATCCTGCGGCCCCAGCGGCGGCGTACGGTACAGCGAAGACACGCTCGCCACGCGGCTGTCCGGAATGTCGGCCAGCGCGCGGATAGCCGCATTCACCTGTTCGAGCGGCGAAGCGAGATTACTGCCAATGGCGATATAGACCAGGGTCATGCGTTACCCTGACGCGGCGCGCGTTTCCGCGGGCGGCGATGGCGGCGGCGCGGAGCCGGATCGTCGCCGAGGTCGTTGAGCATATCTTTCTGTTCCGGCGGCGCGGCTACCTGGAACTCGCCCCACCATTTGGTCAGGCGCTGCAGTTCGTGGTTGTTCTCGGCGCCTGCGCGCAGTTCAAGCAGATCATAAGCGGCGCGGAACTTCGGATGCTCCATGAGTTTCCACGCGCGTTTGCCCTGACGGCGGGACATACGAAGCTGCAGCTGCCAGATATCGCGCACCAGGGTGGTGATGCGTTTAGGAATCGCCAGCGTCCGGCAGGCTTCATCCAGCACGTCATTCATTGCCAGCGCGAAGGCGTCGTAATAGGCCAGCCCGCTCTCCTGCGCGATTTTCTGCGCCATTTCCAGCAGCGGATACCAGAACATGACCGCGAACAGGAATGCCGGGTTAACGCGCATGTCGTTATGCAGGCGGTTATCGGTATTCTTCAGCACCTGAATGATGATGCGTTCCATCGGGCTATCGCCGCGCTCGGTAAAGTAGCGGGTGATCGTCGGGAACAGCGGCTGGAACAGGCTGTATTCGCGCAGCAGCTGGTAGGTTTCATAACCATAACCCGCCTGCAGTAGTTTCAGCACTTCTTCAAACAGACGCGCCGGGGGGACGTCGTGAAGAAGGGTGGCCAGACGCGGAATTGGCTCGGCGCTTTCGGCGCTGATGCGCATATGGAGTTTGGCGGCGAAACGTACCGCGCGCAGCATGCGCACCGGATCTTCACGGTAACGGGTTTCCGGGTCGCCAATCAGGCGAATCACCCCTTCCTGCAGATCGCGCATTCCACCAACGTAGTCGCGTACGGTGAAGTCCGCCACGCTGTAATAAAGGCTGTTGATGGTGAAGTCGCGGCGCTGGGCATCCTCTTCGATAGAACCGAAGATGTTATCGCGCAGCAGCATGCCGTTCTGGCCGCGCTGGGAGGTGACGCGGTCGTTAGTGTGGCCTTCGTGATGGCCGCGGAAGGTGGCGACCTCAATGATTTCCGGCCCGAACATCACGTGCGCCAGGCGGAAACGACGGCCAACCAGGCGGCAGTTGCGGAACAGTTTACGTACCTGGTCCGGGGTCGCGCTGGTGGTGACGTCAAAATCTTTTGGTTTCTTGCCCAGCAGCAGGTCGCGAACGCCGCCGCCGACCAGGTAAGCTTCGTAGCCCGCCTTATTCAGTCGATAGAGCACCTTGAGCGCGTTTTCACTGATATCTTTGCGGGAAATTGCATGCTGTTCACGCGGGATCACCGTCATATGCGTTTGTTCGACGGCGGCAGCCTCTGCCTCGCGCTCTTCACGGCTTAGCACCTTGCGGCAAAAATTAGCGACTCGGGTAAAAATGGTGCACCTCGTAGTGTCAGACGAACTTCGGATAAAACATTACTCTATGGGCTTCAGGTTGCATTTAAACGGCAAATTCAGGGGCAACCTGAAGGGCGACGAGCAAAAATAGCGGCTAATCATAGCTCAGCGGGAGCCATTTGAGAATGCTGGATTTTTGCAGGTTGCCAGTTGGCTACCGCTTGTTTGAGTAAATCTTCAATACTCAGCGCTTGCCAATCCTCGATGACATCCTGATTCAAAAATGTTAATGCCCGCACAATTTCCGGGCGCGGATCGCCCTCCGGCAGGGACGGGGCGTGGTTTTGTTTTGAGAGCTTATTACCTTCGGCGTTCAGCGCCAGCGGCAGGTGCACGTAGTCTGGCACAGGCCAGCCAAAGTGCTGATACAATGAAATTTGTCGTACCGTTGGCTCGATGAGATCGGCGCCGCGGACGATTTCGCTGACCCCCTGAAAATGGTCGTCAACCACTACCGCCAGGTTATAGGCGAACAGCCCGTCGCGACGATGGATGATGAAATCTTCCCGCGCCAGCGGTTCGTCGGCGACGATGGTTCCGCGCAACTGGTCATAAAATTCCAGTACCGGACGGGTCTGACGCAGGCGCAGCGCGGCATTTTCGCCGCCAAGGCGCAAATCGCGACAGTGGCCGTCGTAGATCCCGCCGACGCTATGAATGCGCGCGCGGGTGCAGGTGCAGTAGTAGCAGAGATCCCGATCGTGCAGCCAGGCGAGGCGCTCGCGATAGGCTTCGTGCCGCTGGGATTGCCACAGTACCTCGCCGTCCCAGTGCAGGCCGTAGCGATCGAGCTGTCGCAAAATAGTGTCGGCGGCGCCGGGAACTTCCCGCGGCGGGTCGATATCTTCAATGCGTACGCGCCAGATACCGCCTTTCGCCCGCGCCTGTAGATAGCTGCCGAGGGCGGCGATTAATGAGCCGAAGTGGAGTTCGCCGGAAGGTGAGGGAGCAAAGCGCCCGATATAGTCTGAGTCGGTCATGTTAAACACAAGGGGAATCAGGCGGGAGAAACTCCCGCCAGAGAGTGAGGTAGCAGGGAATTAACCCGCCATCTGTTTTTCGCGAATTTCCGCCAGCGTCTTGCAGTCGATGCACAGGTCAGCTGTTGGACGCGCTTCCAGACGGCGAATGCCAATCTCCACGCCACAGGATTCGCAGAAGCCGAAGTCTTCGTCTTCGACTTTTTTCAGTGTTTTCTCAATCTTCTTGATGAGTTTACGTTCGCGGTCGCGGTTACGCAGCTCCAGGCTGAACTCTTCTTCCTGCGCGGCACGGTCGACCGGGTCCGGGAAGTTAGCTGCTTCATCCTGCATATGCGTTACGGTGCGATCCACTTCATCCCTGAGTTGATTACGCCATGCTTCAAGAATGCGCTTGAAGTGCGCCAGCTGGGCTTCGTTCATATACTCTTCGCCCGGCTTCTCTTGGTACGGCTCCACCCCAGCGATGGCGAGAATACTCAGGGACGATGTTTTACGGTTTTGCCCTTCTTGCATGTTGCTTCTCCTTAACACGCACTATCGATCCCCATGTGGGGGAAAAATCAGGCCGCTATAAATAGCAGATGCTTTTCCGGATAGCAATTATCTAAACGTTACACTTGACAACGCTGTGAAGAAAAGCGTATTTGCGCTCGCGAACCGGACACAATTTAGCCTTTTAATTACCGGGGGTTAACGCCACGGCAATCGGCTTATTCAGAGTCATCATTTTGGTAGAAAGTTCCGCTTTCCAGGCGAGAATTTCTACCCCCTTTTCCTGCGCCTCTATCAACAGCTGTGCGTATTTGGCATCAATATGATGCGCGGGTGAGAAACGGTCTATCGCCGAATGCAGCACGGCGAATAAAATCACGGCCCGATGGCCCGCGGCCGCGACGCTCATGAGTTCCCGCAGGTGCTTCTGACCGCGTGCGGTAACGGCATCGGGAAAATAACCGTACTCTTTTTCCGCCAACGTAACCGATTTCACTTCAATATAGCAGTTACGGCGGCCTTCTGCCTGTAACATAAGGTCGATTCGGCTATTTTCTTCGCCATATTTTACTTCGCTTTTCAGAATGTTATACCCGGCAAGCTCAGGGATATTTCCGGCGAGTACCGCCTCTTTCGCGAGGGTATTGGCCCGCAGCGTGTTGACGCAGATGACCGCGCCCTGTTGGGTTTCAGTTAATTCCCAGGTATGCGCATATTTACGTTTAGGATTATCGGAAGTGGAATACCAGACGGTATCGCCCGGCGCGGCGCAGCCGGTCATGGCGCCGGTATTCGGGCAGTGCAGCGTCAGCTCCTGGCCCTCCGGCGTGACGACATCGGCCAGAAACCGTTTGTAACGTTTAATTAAAGTGGCGGACTGCAAAGGCGGAGTGAACAGCATCAGAGTTCCCTGGTAAATGGATAACGTTCCAGCACGTTGTAGCGGGTGCGCCCGCGGAGAAAGCTGGACTCATAAAGCACAAATTCGTTGACCGGCATCTGCCAGCAAAAACCCGGCGGCGGGATCGGCACCGCGTGGCGGGCGTCGCGCAGGAGGGTGATATGCGGATGAAACGGCTGCGGGCTTTGATAGCAGCCGCTCCGCGCTGCCTGAGCGCGCAGCATATTTGCCAGCTGCAGCATGCCGCGCGGCGGCTGGCGGGTACCGAGCCACACTACGCGCGAACGCAGCCACTGGCCGGCGTCGTCGAGCGTCAGGGTAAATGGCGGTTGTTGAATGCGTCCGGCCATTGCCGACAGCGCGCGCTGTTTTTCAGCGCTGACGTCGCCGAGAAACGCCAGCGTCAGATGTAGGTTATCGGCGGCGACCGGCCTTCCGGCATCGTCGGCAAAATGGGCGGCGCGCCAGTGAATAATCTGTTTCTGTATCGCTTTCGGCAGTTCAAGAGCGAAAAACAGCCGTTTCGGCTCGGACATGATAGAGACTCGGTAATGAATTACGGGGATGCTACAATGCTTGCCCTCGAATGTTAACCTCCGGAGCCTTTCGTGTCCTCATTGCCGGTTGCCGCAATTCTTCCCGAACTTCTTTCCGCCCTGCAGCAGGCGCCGCAGGTGCTGCTTAACGCGCCTACCGGCGCGGGTAAATCAACCTGGCTGCCGCTACAGATCCTCGCCGATGGCAACATTGATGGCCGGATTATTCTGCTGGAGCCGCGGCGGCTGGCGGCGCGTAACGTCGCTCAGCGTCTGGCGGAGCTGCTGGGAGAAAAACCGGGAGAAACGGTAGGCTACCGGATGCGCGCCGAAAGCTGCGTTGGGCCAAATACCCGTCTGGAAGTGGTTACTGAAGGGATCCTAACCCGCACTTTGCAGCACGATCCGGAACTTTCCGACGTGGGACTGGTGATCCTCGATGAATTTCATGAACGTAGCCTGCAGGCCGATCTGGCGCTGGCGTTGTTGTTGGACGTTCAGCAGGGGCTGCGTGACGATCTCAAGTTATTGATCATGTCGGCGACCTTGGATAACGATCGTCTGCAGCGCCTGTTGCCGGAAGCGCCGGTGGTAGTTTCCGAAGGGCGTGCATTCCCGGTTGAACGTCGCTTTACGCCGCTGGCGACCCATCAGCGTTTTGCCGAAGCGGTAGCGATCGCCGCCGCGGATCTGCTGCGTGAGGAGCAGGGATCGATGCTGTTATTCCTGCCGGGCGTTGGCGAAATTCAGCGCGTACAGGAACAATTGAGCGAGCGCGTAGCCAGCGATGTGCTGTTATGCCCGCTGTACGGCGCGCTGCCGCTGAGCGAACAGCGCAAAGCGATTCTCCCGGCGCCCGCTGGGATGCGCAAAGTGGTGCTGGCGACCAATATCGCTGAAACCAGTTTGACGATCGAAGGCATTCGCCTGGTGGTCGACAGCGCTCAGGAGCGGGTCGCGCGCTTCGATCCGCGCACCGGCCTGACCCGGCTAATCACCCAGCGGATAAGCCAGGCGTCAATGACCCAGCGCGCCGGTCGCGCCGGGCGTCTGGAGCCGGGGATCTGCCTGCATCTGCTGGCGAAAGAGCAGGCGGAGCGCGCGGCGGCGCAGAGCGATCCGGAAATTCTGCAAAGCGATCTATCGGCTCTGCTGCTGGAGTTGCTGCAGTGGGGCTGCCGCGATCCGGCCGAGCTTCGCTGGCTGGACCTACCGCCGGCGATCAATCTGGCGGCGGCGCGGCGTCTGTTGACGGCGCTATCGGCGCTGGAGGGCGAACGCCTTTCGGCTCACGGGCGCCAAATGGCGGTGCTGGGTAACGACCCGCGTCTGGCAGCCATGCTGACGGCGGCCGATTCCGCGGATGACGCGGCGACGGCGGCGAAACTGGCGGCTATTCTTGAGGAGCCGCCGCGCGGCGGCAATAGTGACTTAGGCGCCGCGTTTACGCGCCAGCAGGGCAACTGGCAGCAGCGGGCGCAGCAGTTATTGAAGCGGCTGGCCAGCCGCGGCGGTCAGCCTGATGCTGAGCGGATGGCGGCGTTGCTGGCCCCAGCGTTTGCCGACCGGATCGCCCGTCGACGCGGCCAGGAAGGGCGCTATCAGTTGGCTAACGGCATGGGGGCGATGCTGGATGCCGATGACGCGCTCGGCCGTCACGAATGGCTAATTGCGCCGCTGCTACTACAGGGCAGTTCGGCGCCAGATGCGCGAATTTTGCTGGCGCTGCCGCTGGATATTGACCAACTGGTGGCGCAGCGTCCTGAGCTGATACAACGCTCCGATACCGTGGAGTGGGATGAAGCGCAGGGGACGCTAAAAGCCTGGCGGCGTAGCTGCATTGGCCAGCTGGTGATAAAAACTCAGCCGTTGGCGAAACCGTCGGAGGCGGAGCTGCACCAGGCGATGCTCAACGGAATCCGCGATAAGGGGCTCGGGGTATTGAACTGGACGCCGGAGGCTGAACAACTGCGCCTGCGGCTGCACTGCGCCGCGCAGTGGCTGCCGGAAGCGGACTGGCCCGCCGTTGATGACGCATCGCTGTTAGCTTCGCTGGAGGCGTGGCTGTTGCCGCAGATGACCGGGGTGCATTCGCTTCGGGCGCTCAAGGCGGTAGACCTGCGACAGGCGCTGCAAAACTGGCTGCCGTGGACGTTACGCCAGAAGCTGGATAGCGAGCTGCCGACCCATTACACGGTGCCGACCGGCAGCCGTATCGCTATTCGCTATCATGAAGATAACCCGCCGGCGCTGGCGGTACGGATGCAGGAGATGTTTGGCGAGGCGACGACGCCGCGCATTGCCGAAGGGCGGGTTCCCCTGGTGCTGGAATTACTTTCGCCGGCGCAGCGACCGTTACAAATTACCCGCGATTTGAGCGCCTTCTGGCAAGGGGCGTACCGCGAGGTGCAAAAAGAGATGAAAGGACGCTATCCGAAACATGTCTGGCCGGATGACCCGGCGAATACCGCGCCGACCCGGCGGACGAAAAAATACTCCTGAGGCGCCGCGCCCTTGCTGTGGGCGCGGTTCTGAAAATCGGCGGCCTGAGTCACACGGCGCAATATTTATGTTATTAAAAAACATCATATTTTACCGTTTATCGCGTTTTGCGGTTGTAAAATGCTGGTTAAGAATGTCGCGGATTAGTGCTATTCTCTGTGGCCTGGACAATTCGTGCTATGTCCGGAGATATTCTTCAGCTTAAACAGATAATTATATGATTTGTTTAATGAATTATTCTTCGAAGATGATATGAAAGACGTCGGCCGCGGCAGCGCGGCGGGTGTTAAATTGAGAGATATCTTCTTCCTCCTTCAAGAGGAAGTATTGAGAATCAGGCCTTTACGCCTGAAAGTTGCGGAGAAAAAGCATGGCGGGAGATGACCGCGAGCCTATCGGACGTAAAGGGAGACCTTCACGCCCGGCAAAACAAAAAGTCACCCGTCGCCGGGTCCGGGAAGAGGACTACGACGATGATTACGATGACGATTATGAGGATGAACGACCGATGCCGAAGAAAGGAAAGGGCAAAGGCAATAAGCCTCGTCGTAAGCGCAGCTGGCTGTGGCTGCTGGTTAAGCTGGGGATTGTCTTTGCGGTAATTATCGCCGCCTATGGCGTCTACCTCGACCAGAAAATTCGCAGCCGCATTGACGGTAAAGTCTGGGAACTGCCGGCGGCAGTGTATGGCCGGATGGTCAACCTTGAGCCGGATATGCAGATCAGCAAAAACGAGATGGTGCGCCTGCTTAATGCGACCCAGTACCGTCAGGTCAGCGCAATGACGCGTCCTGGCGAATACACCGTACAGGCTAATAGCATCGAGATGATCCGTCGTCCGTTCGATTTCCCGGATAGTAAAGAGGGGCAGGTGCGCGCGCGTCTGACCTTCGATGGCGATCATCTGGATACCATCGAGAATATGGATAACAACCGTCAGTTCGGTTTCTTCCGTCTCGATCCGCGCCTGATCACCATGCTGCAGTCGGCGAACGGCGAGCAGCGCCTGTTCGTTAAGCGTAGCGGTTTCCCGGATCTGCTGGTGGATACGCTGCTGGCGACCGAAGACCGCCACTTCTATGAGCATGACGGTATCAGCCTGTACTCAATGGGCCGTGCGGTGCTGGCGAACCTGACGGCGGGGCGTACGGTGCAGGGGGCAAGTACCCTGACCCAGCAGCTGGTGAAGAACCTGTTCCTGTCCAGCGAGCGTTCCTACTGGCGTAAGGCCAACGAAGCCTATATGGCGCTGATCGTTGACGCCCGTTACAGCAAGGATCGTATCCTTGAGCTGTACATGAACGAAGTGTATCTCGGCCAGAGCGGCGACAACGAAATCCGCGGCTTCCCGCTGGCGAGCCTGTACTACTTTGGCCGCCCGGTAGAAGAGCTGAGCCTCGATCAGCAGGCGCTGCTGGTCGGGATGGTCAAAGGGGCGTCAATCTATAACCCGTGGCGTAACCCGAAACTGGCGCTGGAGCGGCGTAACCTGGTGCTGCGTCTGCTGCAGCAGCAGAACATTATCGACCAGGAGCTGTACGATATGCTGAGCGCCCGTCCGCTGGGCGTGCAGCCGCGCGGCGGGGTGATTTCTCCGCAGCCGGCGTTCATGCAGATGGTGCGCCAGGAGCTGCAGGCGAAACTGGGCGATAAAGTAAAAGATCTCTCTGGCGTGAAGATCTTCACCACCTTTGACCCGGTGGCTCAGGATGCGGCGGAAAAAGCGGCCATCGAAGGTATCCCGGCACTTAAGAAACAGCGTAAGCTGCCGGATCTGGAAACCGCCATGGTGGTGGTCGATCGCTTCACCGGCGAAGTCCGGGCGATGGTCGGCGGCGCGGAGCCGCAGTTTGCCGGCTACAACCGCGCGATGCAGGCGCGTCGTTCGATTGGTTCGTTGGCAAAACCGGCCACTTATCTGACCGCGCTGAGCCAGCCGAACCAGTATCGGTTGAATACGTGGATTGCCGATGCGCCGGTGACGATTCGCTTGTCGAACGGCCAGACCTGGTCGCCGCAGAACGACGATCGTCGCTTTAGCGGTCAGGTGATGCTGGTGGATGCCCTGACCCGTTCGATGAACGTGCCGACGGTTAACCTCGGGATGTCGCTGGGTCTGCCGGCGATCACCGATACCTGGCAGAAGCTGGGCGTGCCGAAAGACCAGTTGAATGCGGTTCCTGCGATGATCCTTGGCGCCCTTAACCTGACGCCAATTGAAGTCGCGCAGGCATTCCAGACCATCGCCAGCGGCGGTAACCGCGCAACGCTGTCGGCGCTGCGTTCCGTTATTGCTGAAGATGGTACGGTGCTGTACCAGAGCTACCCGCAGGCGGAACGCGCCGTTCCGGCGCAGGCGGCCTATATGACCCTGTGGACCATGCAGCAGGTGGTGCAGCGCGGTACCGGCCGTCAGCTTGGTGCCAAGTATCCTGGCCTGCATCTGGCGGGTAAAACCGGGACCACCAACAACAATGTGGATACCTGGTTTGCCGGTATCGATGGCAGCCAGGTGACGATTACCTGGGTTGGCCGCGATAACAACCAGCCGACCAAGCTGTACGGGGCCAGCGGCGCGATGTCGATTTATCAGCGCTACCTGGCTAACCAGACCCCGACGCCGCTGGCGCTGACGCCGCCGGAAGATGTCGTGGACATGGGCGTGGACAGCAACGGTTACTTCCAGTGCAGCGGCGGTATGCGTACGCTGCCGGTGTGGACTACCTCGCCGGATGCGCTGTGCCGCCAGGGCGAAGCCCTGCAGCAACAGCAGCAACAGCAGCAGGAAGCCAATAACCCGTTCAACCAGTCCGGGCAGCAGCAGCCTGCTAACCAACCGCAGCAGCAACAGCAGCAGCCTGCGAAGCAGGAAAAGAGCGATGGCGTGGCCGGCTGGATTAAAGATATGTTTGGCGGCAACTAAAACCGTTTAAGCTGAACGTCTGAACAGCCCCTTAATACGAAGGTATTAGGGGGCTTTTTTATTTAGGGTATCTGCTTAACACGGTGATAACTCCTTAATAACCGTCTGGTTATTTATTAATCCCTTGGCGCTTCCTGTTCGGCATAGCGCTTGCCTTGGATTCCGCGTTTCGCCTATTATGTCACCCGTCATAATAATAATTCTCGTTTACGTTATCATTCACTTTCATCAGAGATATACCAATGGCGCGTCTTAAAACTGCTCAGCCAAATCACTCGCTGCGTAAAATCGCAGTCGTAGTAGCCACGGCGGTTAGCGGCATGTCTGTTTATGCACAGGCTGCGGAACAACCGAAAGAAGAAACCCTCGTCGTTACCGCGGCGCCAGCCAGCCAGGAGAGCGCCTGGGGACCGGCACCGACTATCGCCGCGAAGCGTTCCGCCACGGCCACCAAAACCGATACTCCCATTGAAAAAACGCCGCAGTCTATCTCCGTGGTGACCCGCGAAGAGATGGACATGAAGCAGCCGACAACGGTCAAAGAAGCGCTCTCTTACACGCCGAGCGTTTTCTCCACTCGCGGTAGCTCGACCACTTATGATGTGGTCACCATTCGTGGATTCACCACCTCCAGCACGGTGAACACCAACCAGTATCTGGATGGCATGAAGCTGCAGGGTAACAACTACTCTGAAGTCTCGATGGACCCGTATTTCCTGGAACGCGTGGAAGTGATGCGCGGGCCAACCTCGGTGCTGTACGGCAACAGCAACCCGGGCGGTATCGTCAGCATGGTCAGCAAGCGTCCGACCACCGAGCCGCTGAAAGAAGTACAGTTTAAGATGGGCACGGATAACCTGTGGCAAACCGGTTTCGACTTCAGCGACGCCATTGATGATGACGGCGTGTGGTCATACCGTCTGACCGGTTTAGGCCGCAGCCAGGATGCGCAGCAGCAGATGGCGAAATCGACCCGTTACGCCGTCGCTCCGTCCTTCAGCTGGCGTCCGGATGATAAAACCGATTTCACCTTCCTGAGCAACTTCCAGAATGACCCGGATGCGGGTTACTACGGCTGGCTGCCGCGCGAAGGCACCGTGGTGCCGTATTACGATGCCAACGGTAAGGCCCACAAGCTGCCGACCGACTTCAACGAAGGCGAGTCCGATAACAAGATGTCGCGTCGCCAGCAGATGGTTGGCTATAGCTTCTCCCATCAGTTCGATGACACCTTTACCGTGCGTCAGAACCTGCGCTATGCCGATGTGCATACGCTGTATCGTTCGGTCTACGGCAATGGTTACCAGGAGCCGGGGAAAATCAATCGTGCCTACGTGCGTTCCGATGAGCACCTGAATACCTTTACCGTTGATACGCAACTGCAGTCTGATTTTGCTACCGGCGCGGTGAACCACACGCTGCTGACCGGCGTGGACTACTCGCGGATGCGTAACGACGTTGATGCGGACTACGGTACGGCCGATGCCATTAGCATGACCAATCCGCAGTACGGCAACCCGAACGTGAACGTCAACTTCCCGTACGCGGTCCTTAACCGTATGGAGCAGACGGGCCTGTACGCGCAGGATCAGATGGAGTGGGACAAATGGGTGATGACCTTAGGCGGCCGCTACGATTACGCCACCACGTCTACCTTCACCCGTTCCACCAGCAGCATGGCGGAAAATCACGACCAGCAGTTCAGCTGGCGCGGCGGGATCAACTATCTGTTCGATAACGGTATCTCCCCGTACTTCAGCTACAGCGAATCGTTCGAACCGGTATCGGGTTCCAATAGCACCGGCAAGCCGTTCGATCCGTCGCGCGGTAAGCAGTATGAAGCCGGCGTGAAATACGTGCCGAAAGATATGCCGGTGGTGGTGACCGCGGCGGTCTATCAGCTGACTAAAGATAAGAACCTGACGGCAGACCCGAACGATCCGACCGGACTGTTCAGCGTACAAACCGGCGAAATCCGCTCCCGCGGCTTTGAGCTGGAGGCGAAGGCGGCGGTCAATGCCAATATCAACCTGACCGCGGCATACAGCTATACCGATGCCGAATACACTCACGACACCGTCTTCGAAGGCAAGCGTCCGGCGGAAGTGCCGCGTAATATGGCCTCGCTGTGGGCGGATTACACCTTCCACGAAACCGCGCTTAGCGGGCTGACGATTGGCGCGGGCGCGCGTTATATCGGTTCGACGGTCAGCTACTACAAAAATGACACCAGCACCGGTAAGAAAAATGACTCCTTCAATGTGGCCGGTTATGCGCTGATGGATGCGACGGTGAAATACGATCTGGCGCGCTTTGGCCTGCCGGGGTCCTCGGTCGGCGTCAACGTCAACAACCTGTTTGACCGCGAATATGTCTCCAGCTGCTATAGCGAGTACGCATGCTACTGGGGGGCGGAACGTCAGGTTGTTGCTACCGCAACCTTCCGCTTCTAACTACTCACGGGCGCGGTTCGCCGCGCCCAATATCAGGTTGTTGCTATGCAGGAACAGACTCCGCACTCTGAGACGACGTTTGCGTTAAATCGCGTGACCTTTCGCGTGCCTGGCCGCACGCTGCTTCATCCCCTTTCGTTGACCTTCCCGGCAGGAAAAGTCACTGGCCTGATTGGCCATAACGGTTCCGGCAAATCCACGTTACTCAAAATGCTTGGCCGCCATCAGCCGCCTTCCGAAGGCGATGTGCTGCTGGATGGCCAGCCGCTGGACAGCTGGAGCAGCAAGGCGTTTGCCCGCAAAGTGGCCTATCTGCCGCAACAACTGCCGGCGGCGGAAGGGATGACGGTGCGCGAACTGGTGGCGATTGGCCGCTATCCGTGGCACGGCGCGCTGGGGCGCTTCGGCGTGGCGGATCGCGAAAAAGTAGAAGAGGCCATTGCGCTGGTGGGGCTGAAACCGCTGGCGCATCGGCTGGTGGACAGCCTTTCCGGCGGCGAACGCCAGCGCGCGTGGATCGCCATGCTGGTGGCGCAGGATAGCCGCTGTCTGCTGCTCGATGAACCGACGTCGGCGCTGGATATCGCCCACCAGGTCGATGTGCTGGCGCTGGTGCATCGTCTCAGCCAGCAGCGTGGCCTGACGGTGATCGCGGTCCTGCACGATATTAATATGGCCGCCCGCTATTGCGATTATCTGGTGGCGCTGCGCGGCGGCGAAATGATCGCCCAGGGGACGCCGGCGGAACTGATGCGCAGCGAAACGCTGGAACAAATCTACGGCATCCCGATGGGGATCCTGCCGCACCCGGCGGGCGCAGCGCCGGTAAGTTTTGTCTATTGATGGAAAATTCGAACTTCTTCTCACGCCGACGCCTGTTGACGGCAATGGCGCTGTCGCCGCTGCTGTGGCAGATGCGCGGCGCGCAGGCGGCGAACGTTGACCCGCAGCGCGTCGTCGCGCTGGAGTGGCTACCGGCCGAGCTGCTGCTGGCGCTCGGCGTTACGCCCTACGGCGTAGCCGATATTCCCAACTACAACCTGTGGGTCAATGAGCCGGCGTTACCCGCTTCGGTGATTGATGTCGGCCTGCGCACTGAACCCAATCTTGAATTACTGACGCAGATGAAACCGTCGTTTATCGTCTGGTCGGCAGGCTATGGCCCGTCGCCGGAAAAGCTGGCGCGCATTGCGCCCGGTCGCGGCTTCACCTTCAGCGACGGCAAACGGCCGCTGGCGATGGCCCAGCGTTCGCTGCTGGAAATGGCCGACCTGCTGGGTAAGCAACAGCAGGCGAAGCGTCATCTGGCGGAGTTCGACGGGTTGATGGAAAGCCTGCGTCCGCGATTTGCCGAGCGTGGCGATCGCCCGCTGCTGATGATTTCGCTACTTGATGCTCGCCATGTGCTGGTCTTCGGCGAGAACTGCCTGTTCCAGGAAGTGCTCGATCGTTTTGGCATCAAAAACGCCTGGCGCGGTGAAGCGGCATTCTGGGGCAGTATCACCGTAGGCATCGATCGGCTGGCGGAATTTAAAGAGGCCGATGTTATCTGTTTCGATCACGGCAACGATCGGGAGATGGCCCAGATGATGGCGACCCCGCTGTGGCAGGCGATGCCTTTCGTGCGCGCGGGGCGTTTCCAGCGTCTTCCGGCGGTATGGTTCTATGGCGCGACGCTGTCGGCGATGCATTTCGCCCGCGGACTGGCCGATGCGCAGGGGAGGGCGGTATGAAGGCGCGTTTCTCGCCGTTAGCCATTATCCTGTTGGTCGTGTTGCTGGTTGCCGCTTTCGCGCTGAGCATCATCAACCTTCAGGTTGCTTTACCTTACGCGCAGTGGCGTCAGGCGCTGTGGCAGCCGGATAGCGATAATATCGCCCAGATGCTGTTCCATTACAGCTTGCTGCCGAGGCTGGCTGTATCGTTGCTGGTCGGTGCCGGACTGGGGCTCGTCGGCGTACTGTTCCAGCAGGTGCTGCGTAACCCGCTGGCGGAGCCGACCACGCTCGGCGTCGCCACCGGCGCGCAGCTTGGAATGACGGTGACGGCGTTATGGGCGATCCCCGGCGTGCTGGCGTCGCAGTTTGCTGCGCTGGCAGGCGCTTGTCTGGTCGGCGCGCTGGTGTTCGGCGTTTCGTGGGGCAAACGTCTGTCGCCGGTGACGCTGATTCTGGCCGGTCTGGTGGTGAGTCTCTATTGCGGCGCGGTCAATCAGCTGATGGTGATTTTCCATCACGACCAGTTGCAAAGCATGTTCCTGTGGAGTACCGGGACGTTGACGCAGACCGACTGGAGCGTGGCGCAGCGCCTGTGGCCGCAGCTGCTTGGCGGCGTAATATTGACGCTGTTGTTGCTACGCCCGTTAACGTTGATGGGGCTGGATGATGGCGTGGCGCGAAATCTCGGGCTGGCGCTTTCTCTGGCGCGCCTTGGCGTCTTGACTCTGGCGATAGTAATAAGCGCGCTGCTGGTCAACGCGGTCGGCATTATCGGCTTTATCGGTCTGTTCGCGCCGCTGCTGGCGAAAATGCTCGGCGCCCGCCGCCTGCTATCGCGGCTGGTACTGGCGGCTCTACTTGGCGCGCTGATCCTGTGGCTTTCCGACCAAATTATTCTCTGGCTCAGCCGGGTATGGCGGGAAGTGTCGACCGGGTCAGTCACCGCGCTGATTGGCGCGCCTTTATTACTGTGGCTACTGCCGCGGCTGCGTAGTATCAGCGCGCCGGTGATGAACGGCGGCGATAAGGCGTTGATTGAGCGCCGCAACGTGCAGTGGTTCGCGCTGGGCGGACTGGCGCTGATGTTGTTGGCGGTAACCGCCGCGCTGACCTTTGGCCGTGATGCGCAGGGGTGGCAATGGGCCAGCGGCGATCTGCTGGAGCAATTAATGCCATGGCGCTGGACGCGGGTGCTCTCGGCGCTGTTCGCCGGGGTGATGCTGGCCGTCGCGGGTTGCATTATTCAACGCCTGACCGGTAATCCGATGGCCAGCCCGGAAGTGCTGGGTATCAGCTCTGGCGCGGCGTTCGGCGTGGTGTTGATGCTATTCTTCGTACCAGGCAACGCTTTTGTCTGGCTGCTGCCAGCCGGCAGTCTTGGCGCGGCGGCGACGCTGCTGGTCATCCTGGTCGCCGCCGGGCGCGGGGGGTTCTCGCCACACCGGATGCTGCTGGCGGGGATGGCGCTGAGCACCGCTTTCACCATGCTATTGATGATGCTACAGGCCAGCGGCGATCCGCGAATGGCGCAAATCCTGACGTGGATGTCCGGTTCGACCTATAGCGCGACGCCGGAGATGGTGCTGCGTAGCGGGGTGGTAATGTTGGCGCTATTGGCGCTGGCGCCGCTCTGCCGCCGTTGGCTTACCATCCTGCCGCTCGGCGGCGAGGCGGCGCGGGCGGTGGGGATGGCATTAACGCCGTCGCGTATCGGGTTGCTGCTGCTGGCGGCGAGCCTGACGGCAACGGCGACGCTAACCATTGGGCCGTTAAGTTTCGTTGGTTTAATGGCGCCGCATATTGCGAGGATGATGGGATTCCGCCGGACGATGCCGCATATGATCATTTCCGGACTAACTGGCGGGATGCTGCTGGTGTTCGCCGACTGGTGCGGGCGAATGATCATGTTCCCCTACCAAATACCGGCGGGGCTGTTATCGACGTTTATCGGCGCGCCGTACTTTATCTATTTGCTGAGAAAGCAGAGCCGCTAACGATCCCGAATGGCCTCAACATCCCCGGTGGCGCTAGCGCTTACCGGGGCTACAAGGCTGCGCGATTTGCTAGCCCGGACAAGGCGCAATGCGCCGCCTCCGGGAAAATCCCCGGTGGCGCCAGCGCTTACCGGGGCTACAGCGCCGCGCGATTTGGTAGCCCGGACAAGGCGCAATGCGCCGCCTCCGGGAAAATCCCCGGTGGCGCTAGCGCTTACCGGGGCTACAGTGCTGCTCGATTTGGTAGCCCGGACAAGGCGCAGCGCGCCGCCTCCGGGAAAATCCCTGCGCCACCAGGCATTCAAGTACCTTACAGTTTGGCAAACACCCGGCGCGCGGCGTCGATAGTGTTGTTGATATCCTCTTCGCTATGGGCGACGGACATAAAGCCGGCTTCAAACGCCGACGGGGCGAGGTAAACCCCTTCTTCCAGCATCAGGTGGAAGAAACGCTTGAAACGTTCAACATCGCACTTCACCACGTCCTGATAGCAGGTGACGGTTTCGGCATCGGTAAAGAAGATACCGAACATGCCGCCGACATTATTCACCACCAGCGGGATCCCGGTTTCGCGCGCCGCGTTCAGCAGGCCATCCGCCAGTTGATTGGTCAGCTCGGTCAGGGTTTCATGCACGCCCGGCTGCGCCACTTCGCTTAAGCAGGCGAAGCCTGCGGCCATGGCGATAGGGTTGCCTGACAGCGTACCGGCCTGGTACACCGGACCAGTCGGCGCCAGCGCGTCCATGACCTCGCGGCGACCACCGAAAGCGCCCACCGGCATACCGCCGCCGATGATTTTACCCAGACAGGTCAGATCCGGCTCCACGCCGTAATAGGACTGAGCGCCCGCCAGCGCGACGCGGAAGCCGGTCATCACTTCGTCAATAATCAGCAGCGCGCCAAACTCGTCGCACAGCGCGCGCAGGCCCGGCAGGAACTCCGGCTGTGGCGGAATGCAGTTCATATTGCCGGCCACCGGTTCGACGATGATACAGGCGATATCCTGCGGATACTGTTCAAACGCCGCGCGTACCGAGGCAAGATCGTTATAGGTGCAGGTCAGGGTATGCTTCGCGAAATCGGCCGGTACGCCCGGCGAGTTCGGCTGGCCGAGAGTCAGCGCGCCGGAACCGGCTTTCACCAGCAGGCAGTCGGCGTGACCGTGGTAGCATCCTTCGAACTTGATGATTTTGTCGCGGCCGGTGAAGCCGCGCGCCAGGCGAATGGCGCTCATGGTGGCTTCGGTGCCGGAGTTCACCATGCGCACCATATCCATGGTCGGTACCAGTTCAGTAACCAGTTCCGCCATTTTGACTTCCATTTCGGTTGGCGCGCCGAAGCTTAACCCGCGCTCTGCCGCTTCAATCACCGCGTTACGAATGGCCGGATGGTTGTGACCCAGCACCATTGGCCCCCAGGAACCGACATAATCGATATAAGCTTTACCATCGACATCGTACAGGTAGGCGCCATCCGCACGTTCAATAAACAGCGGGGTGCCGCCGACGCCCGTAAAGGCGCGGACCGGCGAGTTGACGCCGCCGGGGATAAGTTCGCGGGCGGCGTTATACAGATTTTCAGATTTGCTCATGGCCAGGATCCTGGTTCGTGAATAAAGTTATCGGGCTATTCTAAGTTATTCCATGAAGGTTATGAAAGTTTTGCCCAATTGAAACATTAAGCAGACGAAACAATTTTTTGACGACGCGCGGCGCGGAGGCGGCTAGAATGCCTCTCTTCTCATTTGTATTACCAATAAATGATAATGGCATGAAATCTGAAACTCCCTCTTTTGAAGCACATCAGTTTGTTCGCGTGCGCCGTAGCGATGCGGTCCGCCGGTTAATTCAACGCGATAAAACGCCGCTGGCGGTATTGTTGATGGCGGCGGTGGTCGGCACGCTGGCCGGGCTGGTGGGCGTGGCGTTTGAAAAGAGCGTGAACTGGGTACAGAACCAACGTATCGGGGCGCTGGTGCAGGTGGCGGACCACTGGTACCTCGTCTGGCCGCTGGCCTTCATCCTGTCGGCGCTGCTGGCGATGGTCGGCTATTTTCTGGTGCGCCGCTTTGCGCCGGAAGCCGGCGGTTCCGGGATCCCGGAAATCGAAGGCGCGCTGGAAGAGCTGCGTCCGGTACGCTGGTGGCGCGTGCTGCCGGTAAAATTCATTGGCGGCATGGGGACGCTGGGCGCCGGGATGGTGCTGGGGCGCGAAGGGCCGATGGTACAGCTTGGCGGTAATATCGGGCGCATGGTGGTGGATGTGTTTCGTCTGCGTAGCCCGGAAGCGCGGCATACGCTGTTGGCCACCGGTGCGGCATCGGGCCTCTCCGCTGCCTTCAACGCGCCGCTGGCGGGCATTCTGTTTATCATCGAAGAGATGCGCCCGCAGTTCCGCTACAACCTGATTTCGATTAAAGCCGTGTTTACCGGCGTGATCATGTCGAGCATCGTGTTCCGTATTTTTAACGGCGAAGGGGCGATTATCGAAGTCGGCAAGCTGAGCAATGCGCCGGTGAATACCCTGTGGTTGTACCTGGTGCTGGGCATGATTTTCGGCTGTTTCGGGCCATTGTTTAATACCCTGGTGCTGCGGACGCAGGATATGTTCCAGCGCCTCCACGGCGGCAATATCAAAAAATGGGTGTTGATTGGCGGGCTTATCGGCGGGCTGTGCGGCCTGCTGGGTCTGATGCAGCCGACCGCGGTGGGCGGCGGTTTTAACCTTATCCCGATCGCCGCTGCCGGCAACTTCTCGGTTGGGCTGCTGCTGTTCATTTTTATTGCCCGCGTCATCACCACGCTGCTGTGCTTCTCTTCCGGCGCGCCGGGGGGGATTTTCGCCCCGATGCTGGCGCTCGGCACGCTGCTGGGGACGGCATTCGGCATGGCTGCCATTCCGCTGTTTCCGTCCTATCATCTGGATGCCGGTACCTTCGCTATCGCCGGGATGGGGGCGCTGCTGGCGGCTTCGGTGCGCGCACCGCTCACCGGGATTGTGCTGGTGCTGGAGATGACCGATAACTATCAGCTCATTTTGCCAATGATTATTACCTGCCTTGGGGCAACACTATTGGCACAGTTCCTCGGCGGTAAACCTTTGTATTCGACCATTCTGCAGCGTACCCTGGCAAAGCAGAAGGCCGAAGAGGCGGCGAAAGCGCAGCAGGTACCCCGGGAGAATACTTGAACGATTTACCAGGGTATTAGATAATGGCTCAAAAGGTCCGGTTATTCTTTAATCGGCCGGAAGTATCAATGGGAGCAAAAAATGAGTGATGACGTAGCGTTGCCGCTGGAGTTCACCGAAGCCGCAGCGAACAAAGTAAAACATCTGATTGCGGATGAAGACAATCCGAACCTGAAACTGCGCGTGTACATCACCGGCGGCGGTTGCAGCGGTTTCCAGTATGGCTTCACCTTTGACGATCAGGTTAACGAAGGCGATATGACCATCGAGAAACAGGGCGTCGGCCTGGTGGTTGACCCAATGAGCCTGCAGTATCTGGTTGGCGGCGCCGTCGATTATACCGAAGGCCTGGAAGGGTCACGTTTCATCGTGACTAACCCGAACGCGAAAAGCACCTGCGGCTGCGGCTCCTCGTTCAGCGTTTAACGCAAGCGACTCCAGCCCTCTCCCACAAAGAGAGCGGCAAACACGAAAAACGGTAACCTCAGGGTTACCGTTTTGCTTTTATGACCGTCCGTTATCATCCAATGCAAAGGTCGGCAGCTTCAGGTGCCAGCGAATCGCCGCCAGGCGTATCCCCAGCGTCACCACCATGCCTAACATCGCCGAGTTTTCCAGCGACAACTGAAAGGTGTAGTGCGCCGTTGCGTGCACGATACCGCCGACAATGCAGGCGGTGGCGTAGATTTCGGTGCGCAGAATCATCGGTACTTCTCGCGCCAGCACGTCGCGGATAATCCCGCCGCCGACGCCGGTGACCACGCCCATGCAAATAGCCACCAGCGGGCCGGTATGGGCAATAAAGGCTTTATTCACGCCGATGCCGACAAACACCGCCAGGCCGACGGCATCCAGTACCGGCAGTACCCATTTCGGCATGCGCCGCGGTTGGCGGACCAGCAGAATCGTTAACATACTGGTGACCATCGCCACGACCAGATCGGTAGGGTCCTTAACCCAGAACACCGGGCCGTTGGCCAGCGCCATATCGCGAATCGTCCCGCCGCCCACGGCGGTCACTACGCCTAATACCAGCACGCCGAAAGGGTCCATGCGTAATTTCCCCGCCAGCAATACGCCGGAGATAGCAAATACGGCTGTGCCAATAATATCCAGCCAATAGACAAGCATCGTCAGTTCCCGCTAAAAGCCTGCTGCCAGGCGGTTATTTTACCTGCTCAAGCGCAGTACAGAGTTGTTTTGCGGCAAGGATAATACGTGGGCCCGCGCGTTCAAACCAGTCGCTATGTAAGGCGATGAGCGAAATTGTGAGCTGATTTTGCCAATAGCGGTCCACGGCGGGAATTTTATCCGGATCGCCGGTGATGACGATTGCCTGCGGATGCCGTGACAGCACCTGTTCGCGGCTAACCTGCGGCCAGGGAACGCGGCTGGCGGCAAAAATATTCTCTCCGCCGCACAGGCGTAATACTTGATTCTGGATCGAGGCGCTGTTGCTGGTGAACAGCGGGTTGGCGCCAAACTGCAGAAATACGCGTTTTTTCGGCGCGTTGGCATAGCGGGCTTTTAGCGCCTCGTAATCGTCTTGCATCTTCTGGGTAGCCTGCCGGGCTGTTTCCGGCTGCGGGCTCCACGGCGCAAGCATCTGCAAAGCATGGATGATTTGCTCAATCGAACCGGTTTCAACCCAGATAACCTTGATTCCCAGCGAGCTGAGCTGATTCACCTGGCGTTCGGCATTGCCGCCGCGCCACGCCAGTACCAGATCGGGTTTCAGGGCGACGATACGTTCAAGGTTCATTCCCTGCCAGCTGGCGACTTGTTCGATTTTAGCCGCGGCGGGAGGGTAATCGGAATAACTGCTGACGCCGACCGGCGTAATGCCGGCAGCAAAGGCCAATTCAGTGTTGGCCGGGGAGAGCGTCACCACCCGCGGCGCGGCGAAAAGCCACGCCGGGGCGAGCAACAGCAGGGCGGTTAACGCCTTCTGTAACGACTTAGCCACGCGCCAGGTTCTGCACCAGATTTTCCACCATCAGGGTGGACTGCTTGGCGGCGACGGCGAGGAACTCGTCGAAGCTGAGATGCGACTGCTGGTCAGCGACGTCAGAGATTGCGCGCACCACCACAAAAGGAATGCTGAAGTTATGGCAGACGTGGGCGATGGCGGTGGCTTCCATTTCTACGGCAACGGCCTGCGGGAAGTTGTGGCGGATTTTCGCCAGTCCTACCGAGCCGTTGATGAAAGCGTCGCCGCTGACGATCAGCCCGCGAACGGCGTTAAGATTCAGCGCCTTGATGCAGGTTTCCGCGGCGGCAATCAGTTTGTCGTCAGCTTTGAAACCGGCCGGACAGCCCGGCAGTTGGCCGTATTCGTAGCCAAACGCGGTGACGTCGGCATCATGGTAGCGCGCTTCGTCAGAGACCACGATGTCGCCAACTTTCAGCGTCGGCGCCAGACCGCCGGCGGAACCGGTATTGATAATCACATCCGGCTTGCAGCGCTCCAGCAGCAGAGTAGCGCCCATGGCGGCGGCCACTTTACCAATGCCGGATTTCAGCAGAGCAACCTCGGTACCGTGAAGTTGGCCGGTATAGATTTCGCTACCGCCGATAGAGATAGTCTGGCGGTTCTCGATTTTGTCGCGCAGAAGGGTAACTTCTTCTTCCATGGCGCCAATAATGCCAATTTTCATAGATTTACTCGCGATGTGTCAGGATTAGCTGCATAGTCTATCATGCGCTTAAGGGGAAGCGTATTGCTCGCGCGGGAGAGGCTATGGCAAATATTGATTTTCGCAACAAGATTCACTGGCGTCGGCGCTACCGTTCGCCGCAGGGGGTAGAGACGGAACGCGAGATCCTGCGGGTGTTTGAAAGCGATCGCGGGCGCATTATCAATTCACCGGCCATCCGCCGCCTGCAGCAAAAAACCCAGGTCTTTCCACTTGAGCGCAACGCGGCGGTCCGCACCCGGCTCACCCATTCGCTCGAAGTCCAGCAGGTCGGGCGCTACATCGCCAAAGAGGTGTTAAGCCGCCTGAAGGAGCAAAAGCTGCTGGAACGCTACGGACTGGATGAACTGAGCGGCCCGTTTGAAAGCGTCGTGGAGATGGCCTGCCTGATGCACGATATCGGCAATCCGCCATTTGGCCATTTTGGCGAAGCGGCAATTAACGATTGGTTCAGCAAACGGCTGGCGCCGAAAGATGCCGCCAGCCAGCCGTTAAGTCAGGATCGCTGCCAGGTTGACGCGCTGCGTCTGCACGATGGCGAAGGGTTGCTCAACGAACTGCGGCGTAAAGTGCGTCAGGATTTGTGCTGCTTTGAAGGCAATGCGCAGGGGATCCGTCTGGTGCACACGCTGATGCGTATGAACCTGACCTGGACCCAGGTCGGCTGCATTCTGAAATATACGCGACCGGCGTGGTGGCGGGGAGAGACGCCAGCCAGCCATAGCTATTTAATGAAAAAGCCTGGTTATTATTTAGCCGAAGAAGAGTATATCGCGCGGCTGCGTAAAGAATTGGATCTGGCGCCTTACAATCGCTTTCCATTAACGTGGATTATGGAAGCTGCCGATGATATCTCATATTGCGTTGCTGACCTTGAAGATGCGGTAGAAAAACGGATATTCAGCGCGGAACAATTGTATCAGCATCTGTATGACGCATGGGGGGCTCATGAAAAAGGATCGTTGTTCGCTCAAGTCGTAGAAAATGCCTGGGAGAAATCGCGCGCTAATTCACTCAGCCGCAGCACTGAAGATCAGTTCTTTATGTATTTACGGGTCAATACGCTGAATAAACTGGTGCCTTATGCGGCGCATCGATTTATCGAAAACTTACCGGCCATTTTTAGCGGCGACTTTAATCACGCGCTGTTAGAGGATGATAGCGATTGTAGTCAGCTACTTGAACTTTATAAAAACGTCGCCATAAAACAGGTGTTTAGCCATCCTGATGTTGAACAGCTGGAATTACAGGGTTACCGCGTTATCAGCGGGCTGCTTGATATCTACGAGCCGCTACTGAAATTATCGCTGGAGGAGTTCAGCCAATTGGTGGAACAAGAGCGGGTACGCAGTTTACCTATTGCCTCGAGGTTGTTCCAGAAACTCTCGACCCGACATCGGTTGGCCTATGTGGAGGCGGTAAATAAGCTTTCGCGCGATACCGAAGAATATCCCGTGCTGGAGTATTATTACCGCTGTCGATTGATTCAGGACTATATCAGCGGAATGACGGATTTGTATGCGTGGGATGAATATCGCCGTCTGATGGCGGTGGAATAAGTCTGAGTTTTGTAAAGACGGACAATAAATTTTTACTTTTACCGAAACTTAACTCTGGAACTTCGCGCTATAAAATGACTCTGAGAGTGCGTACACAGCAACTTTTTCGTTATCCGAAATTTGAAATTGAGATTGAAACCTATGAAAAAAACCACGTTAGCAATGAGTGCTCTGGCTCTGAGTTTAGGTCTGGCGTTGTCCCCGCTCTCTGCGAGCGCGGCTGAAACGGCTTCCTCGGCGACCACTGCGCAGCAGATGCCGAGCCTGGCGCCGATGCTGGAAAAAGTGATGCCGTCGGTGGTGAGCATCAACGTTGAAGGCAGCACGACTGTTAACACGCCGCGGATGCCGCGTAACTTCCAGCAGTTCTTCGGTGACAACTCGCCGTTCTGCCAGGACGGTTCGCCATTCCAGAGCTCCCCATTCTGTCAGGGCGGCGGCCAGGGCGCGCCTGGCGATAATGCGCAGCAGCAGAAATTTATGGCGCTCGGTTCCGGGGTCATCATTGATGCGGCCAAAGGCTACGTAGTGACCAACAACCACGTGGTCGATAATGCCACCACGATTAAAGTTCAACTGAGCGATGGTCGTAAGTTTGACGCGAAAGTCGTAGGTAAAGATCCGCGCTCCGATATCGCGCTGATTCAAATTCAGGATCCGAAAAACCTGACGGCGATTAAGCTTGCCGACTCTGACGCGCTGCGCGTCGGCGACTACACCGTGGCGATCGGTAACCCGTTCGGCCTCGGCGAAACCGTGACTTCCGGTATCGTCTCCGCATTGGGCCGCAGCGGCCTGAACGTGGAAAACTATGAAAACTTTATCCAGACCGATGCGGCTATTAACCGCGGTAACTCCGGCGGCGCGCTGGTGAATCTCAACGGTGAGTTGATCGGTATCAACACCGCGATCCTTGCTCCGGACGGCGGCAACATCGGTATCGGTTTTGCTATTCCGAGCAATATGGTGAAAAACCTGACCGAGCAGATGGTCAAGTTTGGCCAGGTGAAACGCGGTGAACTGGGGATCATGGGTACCGAGCTGAACTCCGAGCTGGCGAAGGCGATGAAAGTCGATGCCCAGCGTGGCGCGTTCGTAAGCCAGGTGATGCCGGGCTCGGCGGCGGCGAAAGCGGGTATTAAAGCCGGCGACGTGATTACTACCCTCAACGGTAAGGCGATCAGCAGCTTTGCGGCGCTGCGTGCGCAGGTTGGTACGATGCCTATCGGCAGCAAAGTCGAGCTGGGACTGCTGCGCGACGGCAAGCCGGTTAACGTTACCGTTGAACTACAGCAGAGCAACCAGAACCAGGTTGACTCCAGCAGCATCTTTAACGGTATTGAAGGCGCGGAAATGAGCAATAAAGGCCAGGATAAAGGCGTCGTGGTGAGCAACGTGAAAGCGGGCACCCCGGCGGCGCAAATTGGTCTGAAGAAAGGCGACATTATTGTCGGCGCTAACCAGCAGCCGGTGAAAAACATCGCCGACCTGCGCAAAATCTTCGACGCGAAACCGTCCGTACTGGCGCTGAATATTCAGCGTGGTGATACTTCTATCTATCTGCTGATGCAGTAACTGATACTAGCGTGAATGCCCCTTTCCCGGTAAGGGAAGGGGGCTTTTTTATTCTGCCCGCCGGTTCTGTGATTCCCGCCACAACTCCATACTTCTTTGTCATGCTTTGTGCATATGCACAGTGCGTCCTCTTCGTCACTCTTTTATGCTGATGCCCTGCTCAGGGGAGGGGTTTATGGCTGGCTGGCATCTTGATACCAAAATGGCGCAGGATATCGTGGCGCGTACGATGCGCATCATTGATACCAATATTAACGTAATGGATGCCCGCGGGCGCATTATCGGCAGCGGCGATCGCGAGCGTATTGGTGAATTGCACGAAGGCGCGCTGCTGGTGCTGTCGCAGGGACGGGTGGTTGATATCGATGATGCGGTTGCTCGCCATCTGCACGGCGTGCGCCAGGGGATCAACCTGCCGCTGCGTCTCGAAGGGGAAATCGTCGGCGTAATCGGGTTAACCGGCGAGCCAGAATCGCTGCGCAAGTACGGTGAGCTGGTGTGTATGACCGCTGAGATGATGCTCGAACAGTCGCGGCTGATGCATTTGCTGGCCCAGGATAGCCGCCTGCGTGAAGAACTGGTTATGAACCTGATTCAGGCGGAAGAGAATACCCCGGCGCTGAACGAATGGGCGCAGCGACTGGGTATCGATCTCAATCAACCGCGGGTGGTGGCGATGATTGAGGTCGATAGCGGTCAGCTCGGCGTCGATAGCGCGATGGCGGAGCTGCAGCAGCTGCAGACGGCGCTGACCACGCCGGATCGCAACAACCTGGTGGCGATTGTCTCGTTGACCGAAATGGTGGTGCTGAAACCGGCGTTAAACGCCTTTGGTCGCTGGGATGCCGATGACCACTGCAGACGCGTTGAGCAACTGATTGCCCGTATGAAAGAGAATGGCCAACTGCAGTTCCGCGTTGCGTTAGGCAATTTCTTCACCGGCCCCGGCAGTATTGCGCGTTCTTACCGGACCGCGCGTACGACAATGATGGTTGGTAAGCAGCGGATGCCGGAGAGCCGCTGCTATTTTTATCAGGATCTGATGCTGCCTGTGCTGCTGGATAGTCTACGGGGCGGCTGGCAGGCTAACGAGCTGGCGCGCCCGCTGACGCGGCTAAAGGCGATGGATAACAATGGTCTGCTACGGCGTACTCTGCAGGCGTGGTTTCGCCATAACGTGCAGCCGCTGGCGACCTCAAAGGCGTTGTTTATTCATCGTAATACGCTGGAGTATCGGCTCAATCGGATTTCGGAACTGACCGGGTTAGACCTCGGTAGTTTTGACGACCGCTTGTTGCTGTACATTGCGCTGCAGCTGGATGAGCAACGCTAAAACTCCCGCCGCAGGCGGCGGGAGAGGAAATGGCGGGCTACAGGCGCTGTAGTCCGCGAGCGGTCACTTGCCAGGTAACAGTATTGGGCTGGTGCCAGCTATTGCCATTGAGCGGATTAATAATGACGGAGCGATTCCCCGCTTCGGCATGGAAGACTTCAATGGTATAGCCCTCATCCAGGATAGCGGTATCAATATAGTCGCCAAGCTGCGACGATCCTTTAATCGACTGGCGATACACCACCGAACCACGCGTATTGTAGACATTGACCGTGGCGTAAGTGGTCGTGAAGTGCTTGTTCGGCACCACTGGACTCGCGGTAAAGGTCAACGCGCCGCTGCCAATATCCATCTCCATCGCGGCAAAGCAAACATCACCATCGCCAAGCAGTTGCCAGCTGAAGCTATCGCCATACAGTGCGGTGGCATCCTGAGTGTCCTCTTCTGTATCAGCGGCTTCCTCATCCGGTTCATCAAGCGCGAGCGCAAAGGCTTCGAGGCCCGTTTTCACCACGCGCCAGCGGTTGTGCTGCTTAAGGGGAACGGCGTTTTGGCTCGTGCCATTCGTGGCGCTGGAGCGGAATGGTTCATCATGGAAAATATCGATGATCATTCCCTCTGCGAGGGCGATAGTTTCACTGTTTGCCAGATTACTGGTGGCGCCGGCGTAGCTGCGTTGATAAACAACAGTATCGTCCGCGCCGGTAACCATAATGCTGGCGTAGGTATGGGAGGTGTAATACGAGTGCGGCGTGCCGGCGCGCGTGGCGACCGTCATCGCACGTTGTTGATTATCAATAACGATCTGGCAAAACTCGTTATTGTCCTGACCGCGGAGATTGAGGGTTACGCTCTTGCCCGTCAACTCCCCCGGATCGCTATTATCCTGAGGCAGGACATCGGCATAGGTTTTCCGCAAGCTGCTGCGTTGGGGTTCTTCAATATGGGGGAGCATCAGCCAGAGGTCGTTTTTACAGACGCACTCTTCCTGCGCGAGCAGCGAGGGCTGAGTACGGATCGCCTGAGCGTTATGCTCGAAAATAGCCTGTAAATCAGCCGCCGGATTATTATTGAGGATAAAGTTATACACGCCATTATCATCAATGCGTATCAGCTGGTATTTCTCGCGAGCGACTAACGTTAAATATCCGAGAGAGGCTTTCAGCCGTCCGGGCTCCACGTGAGTGATGTATAGGTGATAGTGGGGGCTGAATGGAATGACCACTTTTCCGGTAGCGCAATTGGTGCCGGTCATTTTGCGTTCAAATACTTTTTCCCCACTGGCGGAAAGTACGTTTACTGCGGCATACAACGCGCCTGGGTAGTAGGTGTGCGGCGTGGCGCTGGTGACATTAAGAATAAGCTGCTGATTTTCGTAGTCGATATCAAGGCGCGCGAAAGGCGCATCATTCAGCCCTAAAAAGGTGATCGTCACGTTACGTTCGCTGGTATCGTTTTGCCGAGCGTAGTTAACGGCAACCGCATTGGCGCCTTCTTTTACGGTGATATAGTTGATATCCGGGCGATATTTTTGCGAACGACCTTTAGGCAGTACGAGCTGGTATACACCCATTGACATGTTATTCAGGACAAAAGTGTCACCATCAACAATCAGTGAATAATGCGTACCGCAATTATCCTGAATAGTCAGCGTTTGTCCGTAAATTTGTTGCAGCTGATCGATATTCAACGTCAGGGTCAGGTTACCCGTTTTGTTCAATTTCGCCAGTTCGCTGTTATCCACCAGCCAGAAGAAGGAATCCAGCCCTAACTGCTGGCGCGCGCTATCCCATTCGCTTTGTGGCAGAAAGCGATACAGTGGATAGAGCGGTTTTGTCGTCAGCGAGACGATATTTTCCCGGGTGGCATGTTTCAGCGTTAAGCCGCAGAGCTCGATAAACGGCGTGACATCATATCCAGCGGTAGCGGCAATAGCGGTTGCCAGCATATCGGCAAGCTGATGATCGGTCGGCTGGAAGCCCTCGCTATTGGCGAGTTGGCGATAATTCTGGTTAAAGACGCGGAAGGATGCGACACCAGCTTTCAATAACATCAGCATCAGGAATTGCAGGCGCGAACGCAGGCTCCAACTGGTGACCGGCGTCTTATCGGTAATATAGTTAACCAACTGTGCTTCCTGCGCGGCCAGCTTGCCATAGTTGTATAACCAGCCATCGGTATACAGATGATTATCCTGGCTTAGCGTGAGCTGCTGATAGAAAGAGGCGTAGATATTGTTCCACACTTCGCTGACCGACAGCGTGGAGTCCTGCATAAATTTACCCTGATAACCGTGGCCAATTTCATGCAGGATAACCCACTGCGTGGCAACGTTATCCAGCCAGCCTTCGCCAACCGTGGCGGCAGTTTGCGCGCACCAGGTGCTATTGTAATAAGCTGATCCGACGCCATGTTTATCCGGCCGTAGAAAATAACGGTTTGCAACATTCTGATTCCATTGCGAATCTGAATTATCGCTTAATCCGGCCCAATCGTTATAGCAGGTGAAAAGGTGGTTATAAAAACGGTGTAATGACGCTAATCCCGCTTTCATCGCATTGTCGCGGTCGGCATAAGGCAGCAGCAGGTTGATAACATCCAGATCCACCAGTGCGAACGACGATTTATTATTCTCCCAGTCGAGGAAAAACGTTTCTTCAGACTGTCCTGATTTCCAGCAGGGGAGCGGTTTCGTCGCCGCAGGTTGTTGGTAAATCACGGAGAACTCGCAGGGGCTGTCGGTAAACAACGTATCGACAAACGGCACAGAATCGACGGTGGTGCTAATCGTTGTCCAGGAGGTGGTCAGAGCGCTGGTTTTCTCCAGAGCGCTATCATCACACATCAGGCGCAGGGTCGAGATGCCGTTACTGAGGTCCGTTTGCCGAATTTTCAGCACCGTGTTGGCGGGCAGAATAAAGCCAAGCGCCTGACGATCGTGTTTTCGTCCTTTTTCAAAGCCTGCGTTATCCAGCCAGGTTGCGGATTGCAGGGTATAACATTTTTGTTCAATTTCCTGTGTCATAGAGCTATCTCCTTTTTCGCGGAAACTGAACATAAACGAAATAAAATAGTAAGTAATTCATATTGATAGGGTTGTGATGTGAAATGATATCAGTGAGGGATAACTGAGGTTTGCTGATGGCGAAGATGATCTATGGCTGAGGAAATAGAGGTTGAGGCAGGGGAAGAGGGCCAGTAGCTGGCCCGTAGCAGTCTGGGTTATTTACGCGTCAGTTTTTCCAGATCGGCTTCAATTTCGCTGATCTTATTGGTGACAACGCTTTCCAGATGGCGTAAATCGTCAAGGATCTTACGCTTGAGGTCGATTTCGGTACGGTCGCGCTGGCAGAGCTGGTCCAGCTCGTCGATCACATAGCGCAGGTTTGGGCTTATCTCCTGCACTTCTTTGTAACCCTGACCGACGCCGTCGGCGACCACGGTTTTACGCTGGCGTGGGTATTTAAACTTCACGCTTTTGGCGAAGAACTCGCCCTTATCTTTCTGGAAATAGATCTTCAGGATGTCGTTGTTAGCTTCCTGGCGCAGGCTATAGCGATCGATTTCATCAGGATTGGTAATGCCAAGACTTTTCAGATTATCGTACATAACGGTACCTTTGATATCATCATAACCATTGAATAATTAACGAAAAAATCCATCTTCGCCAGCGTCAGATATAAAAAAAGCGGGATATCTCCCGCTTTTTGTTCTGCTTAGTCGATGGTACGCAGCAGTTCGTTGATGCCGACCTTACCGCGGGTCTTCGCATCAACCTTTTTCACGATCACCGCACAGTACAGGCTGTATTTGCCATCTTTCGACGGCAGGTTGCCGGAAACGACAACCGAGCCCGCCGGCACGCGGCCGTAATGGACTTCGCCGGTTTCGCGATCGTAGATTTTGGTGCTCTGGCCGATGTACACGCCCATGGAGATCACCGCACCTTCTTCAACGATAACGCCTTCAACGATTTCAGAGCGCGCGCCGATGAAGCAGTTATCTTCGATGATGGTCGGGTTAGCCTGCAGCGGTTCGAGAACGCCGCCGATGCCGACGCCGCCGGACAGGTGAACGTTTTTACCGATCTGCGCGCAAGAACCGACGGTGGCCCAGGTATCAACCATGGTGCCTTCATCAACGTAAGCGCCGATGTTGACGTAGGACGGCATCAGCACGGTATTGCGCGCGATGAACGCGCCCTGGCGAACGGCCGCCGGCGGCACTACGCGGAAGCCTTCTTTCTGGAAGCGCGCTTCGTCGTAGTCGGCGAATTTCATCGGAACTTTATCGAAGTAGCGGCTTTCCGCACCATCGATAACCTGGTTATCGTTAATACGGAAAGAGAGCAGTACCGCTTTCTTCAGCCATTGATGCGTCACCCATTGACCATCGATCTTCTCAGCGACGCGCAGCGCGCCGGAATCCAGCAGGGCAATAACCTGGTTCACCGCTTCGCGGGTGACGGTATCCACATTTGCCGGCGTGATGTCGGCGCGACGCTCAAAGGCGGACTCAATAACGTTCTGTAACTGCTGCATTGTTTCTTTCCATTCACTTAAAAAAAATACGTTACCCTTTATCGTTTGGATTGAGGGCCTCTGTCAACCGTTGTTGCACTTCTTGTTGCAGCTCATTATTAAGGGCACGCCGGTCGGCGGTGGCGATTATAAATAAATCTTCTACTCGCTCACCAATTGTCGTAATTCGCGCTCCGTGAAGCGATATTCCGAGGTCGGCGAACACCTGACCGACGCGGGCGAGCAGCCCCGGCTGATCGAGCGCAATGAGCTCAAGAAATGATTTCCGGTCGGTGTGGGTCGGCAGGAAATTCACCTCAGTAGCGACAGAAAAGTGACGCAGTTTCGCCGCCTGACGACGCGGGGCCGGCGGCTCCCAGCTGCGCTGCGTTATCGTCTGCTCCAGACCGTGGCGAATCGCCTCGTGGCGATCGGCGGAAAGCGGGCTGCCGTCGGGTTCAAGGACGATAAAGGTATCCATCGCCATGCCGTCGCGGGTAGTAAATATCTGCGCATCATGAACGCTGAGGTTGCGGCGGTCCAGTTCGCCGCAGACGGCGGCGAACAGGTAAGGGCGGTCCGGGCTCCAGATGAAGATCTCGGTGCCGCCGCGGGTGGCCCGCGAACTCAGCAGGATCATCGGTTTACTGAGATCGTGTTTCAGCAGGTTGCGGGCGTGCCAGGCGAGCTGATTCGGCGTATGCCGCACAAAGTAGTTCGCCCGGCAGCGGTTCCAGATCTGATGCAGCGCCTCTTCATTGATATTGTCCATGCGCAACAGCGCCAGCGCCTGCAGCTGATGGTGGCGTACGCGTTCGCGCATATCCGGCGTGCTCTGCATACCGCGACGCAGCTGTTTTTCGGTGGCGAAATAGAGCTCGCGTAGCAGGCTTTGCTTCCAGCTATTCCACAGCGTTTCGTTGGTGGCGCAGATATCGGCGACGGTCAGGCATACCAGATAGCGCAGGCGATTTTCCGTCTGTACCTCTTCGGCGAACTGTTTAATTACCTCCGGGTCCTGAATGTCGCGGCGCTGGGCGGTTACCGACATCAATAGATGCTGGCGTACCAGCCAGGCGACCAGCTGCGTCTCCCGCGAATTGAGCCCGTGGAGCTCGGCGAATTTCAGCACGTCTTCGGCGCCGAGAATCGAATGGTCGCCGCCGCGGCCTTTAGCGATATCGTGAAACAGGGCGGCGATGAGGATAAGTTCAGGATGGGCCAGCCGCGGCCACAGCTCAACGCACAACGGATGGCGGCTGCGGGTCTCTTCTTTCGCGAAGCTTTCCAGTTTTAACAAGACGCGTATGGTGTGTTCGTCGACGGTATAGGCGTGAAACAGGTCGAACTGCATCTGACCGACAATATGCGACCACTGCGGCATATAGGCCCACAGCACGCTGTGGCGATGCATCGGCAGCAGACCACGACTCACCGCGCCCTGATGACGGAGCATGCTGAGGAAGAGGGTTCGTGCCTCCGGGATATAGCACAGCGGCTGCGTCAGGTGGCGGCGCGCGTGGCGCAGGTGGCGCAGGGTGGTGGAGTAAATACCGGTGATGCTGCTGTTACGCACCATGATAAAGAACATCCGCAGAATCGCCTGCGGCTCGCGAATAAACAGGGTGTCGTCGCGCAGGTCTATCAGAGTACCGCGCAGTTGGAAATCATCATCAATAGGCCGCGGCTTTTCATTCTCGGTGAGAGCGAGGATCGCCTCATCAAACAGCTGCAGCAGCATATTGTTGAGTTCGCTTACCCGACGGGTAACGCGGAAGAAATCCTTCATCATATGTTCGATCGGCTGATTGCCTTCGCCTTCATAGCCGAGGCGATGGGCGACATTCAGCTGACGATCGAAAAGCAGGCGGTTATCGTAGCGATTTACTTCAAGATGCAGGGCAAAACGGATGCGCCAGAGCTGGTGCAGGCACTCGTTAAGCTCGTTGCGCTCGGCTTCGGTGAGGAAGCCGAAACCGACCATTTCATCAAGCGAGGTTGCGCCGAAGTGGCGGCGAGCCACCCACTGCAGGGTATGTATATCGCGCAGGCCGCCGGGGCTGCTTTTGACGTCCGGCTCCAGGTTGTAACTGGTGCCGTGGTAGCGCTGGTGGCGGACATTCTGCTCTTCAACCTTGGCGGCGAAGAACTTCTCCGACGGCCAGAAGCCGTCGCTAAAAATATGTTTTTGCAGTTCAAGGAACAGCGCGACGTCGCCGACTAGCAGGCGGGATTCGATTAAGTTGGTGGCGACGGTGAGATCCGAAAGCCCTTCTAGCAGACACTCTTCGAGGGTGCGCACGCTATGGCCCACCTCCAGCTTGACGTCCCACAATAGCGTCAGCAGTTCGCCGACCTTTTGCGCCTGCTCGTCCGGCAGCTTTTTACGGCTCAGAATCAGCAGGTCGACGTCGGAGAGCGGGTGCAGCTCGCCGCGCCCATAGCCGCCGACGGCTACCAGCGCCATATCGCTCTGCGCGCCAAAACCGTAGTCGACCCACAGCCGCTGCAGCAACTGGTCGATAAACTCGGTGCGCGCCGCTATCAGCCGTTCCGCGGCGATACCGCGATCGAAAGCCTCGCCCAGCCAGCGTTGGAAGGTATCGAGATGCGTCTTGATGGCGGCACAGTTCAGATCGCCCTGCGGCCAGCTCACGGGATGTTCCGGCGGGATGGGCAGAAGAGGGGAGGCTGTGTCAGGTAAAGAGTTGCTCATCGCGTCACCATAAGAAAAAACTATCTAATAAAAAAGCCGGCGGGCGCCGGCTTTTCATTATGCTTCGTGCGAGATTATCGCCGGGATGGTGTCATCCTTGCGTAGCGTCAGAATTTCGCAGCCGTTATCAGTTACCACAATAGTATGCTCATACTGCGCAGACAAGCTACGGTCTTTGGTTTTCACCGTCCAGCCGTCCTTCATGCTGCGGATCTCTTTCTTACCGGCGTTGACCATCGGTTCGATAGTGAAGGTCATACCCGGCTTGAGCACCACGTCGGTTTCCGGCGAATCATAGTGCAGTACCTGTGGTTCCTCGTGGAAGCCGCGGCCGATACCGTGGCCACAGTATTCACGTACCACGGAGAAACCTTCCGCTTCGACGAATTTCTGGATCGCCGCGCCGATCGCACGCAGGTTAATCCCCGGCTTGACCATCTTCAGCGCCAGATAGAGGCTTTCCTGGGTGATGCGGCACAGGCGCTCGCCGAGGATAGTCGGTTTGCCGACGATGAACATTTTTGAGGTATCGCCGTGGAATTCATCTTTAATCACGGTCACGTCGATATTGACGATGTCGCCGTCTTTCAGCAGTTTGCCGTCATCCGGGATGCCGTGGCACACCACTTCATTAATAGAGATACAGACCGATTTCGGGAAGCCGTGATAGCCGAGGCAGGCGGAGACCGCTTTCTGTTCATTAACAATGTAGTCGTTGCAGATGCGATCCAGTTCGCCGGTGCTGACGCCCGGTTTAACGTAGGGTTCGATCATTTCCAGCACTTCGGCGGCCAGGCGGCCGGCAACGCGCATTTTTTCGATGTCTTCAGATGTCTTGATAGAGATAGCCATGGAATATGTCCAGCAGTGTCGATTTTTTCGACAATAATAGATTAAGTCCTGTCAATGGTAACAGTCCGGGTACGCTGGTGCCAAATTGAGAATCATTAACAGCACGCGACGTCAACAAGAGTTGGTGTCTGGCCAGGTTTTGTGGTATAAAGCGCGCCGGACTTCCGTTCCATCTCAGATACACAAGGATGGACGTAAGCGACATACTCATATTGTGTAAATAACACACACGTATCGGCACATATTCCGGGGTGCCCTTTGGGGTCGGTAATATGGGATACGTGGAGGCATAACCCCAATTTAATCTATAGAGGTTTTAAACATGGCAACTGTTTCCATGCGCGACATGCTCAAGGCTGGTGTTCACTTCGGTCACCAGACCCGTTACTGGAACCCGAAAATGAAGCCTTTCATCTTCGGCGCGCGTAACAAAGTTCACATCATCAACCTTGAGAAAACTGTACCGATGTTCAACGAAGCTCTGGCTGAGCTGAACAAAATCTCTGCCCGTAAAGGCAAGATCCTGTTCGTTGGTACTAAGCGCGCTGCAAGCGAAGCGGTAAAAGAAGCTGCTAACAGCTGCGACCAGTTCTTCGTGAACCATCGCTGGCTGGGCGGTATGCTGACTAACTGGAAAACCGTTCGTCAGTCCATCAAACGTCTGAAAGACCTGGAAACTCAGTCCCAGGACGGTACTTTCGAGAAGCTGACCAAGAAAGAAGCGCTGATGCGCACTCGTGAGCTGGACAAGCTGGAAAACAGCCTGGGCGGTATCAAAGACATGGGCGGCCTGCCGGACGCACTGTTCGTTATCGACGCTGACCACGAGCACATCGCTATCAAAGAAGCAAACAACCTGGGTATCCCGGTATTTGCTATCGTTGATACCAACTCTGATCCGGACGGCGTAGACTTCGTTATCCCGGGTAACGACGATGCAATCCGCGCAGTTAGCCTGTACCTGGGCGCTGTTGCTGCTACCGTTCGTGAAGGTCGCTCTCAGGACCTGGCTTCTCAGGCGGAAGAAAGCTTCGTAGAAGCTGAATAATAAGGTTTAAGCCCTTATTAGTACCGTGTATGAATAGGGGCCAATTTTAGGCCCCTTTTTTCAATTTATGCTGTTTGGCCGCAGGCCGGGCAGTTTCCACATCTCCCGAGGATTTTAGAATGGCTGAAATTACCGCTTCCCTGGTAAAAGAGCTGCGCGAACGTACTGGCGCAGGCATGATGGATTGCAAAAAAGCACTGACTGAAGCTAATGGCGACATCGAGCTGGCAATCGAAAACATGCGTAAATCCGGCGCGATCAAAGCGGCGAAAAAAGCAGGCAACGTTGCTGCTGACGGCGTGATCAAAACCAAAATCGACGGCAACTACGGTTACATTCTGGAAGTTAACTGCCAGACTGACTTCGTTGCTAAAGATGGTGGTTTCCAGGCATTTGCTGACAAAGTACTGGACGCCGCTGTTGCTGGTAAAATCTCCGACGTTGAAGTTCTGAAAGCGCAGTTCGAAGAAGAACGTGTTGCCCTGGTTGCTAAAATCGGCGAGAACATCAACATCCGTCGTATCGCTATCCTGGAAGGCGACGTTCTGGGCAGCTACCAGCACGGTGCTCGCATCGGCGTTCTGGTTGCCGCTAAAGGCGCTGACGAAGAGCTGGTTAAGCAGCTGGCAATGCACGTTGCTGCAAGCAAGCCGGAATTCGTTAAGCCGGAAGACGTTTCTGCTGAAGTAGTAGAAAAAGAGTACCAGGTTCAGCTGGACATCGCGATGCAGTCCGGTAAGCCGAAAGAAATCGCAGAGAAAATGGTTGAAGGCCGCATGAAGAAATTCACCGGCGAAGTTTCTCTGACTGGTCAGCCTTTCGTGATG
Source organism: Klebsiella sp. 141153 (assembly GCF_032601995.1). Lineage (NCBI taxonomy): Bacteria > Pseudomonadati > Pseudomonadota > Gammaproteobacteria > Enterobacterales > Enterobacteriaceae > Klebsiella > Klebsiella sp. 141153. Next base: position 33,045 of record NZ_JAQIRJ010000011.1, on the reverse strand, counting down.
GAACCGAGCAAATCTGTTGGTCAGCTGCTGAAAGAGCACAACGCCGACGTTACTGGCTTCATCCGCTTTGAAGTGGGCGAAGGCATTGAGAAAGTTGAGACTGACTTTGCAGCAGAAGTTGCTGCGATGTCCAAGCAGTCTTAATTTTTAAAAAAAGGAGCCGCCTGAGGGCGGCTTCTTTTTGCGCCTCTCTTGTAAAATCAGCCAATCGCTTATAGTGACTGCGCTGAACGATGACATACAATGTCGTCAGAATTAACTCATCTCAATCGTTGACAGTCTCAGGAAAGAAACATGGCTACCAATGCAAAACCCGTCTACAAACGTATTCTGCTGAAGTTAAGTGGCGAAGCTCTGCAGGGTTCAGAAGGCTTCGGTATTGATGCAAGCATACTTGACCGTATGGCTCAGGAAATCAAAGAACTGGTTGAACTGGGTATTCAGGTTGGCGTAGTGATTGGTGGCGGTAACCTGTTCCGTGGTGCTGGTCTGGCGAAAGCGGGTATGAACCGCGTTGTGGGCGACCACATGGGCATGCTGGCAACGGTCATGAACGGCCTGGCAATGCGTGATGCGCTCCATCGCGCCTATGTGAACGCTCGCCTGATGTCCGCAATCCCGCTGAACGGCGTGTGCGACAACTACAGCTGGGCGGAGGCGATTAGCCTGCTGCGTAACAATCGCGTGGTGATCCTCTCCGCGGGTACCGGCAACCCATTCTTTACCACCGACTCCGCAGCCTGCCTGCGCGGTATTGAAATCGAAGCCGACGTGGTACTGAAAGCGACCAAGGTTGACGGTGTGTTTACCGCTGACCCGGCGAAAGATCCTTCCGCTACCATGTACGATCAGCTCACCTACAGCGAAGTGCTGGATAAAGAGCTGAAAGTGATGGATCTTGCCGCCTTTACCCTGGCGCGCGACCACAAACTGCCGATTCGCGTATTTAACATGAACAAGCCAGGCGCGCTGCGTCGCGTGGTCATGGGCGAAAAAGAAGGCACATTGATTACGGAATAATTCCCGTCGGCGCTAATTCCGGGTAATATTCCGCTTTACTTTAGCGGGGAAGTTGCCCGGTTAATAGAATTAATCCGGACTATACTTAGCTCACTTTTGCAGTGGGCGACCGTGTGGTCTGTCTGAGACAAGTTTTCAAGGATTCGTAACGTGATTAGCGATATCAGAAAAGATGCTGAAGTACGCATGGAAAAATGCGTAGAAGCATTCAAAAACCAAATCAGCAAAATTCGCACGGGCCGTGCTTCTCCAAGCCTGCTGGATGGCATCATCGTGGAATACTACGGCACGCCGACCCCGCTGCGCCAGCTGGCAAGCGTTACGGTAGAAGATTCCCGTACGCTGAAAATCAACGTCTTCGACCGCTCCATGAGCCCGGCCGTTGAAAAAGCGATTATGGCGTCTGACCTGGGTCTGAACCCGAGCTCTGCGGGTAGCGATATCCGCGTTCCGCTGCCGCCGCTGACTGAAGAACGTCGTAAAGATCTGACTAAGATCGTGCGTGGCGAAGCTGAGCAGGCGCGTGTTGCCGTGCGTAACGTTCGTCGTGATGCGAACGACAAAGTTAAAGCTCTGCTCAAAGAGAAAGAGATCAGCGAAGATGACGATCGCCGTTCTCAGGACGACGTGCAGAAAATGACTGACGCCGCCATTAAGAAAGTTGATGCGGCGCTGGCAGAGAAAGAAGCGGAACTGATGCAGTTCTGATTTTCTGCCGCTACGCAGGCCCGGGGTATTCGGGGCTGCGTAAAGTCTGAAACGCCGTACAGAAGACCGTACGCTCAATATTTGGGATTGCGTTAAAATAGCTGGCCTTGTAGCCTTCCGGTTTATACCGAAGGTCATTCGCCGCCGTTTTAGCCCCGAGAATTGATGCGTAAAGGGCTTGCTGGCGGCGTTTTGCTTTTTATCCTGTCACAATTCTTCTGGACGTCTCATGAAGCAATTAACCGTTCTCGGTTCGACCGGTTCAATCGGCTGCAGCACGCTGGACGTGGTGCGCCATAATCCCGAAAGCTTTTCCGTCGCCGCGCTGGTCGCGGGGAAAAATGTCGACCGTATGGTTGAACAATGTCTGGAATTTTCCCCCCGATTCGCGGTGATGGATGACGCGCAAAGCGCTGAGCGTTTACGTACGCTGCTGCGCGAACAGGGCTGCCGCACGGAAGTGCTGAGCGGCAAGCAGGCGGCGGCCGACGTCGCGGCGCTGGATGAGGTCGATCAGGTGATGGCGGCCATCGTTGGCGCGGCAGGCCTGGCGCCGACGCTGGCGGCAATTCGCGCCGGCAAAACGGTATTGCTGGCGAACAAAGAGTCTCTGGTGACCTGCGGCCGCCTGTTTATGGATGCGGTTCAGCAGTATGGCGCTCGCCTGTTGCCGGTTGATAGCGAACATAACGCTATTTTTCAGAGTATGCCGGAAACAATTCAAAATCATCTGGGATACGCTGACCTGACGCAGAACGGCGTCTCGTCGATTCTGCTGACCGGTTCCGGTGGTCCTTTCCGGGAAACGGCGATTTCAGAGCTGGCGGCAATGACGCCGGATCAGGCTTGCCGCCATCCGAACTGGTCAATGGGACGCAAAATTTCCGTTGATTCCGCCACGATGATGAATAAAGGGCTGGAGTATATCGAAGCCCGCTGGCTGTTTAATGCTTCTGCTCGGCAGATGGAAGTCATAATTCATCCGCAATCGGTGATTCACTCCATGGTTCGCTATCAAGACGGCAGCGTGCTGGCGCAATTGGGCGAGCCGGATATGCGCACGCCGATCGCCCATACCATGGGCTGGCCGCAGCGCCTGAACTCTGGCGTTAAACCGCTGGATTTCTGCCAGTTGAGCAACCTGAGCTTCTCGGCGCCGGATTACGATCGCTATCCGTGCCTCAAGCTGGCGATGGACGCTTTTGATGTCGGCCAGGCGGCGACGACGGCGTTGAATGCCGCTAACGAAGTCTCAGTGGCGGCGTTTCTGAATAGTGAAATCCGCTTTACCGATATTGCGGCGGTGAACCAGGCAGTGCTGGATAGTATGGCGCTCAATGAACCGCAAAGTATTGATGAAGTGGTTGCAATTGATGCCGAAGCGCGCGTCGCCGCACAGCGACAACTTCGATAACACATGGCGCAGGGGAGCCCCTACAACGCGTTGTGATATTTGTGGGCGCTGGGCTTCAGTGATATAGTCTGCGCCACCCGATCGTTGCATTTTGTTGTGAAAGATTACGGTGGCCGTGGCAAGACACGGCTTTTTTGCGTAAAGCTTTTGGTTGTTCTCTGCGATTGGCTGTAGCTCCGGCGCCGGATAAAAATGCGTATTCAGCGCTGCCCGGCGGCGTGTGTGATGTGGCTTAGCTAATCCTTATTATGGACTTAAAACGCGTTATGTTGTCTGCTAATCAAACTGTCAGCAAAATGTCGCCTGCACATGGTTGTCGCCATGTCGCCATTATCATGGACGGCAACGGTCGTTGGGCGAAACAACAAGGTAAAATTCGCGCCTTTGGCCATAAAGCTGGAGCGAAATCTGTTCGTCGCGCGGTCTCCTTCGCGGCGAATAATGGTATTGAAGCATTAACGCTTTACGCATTCAGTAGTGAAAACTGGAACCGTCCGGCGCAGGAAGTGAGCGCGCTGATGGAACTGTTTGTCTGGGCGCTGGATAGCGAAGTCAAAAGCCTGCATCGTCACAATGTCCGCCTGCGGATTATCGGCGAGACGACGCGCTTTAATGCCCGGCTGCAGGAGCGTATCCGTAAGGCGGAAGCGCTAACGGCAAACAATACCGGGTTAACGCTGAATATCGCCGCTAATTACGGCGGCCGCTGGGATATTGTCCAGGGCGCGCGTCAACTGGCCGAACAGGTACAAAACGGGTTGTTAAAACCTGAAGAGATCACGGAAGAGATGCTTAGCCAGCGGGTGTGTATGCATGAACTGGCTCCCGTTGATTTAGTTATTAGGACCGGGGGAGAGCACCGAATAAGTAACTTTTTGATTTGGCAAATTGCCTATGCCGAACTTTACTTTACGGATGTTCTTTGGCCCGATTTTGCTGAACAGGACTTTGAAGGTGCACTCCATGCATTCGTTAGTCGAGAGCGTCGTTTTGGCGGCACAGAAGAGCCGGGTGGCAGTCATGCCTGATGGGGGTCACTTTTGCTGAAGTATCGCCTGATTTCCGCTTTCGTTTTAATTCCCGTCGTTATTGCGGCGCTTTTTCTATTGCCGCCCGCGGGTTTTGCCATCGTCACCCTGGTCGTTTGTATGCTCGCCGCGTGGGAGTGGGGGCAATTAAGCGGTTTTACCTCAACGACGCAGCGCGTGTGGCTTGCGGTGCTTTGCGGCCTGCTGCTGGCGCTGATGCTCTTTATGTTGCCTGAATACCACTATGACGCGCATCAACCGATGGTTGAAGGATCGTTATGGGCCTCATTTGGCTGGTGGATTGTCGCGCTGTTGCTGGTGCTCTCTTATCCGGCCTCGGCGGCGCTGTGGCGTCATTCCAAAGCGTTACGTCTGATCTTCGGCCTGCTGACTATCGTCCCGTTTTTCTGGGGCATGCTGGCGCTGCGCGCATGGCATTATGCCGATAACCACTACAGCGGCGCGGTGTGGCTACTGTACGTCATGATTCTGGTGTGGGGCGCGGATTCCGGCGCCTACATGTTTGGTAAAATGTTCGGTAAGCATAAGCTGGCGCCGAAGGTTTCTCCGGGTAAAACCTGGCAGGGTTTCTTCGGCGGCCTGTTGACGGCAGCTGTTATCTCCTGGGCTTATGGCGTGTGGGCTCATCTGGATGTCACCCCAACCGTGTTGCTGATCTGCTCGGTGGTGGCGGCGCTGGCTTCAGTGCTGGGTGATTTGACGGAAAGTATGTTTAAGCGTGAAGCCGGCATTAAGGATAGCGGGCATCTGATCCCTGGACATGGCGGTATTTTAGACCGTATCGACAGCCTGACGGCTGCGGTACCGGTGTTCGCTTGTCTGCTGTTGTTAGTCTTCAGGACGATTTGACGGAAGGTTTTATGCTGAGCGTTCTCTGGAATTTGGCCGCTTTTATTATTGCGCTTGGCGTACTGATCACCGTGCACGAGTTCGGCCATTTCTGGGTGGCTCGTCGCTGCGGCGTGCGCGTTGAACGATTCTCCATTGGTTTTGGTAAAGCGCTGTGGCGCCGCGTGGATAAGCAGGGGACCGAGTTTGTTATCGCGCTGATCCCGCTCGGCGGTTATGTGAAGATGCTCGACGAACGCGTCGAACCGGTGGCGCCGGAAATGCGTCACTACGCTTTCAATAATAAAACCGTCGGTCAGCGCGCGGCCATCATCGCCGCAGGCCCTATTGCCAACTTCATTTTTGCCATCTTTGCCTACTGGCTGGTGTTTATCATCGGCGTCCCTGGCGTGCGTCCGGTTGTTGATGAAATATCGCCCAATTCCATCGCTGCGCAAGCACAAATTGCAAAAGGAATGGAACTTAAAGCGATAGATGGCATCGAAACGCCTGATTGGGATGCAGTACGTATGGCGTTAGTCGCGAAGATTGGCGACCAACAAACAATACTTACCGTCGCCCCTTTCGGGACGAACCAACGTCAGGATAAAATCCTCGATCTGCGGCACTGGGCGTTTGAGCCGGATAAGCAAGATCCGGTGGCCTCGTTAGGCATCAAGCCGCGTAGCGCGCAGATTGATACCGCGCTGGCTGAGGTTCAATCTCAGTCGGCCGCGCAGAAAGCAGGTTTGCAAGCGGGAGACAGGATCGTTAAAGTCGATGGTCAACCGTTAACGCAGTGGATGACGTTTGTTAATCTGGTGCGTGATAATCCGGGCAAGGCGCTGGCTCTGGAGGTCGACAGACAAGGTACGCCGCTGTCGTTGACCCTGACTCCGGATACGAAGTCGGTGAAAGGCAAGGCTGAAGGGTTTGCAGGGGTAGTGCCAAAAGTTATCCCGCTACCTGATGAATACAAGACAGTGCGTCAGTACGGGCCGTTTGCCGCCATCGCCGAAGCCACGGATAAAACCTGGCAACTGATGTCGTTAACGGTCAGGATGCTGGGCAAATTGATAACCGGTGATGTCAAACTGAACAACCTCAGTGGGCCGATTTCTATCGCTCAGGGGGCTGGAATGTCAGCGGAATTTGGGTTGATTTACTATCTGATGTTCCTTGCGCTGATTAGCGTGAACCTTGGAATAATCAACTTGTTCCCGTTACCCGTCCTCGACGGGGGGCATCTGCTGTTTTTGGCGATTGAAAAGCTGAAGGGCGGGCCGGTATCCGAGCGAGTTCAAGACTTTAGTTATCGCATTGGCTCAATACTGCTGGTGCTGTTAATGGGGCTTGCACTTTTCAATGATTTCTCTCGGTTGTAAGAGAGTTTGTTAGGAAGAACGCATAATAACGATGGCGATGAAAAAGTTGCTCATAGCGTCGCTGCTGTTTAGCAGCGCGACTGTATACGGTGCTGAAGGGTTCGTGGTGAAGGACATTCATTTCGAAGGCTTGCAGCGTGTCGCTGTTGGTGCGGCCCTCCTCAGCATGCCAGTGCGTCCTGGCGATACGGTGACCGATGATGATATCAGTAACACCATTCGCGCTCTGTTTGCCACTGGCAACTTTGAGGACGTCCGCGTCCTGCGCGATGGTGATACCCTGCTGGTGCAGGTGAAAGAGCGCCCAACAATTGCGAGCATTACCTTCTCCGGCAACAAGTCGGTGAAGGATGACATGCTCAAGCAAAACCTTGAGGCATCCGGCGTTCGCGTTGGGGAATCTCTCGATCGCACCAAGCTTGCCGATATCGAAAAAGGGCTGGAAGATTTCTACTACAGCGTCGGTAAATATAGCGCCAGCGTAAAAGCTGTCGTGACGCCGCTGCCGCGTAACCGCGTCGACCTGAAACTGGTTTTCCAGGAAGGCGTCTCGGCGAAAATCCAGCAGATTAACATTGTCGGTAACCACGCGTTCACCACTGACGAACTGATCTCTCACTTCCAACTGCGCGATGAAGTGCCGTGGTGGAACGTGGTCGGCGATCGCAAATACCAGAAACAGAAACTGGCGGGCGACCTTGAAACCCTGCGCAGCTACTATCTGGATCGCGGTTACGCGCGTTTCAACATCGATTCGACGCAGGTTAGCCTGACGCCGGACAAGAAAGGCATCTACATCACCGTTAACATCACCGAAGGCGAGCAGTACAAGCTCTCCGGCGTGCAGATAACGGGCGATCTGGCGGGCCATTCTGCGGAAATCGAATCGCTGACCAAAATTGAGCCGGGCGAGCTGTATAACGGCACCAAAGTGACCAAAATGGAGAATGACATTAAGAAACTCCTCGGTCGCTATGGTTACGCTTATCCGCGCGTCCAGTCGCAGCCGGAAATCAACGACACGGATAAAACCGTGAAGCTGCACATTAACGTTGATGCTGGTAACCGTTACTACGTGCGTAAAATTCGCTTCGAAGGTAACGACACCTCCAAAGATTCCGTTCTGCGCCGCGAAATGCGCCAGATGGAAGGGGCGTGGCTGGGCAGCGACCTGGTTGACCAGGGTAAAGACCGTCTTAACCGTTTAGGTTATTTCGAAACCGTCGATACCGATACCCAGCGCGTGCCGGGTAGCCCGGATCAGGTCGATGTCGTTTACAAGGTGAAAGAGCGTAACACCGGTAGCCTGAACTTCGGTATCGGTTACGGTACCGAAAGCGGCGTCAGCTTCCAGGCGGGCGTACAGCAGGATAACTGGTTAGGTACCGGCTACTCCGTCGGCATCAACGGGACCAAAAACGACTACCAGACCTACGCTGAACTGTCGGTCACTAACCCGTACTTCACCGTAGACGGCGTGAGCCTCGGCGGCCGCCTCTTCTATAACGACTTTGATGCGAATGACGCGGATCTGTCTGACTATACCAACAAAAGCTATGGTACAGACGTCACCCTCGGCTTCCCGATCAACGAATACAACTCGCTGCGCGCAGGCTTAGGTTACGTTCATAACTCCCTGTCCAACATGCAGCCGCAGGTGGCGATGGATCGTTACCTTGACTCTGTAGGTTCAGACAGCACCGGCAGCTTTACCGCGAATGACTTCACCTTTAACTACGGCTGGACCTATAACAAGCTGGACCGTGGTTACTTCCCGACGGAAGGTTCGCGCGTCAACCTGAACGGCAAAGTGACCATTCCGGGGTCTGACAACGAATACTACAAAGCGACGTTGGATACCGCGACGTACGTGCCGATCGATGACGATCACCAGTGGGTTGTGTTGGGACGTACCCGGCTGGGCTATGGAGACGGTATCGGCAGCAAAGAGATGCCGTTCTATGAGAACTTCTACGCCGGTGGTTCAAGTACCGTGCGTGGCTTCCAGTCGAACACCATCGGTCCGAAAGCGGTCTATAAATCCGGGGCTTATGCCGGAGATAATAACGACTACGAAGAATGTTCCAACTCTGACGGTTCATACTGTAAATCAGACGATGCGGTCGGCGGTAACGCCATGGCGGTCGCCAGTCTTGAGCTGATTACCCCGACGCCGTTTATCAGTGATAAATACGCGAACTCGGTACGTACCTCCATTTTCTGGGATATGGGTACCGTATGGGATACAAACTGGGAAAATACTGCGGCGACTCGAGCAGCAGGCGTGCCTGACTACAGCGATCCGAACAACATTCGTATGTCTGCGGGTATCGCGGTACAGTGGATGTCGCCGTTGGGGCCGTTGGTCTTCTCCTACGCCCAACCGTTTAAAAAGTACGATGGAGACAAAGCCGAGCAGTTCCAGTTTAACATTGGTAAAACCTGGTAATTGTTGGCAACAACGGAATGTAAGTGCAGTATAGCGCTGACTGTAGGCGATAGCGGATGCTATCGCCTGGCCACGCAAATAACGGTACCCCTGGGTACTCATGGGATGGTAAGGAGTCAATTGTGAAAAAGTGGTTATTAGCTGCAGGTCTGGGTTTAGCAATGGTAACTTCCGCTCAGGCGGCAGATAAAATTGCAATGGTTAACATGAACAACCTGTTCCAACAGGTAGCCCAGAAAACTGGCGTTTCCAACACGCTGGAAAACGAGTTCAAAGGCCGCGCTAGCGAACTGCAGCGTATGGAAGGCGATCTGCAGTCCAAAATGCAGCGTCTGCAGTCTATGAAACCGGGCGCAGATCGTAGCAAGCTGGAAAAAGACGTGATGTCTCAGCGTCAGTCCTTCGCGCAGAAAGCACAGGCTTTTGAGCAGGATCGCGCACGTCGTTCCAACGAAGAACGTGGCAAACTGGTTACCCGTATCCAGACCGCCGTTCAGAGCGTAGCGAAAGATCAGAGCATCGATCTGGTTGTTGACTCTAATGCCGTGGCATACAACAGCAGCGATGTTAAAGACATTACCGCTGATGTACTGAAACAGGTTAAATAAGTAATGCCTTCAATTCGACTGGCTGACTTAGCACAGCAGTTGGATGCAGAGTTACACGGTGATGGCGATATCGTCATCACCGGCGTTGCGTCCATGCAGAGCGCTAAAGCAGGCCAAATTACTTTCATGGTAAATCCTAAATACCGTGAACACCTGGCCGCTTGCCAGGCCTCCGCCGTTGTGATGACGCCGGACGATTTACCCTTTGCCCATAGCGCCGCGCTGGTAGTGCGTAATCCCTACCTGACCTACGCGCGCATGGCTCAAATTTTAGATACCACGCCGCAGCCGGCGAAAGACATCGCGCCAAGCGCGGTGATCGATCCCACGGCGAAGCTGGGTAACAACGTCTCCGTTGGCGCGAACGCCGTTATCGAATCCGGCGTGGTGCTGGGCGATAACGTGGTTATCGGCGCGGGCTGCTTCGTTGGCAAAAATAGTAAAATCGGCGCCGGCTCGCGTTTGTGGGCTAACGTTGCCGTTTACCATGAGATTGAGATCGGTGAAAATTGCCTGATCCAGTCCAGTACGGTGATCGGCGCGGACGGTTTCGGTTACGCTAACGATCGCGGTAACTGGGTGAAGATCCCGCAGCTTGGTCGCGTTATTATTGGCGATCGCGTGGAGATCGGCGCCTGTACCACTATCGATCGCGGCGCGCTGGACGATACCGTGATCGGTAACGGCGTTATCATTGATAACCAGTGTCAGATTGCGCATAACGTGGTGATTGGCGACAATACCGCCGTCGCTGGCGGCGTGATTATGGCCGGCAGCCTGAAAATTGGCCGTTACTGCATGATTGGCGGCGCCAGCGTGATTAACGGCCATATGGAAATCTGCGATAAAGTCACCGTTACCGGGATGGGGATGGTTATGCGTCCTATCTCTGAACCTGGCGTCTATTCCTCAGGTATTCCGCTACAGCCGAACAAGGCGTGGCGTAAAACCGCGGCGCTGGTGATGAATATTGACGAGATGAGCAAGCGCCTGAAAGCCGTTGAGCGCAAGGTTAATCAACAAGACTAATTTCTCATTTGGTCACGTACATTCCCGGCCTGTTGCATTCGTTAATAAGATTGCCGCAGGCCGTGTTATTATTGCCTTTTAGTATATTTAGACAGGAAGAGTATTTTGACTACTGACACTCATACTCTGCACATTGAAGAGATTCTGGAACTTCTGCCTCACCGTTACCCGTTCCTGCTGGTAGACCGCGTGCTGGATTTTGAAGAAGGTCGTTTTCTGCGCGCAGTAAAAAATGTTTCCGTAAACGAGCCGTTTTTCCAGGGGCATTTCCCTGGTAAGCCGATTTTACCTGGCGTTCTGATTCTGGAAGCGATGGCGCAGGCCACCGGTATTCTGGCATTTAAAAGCGTTGGAAAACTTGAGCCGGGCGAGCTGTACTACTTCGCGGGTATCGATGAAGCGCGTTTCAAACGTCCGGTAGTACCAGGCGATCAGATGATTATGGAAGTCACTTTCGAGAAAACCCGCCGCGGCCTGACCCGTTTCAAAGGCGTTGCGCTGGTTGACGGTAAAGTGGTTTGCGAAGCGACGATGATGTGTGCGCGTAGCCGGGAGGCCTGATACGTGATTGATAAAACCGCCTTTATTCATCCTACCGCCATTGTAGAAGAGGGCGCCGTCATCGGCGCTAACGTCCACATTGGTCCGTTTTGTATCGTGGGCGCCAACGTCGAAATTGGCGAGGGCACCGTACTGAAGTCTCATGTCGTTGTGAATGGCCACACTAAAATTGGTCGCGACAATGAGATCTATCAGTTCGCTTCTATCGGCGAAGTCAACCAGGATCTGAAATATGCTGGCGAGCCGACCCGAGTGGAAATTGGCGATCGCAACCGCATTCGCGAAAGCGTGACCATTCATCGCGGTACAGTACAGGGCGGTGGATTAACGAAGGTGGGCAGCGATAACCTGCTGATGATCAACGCCCACGTGGCGCATGATTGCACGCTTGGCGACCGCTGTATTCTGGCCAACAACGCGACGCTGGCCGGTCACGTATCTCTGGATGATTTCGTCATCATCGGCGGCATGACTGCAGTACATCAGTTCTGCATCATCGGCGCGCACGTAATGGTTGGCGGCTGCTCCGGCGTCGCTCAGGACGTTCCGCCGTTCGTGATTGCCCAGGGCAACCACGCCACGCCGTTTGGCGTCAACATCGAAGGGCTGAAACGCCGCGGCTTTAGCCGTGAAGCGATTACCGCGATTCGTAACGCCTACAAACTGCTGTACCGCAGCGGCAAAACGCTGGACGAAGCCAAACCGGAAATTGCCGAGCTGGCGGCTCAGCACCCTGAAGTTCAGCCGTTTTTCGATTTCTTCGCCCGTTCAACTCGCGGCTTGATTCGTTAATGGCCGAACAGCGTCCCCTGACGATTGCCCTGGTCGCCGGAGAAACTTCCGGCGATATTCTTGGCGCTGGTCTCATTCGCGCCCTCAAAGCTCGCATCCCTGATGCGCGCTTTGTCGGCGTGGCGGGGCCGCTGATGCAGGCGGAAGGATGTGACGCCTGGTACGAAATGGAAGAGCTGGCGGTGATGGGCATTGTTGAAGTGCTTGGTCGCCTGCGCCGCTTACTGCATATTCGCGCCGATTTAACGCGCCGCTTCGGCGAGCTGCGTCCCGATGTCTTCGTTGGCATCGACGCCCCTGATTTCAATATTACCCTCGAAGGTAATCTGAAAAAGCAGGGCATCAAAACCATTCATTACGTCAGCCCGTCCGTTTGGGCATGGCGACAAAAACGCGTTTTCAAAATTGGCAGATCCACCGATCTGGTCCTGGCATTCCTGCCTTTCGAAAAAGCGTTTTACGACAGATTTAACGTTCCCTGCCGCTTTATCGGCCATACCATGGCGGATGCGATGCCGCTGGATCCTGATAAAGGCGCGGCGCGCGATCGTCTGGGCATCCCGCATGATGTTCACTGTCTGGCTTTACTGCCCGGTAGCCGCGGCGCGGAGGTCGAAATGCTCAGCGCCGACTTCCTGAAAACCGCGCAGCTTCTGCGTAACACCTATCCCGACCTGCAGGTCGTGGTGCCGCTGGTCAACGCCAAACGGCGGGAACAGTTTGAGCGAATTAAAGCTGAAACGGCGCCCGACATGACGGTACATATGCTGGATGGTCAGGCGCGCGATGCGATGATCGCCAGCGATGCCGCGCTGCTGGCCTCTGGGACGGCGGCGCTGGAGTGCATGCTGGCGAAATGCCCGATGGTCGTTGGCTACCGCATGAAGCCGTTTACCTTCTGGCTGGCGAAGCGGCTGGTGAAAACCGATTATGTCTCCTTGCCAAATCTGCTGGCCGGGCGCGAGCTGGTGAAAGAGCTGCTGCAGGATGAATGCGAGCCGCAGGCGCTGGCCGCCGCGTTGAAGCCGCTGCTGGCCGACGGCAAAACCAGCCACGATATGCATGATACTTTCCGCGCGCTGCATCAGCAGATCCGCTGCAACGCGGATGAGCAGGCGGCGGACGCAGTACTGGAGTTAGCAAAATGATGGAGTTCGTCTATCCACATACCCATCTGGTCGCCGGCGTCGATGAGGTTGGCCGTGGGCCGCTGGTCGGCGCAGTGGTCACTGCGGCGGTGATCCTTGATCCGCGCAAGCCGATTGTTGGGCTGAATGACTCAAAGAAATTGAGCGAAAAGCGCCGCCTGGCGTTGTTCGATGAAATCAAAGACAAAGCGCTATGCTGGAGCCTGGGCCGCGCCGAGCCGCATGAAATCGACGAGCTGAACATCCTGCATGCCACGATGCTGGCAATGCAGCGCGCCGTCGCTGGCCTGAGTATTACCCCCGAGTTCGTGCTTATCGATGGCAACCGCTGTCCATCGCTACCGATGCCGTCGCAGGCGGTGGTGAAAGGCGATAGCCGGGTGGCGGAAATCAGCGCAGCGTCTATTCTGGCTAAAGTCACTCGCGACGCCGAAATGGCTACGCTGGATATCGCATTTCCGCAATACGGCTTTGCCCAGCACAAAGGCTATCCTACCGTTGTACATCTGCAAAAGCTGCAGGAACACGGCGCAACAGAGCACCACCGGCGTAGCTTCGGCCCGGTGAAACGCGCGCTGGGTCTGGCGTCCAACTAAGTCACTGGGATCTAAAGATGTCTGAACCACGTTTCGTACACCTGCGGGTGCACAGCGACTATTCCATGATCGATGGGCTGGCGAAAACCGGGCCGCTGGTGAAAAAGGCGGCCGCTTTGGGCATGCCTGCGCTGGCGATCACCGATTTTACCAACCTCTGCGGTCTGGTTAAGTTCTACGGAACGGGCCATGGCGCCGGGATTAAGCCCATTGTCGGCGCTGACTTCCATGTTCAGTGCGATCTGCTGGGCGATGAATTCACTGAACTGACGGTTTTAGCGGCCAACAATACCGGCTATCAGAATCTGACTCTGCTCATTTCTCGTGCCTATCAGCGCGGCTATGGCGCGCTGGGGCCGTGGATCGATCGCGACTGGCTGGTTGAGCATCAGGAAGGGCTGATTCTGCTGTCCGGCGGCCGTAAAGGCGATGTTGGCGTCAGCCTGATCCGCGGAAATATGCCGCTGGTCGAACAGTGTCTCGCCTTCTATGAACAACATTTCCCGGATCGCTACTATCTGGAGCTGATCCGTACCGGTCGTCAGGACGAAGAAAGCTATCTTCACGCCGCGGTTCAACTGGCGGAGGAGCATGGTTTGCCGGTAGTGGCGACCAACGATGTGCGTTTCCTGGAAACCGGCGACTTCGACGCCCATGAAATTCGCGTCGCCATTCACGATGGCTTCACCCTCGACGATCCGAAGCGACCGCGCAACTATTCGCCGCAGCAATATATGCGTAGCGAAGAGGAGATGTGCGAGCTATTTGCCGATATCCCGGAAGCGCTGGAAAACACCGTTGAGATCGCCAAACGCTGCAACGTTACCGTGCGCCTTGGCGAATACTTCCTGCCGCAGTTCCCGACCGGCGACATGACCACCGAAGACTTCCTGGTAATGAAGTCGAAAGAGGGGCTGGAGGAACGTCTCGAATTCCTGTTCCCGGATCCCGAAGAGCGCGCTAAGCGTCGCCCGGAATATGACCAACGTCTGGATGTCGAACTGCAGGTTATCAACCAGATGGGGTTCCCGGGCTACTTCCTGATCGTCATGGAATTTATCCAGTGGTCGAAGGATAACGGCGTGCCGGTAGGGCCGGGACGTGGTTCCGGCGCCGGCTCGCTGGTGGCCTACGCGCTGAAAATTACCGACCTTGACCCGCTGGAGTTTGACCTGCTGTTCGAACGTTTCCTTAACCCGGAACGTGTTTCGATGCCCGACTTCGACGTCGACTTCTGCATGGAGAAACGCGACCAGGTTATTGAGCACGTTGCGGATATGTATGGCCGCGACGCGGTATCGCAGATCATCACCTTCGGTACTATGGCGGCGAAGGCGGTTATTCGCGACGTGGGCCGCGTGCTGGGTCACCCGTACGGCTTTGTTGACCGTATCTCCAAGCTGGTGCCGCCGGATCCTGGCATGACGCTGGCGAAAGCCTTTGAAGCGGAACCACAGCTGCCGGAAATCTACGAAGCGGACGAAGAAGTTAAAGCGCTGATTGATATGGCGCGTAAGCTGGAAGGCGTGACGCGTAACGCCGGTAAGCATGCGGGCGGCGTGGTTATCGCGCCGACCAAAATCACCGATTTCGCGCCGCTGTACTGCGATGAGCAGGGGCTACACCCGGTTACCCAGTTTGATAAGAACGACGTCGAATACGCCGGGCTGGTAAAATTCGACTTCCTCGGCCTGCGTACGCTGACCATCATCAACTGGGCGCTGGAGATGATCAACAAGCGGCGGGCGAAGAACGGCGAAGGGCCGCTGGACATCGCCGCGATCCCGCTGGATGACAAGAAAAGCTTCGACATGCTGCAGCGCTCGGAAACCACCGCGGTCTTCCAGCTTGAATCGCGCGGCATGAAAGATCTGATTAAGCGTCTGCAGCCTGACTGCTTCGAAGATATGATCGCGCTGGTGGCGCTGTTCCGTCCGGGCCCGCTGCAGTCGGGGATGGTAGATAACTTTATCGACCGTAAGCACGGCCGTGAAGAGATTTCCTACCCGGACGTCCAGTGGCAGCATGAATGTCTGAAACCTGTACTGGAGCCGACTTACGGCATCATCCTGTACCAGGAACAGGTCATGCAGATAGCCCAGGAGCTCTCCGGTTATACCCTCGGTGGCGCGGATATGCTGCGTCGTGCGATGGGTAAGAAAAAGCCGGAAGAGATGGCCAAGCAGCGCGGCACCTTCGAAGAAGGGGCGAAAAAGCGCGGCGTTGATGGCGAACTGGCGATGAAAATCTTTGACCTGGTGGAAAAATTCGCCGGTTACGGATTTAACAAGTCCCACTCCGCCGCCTATGCGCTGGTCTCCTACCAGACGCTGTGGCTGAAGGCGCACTATCCGGCCGAGTTTATGGCGGCGGTGATGACCGCCGATATGGACAACACCGAGAAGGTGGTGGGTCTGGTCGATGAATGCTGGCGCATGGGTTTGAAAATCCTGCCGCCGGACATTAACTCCGGCCTGTATCATTTCCACGTCAATGATGACGGGGAAATCGTGTATGGTATCGGCGCCATTAAAGGTGTCGGCGAAGGCCCGATTGAAGCGATCATTGAAGCACGTAACAATGGCGGCTATTTCCGCGAGCTGTTTGATCTGTGCGCCCGTACCGATATTAAAAAACTCAATCGCCGGGTACTGGAAAAGCTGATTATGTCCGGGGCGTTCGACCGCCTCGGCCCGCATCGCGCGGCGCTGATGAACTCGCTCAACGATGCGCTGAAAGCCGCCGATCAGCACGCCAAAGCCGAAGCCATCGGCCAGGCGGATATGTTCGGCGTGCTGGCGGAAGAGCCGGAACAAATTGAGCAATCCTACGCCAGCTGCCAGCCGTGGCCGGAGCAGGTGGTGCTGGATGGTGAAAGGGAAACGCTGGGGCTGTATCTGACCGGCCACCCGATTAACCAATACCTGAAAGAGATCGAACGCTACGTTGGCGGCGTGAGACTCAAAGACATGCACCCGACCGATCGTGGTAAAGTGACCACGGCGGCGGGTCTGGTTATTGCTGCGCGGGTAATGGTCACCAAGCGCGGCAATCGTATCGGCATCTGTACGCTGGATGACCGTTCCGGGCGTCTGGAGGTGATGTTATTCACCGACGCGCTGGATAAATACCAGCAGTTGCTGGAAAAAGACCGCATACTTATCGTCAGCGGACAGGTCAGCTTTGATGACTTCAGCGGGGGCCTTAAAATGACCGCCCGTGAAGTCATGGATATTGACGAAGCCCGGGAAAAATATGCTCGCGGGCTTGCTATCTCGCTGACGGACAGGCAAATTGATGACCAGCTTTTAAACCGACTCCGTCAGTCTCTGGAACCCCACCGTTCGGGAACCATTCCAGTACACCTCTATTATCAGAGGGCGGATGCGCGCGCGCGGTTGCGTTTTGGCGCAACATGGCGCGTCTCTCCGAGCGATCGTTTACTCAACGATCTGCGTGGCCTTATCGGCTCGGAGCAGGTGGAACTGGAGTTTGACTAATACAGGAATACTATGAGTCTGAATTTCCTAGATTTTGAACAGCCTATCGCAGAGCTGGAAGCGAAAATCGATTCCCTGACTGCAGTAAGCCGTCAGGATGAGAAACTGGATATTAACATCGATGAAGAAGTGCATCGTCTGCGCGAAAAAAGCGTAGAGCTGACGCGCAAAATCTTCGCCGATCTTGGCGCATGGCAGGTAGCCCAGTTGGCGCGCCATCCACGTCGTCCCTATACCCTGGATTATGTCCGCCTGGCTTTCGACGAGTTTGACGAGCTGGCAGGCGATCGCGCCTACGCTGACGATAAAGCTATCGTTGGCGGTATTGCGCGTCTTGATGGTCGCCCGGTGATGATCATCGGCCATCAGAAAGGCCGTGAGACCAAAGAGAAGATCCGTCGTAACTTTGGTATGCCGGCGCCGGAAGGCTACCGCAAAGCGCTGCGTCTGATGGAAATGGCTGAGCGTTTCAAAATGCCGATCATTACCTTCATCGACACCCCTGGCGCCTATCCGGGCGTTGGCGCGGAAGAGCGCGGCCAGTCGGAAGCGATTGCCCGCAACCTGCGTGAAATGTCGCGTCTGAGCGTGCCGGTTATCTGCACCGTCATCGGCGAAGGCGGCTCCGGCGGCGCGCTGGCGATTGGCGTAGGTGATAAGGTCAACATGCTGCAGTACAGCACCTATTCGGTTATCTCGCCGGAAGGCTGCGCGTCTATTCTGTGGAAAAGCGCGGATAAAGCGCCGCTGGCCGCGGAAGCGATGGGTATCGTTGCGCCGCGCCTCAAAGAGCTGAAGCTGATTGATTCCATCATTCCGGAACCGCTGGGCGGCGCCCACCGTAACCCGGAAGCGATGGCGGCGAGTCTGAAGGCACAGCTGTTGGCCGACCTGGCTGACCTGGATACTCTCAGCGAAGAAGAGCTGCGTAACCGCCGCTATCAGCGTCTGATGAGCTACGGCTACGCCTGATTATTCAGCATCATATTTTCTCTAAGGGGCCGGATTTCCGGCCCCTTTTTTTATCATTTTTTTACTGAGGCAAGATGATGCACCAATGAGGTGATGTGATTAGCCGATGATGTTCTTCTCCCGCGACACTGCGCTAACTGCCGGGGACAACGCCTGGGCAGACCGTTCACAAGGAAAAGGAGAATAATATTATGGCAATTCATAAAACTGTCGCCTTGAGCGCCGTGGCCGCAGGGATCATGTTAAGTCTGAGCGCCGCACAGGCCGCGCCGCTGCTCAGCGCTACTGAAGCCACCACCATGACAGCCAGCGAGCTGGCGGCAAAAGAAAAAGCATTAACCGATTTTCCATTAATGGATGCGGTGAAGTCTTCCATTCGTACCCTCGATAACGCTTCAGTCGAAAAGATTGAGCCTGGCAGGGCGGCTAACCCGGAAAACGTTAAACGCGTCGAAGGCATGCTCAGCGAGCAGGATTGGGATTATCTGTTCCCGATGCGCGCGCCGGAATATACCTACAGCAACTTCCTGAAGGCGATCGGTAAATTCCCGGCGGTCTGCGGCACCTACACCGATGGCCGTGACAGCGATGCTATCTGTCGTAAATCGCTGGCCACCATGTTTGCCCACTTCGCCCAGGAAACCGGCGGCCACGAAAGCTGGCGCGATATCCCGGAATGGCGCCAGGCGCTGGTCTATCTGCGCGAAGTTGGCTGGACCGAAGGACAAAAAGGCGGCTATAACGGCGAATGTAACCCGGATGTCTGGCAGGGACAGACCTGGCCTTGCGGTAAAGATGCCGATGGCGATTTCCTCAGCTACTTTGGTCGAGGGGCTAAACAGCTCTCCTATAACTACAACTACGGCCCGTTCTCCGAGGCAATGTATGGCGACGTCCGCCCGCTGCTGGATAAACCTGAGCTGGTGGCGGACTCATGGATGAACCTCGCCAGCGCGGTCTTTTTCTTTGTTTATCCGCAGCCGCCGAAACCTTCCATGCTGCACGTCATTGATGGCACCTGGCAGCCGAACGATCGTGATAAGAGCAATGGCCTGGTGCCGGGGTTTGGCGTGAGCATCCAGATCATCAACGGCGGCGTCGAGTGCGGCGGCGCAACGGAAAACGCCCAGTCGCTTAACCGTATTGCCTATTACAAAGAGTTCGCCAACTACCTCAAAGTGCCTATTGCCGATGATGAAGTGCTGGGTTGTAAGAACATGAAGCAGTTTGATGAAGGCGGAGCCGGCGCGCTGCCCATCTACTGGGAACAGGATTGGGGATGGGATCCGAACAGCGCAGACGGCAAAACCAATGCCTGCCAGCTGGTGAGCTATCAGACACCGTACAGCGCGTTCAAAGAGGGGGATTACAGCAAATGCGTTCAGCATTACTTCAACGTGACCGTGGTTGATGATGCGGGCAGTGATGGCGCGTCTGATAAGACAGATGACACGACACCAGCGCCTCAAGTGAACGTCGCGCCGGTGGCGCGTATTGCCGGCCCGGTGGGCGCTGTTGAAGCTGGCAACCTGGTGTCGCTGAGCGGGGAAGGGTCTACCGATGCTAACGGCGACAAGCTGAACTATCGCTGGATGTCGCAGGATGGACAGACGTTAAGCGGCGCGGATAAAGCGGTGATCAATTTCAGCGCCCCACAGAGCGATAAAGATGCCCAGTATGTGGTTAGCCTGACCGTTAGCGATGGCAGTTTATCCAGTACGGCCACCTATACTCTCAATGTGAAGGCGAAGGCGGCGGATGAAGCGAAGGATGAGCCGGCTGGCGACAGCGGCGCCATCAGTTATCCGGCATGGAGCGCCAGCCAGAGCTGGAAACCGGGTGATATCGTCAATAACCACGGCGCGCTTTTCCAGTGTAAACCGCTGCCGGAAGGGGCCTGGTGCAACGTGGCGCCAACCTACTACGAACCGGGCGCAGGTCTGGCCTGGGGGGATGCGTGGAAGGCGCTGTAATTATCGTTTTACTCTGATTCAGGACTAAGATAAATCCGCCAGTGCTAAGCACTGGCGCGATTGATATTATGCTTACCTTAGGTAAATCCAGGAGGAAAGCGTGAATATCATCGCCATCATGGGGCCCCACGGCGTCTACCATAAAGACGAACCGATCAAAGAGCTGGAAGCCGCTCTGCGGAAGCAAGGATTCCAGACTATCTGGCCGCAAAACAGCGCCGACCTGCTGCAGTTTATCGAACACAATCCGCGCATCTGCGGCGTTATCTTCGATTGGGATGAGTACAGCGTTGATTTATGTAGCGATATCAATCGTCTGAACGAATACCTGCCGCTGTATGCTTTTATCAATACGCACTCGACGATGGACGTCAGCAGCCAGGACCTGCGCATGGCGCTATGGTTCTTTGAATATGCGCTGGGGCTGGCGGAAGATATCGCTACTCGTATTCGTCAGTATACCAACGAGTATCTGGACAACATCACGCCGCCATTTACCAAAGCGTTATTTAACTATGTGCAGGAGGGAAAATATACCTTTTGCACTCCCGGACACATGGCGGGAACCGCCTACCAGAAAAGCCCGGTCGGCTGCCTGTTTTATGATTTCTTCGGCGGTAATACGCTGAAGGCCGATGTTTCTATCTCCGTTACCGAACTGGGGTCGCTGCTGGACCATACCGGCCCGCATCTGGAAGCGGAAGAGTATATCGCCCGCGCCTTTGGCGCCGAGCAGAGCTACATGGTGACCAACGGTACCTCGACTTCAAATAAAATTGTCGGCATGTATTCGGCGCCTGCCGGCAGTACGCTGCTTATCGATCGTAACTGTCATAAATCGCTGGCGCATCTGCTGATGATGAGCGATATCGTGCCGCTATGGCTAAAACCGACGCGTAACGCGCTGGGGATCCTCGGCGGCATTCCGAAACGGGAATTTACCCGCGACAGCGTCAAGCGCAAAGTTGAGACAACTCGCGGCGCGCAGTGGCCGGTGCATGCGGTGATCACCAACTCCACCTATGACGGCCTGTTGTATAACACCACCTGGATTAAACAGACTCTCGACGTGCCGTCGATCCACTTTGATTCCGCCTGGGTGCCTTATACCCACTTCCACCCGATTTATCAGGGCAAAAGCGGCATGAGCGGCGACCGCGTACCGGGGAAAGTGATCTTCGAAACCCAGTCGACGCATAAAATGCTGGCGGCGCTGTCGCAGGCTTCGCTTATCCATATTAAAGGCAGCTACGATGAAGATACCTTCAATGAAGCCTTTATGATGCATACCTCTACCTCGCCAAGCTATCCGATCGTCGCCTCGATAGAGACCGCGGCGGCGATGCTGCGCGGTAACTCCGGAAAACGCCTGATTCAGCGCTCCATCGAGCGTGCGCTGCACTTCCGTAAGGAGGTGCAGCGCCTGCGTGAAGAGGCCGACGGCTGGTTCTTTGATATCTGGCAACCGGAAGAGGTTGAGGAGGCGCAGTGCTGGCCGGTTTCGCCGGGAGAAACGTGGCACGGTTTCCAGGACGCCGATGCCGACCATATGTTCCTCGATCCGGTCAAAGTTACCATTCTTACGCCGGGGATGGACGAGCAGGGCAATATGGCGGAAGAGGGGATCCCGGCGGCGCTGGTGGCGAAATTCCTCGACGAGCGCGGCGTAGTGGTGGAGAAAACCGGGCCGTACAATCTGCTGTTCTTGTTCAGTATCGGTATCGATAAAACCCGGGCGATGGGCCTGCTGCGCGGCCTGACCGAGTTTAAACGCGCCTACGATCTCAACCTGCGGGTGAAAAATATGTTGCCGGATCTCTATGCTGAGGATCCGGACTTCTACCGCAATATGCGCATCCAGGATCTGGCGCAGGGGATCCACCGCCTGATCCGCCAGCATCAGCTCTCACAGCTGATGCTGCGGGCCTTTGACGTGCTGCCGGAGATGAAAATGACTCCGCATCAGGCCTGGCAGCGACAGATTAAGGGCGAAGTCGAAACCATCGAACTAGAGAATCTGGTGGGGCGTATTTCGGCAAACATGATCCTGCCGTATCCGCCTGGCGTGCCGCTGCTGATGCCGGGGGAGATGATCACCGAAGAGAGCCGCGCGGTGCTCGACTTCCTGTTGATGCTCTGTTCGATCGGTCGCCACTACCCAGGTTTTGAAACCGATATCCACGGGGCCAAACGCGACGAAGACGGCGTCTACCGTGTACGAGTCTTAAAAAATAATTAGGGGCTTGCGCGGCGGCGGGCGGCGCGAGTAACGTGTTGGGCTTCAACAGGAGGAGAGCAACCATGCTGGGTTTAAAACGAGTTCACCATATTGCCATCATCGCGACAGATTACGCGAAGAGCAAAGCGTTCTATTGCGACATCCTCGGGTTTACGCTGCAGAGCGAGTTCTACCGCGCCGAGCGTGATTCGTGGAAGGGCGACCTGGCGCTGAACGGCGAGTATGTCATCGAGCTGTTTTCGTTCCCGTTCCCTCCTGCGCGCCCCAGCCGTCCGGAGGCCTGTGGTCTGCGCCACCTGGCGTTTAGCGTCGACGATATTGATGCCGCGGTTGCGCATCTGCAGGCGCACGGCGTCGCCTGCGAGGCTATCCGCATCGATCCGTTTACCGATAAGCGCTTCACCTTCTTCAACGATCCCGACGGCCTGCCGCTGGAGATTTACCAACAGTAATACTTGCCAGAACCAGCCCTGGCGCGTAACGTGCCGGGCTATCTCTTCTTAGCTGCGTACGCACGATCATGACGCCGGATATTGCCTCATCGCTTCGACCACATCGTCAGTTTCTGCTGGCCTTCAGCGGCGGCCTGGACTCAACCGTCCTGCTGCACCGGCTGGTACGCTGGCGCCAGCGCGAGCCAGCGATTCAGCTGCGCGCGATTCACATTCACCACGGCCTGAGCGCCAACGCTGACCATTGGGTTGAGCATTGCGAACAGATTTGCCAGCAATGGCAGGTACCGTTACAGGTGGTGCGCGTGACGCTGGCGGATGAGGGGTTGGGGATCGAAGCGCATGCTCGCCAGGCGCGCTATCAGGCTTTCCGTGAGGCGCTGCTGCCAGGCGAGGCGTTATTGACGGCACAACATCTCGACGACCAATGCGAGACCTTCCTGCTGGCGCTTAAGCGCGGTAGCGGCCCGACCGGCTTGTCGGCGATGGCCGCCAGTAGCGAGTTCGCTGGCGGAAAATTGCTGCGTCCGCTGCTCAATGAGAGCCGTGAATCCCTGCATCAATGGGCGCTGACTCATCAACTGCGGTGGATTGAAGACGAGAGTAATCAGGACGATGCGTACGATCGTAACTTTCTGCGTCTGCGTGTGGTACCGCTGCTGAGCGAGCGCTGGCCGCATTTTGCCGAGGCTGTCGCCCGCAGTGCCAGCTTATGTGGCGAACAGGAACGGTTGCTCGATGAAATGCTGTCGGCAGAACTTGCCGCGCTGGTTGATGAGCGTGGTTCTCTGGCGATAGAACCGCTGAGCGCGATGAGCGCGCCGCGTCGTGCGGCGTTGCTGCGCCGCTGGCTGGCTTCCCAACAGGCGCCGATGCCGTCGCGCGAAATGCCGGAGCGCATCTGGCAGGAAGTGGCGCTGGCGCGTGAAGACGCCGCGCCTTGCCTGCGGTTAGGCGGTTTTGCCGTCCGGCGCTACCAGCAGCGCCTGTTTTGGGTAAAGCATCTGGCAAGTCTGGCGGAACGGGAAATACCCTGGGGCGATGCGGCTAAAGCGCTGACGCTACCGGAAGCGCTGGGAGAACTGGCATTGCAGTCCGGCGGGCCGCTACGCGCGCCACGCGCGGATGAGCCGGTATCGATACGTTTTCGCGCCAGCGGTAATCTGCACATTGTTGGGCGTCAGGGCGGCCGTAAGCTTAAGAAAATCTGGCAGGAAATGGCGGTCGCACCCTGGCGTCGCGACGCCACGCCGCTGCTGTTTTATGGCGAAACCTTGATTGCCGCAGCCGATGGGCTGTTTGTCACCAGAGAGGGGCAAGTACAGGAAGGCGAAGGGTTACAGCTGATATGGCGGAAAACGGGCGGCTAAGCCGCCCGGTGGGCTTCAGGATTCGCTGACCACCACGGTGCCGATTTCCGGGTGGCTGAAACTGGCGATTTTATCCAGGCGTAGCTCGCGGACGTTACCGGCAAGTTCTACCACCAGATACTCGACATTTTTACGCGAGATAAGATCGCTCGCTTTGGCCTGTAGCTGTTCACCATCTTTCAGGGCCAGCGCCAGCACCAGGTGATGCTGACAGGCAAGTTCGAGGTTGTCATAATCATCGCAGTTAATGGGTTGATAAGTATCATTCATTGACATAATCGCTCACCAATAAGTTTGCCGCCGCATAAGCGGCCTTTTCCCTGACTGACTCCGAAAGGGCCTGATCCGCCGCAACCTCATTTAATACTTTCAACACGCAGCCCAGCGCATCCGGGATATACCCTAAGTCTCCGCTGGCTATTTCCGCATACCGCTTGCGTATTAACTCACAATATTGATCCACATGCCCTCCTGTCAGCGTTCTGACTTAACCGTGGGATGCAAGTTTAAGCCTACGAAGATAAACTCTGTTTAGCAAGGTGACTATACCATAGTCATCTAAGCAATATCAGCAGGATGAAAGGAGTACCTGCGATTGCCGACAGCCTTTTGTCGCTAGTTTCGCTACAATGTACGCCATTTTTTTCAGGAGTTTATTCATGGCGCTGAAAGCGACGATTTATAAAGCTGTGGTTAATGTTGCCGATTTAGATCGCAACCAGTTTCTGGATGCTAACCTGACGCTGGCGCAACATCCCTCAGAAACCCAGGAGCGTATGATGCTGCGTCTGCTGGCGTGGATTAAATATGCCAACGAACGTCTGCAGTTTACCCGCGGGTTGTCCTCGGATGATGAACCGGAGCTGTGGCAGTTGAACGACCATTTGGGTGTTGATCTGTGGATTGAGCTGGGGCTGCCGGACGAGAAGCGCCTCAAGAAAGCCTGCTCGCGGGCGCAGGAGGTGGCGCTGTTTGCCTATAATAGCCGGGCGGCTGAAATCTGGTGGCAGCAAAATCAGAACAAGCTTGCGGCGTATCCGAAGCTGACTATCTGGTATCTTGATGATACGCAGCTGGCGCAGCTAAGTGCTTTTGCCGATCGCACTATGACGCTGCAGGCAACCCTGCAGGACGGCGGTATCTGGTTATCCGACGATCGGAATAATCTGGAAATTCATTTAACGGCCTGGCAGCAGCCGGCATGATAACGATTAGCCGCAGCGTTTCCATCCCGGATGAGGAGATCTCGCTTACCGGGGTCCGCGCACAGGGGGCGGGCGGTCAGCATGTGAATAAGGCCTCGACGGCGATTCACTTACGTTTTGATATTAAAGCATCGAGCCTGCCTGAGTTTTATAAAGAACGCCTGCTCGCCGCCAGTCACCACTTAATTTCTGCTGACGGTGTGGTTATCATTAAGGCTCAGGAATATCGTAGCCAGGAGATGAACCGCGAAGCGGCGATCTCGCGACTGGTTACGCTGATAAAAGAATTAACCGCAGTGCAAAAAAGCCGCCGGGAGACGCGACCGACTCGGGCGTCAAAAGAGCGACGACTTGCCTCCAAGGCGCAAAAGTCCTCAGTCAAAGCGCTGCGTGGGAAGGTTCGCCATTGAGCGGCGTGGCGGACGGGTGGAATGGATTATAAGGAATTCACAGTGAAGAAAATTGTATTTTCGCTCGCAGCGGCCTGTTCGCTCTTTGCGCTGTTTGGCTGCAATCATCGCGCTGAGATGGAGACGGTTCAGCCGGCGGCGATGGAAGAGCTGAAACCGATGCAGCAAAGCTGGCGCGGTATTTTGCCTTGCGCGGATTGCGAAGGGATTGAGACCTCTTTGTTCCTTGAGAAAGATGGCTCCTGGGTTATGAACGAACGTTATCAGGGCGTTAGCCGCGAGCCGTCATCTTTCGCTTCATATGGTACCTGGGCGCGTACCGCCGATAAACTGGTATTGACCAACAGCAAAGGCGAGAAATCTTACTATCGGGCGAAAGGCGACAAGCTGGAAATGCTCGATCGCGACGGCAATCCGATTAAATCAACGCTGAATTATACGCTTGAGCCTGTGAAGGCCAGCCTGCCGACGACGCCAATGGCGATGCGCGGGATGTATTTCTATATGGCGGATGCGGCAACCTTTACCGATTGCGTGACCGGTAAAACGATCGCGGTCGCGAATAACGCCCAGCTTGAGCGCGATTATGCCGCCGCGCGCGGTACCGATACTCGTCCGGTGCTGCTGGTGGTTGAAGGACATTTCACCCTTGAAGCAAACCCGGATACCGGCGAGATGATGAAAACGCTAATGACGGATAAAGACAGTAAATTTATTCCGGGTAAAGACTGCGGTAATTAATTCTTGCAGTTGCTATAAAAAAGGCCTCGCTATTGCGAGGCCTTTTAGCTTTTAAGGGGAAATTAACCCTTAATCTGCTGCACCAGGTAATTCACGATATCCCCGGTCTTAATCAGCTGTTTCTCGCCGTTGCGACGATGTTTGTATTCGATATCATCGTTGTCGAGGTTACGGTCGCCGAGCACGATGGTGTGAGGAATACCGATCAGCTCCATATCGGCGAACATCACGCCCGGACGCTCTTTACGGTCGTCCATCAGCACGTCGATGCCATGCGCACGCAGCTCGGCGTACAGCTTCTCGGCCAGCTCCTGCACGCGATAGGACTTGTGCATGTTCATCGGCAGAATAGCGACCTGGAACGGCGCGATGGCGTCCGGCCAGATAATCCCGCGATCGTCAAAGTTCTGCTCAATAGCGGCGGCCACCACGCGGGTCACCCCAATACCGTAGCAACCCATGGTCAGAATCTGGTTACGGCCATCTTCGCCCTGCACCGCGGCATTCATTGCCTGAGAGTACTTGGTGCCCAGCTGGAAGATGTGGCCGACTTCGATACCGCGTTTGATAAGCAGGGTACCTTTGCCGTCCGGGCTCGGGTCGCCGGCAACGACATTACGAATATCAGCAACTTCCGGAGTCGCGACGTCGCGATCCCAGTTAATGCCGAAATAGTGTTTGCCATCGATGTTAGCGCCGGCGGCGAAATCGCTCATTGCCGCGACGGTACGGTCGATAACCACCGGAATCGGCATGTTAACCGGACCGAGAGAACCAGGTCCCGCGTTAACGATAGCGCGGATCTCTTCTTCGCTGGCGAAGGTCAGCGGGCTCGCGACCTGCGGCAGTTTTTCCGCTTTCACTTCGTTGAGCTCGTGATCGCCGCGTACCAGCAGGGCGACCAGCGGGTAGCTGCTATCTTCCACCGCTTTCACCAGCAGGGTCTTCACGGTTTTTTCGATTGGCAGATTGAACTGCTCAACCAGCTCGGCGATGGTTTTCGCGTTCGGCGTGTCTACCAGCGTCATTTCTTGCGTCGCGGCGGCGCGCGGCTCTTTCGGCGCGACGGCTTCGGCAAACTCAATGTTCGCCGCGTAGTCGGAGCTATCAGAGAAGATCACGTCATCTTCGCCGCTCTGCGCCAGCACCTGGAACTCATGAGAAGCGCTACCGCCGATCGAACCGGTGTCAGCCTGTACCGCGCGGAAATCCAGCCCCATACGGCTGAAGATTTTGCTGTAAGCGGTATACATCGCGTCGTAGGTTTCCTGCAGCGATTCCTGAGAGGTATGGAAAGAGTAAGCATCTTTCATCAGGAACTCACGGGAGCGCATCACGCCGAAACGCGGGCGGACTTCATCGCGGAACTTGGTCTGAATCTGATAGAAGTTCAGCGGCAGCTGTTTATAAGAGTTCAGCTCGTTGCGAATCAGGTCGGTAATGACCTCTTCGTGAGTCGGGCCGAGAACGAACGGGCGATCGCCACGATCGGCAATGCGCAGCAGCTCAGGGCCATATTGCTCCCAGCGACCGCTCTCCTGCCACAGTTCAGAAGGCTGAACTACCGGCATTAACACCTCGATAGCACCGGCGTTGTTCATCTCTTCACGCACGATGTTCTCGACTTTTTTCAGAACGCGCACGCCGGTCGGCAGCCAGGTGTACAACCCTGAGGCCAGCTTGCGGATCATCCCGGCGCGCAGCATCAGCTGATGGCTGATGACTTCGGCGTCGGCAGGTGTCTCCTTCAGAGTGGAGAGCAGATATTGGCTAGTACGCATGTTGTTACGGTTCCATTTGGACGATCGGAACAGGCTGGAGAGCCAGCCTGAAACAAAAAAAGTGGTTTAGTTTACCAGTGTGGCAAAGATGCCAAAAGAGAGGAAAATAAAATTAGCGCGGTTCGAGAGAAAAGACTTCAAAACCGTAGGGGATTACCCGCCAGCGCACGTTGAAATCGAGCAGCCAGACGGCGTAGGTTTTCCCTGCTTCTTCCTCTTTGCGATAAGCCGGACGCGGATCCTGCGCCAGTACTTCACGGATAAACGCTTTGATATGCGGGTAGCGTTTTTCCAGCGTCAGTAACTGTGCTTCTATTTCCGGCGTAAAGCTGACATTCATGCCAGCCAGCGGCGCCTGCTGCGCATAGCTGGCGCTGGCGTCCGGCAGGGCTTCGGCAAAGGGAAGATAAGGTTTGATATCAACCACCGGCGTACCGTCTACGAGATCGAGGCTGCCAAGTTCCAGTATCACCTGATCCTTCTGGCTGCGAACGCCTTTTAGTTCAACCAGCGACATGCCGATAGGGTTGGGGCGAAACGTCGAGCGGGTTGCAAAGACGCCCATGCGCGCGTTGCCGCCAAGGCGGGGAGGGCGCACGGTCGGACGCCAGCCGCCAGCCATGGTCTGATGAAAGACAAACAGGACCCACAGATGGCTGAAGTTTTCCAGCCCACGCACGGCGTCAGCCTGGTTATAAGGCGCGAGCAGATGCAGCTCTCCGCCGCCGTGTTCAACCAGGCCTGGCTGGCGAGGAACGGCAAACTTCTCTTTATACGGCGAGCGGATGACGCCTATCTGCGCGAACTGAAATGCACTCATTGTGCCGAGACGTTAAGCGCTGAACCCAGGCAAACGGCCTGACGGTAGCAGCCTGGCGTACCGCTGGTCACTTCGCAGCTGTGCAGCAGCACGGCGTTGGCCTTCATTTTGGCCGCGTTGATTTGCATGCGTTTACGGGCGGTCGGGATATTCGGCGGGGAGTCCTGGTTTGAAGCCTGGCATGATTCGCCGCTCACTTCACCCAGATCGCGGAAGGGTTTGCCTACCAGCGCGGCGGCATCGGTATAGATTCTGACCGGCGCGGGACGTGAGACTTTTGGTTTAGCCGTTTCCGTCTGGACTGGCGTGGTTGCGGTGCTTTTAACAGGCTCAACGGGGGATCTGCTTAGCATAGAACAACCGCTTAACATGAGTGCTAACAAACAGACCGGTAAAGCACGCATAGTATTTCCTCAATGAATTATAAACAGGGCGCTATTGAATCAGGTGCTTGCATAAATGACAAGACGGGCATAAAGCCCGTCCTGAATGATATTACGCTGAAAACAGATTACCAGCCTTTCACTGCGCCGCCGTTAAAGATTTTGTTAGCGGCTTCGTAAACTTCATCGCTTTGGTAAGCCTGAACAAATTTCTTAACATTTTCCGCGTCTTTATTATCTTCGCGGGCGACGATCAGGTTTACGTACGGCGAGTTTTTGTCTTCAACGAAGATACCGTCTTTCGCCGGGGTCAGGCCAATCTGGCTGGCGTAAGTGGTGTTGATGACCGCCAGAGCGATCTGCGCGTCGTCCAGAGAACGCGGCAGCTGCGGCGCTTCCAGCTCAACAATCTTCAGGTTTTTCGGGTTCTCAACCACGTCCAGAGACGTCGGCAGCAGACCTACGCCTTCTTTCAGTTTAATCAGGCCCACTTGCTGCAGCAGCAGCAGGGAACGGCCGAGGTTGGTCGGATCGTTCGGAACGGCAATCTGTGAGCCCGGCTGCAGTTCGTCCAGAGATTTGATTTTCTTCGAGTAACCAGCGATTGGATAGACGAAGGTGTTGCCGACGGAAACCAGTTTATAACCGCGGTCTTTAATCTGCTGATCGAGATACGGTTTGTGCTGGAAGGCGTTAACGTCGATGTCGCCTTTGCTCAGCGCTTCGTTCGGCAACACGTAGTCGTTGAAGGTCACCAGCTCAACGTCGAGGCCATACTTCTCTTTTGCCACTTTTTGCGCGACTTCAGCAACCTGCTGTTCCGCGCCGACGATTACGCCGACTTTAATATGGTTAGGATCTTTTTCATCCTGACCGCAACCCACCAGAGCCAGAGAACCGATTAATGCGCCAACTGCCGCAAAGGTTTTGAAATTAAAGGCCATGTTATTTCCTTCCTGTAAGAATTAGTGTTGTGTGTCAATAACGTTATTTGTGAGTCACAGCCCGGACGATACGATCGCCTGAGAATTGAATTAAATAAACCAGAATAACCAGCAATACCAGCACGGTATTCATTACCGTCGCGTTATAGCCGATGTAGCCGTACTGATAGCCAATCTGACCCAGACCGCCGGCACCCACCGCACCGCCCATCGCAGAATAGCCCACGAGGGTAATAAGCGTGATGGTAGCGGCGTTCACCAGACCCGGTAATGCTTCAGGTAGCAGGACCTTACGCACGATCTGCAGCGGCGTTGCGCCCATCGCGCGTGAGGCTTCGATAAGCCCGGTCGGGATCTCGAGCAGCGCGTTTTCCACCATACGTGCGATAAACGGCGCGGCGCCGACCGTTAACGGCACAATCGCTGCCTGCAGGCCGATTGAGGTACCGACGATCACGCGGGTAAACGGAATCATCCACACCAGCAGAATAATGAATGGAATCGAGCGGAAGATATTAACCAGCGCCGATAGCGTACGATACAGTCGGGCGTTGGCGGCAATCTGCCCCGGACGGGTAACGTACAGCAGTACCCCGACCGGCAAGCCGAGCACAAAGCCAAAGAAGCCGGAGACAAACGTCATAGCCAGCGTTTCCCACACGCCGCGAACCAGCAGCCAGATCATTGGTTCAGACATATCCCAGTACCTCTACTTTTACATGATGTTCCTGCAGCCAGGCGATCGCCGCCTGGGTATCTTCCGGTGTGCCGTGCATTTCGGTCAGCATGATGCCGAACTTCACTCCGCCGGCGTAATCCATCTGCGCGCTAATAATGTTGTTATTCACATTAAAGCGGCGGGCGGTTTCCGACAGCAGCGGCGCATCGACGGAATGGCCGGTGAACTCCATACGCAGCATCGGCACGCTGTCAGGCAGCGGGGTGGGCTTCAGGCGTGCCTGATAGTCATCCGGAATATCCAGATGCAGGGTAGACTGAATGAACTGCTGGGCCAGCGGCGTCTTAGGATGCGAGAAGACTTCGCTCACGGTGTCCTGTTCGATCAGTTGACCATTACTAATGACCGCCACGCAGTCGCAGATACGTTTAACCACGTCCATTTCATGGGTGATCAACAGAATGGTCAGCCCCAGACGACGGTTGATGTCTTTTAACAGTTCGAGGATCGAACGGGTCGTTGCCGGGTCGAGCGCGCTGGTGGCTTCATCGCACAGCAGCACTTTTGGGTTACTGGCCAGCGCGCGGGCAATCGCCACGCGCTGTTTCTGGCCACCGGAGAGGTTTGCCGGATAGCTGTCGTGCTTATCGCCAAGACCAACCAGGTCCAGCAGTTCATTAACGCGGCGTTTGATTTCCGCCGGCGGCGTGTTGTCCAGCTCAAGCGGCAGCGCCACGTTGCCGAAAACGGTACGTGAAGCAAGCAAGTTAAAGTGCTGGAAGATCATGCCAATCTGACGGCGTGCGCGAGTCAGTTCTTTTTCAGTCAGCGCGGTGAGTTCCTGGTTATCAACCTGCACGCTGCCTTCGGTTGGGCGTTCCAGCAGGTTAACGCAGCGAATCAGCGTACTTTTACCTGCGCCGGAAGCGCCGATCACGCCGTAAATTTGCCCGGCAGGGACATGCAGGCTGACATTGTTCAGCGCCTGTATGGTGCGGTTCCCCTGCTGGAACACTTTGGTAATATTCGAAAGTTTAATCATCAGTTATTTATTATCGTTTAGCCGTTTGCCGTGGCATTTTCTTCTGCCGTGTGCAGGCGATGCCTGTCAATGAAATGGATGTTAAGGCATCCAGACGTCTAAATCAATCTGACTCTTTATAATGAGCACTTTCTTGCATGGCGAAACATGCGATACTAACGGCATTAGCCTTTATCAGGAGCAAACCGGTGGCAAAGTCTGTACCCGCAATTTTTCTCGACCGTGACGGCACGATTAATATCGATCATGGTTACGTCCACGAAATCGACAACTTTGAGTTTATCGACGGCGTCATTGATGCCATGCGTGAACTAAAGGCAATGGGATTTGCGTTAGTGCTGGTGACCAACCAGTCAGGCATCGCGCGCGGTAAATTCACGGAAGCGCAATTTGAGACCCTCACCGAATGGATGGACTGGTCGCTGGCAGACCGCGGCGTGGATCTCGACGGTATCTATTATTGTCCGCATCATCCGCAGGGGAGCGTTGAAGAGTTCCGCCAGACCTGCGATTGCCGCAAGCCGCATCCGGGGATGCTCATTTCCGCACGCGATTTCCTGCATATTGATATGGCTGCTTCTTATATGGTGGGTGATAAACTCGAAGACATGCAGGCGGCTACGGCGGCGAATGTCGGAACGAAAGTGCTGGTGCGTACCGGTAAGCCGGTTACCGCAGAAGCGGAAAGCGCCGCGGATTGGGTGCTAAATAGCCTGGCGGACCTGCCTGCGGCTATCAAAAAGCAGCAAAAATAAGCGTTACGTATAAAAGATGAGCGGTTGAAATAAAAATGTATTTTTCCGCTTGTCATTCCCGGCGGGCTCCCTATAATGCGCCTCCATCGACACGGCGGATGTGAATCACTTCACACAAACAGCCGGTTCGGTTGAAGAGAAAAATTCTGAAATTCAGGGTTGACTCTGAAAGAGGAAAGCGTAATATACGCC